>JAZRBU010000013.1:0-168584 GCA_045635265.1 Akkermansia sp.
TTCTCCAGGTGTGGCTCATGGTAGGAGTGATATTGAAGGTTAACGGTAAAACGGCATTTGCCGAGCGATAAATCATCAGCCGCTGTAGTCCTGACTGCTGAGTCGGGCGTCCATGTCACGGATGGCAGCCTTGCGGGCGGCTCGGTGGCGCTCCAGTCGGGAGTGACGGAGGGGCTTCAGAAAGAAGTAGTGGTGAATGTTGATGTCTTCCCAGGGATCGGGAGGAAGAAGGTGACTGCGGATACCGGGTTCATCAGAATGTCTGCAGGCGACAGCGGCACGGTGAATCTGAATGTAACGGTGCTTACACTTGTAAAATACGATGAAACGGTGACGATTGTTCTTCTCTTCTTCGACCCCGCCTGTGTACATAAGTTTGCGTCTTTTCCAGGTATGGCTCATGGTAGGAGTGATATTGAAGGTTAACGGTAAAACGGCATTTGCCGAGCGGTAAATCATCAGCCGCTGTAGTCCTGACCGCAGAGTCGGGCGTCCATGTCACGGATGTCAGCCTTGCGGGCGGCGCGGTGGCGCTCCAGTCGGGAGTGACGGAAGGGCTTCAGATACTTGAGGCCGCTAATGTGGCGGTCCATCCAGGGATCGGGAGGAAGAAGTCGGGGGCGGATGCCGGGGGCCTCTTCATCTCGTTCTGCTGCAGCAGCCTCGCGGTGAAGCTGCTTGTATCGGAAGTTCCATTTGAAGGCAATCCAGTAGCGGTGACGCTTATTTTTCTTCTCCTCGATGAAATGAGGGTGCAGCTGAAGGTGGCTTCGTTTTTTCCATGTGTGGCTCATGTTGTGCGGAGGTGTTGTTCGCCATTACTTTTACACTGACCTCCGTAATTATCAAGCTTAAAACATGATTAAAGGATGCATAAAAATGCAGGAAATATAACTACAAAATCAAGAAAAGGGGTCTGCATTGTCCCTATTCGGTGCAGGGGCGTCAGTCCTTTCTCCTTGGTATCGTTACATCTGTGCGTAACAGAAGATGGCTATTCGTTGTTATGCGCGGATGGGACGGCAAATCAAAGCAGACGGATACAGAGAGCTTTCTCATCCGGATGACGGAAAGTAAGACGCCGCCGGACTTGTTGAAAGCCCGGAAATGAGCATGATTCCGGGGGCTTATCCGGCTGTAGCCCTGCGGTAAATCGCCTCTGCTTCAGCCGGCGTGACGCGGTGAATGCCGGGAAGATACGGATTTTCCTTTCCTCCCTTCAGCTCACATGCGGCTTGGGCCATGCCGGCAAAATCCGCATCTGCCGGGATGCCCAGTTCTTCCATATTCTGCGGAAGCCCCAGCCCGGCATACCAGGCTTTAAGCCTTTTGATTCCCTCTCGGATGACACTGTCCGTGTCTCTCTCTGCCTGCACCCCCATCACGTTGACGGCCCACTGGGCAAGGATGCCGGGGTTATATTGCGCCATAAGCTCCAGATAGGGCGGCACCACAACGGCCAGCCCGGCACCGTGAGCCACATCATAGATTGCGCTCAGTTCGTGCTCCAGCGCATGGCATGCCCAACTCTGCTCTCTGCCGACTCCCAGAATGTTGTTGTGGGCAATGGTTCCGCAGAATCCAAGTTCTCCCCATGCGTGGATGTCCTGTAGGTTATCCCTGAGCCGATTGGCCTGCTGCATGATGGTGCGCATCGTTGCTTCGCACATCGCATCTGTGAGCGCCGTGTGCTGAGTGTTGGTAAAATAGCGTTCAAACACATGGCAGAGCATATCTGCCGCGCCGTTGGCCATCTGTTCCGCCGGGAGGGTGAGAAAGAGCACCGGATCCACCACGCTGAGAAGCGGCCGCAGTTGCGGGTGCCCGTAGCCGAGCTTTCTGCCGCTTTCCTCATTCGTCAGTACGGTGTTGGGGCTGTTTTCACTGCCTGCGGCGGGTAGGGTAAGCACACAGGCCACGGGCAGGGGAGTGGTGCGGAGCTCTTCTTCCCGCGTGTAGAGTTTCCACACATCTCCCTCATGCGGTATGCCCAGCGCGATTGCTTTGGCGGAGTCTATAACACTGCCGCCGCCCACGGCCAGAATAAAGTCAATCTTTTCTGCCCGGCAGATATCGATGCCGCGGCGCACCATGTTGACGGAAGGATTAGCCTTGACTCCGCCCAGTTCAAGGAAGCTGATACCGGCAGCCTGCAGGGATTGGACAATCGTGTCGTAGACGCCGGTGCGCTTCAGGCTGTTGCCACCATAGTGCAGCAGAACGCGGCGGGTATACGGTCGGAGAAGTTCGCCGATGCGGCGGTGTTCCTGTTCTCCGTATATGTAACGTGTGGGATTGTGGTACTCAAAAGACTGCATGCGGATATTCTCGCACAGCGCTCTTCTCCGCGCAAGAAAAAAAGCAGATGCTGCGTACATGCAGCATCTGCTCTGTGGAAAAATTGAAGCTTACCGATTAGTGGAAGCGAGGCTTCGGCGGTTTCGGAAGAGCCGGCGGCTTGGGCAGATGTGGCTTGGGCAGATGCGGCTTCTTAATATGAGGCTTAGGCGGCAGCGGCTTGGGCAGGTGCGGCTTCTTAATATGAGGCTTAGGCGGCAGCGGCTTGGGCAGATGCGGCTTCTTAATGTCGGGCTTCGGCATGTGCGGTTTCTGAATCTCGGGAACCTTCACATCCGGAACGTTGACCACGGGCTTCTTCACATCCGGAACATTCACATTCGGAGCGTTGACCACGGGCTTCTTCACATCCGGGACATTCACATTCGGAGCGTTGACCACGGGCTTCTTCACATCCGGGACATTCACATCCGGAGCGTTGACTACGGGCTTCTTCACATCCGGGACATTCACATTCGGAGCGTTGACCACGGGCTTCTTCACATCCGGGACATTCACATCCGGAGCGTTGACTACGGGCTTCTTCACATCCGGGACATTCACATCCGGAGCGTTGACTACGGGCTTCTTCATCTCGGGGCGCGTTACCTCAGGAGCCTTGATGTCAGGCGGCGTCATCTGAGGGGCCTGAGCCATCACCGTGGAGGCGGCTGCCAGAAAAACAGCGCAGCATGCAAGAATAGCTTTAGACATAATGACTTTATGTTTAATTAAGTTTAACAGTTCTCCATTCGGAGAACGGATGTATTTTAACGCGCGGGCTGTATTCCGACAAGGCAAAAACCTGTCAGCGGCCACGGATTGCGGAGTTGCCTCTGCTGCGGAGCCGCGGCGCGGAGGATGATTTCCGCTGTCGCGCGCTGGCACGGTCTTCCGGGATGAGTCTGCCCATATAAGGCAGCAGTGATTGCATGATGAGGATATTGCCGTCGCCGGTGATGTGGACTTTGTCTTTCCAGCGGATGTCTGCGGTGCGGCCATTCGGCATCACGGCACGGCGGCAGAACTTACCGTTTTTATCTGCCAGGAGGGGGCGGGTGTTGATGAAGCCCAAACGGTAGAACTTGCAGGTTCTCTGCATGATATCCGTGATAGCTCTTAACTGGGTGTCAAGCGGTTCTTCGTCCATGACCGGCGGGCTCATAAAGATAATCCTGGCATTGTATTTCTGGCAGATTTTGGTAATTTCAATCAGCTTGTAAGTATAAGCGTTGAGCCATTTCCTGGAGCAGGGCTCCCCCAGGCCTGTCATTCCGTGGATATTCTGGGGGTCATTGGTCCCTACCCACATGACCACAATGTGCGGACGGTGTTGCTGCAGGTTCTTTTCCAGTACTGCGGGCCAGTTATAGAAGTCCGGGCGGCTGAGACCGGTGGAGCGTTTGCCGATGGGAATGAGCGTGATGTTTTCGTAACCTGCCAGATCTTTCTTCATCTGCGGCCCCAGACTTTCCATGAGCGAGTCTCCGGTGAGCAGAATGCGGATGGGCATGGCTGCCTTGCCGGTTCCGCCGCGCTCCAGATGCATGGCCTGCAGTTCCGGAATGACCAGAACGGCGAGTAACAGTGTGATAATGAAGCGAAATCGATTCATCGGCGTTTCCTTTTCTTCGGTACGTATTTAATGGTAACTTCCAGCTGGGCACGTCGGAAACGCGCCGCTTCCTCTTCGCTTAGAGTCTTTTCCGGATGTTTTTGTCGAAAATCCGCAATTTTTTCTTCCAGAAGCGGCATGAGTGAATCCAGCACGAGCATGTTACCCTCCGGTGAAAGGTGGGTCTGGTCTTTTCTTCTCAGGCGAATCATGTTGCCCTGCGCATCCGTCATGTAACTGCGGAAACTGCCGTCGCTGTCACCGAGAAGGTAGGTCGTTTCAAGGAAGGGGATGTTCAGCTCGCTGCATCCTTCTTTTTGCGAGAGTGCCGTCTGTGCAAGGATGTTGGCGTAGCGTCCGCCGATGGGCGGTATGCCGATCCAGATGACCTCGCAGCCGTTCTTGCGGGCAATCTCCACTACTTCCTTCATCTTTTCCTTGTAGGCGGCTTTCCAACGCTCACTGTCTATCGGGTGTACGTTCTGCCCGTTCACAACGATGGGCATACCGTCGTTGGCCCCGATAAAGTAGACAACAAGGTCCGGTTTGGTTTCAGCGATGGCGGCTTCCAGATGCTCCGGCCAGTTGAAGTAATCCGGGCGGCTGAGTCCGGTGGAGTATTTGGCGGAGAGGATGAAGTGCAGTCCCTTCCGGTTCTGCATGTGGCGGTGGGTTCTGGGCCCCAAATCCTCCATGAGAGAGTCGCCCATCATCATCACTCTGTAATGCACAGGATTGGCGAGATTCTGCTCGCGTATCTGCTCCGGAGTCAGCGGCTCGGGCTCCGGTTCCGGTTCGGGGTCCGGCTCAGGCTCAGGCTCAGGTTTCGTGGGCGTGGATTGCTCCGTTGGTTCCGTCGGCATGAGGACATCCGCAATGGACCAATCTTCCGGGATAGTAACTGTTTCCGGCAGGGGCATGCTTTCCTCTGCGGCGGGTGCTGCGGTGCGCAGAACATTCAGCTGTTTATGCGTCGGCACCTGTATGTAGACATAGCGTACCTCCGGCGGAGCGGGGGGCGCTTCCTCCTCGCCGAAGTGGGTGATGCTGTTGCCCAGGTCGGAGAAAAACTCCTTCTGACGGTGGAAAAACTCGGGAATACGGGTGCGGTAGGCAAGCTCGCTGAGCTTTTCCGCCTCCTCCGCATACTGCGGGAAGTGGCTTTCCAGCTGCTGGGTGTATTCATCAATGTTCTGCAAGCCCAGCAGCAGCGCTGCCAGACAGGTGCCCATACACAGTTTCAATGAATGTGGAAGCTTGAAGCGCATGATGAATATCAGAAATCAAAGTAGATGAACGGCAGGACTCCTTCCGGCCCCAGATTCAGGATGACACCCCCAAGAAATGCCACGACAACGGCCTGCACAGGCCAGGGTAATTTGGACTGAATAGCGGTGAAAACGCGCATGCAGGGCCCGCCGCACCATTGCAGTGCAAGCCCGGCGGCGATGATGATGAATATCTGCGGTGTGCAGCCGTCGCCCGGCTGGCCGTTGGCTATGATGTTCAGTATCCGTTTGGCGCTCTCAAAATCCTCTGCCCGGAAGAATATCCACAACAGGCAGATGAAATGGAACGTCAGCAGCCAGGCGATTATCTTATACAGCCCGCCCATGATGCCTCCGGCAGGCTCCTTGCCGGCCCGGAACCGCTTTTTAAGCTGCCCGAAGGCGTGGACAACTGCCAGGCCGGTACCGTGGAAGAAGCCCCAGATAAGGAAATTCAGGCCGCTGCCGTGCCATATACCGCCGATGAGCATGGTAATGGTGAGGTTCACATATCGGTTGCCGCGGCGGTTACCGCCCAACGGTATGTAGAGATAATCCCTCAGCCACTGAGAGAGCGTAATATGCCAGCGGTGCCAGAACTCCTGCAGGTTCAGCGCGCGGTAGGGTGAATTGAAGTTCTGCGGAATATGGAATCCCATGAGCCGCCCGATGCCGATGGCCATGTCGGAATACCCGGAGAAGTCCAGGAAAATCTGAATGGCGTAGGCATAGACGCCGATGAGTGCCGTGGCAGAGCAATAGGCCTCCGGGTCCCGGAAAAAGGGGTCAACCAGCTCACGGGAAAGATAGGTGGCCAGCACCACTTTCTTGAACAGACCGCTGAGAATGAGCGCCATGCCTTCATTGAAGTCCCGCGTGTCCTGCCGATAGGCTGCCAACTGCGGGAAAAACTCATGAGAGCGCATGATGGGACCCGCCAGCAGTGTGGGGAAGAAGGAGATGTAGGCCAGCACGTCCGTAAAGCCGTGCGGCGTACGCTCCGGGTTGCGATAATGGTCTACCAGATACGAAATGCCTTGGAACGAGTAGAAAGAGAGACCGGCCGGCAGTACCACGTCTCCCATTCCGGATTCTGCAAGCCATTGATGTATCTGACTTTCTGCCCCCAATACATCGTTGAGCCACAGGAAAAACGGCTCTGCGTACTTGTAGAAAAGCAGCAGCAGGATGTGGATGCTCACATCTGCCGCGGTAATAAGCCTTTTCTTAGCGCCGGAGCGGCAACGGAACATCAGGCGGACGCTTCCCCAGTTGATAAAGGCAATCGTCAGCAGTAGCAACAGGTACTCAACGCCAACCTGAGAATAGAAATATAAGCCCGCAGCAATGAGAAAGTATTTATACAGAGTGCGGTGCGCACGCAAACACCACCCGATAAGCAATACCGGGAGGAAAAACAGAACGAAACTGGTGGTAACGAAGTTCAAGGGGAGAGAGTGTGTATGAAAATGTCTGCCGCCGGATGCGGCAACGAAAGACTACCATAATATGGTGTCACTGCAAGCTTTTTCTATGCCCTTTTGTTACATGCAAACGCTCTGTTTAACTGCGTAGAACGTCAATGTACGGGAAATCTCTTGCCAGAGCGTACTTTATGGGGTAGACTTAGCGGCATGCAGAGAGATGTTGTGGAAAAGAGTCTGGGATATGTTTTTACGGATGAAAGCTGGTTGAAGCAGGCTTTCACACACCCCAGTTCAGACCAGAAACGCAGCACCAACCTTGCCTATGAGCGCCTGGAGTTCCTGGGTGACGCTGTTTTGGAGCTGGTGGTCAGCCGCGAGCTTTTTTCCCGTTTCCCCAAGGCAGATGAGGGTCACCTCACCAAGATGCGCGCCGCCATCGTGAGCCGCCAGCACCTCGCCGGTATCTGTGAGCAGCTGGGATGGGGGGAACAATTGGTGCTCAGCCCCCAGCTGGAGAAATCCGGCGGTCGTAAAACTCTTTCCATTCTGGCCAATACCTTTGAAAGCGTCATCGGCGCCGTGATGATGGATTCCAACTACAACGCCGCGCGGAAAGTATCGCTGGCCTTGCTGGAAAAGAGTCTGGATGAGGCGCAGAACCTCATAGAAGTCAATTCCAAGGGCTGCCTCTTAGAGACCCTGCAGGCCATCAACTGTCAGGGCCCGGAGTATGATGTAAAACCCGTCAGCCCGGAGCAACCCGCCGGTCCCTTCACCGCCCGTGTGCTTTGGAACGGCATGGAACTGGGCTGCGGGCAGGGCTCCAGCAAACGCCGCGCACAAATCGCCGCTGCCGCTCAGGCTCTCAAACTCCGCCTCTGGGAAGGGAAACAGTAAAATTTTCCCCCTCGGAGAATAGTAGCCATGAGGCAGGAGTTTTCTTATAGAGAATGTATTTTTTGGGGGCGAGTTGGCTATACTATTTGATGTACTGAGGTGCATCTCATAGTGCCGCATTTAATTTTGCGACTCTCTCGGAACGGATGCGGTAGCAATTCTAACTTGACGCGCAGGCCGGAAGATGCTAGAGTCTCTGCATGAGTATGAAGTTCTGTTGGGTGCTGCGCCCGACGGATGGGAATGAAGATTTTGGAGATGAGCTGAACAGCCAACTGCCCCGGTTGGTGCGGCGCTTGCTTGCCCAGCGAGGCGTGTCCGGCGGTGATGCGGCCAAGCGCTTTCTCTCCCCTCGATTGGCGGATTTGGATAATCCGTTTTTGATGAGGGAGATGGATGTTGCTGTGGAGCGTATTTTCCGCGCAGCGGATGCCGGTGAGCATGTGTGCATTTACGGGGATTATGATGTGGATGGCGTGAGCTCTGTGACGTTGCTGTACACGGTGCTGACGGCATACGGAATCCGAACGGATTACTTCATTCCCGTGCGTACGCGCGAGGGCTATGGCCTGAGTGAGGAGGGTATTGCCCATGCCGTGGAGAAGTGCGGAGGGCTGCCGCAGCTTGTCATTACGGTGGATTGCGGCACGTCTTCCGTGGAGGAAGTGGAGCGGCTCAATGCCATGGGGGTAGACGTGGTGATTCTGGACCACCATGAGGGCGGGCCGCATGGGCGTCCCCCTGCAGTGGCTGTGGTGAATGCCAAGCTGGAGGAGGATAGCCCGTATACGTATCTGTGCAGTGCGGGTGTGGTGTTTAAACTGGCGCATGCGATGCTGAAACGCCGTCGGCTGCCCGGGTTTGATCTGAAACGCTATCTGGATTTGGTGGCCACGGCTACGGTTGCGGATATTGTGCCGCTGGTGGGAGAAAACCGCCTGCTCACTCGCTATGGATTGCGTGTGATGGAGCAGGGCGGCAATGTGGGGCTGCAGGCTATCAACCGTGTGACAGAGCTGAACCGACGCCCGAGTGCGAGTCATGTGTCATTCCGCATTGGTCCGCGCCTGAATGCTGCCGGCCGTATGGACAGCCCGATGGATGCGCTGCATTTGCTGATGACGCCGGATCCGGCGCGTGCCATGCAGTTGGCTCAGCGTTTGGAGGCTCACAACCGCGCCCGCCAGCAGGAGGAAGAAAAGATACGCCGTGAGGCGATGGAGATGCTGGAGCGGGATTTCAATCCGGAAAAAGACCGTGTGATTGTGTTGGGCTCCCGCACTTGGCACCCCGGCGTGGTGGGGATTGTGGCATCTCTGTTGATGCGGCGCTACCACAAGCCTACGTTTATCATTTCTCTGGATGAAAACGGGGTGGGCAAGGGCTCCGGTCGATCCGTGCCCGGGATTTCTCTTGTTCAGGCCATTCACCACTGCGCAGACACGCTGATATCCGGCGGCGGTCATGAAATGGCTGCCGGGCTGGTGATTCGCGAGGAGATGATGGATGCGTTCCGCAGTAAGTTTGACCGCTTTGTGGCAGAAGCTGTCTCGGCGGATTGTCTCAAGCCGGTGCTGGAGGTAGATGCGGAGGTGTCCTTCCCGGAACTGACTCTCAGCTTGTTGGACAGTTATGAGCAGCTGGAGCCGTTTGGTAACTCCAACCCGCAGCCTGTGTTTATGAGCCGCGGGGTGATGCTCTCTGATGCTCCCCGCCATTTGCAGGGAAACCATCTGAGGCTGTCCCTGCGGCAGGGGAACTGTGAATGTGATGCCATGTATTTCAACGGCGGGCATGTGCATCTGCCTGATCCGCCGTGGGATATAGCCTTTACTATTGACCGCAACGTGTGGAGGGGCAGAACATCCGTTGCCATTTCCATTCAGGATATCCGACCCGCGCAGGTATGAGGCGTAGATTGACCAGAGGATTGAGCCGCCGTAAGCCCCGCCGGGATTTGGATGCCGGCCACGGGGACTGGCGTGTGGAGCTGGATAATCCGCAGGAAGCTGAGCATTTGAAGGTGATGCCGGTGCGCAGCCTGTTTCGGCGTACGCAGGCTCATGCCAACTATCTGCGGAATGTGGCGGTGCCGCAGTACGGCGGTGCGTACGGTGGGTATTATGATGATGAGGTGCAGGATTGGGTGCCGGCTCACGGCCTGAAACGTGTGGTGCGTTTGCTTGTGGCGTTGCTGGTGCTGCTGCCGCTGTCTGTTATATCCGTCTTTGCGCTGATGATGCAGCTGTATCATGCTGCGCCGCGGTTCAGTGATGCTGGGTTCTGGCTGTCCGTGCCGGTGTGGTTCACGCTGGTGGGTGGTCTGCTGTTTGCTTCTCTCAAATTCTCTTTGGTGGCGGAATCCATGTTGGTATATGTGTATGTGCTGGGCCATGAGCTCACGCATGCGCTGGCTGCCATAGTGAGTTTCGGCCGAGTGCAGTCTGTGCATGTGGATATGAGCGGCGGTTATGTAGAGACGGATGCGGACAACCTGTTTATTGCATTATCTCCGTATTTTGTGCCGCTGTGGATGCTTTGCTGGCTGGGGGTGCTGTATGCGCTTAATTTCTTTTTTCCTTTTGAGTCATACGGAGCGTGGCTATACGGAGGCTTGGGATTCTGGTGGGTGTTTCACCTGTACTGGACAGTGTGGATTATTCCCCGTGAGCAGCCGGATATGCTGGAGAACGGGTTGGTGTTTTCCATGCTGCTGGTGATGCTGGCCAATATCGCTATTCTGATAGGCGTGCTGTGTTGTTTCGGAGTGGTGAGTGCCGGGGGCTTCCTCTCGGATTTCCGCAGCTGTTTTTGGCGTCTGTATGAGCTGTTTGCCGACCTGGCAGGATGGTTGAGTTCCCTGTTGGCATGATTCTGCGTGTCTTTTGCAGTTGCGTACGGAGTTTTGCCTTGCAAGTAGACTAAATTCTGCCATAATCCTCTGCACGTTATGCTCAATCAGGAAGTGTACACTGAGGCGGAAGCTGCCGCCATCCAGATACCGGGAGGTAATGCGGTCATTCTGCCCGAAGGATCGCGTATCTATGTGACTCAGATGCTGGGTAATTATATTACGGCGGCATCCGATATCGGCTTGGTGAGAATCTCCCGCGAGGAAGCGGCCCGCTGCGGCATTATCCCGCCTGCAGAGTCTGTGACGGAGTCGGATGACAACCTCACCCTGGAGGAACGTGTCTGGAAAGTGCTGGGAAATATCTATGACCCGGAGATTCCGGTGGATATTGTGAACCTTGGGCTTATTTACGGTGTGGAGGTGATACCGCAACAGGAGGGCGGCAGCCAGGTCAATGTTCAGATGACGCTGACAGCCCCCGGCTGCGGTATGGGGCCGCATATCATGGCAGAGGCAGAGGTGAATATCTCTGCGCTGGAGGGGGTGAAGGCCGTGGATGTGGAGTTTGTGTGGGATCCGCCGTGGAATCAGGATATGATGACAGAGGAAGCCCGTATGCAACTGGGATTGATTTGACCGCCATGCCGCGCGTAACTCTTGAGTTGACCGAGCAGGAGATGCGTCACCTGGCAGAGGTGTGCGCCATGTCGCTGACCATGCTGGGGCAAGCGATGTCGGAATCTCGGGATGCCCGCACGGATGCCTGGCACCGACTGCTGGTGGATTTGCTCAAAGCGGCGCATACGGTGCCGTCCATTGCCCGTGACATGGAGTTGAATCCTGACTGCGGTTATTGGTTTTTTAAACGTCCCTATGTGGAGGATGCGTTTTATTCCGATGTGTTGGATGAGTACCGCGATTCCGTGTTTTGGGAGGAGCTGGTGAACCGCATGGCTGCGCAGACGCTTCTGGAGCGCATGGGGGCAGATGCGTATGATGCGCTTCCTCCGGAGGAACGAGCAGAGCAGGTGGCCGGATTGGAGAAGGCTCTGTGGAATGAGGTGTCGCACCATGGTCTGGACAGGTTGCTGTTCATGCTGCCCGCAGAGGAAAGCTGACGTATGCTGCACCGTTTGCCCGCGCGGCAGCCGCGCCATGTGCTGCTGGGAGTCGCCTGCGGGCTGCTGTTGTTGCTGAGCCTTTCTCTGGCTGTTTTTTATTCTTTTTTTGCGCCGAATCGAGATGTGCAGCTGCTAAGCTGGGGCATAAGTCTGCTGCTGCTTTGGCCGGTTGGCGGTTTGCTGCTCAAGCTGTTTGGGGAGCAGGTGGTACAGGTGGAACATGCCGGTGTGGCTGTTTCGTTTTATTTGGGCAGATTCCGGCTTCGGCAGAGTGTCTGGCCTGCACGGGCTGTGCTGCATTTTGACTGGTCATCCTCTTCCGATGGACTTTTTTCACTGCGGCTTGTGCTGCTGCGCCGGGATGGCCGCACTGGCTTTTGTACGGTCATGCATACGGATTCCGTCTATGCAATACACGCTGTGTTGCGCGATTTGGAGCTTCATTTTCCCGGCTCCGGTTTATATGAGGAGCGTCCGCCCGCGGAGGTTGCATCGAGCGGACAGTCTCGCCTGTTCAGTGTGGTCTGCATTCTGTTGGGGCTGGGTGCAGCCGCTTGGCTGCTGCCGCAGGTATACCGCCCGCTCCGTGTGTGTGCAGCCGGCAGAACCGAACCTGCGGAGGTGGTATCTGTGGAATGGGGAGCAACGCAGCGCCACGGCAGCCCCTTTCATTTGCGGGTAAGACCGCTCAGCTCACAGCAGACGGTTCGCTCTGCCACCTCTTTTTATCCGCAGCAGGGGAGGGTGCCGCTGCCGGGACAGAAAATCCCCGTGCAGTGGGCTGAAAATCAGCCCTTTTATCTGCCCGGGGAAGTGTTGAGTTTGATGATGCCGCTGCCGGTAACCGGCGCCTGTCTGTTGGCTGTCTGGTTCGGAATCTGGGGGCTTATGCGTTCAGGACGTCGTCTGCGCTGATAGATTTCAGACAGTGTTCGCTGCCTTGGTCGCAGCTGCTGCGGTAGCAGGGGTGGCAGGGCGTGTGATTGTACACCGCTTTGTCTTCTGCTCCCATGGGGCCGAACTGAGCCACGGGGCGGCTGCCCATCAGCACGGTGCAGGGGCAACCGGCATGCGCTGCCAACTGCGGCAGTAGACCATCCACCGCGTAGAGCCGTGCTCCCGGACCGAGGATGGCACGCACGTCTTCCGGGGCGCAGCAGCGGCAGGAGATACCGAGAGTTGCTGCCATGGCCTCTGCTGCTTCCTTATCCTGAGAGAGCGCGAGCAAAGTGGGCTTCTGCGGCAGTTTTTCCGCCAGTTCCTTCCACTTTTCCACCGGCCAGGAATCTGCGGAGCCCAGCGTGGAGAAGGGAGCGATGAATGAGCCCGTTGCATCTGCATTGCCGATGCCGGGAGCCGTGATGGAAGCCCCCTCCACCGCCAGCTTGTGGCGGTCGCTCAGCAGGTGCAGATATTGCGCAGAGCGGTGGAGTGCCAGCTCTGCTTCGGTGAGCACATGGCGGGAACGGATGATTTTTTTGTTGCGGCGCACCAGCGGATTATCCGCCATGGCACTCACAAAGACTGGCATGATACCCAGCAGATTGCGGAACAACTTGCGGCTGTGGCTGAACATGAACAGCACGTCAAAGGGACCGTCCTTGTAGATTTCATCCTCTTCCAACTGGTCAAATGCAGACTTCTTACTGTCAGAGGTGACCGTGTAGGTGACCCCGGGTTCCTTCTGCCAGAATTTCTGCTGAGCCGTGGTGCAGACGATGGTAATTTGTGCGTCAAAACGGCAGCTGCTCAGTATCCGCAGAGCAGGGATGGTGAGCATGGCTTCCTCAAATGATTCCGGCATGCAGACCACAATTCGGAAGGGGAGCACGGTGTTGGCCTTTGCCGTCTCAATGACATCCGGATCCTGAGGCGGTGCAAACTTGGCGGTACTCTTCCAGCGGTGGTGCATCCAGAAACCGTCCAGAATATCTTCTCTTTGGCATTTCTCCAGAGCCTTGTTCACCTCCATGGTAATCTGTCCCATGGTTTCGCAGCCTTCCGGCAGCGTCATTTCGCGCCCCAGCTCTGCATCCCAACAGCCGAGCTTGGTGTTTCTTGTGAACACGGTGAAGAGGTGCCCCTTGCCCTTACAGCGTTTGTAGAGCAGAGCGGGCAGAGGGGTGACACCCGTTACTTTGCCGAAGTAGGGCAGGAAAAGACCTTCCTGCGTGAACTGGTCGCTCAGCACACCCAGCAGGCCGCCGGTGCGAGCCAGCTTCAGCACGTTGCGCAGACCGTCTTCCTTGCTGAACATCTCACAGCCGTAACCGGTGCGGGATTTGTATACCAAATCCTCCAGCAGAGGGTTGCTCATGCGCCGGTACATGGAGCCGAAGTGCTCTACTTTCGTAAAATACGGGCGTATGCGAGCCAGAATTTCCCAGTTACCCGCATGCGGGATGCAGGAAATAACGCAATGGCCGTTCATGCCGCTGTTCTGGAAGTGGTCTGCTCCAATCATGCGGATGGAGCGTTCCATTTCTTTCTGGGACATGAGCCCGGTACGCAGGGAGCAAGCCAGATTCATGGACGTGCGCACCATGTTGCGGCGTACCATCGGCGCTAGTTTGTCTGCGCGAAGCGTGGGGTTGACAATGATTCGGAAATTTCGGGCGACAATACGTCTGCGTCCGGCGGAGAATGCCCACACCAGATACCCGACACATCGTCCGGTCAGGGCAACGAGTCGTATGTCCGTCGCTTTCAGCAGCAGACAGAATGCCTTATAGGAAATAAGACCAAGGTGCTGCAGAAACGTGGCCTTTTTTTTCTTATCCGTATTTTCCGCCATGGGAAAGAATATCAGTTAATGGTATAATGCCGCTTGATGTAGAAGGGCTTGCGGGTATAGGGGTCCCACACCTTTGCCCCCACCTCGCTGTTGCTGTAATCCAGCTGATAGTTCGGAGAATACGGGGATACCAGAACGTTAGAGAACTCACAGGGAAGGCTGTAGGGCAGACCGTCTTCTGCGTATTCTACACGACCGTGAAGATGACCGGAGGGCGGCAAATCCGTCGGGTTAGCGGTAATCCACTTATTGCTGGCGGGCTTGCCGTTGACATCTGCGATGACGTGGGGCGGGCGTTGACCGGGATACTCGTCTCTCACAAATCGGTTGGCAACCTGCTGGAAAATGCAGGAAGAAAGGGTGAGCGTGCAGCTGATGACCGTCAGGAGGGGAAATAAACGTCTGATGTTCATTTGCGTGAGTCGGATGGTGTTATATTTATTCTACTGTTGATGAAAAGGTGTGAGGCACAAGGCGGATGATGCTTTCGTTGCCGTTTTTGCCGGCTGTGAAAACCGGGCAGTAATGGTGCTGCTCTACCAGAGAGCTGATTTCCGGGTAACAGGCCAGCATGGTTTCCAGTGCCGGTTTGAGCATGCGGATGTAATGCTGAGGAATATCCACATTGCCAATAGAACCGCCGCGTGGCATGTTGCCGGGCAGAGGGTCGCCGCCGTTAAAGTCGACATGCAGCACCGGGTGCCCTTGTTCCACGGTTTGAGAAAAGGTCAGATTCACCGCCGTGGTCTGGTGGATGTTGGTGCCGAGAATGCGGTCAATTACGATTTCAATGTAACCGTCATGCACACGGGCCGCTACGCCGTTACACTTGGCGATGATGGAGAAAATGCCCGTTTGTCTCAGACAGCAGGTTGAGCGCAGGTAGCGATTGAGTTCCGCTTCGGTAAAGGAGACCTCTTTGCCGTTGGCGTTGCGAATCATGGCGGTGATATCCTTAGCCGCACCATTATCGGTATATCCGGCCACATCCTTGAGGCCCTGCGGAATCCACAGGTTGAAAAGAAGAGAGAAAAGCAAGGCCGTAAACGTCAGGAAAAGCACCACCGCCAGTGTGTACCAGAAGTTGAACTTCTGCCACAGTAGGCTCAGCATGGTGGTGGGAGAGAAGCGGGGCGGCTCCTCTTCTTCATCCTGGAAAAACGAACGATGCATGAAATCCTCACCTTCCTCTTCCTTTTTGAAGAGGAAGCCCCACAGAGAACGATCTCCATTCGCTCTTTTCCTGTTACGCTTTCTGTTACCGCCGGATGCCATGAATACCTGTATACAGCTGGTATTATAATGACTTTTTCGCGCTAAGAAAAGGAAAAAATGTAAGGAAGGTCAATTTATCAGGCAATGTTAAGTGCCCAGCGGAGATATTTGAGGGATTCTCCCCAAATTTTGGTGCTGGTGCTGCCGAGAACAACGACAATGACGGATCTGCCATTGTTCGATCCGCAGGAGATGAGGCATTTGCCGGCAGCGTTCGTGTAACCGGTTTTCATGCCGTGTACCCAGGGATGAGAGGAGAGTAGGCGGTTGGTGGAATTCATTGTGCGGATGGTGCCGTCTGCCTTTTCAAAGTCGTAGGTAGCAATGTTGATGTATTCGCGAATGGTGCGGTTGTGATAGGCATAGCACGCGGCCCGGGCCATATCGTATGCCGTGGAGTACTGCTCTGCAGGCAACCCGTTTGGGTTGGCAAAGTGGGTATCCTTCATCTTCATTTTTGCGGCACGGCGGTTCATTCTTTCAACAAAAGCATCTACGCTGCCTGCAGTATCTCGGGCCAGGGAGATGGCTACATCATTGAAACTGCCGATAAGCATGGCCTTGAGCAGTTCTTTTTTCCGGTACTGTTCTCCGGGCTTGAGATTGAGACGAATGGGGGGCACTTTGCAGTCCTCCGGCTGAATGGTAACCATTTTATTGAGTCTGTTTTCATCACATACGCAGAGAGCGGTGATGATTTTCTGGGTGCTGGCTACCTGTCGACGTGTGTGCGCGTTGTATGAGTACAGGAGCTGTCCGGTGTTCGGGTCAATCACGCAGACGGCGGCGCAATTCGGGCGCGGGGGCGGTCCCTGCGGACTGAGGTGCGGATGGAAGCTGGCCATTGATGACGCAGAGGCCCGGCGGATTGTCCTGGCACTGGCCGGAAGCGGAGAAGGACTGTGCTGGGAGGCTGCATGCCGCATGCCGGAGTAGCGGGAAGACTGGTAGGATGAGCCGGTCACATGAGCGCTGTAAGCGGGCGCACAGGTGCTCATCAGGATAGCGGCGCAGAGAACGGTGAATACAGCCAGAAAACGCATGCGCGAAGTCTAGCGCAGCGGAAACGGTTTTTCAAGCTCAAAGTATGGCTGTATCACGTCCCGGACGGCGTGTTTACAGTACACGGTAGCGTCCACCCGGAAGCGGAGATATAAGGCGTTGAATCTGAAGTTGCATGAGCAGGGGGTTAAGCTCAACTGCTCTGCTGCCGAGTGCGGAGCAGAGGGCATCCAGCGTGTCATGCCCGGCGGCAATGGCGGAAAGCAGCCCTGCCGTTTCCTCTGATGCTGCCTGTTTGATTCGGGTGAGTCTTTGCTTTTTTGGCGGCTGCGCGGGCGGCGTAAACAAATCCAGCTGCACGGCAGAATCCGTCCATCCCATGTCGGCCTCCAGCTCATGAGGCGCGGAACAGAGCGTGGCTCCATCCCGAATCAGAGCGTGGCAGCCGGCAGAGAGGGGAGAAGAGATGTTCCCCGGCATGGCAAAAACGCGGTTGCCGTAGTTCTCCTCTGCCAGGGTGGCGGTATGAATGGAGCCGCTGCGCATGGGCGCTTCTGCAACCAGCACGGCGCGGCTCCATGCGGCAACAATTCGATTGCGCTGGGGGAATGTGTTGCGCCCGGGGCGCATCAGCATGGGGAACTCACTGACAACGGCACCGTGCCCCTGTTGAATTTCTTCTGCCAATTCCCGGTTTTCGGAGGGATAAAGCTCAGCCATACCGTGCCCGAGCACGGCAATCGTTCTTCCCTTGGCATCCAGTGCGCCGCGGTGAGCCGCAGTATCTATTCCGCGGGCCAGCCCGGAGATGATGGTGGAGCCATGGTCTGCCAGCTCTCGCCCAAAGCGCCGCGCCTCCGTAAATCCGTATGCCGTAGCATTGCGTGTGCCGACAATGGCCACACTGCGGTCCGCATCCTCGTTTCTCCATTCCCCCTTGACATACAGGGTAATGGGCGGATCCGTCATGCGGCGCAGAATATCCGGGTACTCCTCGTCCAGCAGGGTCACCACACGCACTCCGTGCTGAGCGGCGCAATCCAGCTCAGCGCGGAGGTTGGTACAGTTGCGCCAGTCTGCAATGGTTGATGCCAGAGCAGGCCCGATGCGCGGAGCGCGCGTCAGGAGATTGACCGGGGCTTCCAGCACCAGCTCCGCTGTGCCGAAATACTCCAGCAAACCCTGAATCCTTATAGACCCGAGACCGGGAATCAGGTTCAGGGTAATCAGGGCTTCCCTGGGGGTGAGCATGCGGAAAAATCAGCGTTCAACGGTAAAATCCAGACCCAGGTCCATGGAGGGAACGGAGTGGGTGAGGCAGCCGAAGCTCATGAAGTCCACACCTGTTTCCGCAGCTGCGGGTGCCGTCTCCAGCGTGAGCCCGCCGGATGCTTCGAAATAGGGCTTGGGATTATTGCCACGCAGCTCAATGGCGCGGCGCATATCCTCATTGCTCATGTTGTCCAGCAAGATGTAATCCACCCCGGTGAGCTTGAGGAATGCTTCTACCTGGGTCAGATTGTCTGCCTCCAGCTCCACCTCCACGCCGGGGCGGTCTGCCTTGAGCTTGTTGATGCAGTTCTGCAGGTGGGTGGTATCACCGTCTGTCATGAGGTGATTATCCTTTACCATGGCGCGGTCATAGAGACCGAGACGGTGGTTATTGCCACCGCCGTGAACCACGGCAGCCTTCTCCAGAAGACGATAACCGGGAGTCGTTTTGCGGGTGTCCAGCAGCTTGCAGCCGGTGTGAGCAATGGCCTGCACGTACTTGTTGGTCATGGTTGCCACGCCGGAAAGACGCTGGATGAAGTTGAGCGCGGTGCGCTCGGCACCGAGAATGGACTGAGCCTTGCCCTCAATCATCATGACAATGGCACCGGGGGAAACATGGTCGCCGTCGTGCAGGTAAACCTCTACTTTCAATGAGGGGTCTACGGCTTTGAACACGGCACGGGCCACTTCCACACCGGAGAGAACGCCGGCGGTGCGGGGGCGCAGCAGGGCGCGGGCCTGCAGGGTTTCGGGAACAAAATACAGGGAGGTGACGTCGCCGCTGCCGAAGTCTTCATCCAGGGCGAGTTTTACCAAAGCTTCCACATTATCAGACACAGTGCTCATGGCTCTATATTAGATGAGTGCCCGCCGTTTGTAAAGCGGGATTTGTGGCTTTTTTGCTCCGTTCAACGGCGGCGGAGATGGGCAGGCAGGATTTTCAGCTGCTCCCGGTACTTGGCAATGGTGCGTCTGGCTACCCGTATGCCCTCCTGTGCCAGAGCCGCTTCCAGCCCGGCATCAGAAAGGGGGTGCTGCCCCTCTTCTGCATCAATCAGTTCTCGTATTCTGGCGCGAATGGCTGCGGCGGAGTGCTCTGCGCCCTCTTCGGCGGGCAGGGCGGTTGAAAAGAAGCTGCTCAGCTCATGCAGACGTTGCCCGAAGCGCAGATATTTGCCTTTGACGGCACGGGAAATGGTGGAAACGTGCAAGCCCGTTTCTGCGGCAATATCTTCTCTTTTCAGCGGATGCAAGTGTCTGCTTCCCCTCAGGAAAAAATCGCGTTGTCTGCTGATGATGGCACGGGAAACGGTCAAAATGGTCTGCTGGCGCTGTTCAATGGCTCGGATAAGCTCCCGCCCCTCGCGAAAACAGTGGGAGAGATAACGTCTTACCTCCGGCTTGTCTGCTTTCTCCGCCATCATTTCACGGTATGCGGCAGAGAGTGCCAGCTTGGGGATATTTTCTCCGGTTAAGCGGACATGCAGCGAGTCTCCGTCTTGCTCCACCACAACATCCGGTTGAATATTCTCATTTTCTGACGGAAGGAAGCCGGCACCGGGATTCGGGTTGAGTCTTGCAATGCGGGCGGCAGCGTCTGCTACGCGATGCTCCGTAATCCCGAGCTCTGCCGCCGCAAGGGAATAGCGATGGCGCACCAGCGCGTCCCAGTGGTGAAGAAGCAGTTGCATGGGGAGTCCATCTTCCTCTCCCAAGCGCCGGAGCTGCAGCATGAGACTCTCTCTCAGGTCACATGCTCCTACTCCGGGTGGGTCCAAATCCTGAATGGCGGAGAGTGCTGCCTGCAGATGCTTTTTTCTTATTCCCCCGCGCTCGGCGATATCTGCGGGCGGCTCTTCAAAATAGCCTCTGGGGGAGAGATGTTGCACCAGAAGGAGTGCCGCGTTTTCCGTCGCTTCGGGAAGTCCGCTGTGTCGGATCTGCTCTTCCAGATGACTCAGCAGAGACGGAGCCTCTGTGAGTGAATCCAACCGGAATGAGTCATTATAAGCTGAGATTTCACCGGAACTGTTTTCCTCTGTAGGGAAATCATCTGAGCCGTCTTCCAGCGCAGGATTGACCGCGATGGCCTGAGCAACCTGTTGCCTGAGTTCTGTGTTGGTTGCCGCCAGGGCACGCATGAAGAGCTGCATGGCTGCCGTTGCGACCATGTTTTGCTTCATGTTCTGCTCCATTCCGGGGGGCCTCATAGCTCGATTGTCGGCAGATGGTGTCTGATAGGGCTTTTTTTTAATCGTTGAGCATCTTTTGCAGTTCCGTGCATTCCTGCATGAGAGAAATGCGTTCCACGTCTGATAATTCCGTGTTGCGAACACGGGCCCGCAGGGTGTCAATCTGCGCGCGGACTGTCTCTCTTGCTGCCTGTGAACAGGCGTGGTCTACATGATAACCGGGGTCCGGCAGGTCCAGCGGTGTGTTGCTGAAGGAACTCAGTGCCGCCGCCTGTTCCGGCGGCAGAGCGGAGACAAAGCGCTCCCACGCATCCGGATTGCCGGGCTCCGGCAGCTTTTCCAAAATGCGCTGGAGTATGGCACCGCCGGGCAGTGCATCTATGGGGGACTGCAGGTCTTCAATGCGTTCCACCATGAGCTGCTGCACGGTGGCATTGCTGATGGCCAGCTCAATGAGCCCTCGCATGGTGGGATGCAGACGGATGGGAATCACGGGGGCTGACTGTTCCTGCTGCGGAAAATCTTCTGTATACTCATCCTCATAGGCGGCTTGAGTATCTTGGGTGAAGCGATTGACGGGCGGTGCGTTCTTTCGGGCGCGGATAATGTCATTCACGGAATCTCGGAGTGATTCCAGCCCGGTATTGAGTCTGGTGGATAAATCCGCTACCGCCACATCCCGTCGGTTCGGATCCGTAATTTCCGCTGCAAGGTCTGCCATGCGGGGAATGAGTGCCGCGCGGGCATTGGCATCGTTGCCGATTATAGCCAGTTCCTGGCCGACTCGCACCTCCAGATAAGGCCGAGCGGAGTCCAGCGCCGCCCTCAGAGCATCTGCACCCTGTGAGCGGATGAGAGAGTCCGGATCTTCTCCGGTAGGAAGCCCGGCGTGGTACACTTCCAAACCTGCCTGAGCCAGTTTTCGGAATGTTTTTTCACTGGCCTTGATACCGGCGTTGTCACCGTCGTAGCAGAGAATGGCCTTTTTGGCATATTTGCGGAGAATAGAGGCGTGTTCTTCCGTGAAAGCCGTTCCAAGCCCTGCCACGGCGTTGCGTATGTCTGCTTTTTCATGGCAGGCAATTACATCCAGCTGCCCCTCGCAAACAACCACGCACATGCCGGCTTTTGCAATGGGGCCCGTTGCCTTGTACAGTCCGAAGAGCAATTCGCCCTTGCGGAAGGCTGCCGTTTCTGCCGTGTTGACATATTTTCGTGGGTCTTGGCCGTCCTGCATGATTCTGCCGGAAAAGCCCACCACCTCACCGCGCACATTGTGAATGGGGAACATGAGTCTATCCCGGAAAACGGGATAGGAACCGGTGCGCCCGTTGCCCAGAAGATAGGCTTCTGTCAGCAGCCGTTTATCTATACCACGGGAATTGGCCAGTTGCTCCAGCTCACGGAAATCTGCGGGTGCCCATCCCAGTTGCCAAGCCTTGGCCGTTTCAAGATTGAATTCTCGGTTTTTGAGGTACTCCCGCACATGCCCGGCCGCGAGGTCTCGGCACAGTTTGCGGTGAAAGTAGTCTGCCGCCAGTTGGTTGGCTTCAATCACACGGCTGCGGATGCGCCGCAATCTGGCCATCTCAGGATTTTCCTCTTCCTCAATGATTGCCACGCCGTTCATATCCGCAATACGGCGCAGCGCAGTCGGATAATCCAGATTTTCAAACATCATCAGGAATTTGACGGCATCTCCGCCCACTCCGCAGCCAAAACAATGGAAAGTCTGCCGCACCGGATTCACATGGAAAGAGGGCGTTTTTTCCGCATGGAAAGGACAGCAGGCCTTCCATGAGTTGCCTGAGCGGCGCAGTTGGATAAAACGCCCGACCATTTCCACAATATCAGTGGAATCTTTGATGCGGGCAACGCATTCCTCTGTGATGCGGGGCATGGTGCGTGATTCAGTGCATCAATTCTCTGAGATGAGCCTCAAATCCCGGATAGGAGGTGTTAATGTTGCGGCAATTCAGCAGAGTCGTTTCACCCTCGGCCATCAAGCCGGCCATCAGGAATCCCATGGCAATACGGTGGTCTCCGTAACTGTCCATCGTGGCTCCGTGCAGCGGTTTTCCGCCGGTGATTTCCATGCCGTCCGGGTACTCCTGAACCTCTGCACCCATAGCCCGCAGATTGCCGACGGTGGTGGCAATACGGTCGCTTTCCTTGACTCTGAGCTCTGCAGCGTTTCGGATGACGGTTGTGCCCTCCGCAAAGGCCGCTGCAACGGCCAGCACGGGGATTTCATCGATGAGATTGGGAATCTCTTCACGCAAAACGGTTGTGGCAGTAAGCTTTTCCGCTGCCTTTACCGTGATGTCACCGTAGGGTTCTCCGGCATCTACACGATTGGTGACGGTGATATCTGCGCCCATGCGGCGCAGCACTGTTACGATGGCGTCTCTTGTGGAATTCAGCCCCACATGGCGCAGGGTAATTTCACTGCCGGGCACAATAGAGGCTGCCACCAGCCAGAAAGCGGCACTGGAGATATCTCCGGGTATCACGATATCTGCTGCGGTGATGCGGGCCGGACCGGTTACGGTGATGTCCAGTCCGTCTTCTGAAATGGTGCAGGGCACCCCGAAATGGGCAAAGAGCCGCTCCGTGTGGTCGCGGGTAATGGCTGGCTGGTGAACGGACGTTGTTCCCGTTGTCATCATGCCGGCCAGCAGGACGGCACTCTTGACCTGCGCGCTGGCCATGGGAAGCGTGTACTGCGTTGGTTTCAGTGTGCCGCCTTCAATCTCCAGTGGTGCGCAGCCGGGTTTTTCTCCACAGGCGGTAATGCGGGCACCCATAGAGGAGAGCGGCTCAATAATCCGTTTCATTGGGCGGCTCTGGAGCGAGTGGTCGCCGAACAATCTACTGCGGAAGGGCAGCGCGGCAAGCACGCCTGCCATTAAGCGCATGCCGGTGCCGGAGTTGCCGCAGTCTATGTCTTTTGCAGGCGGCTGCGGTGAGTGCGCAGTGCCGGTTAGACGGAAATTCTGCGGGGCGTCACCGGGTGTAACGACGGCACCGAGCTGTTGCATGGCTCGCAGCGTATTCAGGCAGTCTTCACTGCACAGATAATTGCTCACCTGCATACTTCCGCTCGCCATAGCGCCCAGAATCGCTACACGGTGAGAAATGCTTTTATCTCCGGGAACAATGATGGTGCCGTGCAGACCGCGCTCAGCGCGGGTCACGGTAATGCTGTAATCACTTGGCATGAATAATGATACGTTTCTGTTGAAAACCGTCTTTAACAGCACCCTTGAACCAGGCGTTTACTCCCAGTTCCCGCTGAGCGCTGATGATGGAGGTGCGGAGACTCTCCCTACATTCATCCAGGGATGGTGTGTAGGCCGGTGTAATGGGCCCGGCCAGCAGAATATGCCAGCCCCAGCGGCTTTGTGCCAATGTCGGCACGGAGGCGGGGATGGCATTGTCTCCGAACAGCAAGAGTTCGGGCAGGGGAAAGGTTCCGTTATCAAGGATGATGTCCAGATTGCCGCCGTTGGCAGCACTGCGTTCGTCTTCACTCGCCTCCTTTGCCAGCCCGGCAAAATCTTCGCCTGCTTCCAGTCTCTTCAACAGCAGTTCCGCGCGTTTGCGAACCTCGTTGCTGTCCTGTCCGTCCGTGGCAAGGAAAATGTGACGAAGCGGGCGGGATGCCGGAATCACCAATTCATCCCGAATCTGCTTGTAGTGAGCCGCAATAGCCGCGTTTTCAACCTCACTCACGTCTTTGACTGCTCTTTCCAGCAGAATCTGTTGGCGCATGCGGGCCATCATCATCTCTGTAAAACTGCGGCGGGTGTAGCCCTGCGTGGCCAGCTGCGCGGTGAACTCCTGCTCAGAACCGGCGCGGCTCTCCAGCTGGCGGACTATTTCTTCGCTGGCTTTTTTGCAGTCGGGCAGTTTGGTGTCGTTGTAGCGTGCGCGGAGCCGCAGCAGATTGTCCCGCACCATCGTCAGAATCATACCGGCGCGCCGTGCCGGCTCATCCTTTGTCCTGCCTGCCAGCGTATTTTGCTCCGTGATAAACCGCTCCATCTGTCCCAGGGTAATGGGCTCTCCGTATACCTCTGCCGCCAGCTCTGCCGTACGCATGGTTTCCCGGTCGTGCAGAAAGGAATGCATGGGACCTTCAAATACCAGCAAATCCAACGCCATATATCCCAGCGCCGTAGAGAAAAATGCCAGTTTGATGGCGTAGAGCTTGAGCGGAGTGAGTTTCACGCGTGCATTCTACTCTTCCGGGGGCGATTTGGCAACTAAATAACGCGTCAGGTTGTTAACGAACGTCCTATTATCATTTTTGACTTGCTTTCCGTTGGCTTTTCATTCATCATCTCAGCAGTTAAGATTACGTTCACCTCCCATTCCAGAAAGATGAAACGCCTTTTCCTTCCCTTACTCGGTGCTTTGGTGGCATTTGCCCCGTTGCATGCCGTTGAGCCGTTGCAGGCTACCTCCGATTCCATTGAGCATTTCACGCTCCTGCAGGCAGATAGAAAGAAGAAATCTAAGAAACGTGACCCGCGAAAGGAGGCTACGCGCAAGAAAAAAGAACTGCGCGAAATGGGGGTGAAGAATGTACGCGTTGCTACCCCGGGTGATTGGCCTAAGGGTGTTCCCGTACCCAAGGAAACGGTGCTGGAGAGCAAGGGGCAGCAACCCGGCGTCGGTTTCGTATATGAGACAAATAATTACCGCTTCCATTCTCCCGTAGCACTCGATGATGCGGCCTGTGAGACCGTAGGCCGTTTGTTCGAATGCGCCTTTGCCGCCAATAAGGCCGTGGGTGAAGTCTTGCCTGTGCCCCGCACGCAGGATGACCGCAGTGCCAAGAAGTATCTGGTAGAGCTCTGGCCCACCAAGCAGCAATATATCAGCAGAGGCGCCCCCGCAGACTCTGCCGGCTTGTTCTCTTTCGCGGCCCGTCGCTCCCCCGCAGAGCAGGGGAAACCGCTCGGCCCGCTCTCTGAGGACCAGATTGCCATGGATAAGGTGATGGTGCCTTTTGAGTCTCTCGGTCTTGGCTCCAACGGCTCCGTCGTTTCGCGTGATATCAATACCCATGTTCTTGTGCATGAGCTTACACACCAGAATTTTGTCCGCAACGGCCTCCCCATCTGGGCCAATGAGGGCTGGGCGGAGTATTTGGGTTATATCCCCTATGTCGGCGAGACACTTGACTTTGATCGCGGCTTCTCCTTGGTGCTCCATGAAGCGAAAAAGCGTAATGATACCGGCGCGCTTGATTTCCCCTTCACGCTGGAGGAATTTCTCAATATGGACCAGCAGACGATGTACGGTCACATGAGCAACCGTAAGGATACCTATCTGCTTTCCGTCATGCTTATCTCGTTCTATGTGCATCTGGATGGTAAGAAGGGCGTTGAAGCCATGAAAACCTATATGCAGACGCTTCTGGACGGCACTCCCAACGAGGAGGCTATGCAGGAACTCATTAAACCCCATCGAGATGCCAAGCGTCTTGAAAAAGACTTCATCCGCGCATGGAAACGTAAAAAAGTGGAAGTTTCTTTCCAAAAGTAAGAATTTTTGACTCTTACTAACACCATTTTTTCCCGTCCGGATTCATTTCTGGACGTTTTTTTTTCTGCCAAACGGAAGAAAAAGCGAACAAAATTAGAACATTTCTAAAAAAGTACTTGACGAGAGGGGCGGAAACTGCTAGAGTTCGTGCATCCCCAACAACAGGGGAGCTATTACATACATAGACTAACATACACAGAAAGGAAACAGCACCATGAAATATATTTGCACCATCTGCGGTGAAGTTGTAGAGAGCGATAATCTGCCCGAGGTCTGCCCGGTATGCGGCGCAGACACCTTCGAAGAGATGAAGGATACGGAGAAAAACTATGCCGATGAGCACCGCGTAGGCGTGGCTCAGGGGCTGGATGAAGAAATCGTCAAAGGCCTGCGCGAGAACTTCACCGGTGAGTGCTGTGAGGTGGGTATGTACCTTGCCATGAGCCGTCAGGCAGAGCGTGATGGCTACCCGGAGGTGGCGGAGGCATTCCGCCGCTACGCATGGGAGGAAGCAGAGCATGCCGCCAAGTTTGCAGAGCTGCTGGGTGAAGTGCTTACCAATGATACCGCCAAGAACGTTCAGATGCGCGCTGATGCCGAGTATGGAGCCTGCGCCGGCAAGATGGCCATCGCCAAGCGTGCCAAGCAGCTGGGCTATGATGCCGTGCATGACACCGTGCATGAGATGTGCAAGGATGAGGCCCGCCACGGCAAGGGCTTTGACGGCCTGCTCAAGCGCTATTTCAGCAAGTAATAATTAACGATTCATATCAGTTGAGCCTCTGTGGACCATATGTCTGCGGAGGCTTTTTTTCGGCACGATAAAATCCGGCTTTTCAATGTGGAAAAAAATAAAGCTTTGCCGTTGATCTTGCAGAAAGGGATTGTATTAAAAAAGAGAAGTAATTGCTTGACGTATGGGGTGAATTCGTGTTAGAACAGCAATGCGGCCCGGGAATCAGGGCGTGTGTTCAAATGACGAATATGTGGAAAAGAGCGGATTTCCGGTTGCACCCGGCAGCACAGATTGCGCTGCTGGTGGCGGCAGTGAGTGTGCCGTTGGGGGTGTGGATGCCGGAATGGTTTGGTTATGAGAATGGCCCGGTGGAGAATGTGCAGCTATTGGTGTTGGCTTTTGGCGTGTATTTTTGCTGTTCTGCGAAGAATCACCGTCCTCTGTTTGCGGTGGTGGCGATGCTGCTGGTGATACTGGCACTGCGTGAGGTGAACTGTGGGCGAACGCTGTTTTTTGCTAAGCCCGGAATGATAAATGAATTTTATAAGTGGAAGGAGATACCGTACGGATGGCTGGCGCGCGTGCTGTTCGGTGGGTATGTGCTGCTGACTGCGTTGCTTTTTTTCTGCCGCCGTTTGTATGTGCCGATGTGGGGCATGCTGCGGCGCATCCCTGTGCCGGTGTGGAATGTGCTTGGCGTGGTGCTTGGCATGGTTCTTGGCGTGTATGGTGAGCGCGTGTTGTACAATACTTCTGTGGAGGAGCTGGCGGAGCTGGTGTTCTATGTATCGCTGGTGGGCGGCGTGCATTTGTATGCGCTTCGGGATGCTGAAGGAGCGGAAGAAGACTGAACGATACTCTTTTGCGTGAAGCGAAGCGGGCTGTTTGGGCGTTTGTTAAAACTAAAATTATCTTGACTTGGCGCATCATGATGCTAGAATGCAAAACATCCTGTCGGATATAGCAATCTAACAATGACCATGAAAAGAATTAGTGTATGGACGATGACTCTTCTGGCCTTAGCATGCGCCGGAATGTTTACTGCATGTACGTCGTCAAGTAGCTCTGCGTATTCCGCTCCCGTGCCGGCGGTGGACCCTTATGTTGACCCTCATGATTTATCCATCGGTACGCCGTTTATTCGGGTTGGAAACTGTGTGGAAGCCGGACGGACTGTCCGTTCATCCGTGATGCTTAGCCCGGGCATGCTGGCAGATAGCCTTCAATCCGCACCGCAGGCCGTTGCTGAGTATCAGGGGGTTCGGTATGATTTGTGGTATTACGGCAAGCAGAAGCATCACTTGGAGCGTTTCAATTTCTGTATCGTGGTGGCAGAAAGTCAGCACAATATCATCTCACGTGTAGCCTATATGAGCAGTGCAGAGCATTCAGCCCCCTCTAGCTCAGGTGATGCCGCTCTTGGTGAAGAATTGAGTAAACTTCCCCTCGGAAAATGTCGGAACGTCGGTCTGAAGATGGTCTATGACATGATGGTCAAGCAGCGTGATGCCGCATGGATTCCCTATCTGGTGAATCGTATGACGGAACCCGGCTTCTCCGCTCCGTCTCTGAAGAATAAGGGATGGGTATATCTTAACAGCATGTACCGCCGCGCCACAGAGCTGGCATACGGAAAAAAACGCCCCAAGCCGGCTAAGCCTGTTGCTGCACCGAAACCGGCACCCGCTCCGAGCCCTTTGTATAATCCGGCTCTGAATCCCGGCAGAACTCAGCGTGAGGCAGCCTCTACCGGTGGAAGCGGTTCTTCAATCCGGACAAATACGCTGAAAAAGAAGACAACCTGTCCCCGCTGCAAAGGTGAGAAGAAAGTCAAGAACGCCATTGGTTGGCCTGCTCCCTGCGGCTCCTGCGGTGGCAAGGGCTATATCATGAAGTAACTTCTTGTGAAAAGTTGATTTACCGGGTACCGGAAGCCTTCTTCCGGTACCTTTTTTTTGCCTTTACATTCAGAGCAGTCTCTCAAACCGTTCCGTTGTATTTTTCTTTACAACATATCAGCACCTATTTATAATCTGCTCGATAAGCAGATATGGAACCGGAAAACAGAAATCAGAGCAAGCGGCGAAAGTGGAAGGAGATACTGGTTTCGTTTGTCGGGATGCTGTGGGTGTTGTATTCGGGCTTTGCCTACAGTTCACCCTACGTTTCTCGTTCTCTTTGGCATGCTTTTCAGTATAAAGGTGTTTTGATAAATCTTGCTCTATTGTTTACCGTCATTGCTTTCTGGAGCTGGCTGTTTGTGGTGCTGTGCGTGTGGCTCTGTCCGCTCCGCGTGTCACGAATCGCTCTGATAGCTTGGTGGATTGTTGTTCTGTTTTCTCAATGTGGTTGGATATACCATATCCTGAGATGAGGTAATGGACTGTTGAAACTCCTGTGCGGACTCCGCCGGATGATGAGGCGGCGGAGCTGCTGAATTGTCATTGACATGGGGGGAGAACTCTGGTACGCTCTGGCTCATGAAAAAACGTAGGTATTTACTGACGCTGTTTCTTGTGTTTGCAGGTTTGACGGCTGCCCCGCTGGCGGCTCAGGATGAGACTGCGGAGCTTGACACTTTTGAAGACCAGACGGAAGCCCCTGCTGAGTCTGCCGATGGTGCAGAGGCTGCAGATGATGAGGCAGCGGATGAGGAGGCCTCTGAAAAGAAGAGCAAGAAGAAAAAGAAGAAGAAAAAGAAGAGCAAGAAGGGCAGTAACTCTAAAAAAGACGCCAAAAAGACCGGTGATGATGATGCGGAAAATGCTGAAGCAGATGAGGATAAGCCCGGTCGCAATGCCGTGATGGAGGCTTTTTCCAAGTTTAAGAATGTGGGCGCCAAGCCCAATGAGAAGGCAGATTTCTACATTTATCTGTACACGTCCACCACCTGCGGTTTCTGCCGCCAGTGTATGCCCATTGCCGTGGAGGAATATAAAAAGATGCGCCGCACCAAAAAGGTGGAGCTCATCATCATCAGCTGGGACAATACGCCCGCTGCGGCCAAGGAATATCTGAAGTCCTACAAGCTGAAGGTGCCCTGCATGCTGTTTGCCGAGCTGAAAGCGACGCAGTTCCGCGGTCTGCCCGGATGCGGCATGCCCGGTCTGCCTGCTATCTCTGTTGTGAACAAAGATGGGCAGCAGATTAAGAATGTTATCGGTGCATCTCAGGTGCAGGCTGTTCTCAACGGCTGGAAAGACTTGACCGTTGGTAAGAAAGGAAAATAAAAAACGCTAAGCGAATGCCGCGCGACTGTTAAAAACGCGGCAAAATCGCCTCCGAGAGCCTTTTGAATGGGAGCAGCGGCAGACTTTGAGTCAGTCGCTGCTCTGTATGTCTCTGTTTGGGCTTGCGTTAAACAGCTTTTTCGGAGATACTGACAACTCCGCACTCATGAAGATACTGAGACGAAATCTGAGCCTGATGCTGGCCGTGCGCTATCTGAATCCCCTGCGCACGATGTTTTCTGTGATTACCCTCATCTGCCTGGCCGGTGTGGCACTGGGTGTGATGGTGTTGATTGTAGTGCTTTCCGTGATGAGCGGTCTGCAGAAAGAAATGGAAACCCGTGTGCTGGCGTTGGCCCCACATTTCGAGCTGTTCATTACCGATGATATGCAGCGTGTACGCCTTTCTGACGAACATTTGGACTGGGTGGGGCTGATGGATAAAATCCGGCAGATTCCCGGGGTGGTGAGCGTGTATCCGCAGGTGGAGAATGAGGCTTTCGCGCAGTCCAATGCCGGGCGAATGACGGTGCGTTTCAATGCCATTGAGCCGCACAATGAGTCGCAGGTAGAGCCGCTGCGCGTGATGCTGCGTGAGGGTGTGTTTGATTTCGGCGAGGGCCTGGACCAGGAGTGTGTTATTTCCGCCGTCACGGCGCAGTCTCTCGGGTTGTATGTGGGTGATTCCCTGCATCTGACCCCCGTGGGTAGTCTGGATGAAGTGGCCAATATCTATGCCATGATTCAGAACCCGCTCCAGACGCATGAGAATAAGGCTTTCATGGAAGGCATTGCCTCCATGTTTGACGGCGCAGCCTCCGTAGATGGCGGGCTGGTGCCGGATGCTGCCAAACTGGCTGCCGTGGCCAAGCACATCAGCGATATGGATGAGTCCAAGATGCGTGATTCTGAGAAGGATGCATGCATGGTCTTTTTCGAGATGATTCAGTCGCATGTGGAAGGCCTTCCGTTCTCTGCAGAGGAGGAACAGCGTTGGCGCCGGACGGCTCAGGAGCTGGCGGCACTCGACCGTGATAAGGAAGACGGCAAGGCTGTCAAGAGCATCAATGAAATGGTGATGCCCATGGACCTGCGCATTGTAGGTGTGTACCAGCCGCCGGAGAACATGCCCGGCCCGAACATTTATCTGCCGCTGCAGATTGCCCAGGACGTGATGGGCTTCTCTACGGATGGCTACAGCCAGGTGCAGGGCATCTGCGTGCGTGTGCAGGACCCCAATAACCCCGGCGATATCGAGTCTCAGATTCGTCAGTTGCTTCCGGAGCTCAATCTGAGCGGCGGTGGGGAAATGCCCGCCCGCTGGTTTATAGCACCCTGGATGCGCAAGTACGAGCACTGGCACAAGCTTATTGCCAATGAGCGTGTGATGATGAGTTTTGTGCTGACCTTCATCTCCCTGATTGCCAGCTTCTGTATCATGGCGGTCATGTTCACCATGTCCATGCAGCGCAAGCGTGAGATAGCCGTGCTGCAGGCACTGGGTGCCACCCCCCGTAAGATTATGGGCATCTTTGCCTGGCAGGGTGTCATTATCGGCCTGACGGGTGCCGTCTCCGGTGTGCTTCTGGCGCTGTTGGTACTGTATTACCGTTTGGAGATTCAGGCCTTCCTGGCTTCCGTGGGCATGGACCCGTTCCCCATGGAGGCGCACGGTCTGGTGCTGCCTGCGGAGTATGATCCGGCCACCTTTGCCATGCAGGCCTTCAAGGCATTTGTGATGGTAACTCTCGCGGCGCTGCTGCCTGCCTTTATTGTGTCCCGACAGGACCCGGCCAAGGCTCTGCGCTCCAACTGATTTTTCCCCTATGGATATATACTGGATAAAAGAGAAGAAAAGATGCGGCCCTGCCACGGTACCGGATGTGGTTTCCATGGTGCAGAGCGGGGAGCTTACCCATGAAACGCAGGGCTGGCATGCCGGCTGCAGCGGTTGGATGCCGCTGCGGGAGCTGCCCGCATTGGCGGATTTCCTGAATCCCCGTGAACCGGAGGAGTCAGAAGAAGAGCCGCCGGAGCAGGAGGAACAGCCGGAGCAAACAGAAGAAAAGGGGGCTGCCGCCCTGCCGCCGGTCCCCACACTTGAGGAGGCATCTCAGCAGCAGTCTGCGCCGCTTCCGGAGTCTGCCATCCTGCAGGAGATTTCCGGGCTTCGTATGCCGGGTATGGGGGTGCGTCTGCTGGCTCGTCTGGTGGACATGACCATTTACTGCACCCTGATGTATCTTACCTTTTATCTGCTGGAGGTGGATTTTTCCATGAATCTGCTTCCGTACGGCCCCCTGTTCTGGGTGGGGTTGGTGGGCATGGAAGCGCTCTCGCTCTACATGACCGGCACCACTCCCGGCAAGCGTCTGGTAGGGATTCGCCTGTTCAGCGGCGTGCGTGCCGCAGAGAATGTTACCGCCTTGAGCCCGGGTATCTCGTTCGGTCAGGCACTGGGGCGTTCTTTCTTGGTTTTTGTCGGTGGTTTGGGGATGATGGTTTATTTCCTGCCGTTTATCATGGGCCCTCTGTCGGCTTACCTGCTGAAGCGTCGCGGGTTCACCTCCTGGGATGCCCGTGCCCGTACGCTGCCGCTGCAGATTCAGCAGCCGCCCGTTTTCCGATACCTGTTGGCCTTTGCAATCCTCTATTCCGGGTTGAACATTGTTTCCTACTGCATGCAGCCGTGGATTCCCGCCATGCTGCAGGAGATGGAGGATGTTAATCCCGAGTACGCCCGCACCCTGCGTCAGATGATGCCGCCGGAGGCTGTTCCCGCAGTCCGCACGGAAGCTCCCGCTCCCGCAGGTGCAGAGAGTACAGAGCCCGGCTCAATCCGCTTCCTGGAGCTGTGATAAGGATTTCTTCCGCTCGGGCGTGATTTCGTTGTTGCAATGTGCTTGCAACGGGTGTAACATCAGACAGTATGGCATCCATTCGTCAACTCACTGTGGAAAGTCTCACCCACCTGATGGCAGGCGGGCAGACCCGTATGGCGGTGGATGATGATGCCCGCGCCATCCTGCGTCATTGGATGCTTGCCGCCAGAAACGGCGCAGATACCGCTCTGCCTCAGCCTCCCGGCTCTCCGCCTGTGCCGGAATCACCGCAGGAGCCTCAGCCCGCAGCTCCTGCAGCAGCCCCCGTGGCTTCGGAAATGAGTGTGGAGGAAAAGCTGGCCTTGCTGCGCAGCCGTGCAGAGAACTGGAAACCCGCCCGCCGTCTGGGCACACTGCGGGAAACGATGGTGTTTGCTACGGGCAACCCGCACGCGCGCCTCATGCTGGTAGGAGAAGCTCCCGGGTATGATGAGGAAAGGCTGGGTGAGCCCTTTGTGGGACCGGCCGGGCGGTTGCTCAACAAAATTCTTGTGGCCATGGGGCTCTCCCGTGAGCAGGTATATATATCCAACGTCTGCAAATTTCGCCCGGATATGGGGCCTCAGCAGGGAACGTCCAACCGTCCGCCCTCGCCGGAGGAGGTTGCGGCCTGTCTGCCGCTCATTCTGGCAGAAATCCGCGCCATCCGGCCGGAGTGCATCGTGTGCCTGGGCGGTAGCTCTGCCAAGGGGCTGTTGCAACTGCAGGATGCTTCCGTGAGCTCACTGCGCGGTCAATGGTTGGATTGCCAAGGTGTACCGCTTCGCGTGACTTATCATCCCAGCTATCTGCTGCGCAATGAGAGCTTGGGGGCGCGCCGCAGTGTGTGGGAAGACATGCTGGCCGCCATGGAAAAGCTCCGCATGCCCATATCCGAACGCCAGCAACGCTATTTCCTTCCGTCATGAAAAGAAGCATCAAAGCACTGTGCCCGGTGGCACTTACACTCCTGCTGGCCTCCTGTTACCAGAATGGTCTGCTCAAGGAGCTTGCTTATTCCGGCAACCCCGCTGCCCAGTATGAGCTGGGGCGTCGTATGCTCATCGGCGTTAAAGGTATGCCGGAAGCCCCCGCCACGGCAGTGCCTTGGCTGCGCCTTTCTGCAAACGGCGGTGATAACCGTGCCATGACGGCGTTGGGCCTTTGCTATGAGCGTGGTCTTGGCGTGGAGCTGTCTCTGGATTCTGCCAGAGAGTGGTACAAGCGCGGTGCGCGCAGCGGCAATTCCAATGCCTGTCTCGCCCTCGTGCAGTTGGAGACCCGCGCCGGGAATCTTCCTGCCGCCGCCCGTTGGCTGGAGCCTTTGGCAGAAGGCGGTTCCGTGGATGCTCAGTTGCTGTGCGGCAAGCTTTGTCTGAGCGGCCATGCCGGCAAGGGGAAGGAGAGCACAGCCGTGCGTTATCTCCGTTTTGCGGCCATGCAGGGTAATGCGGAGGCCTGCCTGCTGATGAGCAGTTGCTATGCCGCCGGTGTTGGGGTGCCAAAAAATGAGGGCCTCATGCTCGGCTGGCTCGAAAACGCTGCCGCGGCAGGCGATGAAAAGGCTAAAAAAATGCTCGAAAAGGTGAATTCTGCCGGAAAATCCTGATTTTTTTCATAAATTTGCATTTATTTTCAAAAAGAGCTTGACTTTTGGATTGCTATTTTGTAAAATGTCCCTGCACCCATGAGGTAGCAATAATAAATCGCGGGATGGAGCAGCCAGGTAGCTCGTCAGGCTCATAACCTGAAGGCCGCAGGTTCAAATCCTGCTCCCGCAACTAAAACATACTGAAATGGAGCACCGTAGAGGATGTAACCCCTTTACGGTGCAATTTTTTTTGTCTTGTCTAGTGTAAACCTTGCATGGTAGTAGAGTGTAGCAATAGGTGCCATCCGGGCAGAGCAGCGTGCCGGTAAGCAACTAGCCCGGCAAGTGGCAGACAACATGGAACGGCGTAGCAACGGGGCAGAGGCCTACTTGCAAGCGGCTGATGCATTGTGTTGTCTCAGATTCATCTATGCCGCCGTGCTCTGCACATACTGCCTGATATGTTGCTTTCAGCAATTCCCGCCTTGGTGTTCACTGCACCTTGGCGGGAATTGGCGATTACGCGTCATGCCTGACGTGCAAAAACAATCATCCGTTGCCTCGATGTGAGGCAACGGATGGAAATCTATGCAGGCCGGGGAAATTAGAACTGAATTTTGTAGCCCACGGCGGCATTGAAGTTGGTGTAGTCAGAACGCAACTCTACGGCACCATCAGCAAATACGCTGCCGGGGCCCACAGGCACAGCGATGCCTGCCCCTAATTCCACACCCAAAGCACCGAGCTCAGCACTTTCCACACGCGCACGGGTGCGGGAAGAAAAGCTGGCCAGACCTACCGCGGTGGCGGACCGGCGGTCTCCAAAATCATACTTGGCAAGGGCTCGGACCTCGAAAGAGCAGGCGCGGTTAAGGGTCTGCTGCCCCACCGGCGCGGCATAGCGGGCACCAAGCCCCAGAGTTACGGTATCGAGATTCTGCTCATCCACTGTCAGAGCGGCGTTGCTGCCGTTTTCTCCGTAGGAATCAACTTCGGCATGACGATAAGAAACATTGAACACCGGGCTGAGGACGCTCCGGTTGCTCAGGAAATAATCGCGGCTTACCTCGTACATGAAGCCGTATGCTGAGCCCTCGGTATCACCCTGTGTGGTGTAGCTGCCGTAAGCGTGGCTCACGCTGCGGTCGTAATCGGTATCCATAGCCCCCATGGTGCCCACAAGGGCATGACTCCATTTGCCACTGTTGTAACGAGCAAATGCGCCCAGGTAAGTGGTGTCCATATCGCCGTCGAGTCTGTCGGGGCCATCACTCTTCAGCTCGCCTTTCATGGCAGTAAGCGCCAAGCCGAGGGAGATCTTATCGGTCACCTGCATTCCTGCGCCGAGGGTGGCACCCCAGCTGTTCAGAGAGTAACCGGCCTCAAGACCATCATTGTTCTGCTCTGCGCGGTTACCTTCCGCATTCACCCAGGCAAAGAAACGAGCGGGAGCCGGGGTAGAAGCAAGCCCGTTCTTGTTATCCAGAGCTACGCAATCACTGCCGGTGGGACCACTCACGCTGCGGTTGCGGATGGCGCGCAGCTGGCGTTCCGTATCGCCACTGAGCGCTTGCCCCAGCACCGGGGTGGAAGCACCTGCCACGGCCGCCAGCGTTTCAGGCTTAATGGAACCCATTGCCTGTGCTACGAGCACTTTGGTAAGTGCGCTGTCCTTGGTGATGAGCTGAGGATTCAGTCTCACATATGCATCATTGAGAAGAGTGGCACCCGCTGCGGAGCCACTCATTGTGGTGGCTTCAGGCATAGCCTTGATAACGAGCATTTGGAGTTGCTGAGAGTCAGGCACCGCGGTATACGTTGTCGCGTTCGTCAAATCCGAAAAATTAAACGTGTGTTTGATATCTGTTTCCGTGTACTCATCAAACACAATAGCACTATCTTCCGTCGAAGCTAAGGTAAAATAGGCCACGCCATCACCGGAATCCTTTGCATTGACGTATGTAAAGGTAATACCAATGATGTACGGATTATCTTTATTATGTCGATCCGGATTAAAGAAAGAGAAATTCGTTATATTCAATTTCTTGGTCCAGTTTTTAACATATCGGTAATATCCATATGTCTCACCGTTGACGTAGACATGTAAGAAATAATCGGATGGATCTTCATAACGGGTGCTATTCCCGCAATCATCAACAAACAAACGCAACTGGTTATCGCCTGCAACCGTGAGATTGTAAATATCCCCCTCAAAATCTCCCTTGGAAGCAAAGACTGACTGAGAAGTATTAGAATGCACATAAGGATTTTCGGTGCAGATTGCCTTCATGGTCATGGAGAAACTCTCGTCATTCTTGATGTTGGCATCACCCAGGCTGTCGTAGGTATAAGTGCCCTGCAGGGTCGTGGAATAGGAGAGAGAACCCTCAGAGGTGTCCATGTCCCAAGTAGGCTCAGCGGCGTAGCCTGTGAACATGGAGCTCAGCAAAAGAAGCATGAAAAGATTTTTTTTCATAATGAATACAATGACAATTGGGAAAACGGCTTCGCCCCTGTGATAGCAGAACCAAGCACTGTCTAAATCTATCACCAGCCCGGGCATGAAGCAAGTAAAAAGAATGTAAATCCCCTGTCACCGAGCATTTTTTTGCTGTCGATAGCTCACTGTAGAGGATGAAACTCGCTCGCATTTTGTCGCACGGGTATCTCGTGCGACTCATGCAATACAACATTGATATACAAATACATTATGTCAGAGACAAAAGCGCGAAATTGAATCCGGTAAGCAGAATTCTCGCTGTATCAACGTGGCTCAATATGCGTTTCTCTTTGGAACTGCCTTCTATACCAATTGCCTGTATTGAGAAAGCACCGATATGTGACCATTTGAAACAAGCGAAAGTCAGAAACAATGTTTTTATCCTGCTTCCGCAATCAATAAAGCCCGTCAAGGTAGATGATACCTGACGGGCTTTTTCTTTGTATTAAACGGCGGCGTGTTTTTAATTAGCAGCTCTGAGTGTACATGCCCATACGGGACGGTGGAATGCACCGCGCAATCCGTCTCTGCATCTTTTCCGGCGGAAATGAGGGGGGGGGGAGAGGGCAAGTTATCTCGGGACAAAAAAATCCCCCGCGTTGGGCGGGGGATGAAAGAAATGAGATTGTTTGAGGCCCGGGCTTATTTGGCCTGAGCGGCAGCCTCAACCTCAGTGTAGGTTTCGGAGTAAGCCTTGTCAGCAGCGGCCTTAGCGGCGGCGGCAGCCTTTTCGGCAACAGCCGTCTCAGCGTCGAGCTTGGCGGCAGCTTCCTCGTATGCCTTCACGGCAGCGGCATCACCGGTCTGAGCGGCATCATAGAGAGCCCAGAGGTTGAGCTTGGCCGTGGCCGTCTTGTGAGCAGCGGTGAAAGCAGCAGCTGCGGCATCCGTGGCAGCTTCATCCTCTGCGGATGCCCAGGCATGGGTGTAGCCCTGAACATCGTTCCAGTGGCCGCGGGTGAAGTCCGGGAAAGATACGGAGCAGTTGTTGTTGTCCATGGAGAGGGAGCCCAGCTCAGCCAGACAGCACCATTCAGCCATGTCGTACACGTCCATATCCAGCGGCAGACCGTTCTGGAGGCAGTATACCATGCGCACGTCCATGAAGAAGTCCATACCGCCGTGGCCGCCTACCTTCTCAGCCATTTCACCATACTTCTTGATGATGGGGTGGCGGTAGGTCTCACGCAGCTTCTTCATGTTTTCCTCGCTCATGAAGCTGTGGGAATCCAGATCCTCCAGGTCGGGGGCGCCTTCCGTATCCTTCATGTGGCCGCTTTCCAGCACAAAGCCCTCGATGGGGTACTTGTTGGCAAAGCCACGGGTACCGTTGAGCTGGAAGAGACGGTTGTAGGGCTGGGGATTCATCACGTTGTGCTGAATCTCCACCACCTTGCCGTTTTCCGTACGCATGAGCGTGGTGGTGTGGTCGCCGTTGCGGAAATCGGGGCAGGGCTTGCCGGTCTTCTTCTCTACATACTCGCGACCGTGTACGGACTTGGTGTCCATGGCAACGAGCGTGCGGAAGCGGTCACCGCGGTGAATGTTCATGACCTGAGCCACGGGGCCGAGACCGTGCGTGGCGTACACGTCGCCGCGGTTCTCCTTGTTGTACTTCATGCGCCAGCCGAGCTTGTCGGGGTCATTGGTGGGGTTCACCCAGTAATCGCCCCAGAAGGGATCGAGGTTGTGGATGTAGGCACCCTTGGCGTAGAGCACTTCACCGAAAACACCCTGCTGAGCCATGTTCAGAGCGTCCAGCTCGAACCAGTCGTAGCAGCAGTTTTCCAGAATCATGCAGTGCTTGCGTGTCTTTTCGGAAAGGTCAATGAGCTCCCAGCACTGCTCAAGGTTCATGGCGCTGGGTACCTCAATGGCGGTGTGCTTGCCGTTCTCCAGAGCGCACTTGGCCACGGGGAAGTGGTGATCCCAGTCCGTAGCGACGTACACCAGGTCAATATCCGGGCGTTTGCAGAGTTCCTGATAGCCATTTTCGCCCCAGTAGATGGCGGCGGGAGCCATACCGGCCTTGCGGAGGGCCTTCTGGCATTTCTCTGCACGTTCCTTCACATAGTCGCAAAGAGCCACAACCTCCACACCGGGGATGTGGGTGAAACGGGTCACTGCACCGGGACCGCGCATGCCGAGGCCGACGAAAGCCACGCGGACGGTCTTCATCTTGGGCGCTTTGAGGCCCACTACATGCTGCTGTCCTTCAGGACGGGCCGGGGTCTCTACGACCAGCGTGCCTTTGTCCCAGTGCGTCTTGGTAGACGGAGACAGCGACTGAGCATTCAGGCCGCTCACTGCAAAGAGGGCCATCAATGCAAATGTTGCAATGTTTTTCAGTTTCATATTTTTTAGAACGAGTTATCCCGAACGGGTGCGGGGTATCCGGAGTGGACGTTTGCCCCCGAAGGGTGAATCGCGCTTATACTATCAGCTTCCCCATGACAGGTCAAGCTCTAAGAGCGTTATCATGCGGTGCTTGCCTGCAACGCTTTGGAATCTAATATATAAGCCGGGTATTTTAATGGCGGCGCAGAGCTGCCCGCAGGCAGAGTGCATCCCGCAGCTCCGCCGCATCGTGCACACGGTGCAAATCCGCCCCTGCATCTGCAGAAAAGAGGGAGAGAACCGCCGTGGGCAGCGGCGCACACACGGCACCGGGGATGCCGTGCAGGAGCTCGCCGATGAAGCGTTTGCGCGAGAGTGCCATCAAAATGGGGCGGTCTCCGGCGCGGGTTTCCTCGAGTCGACGGATAATTTCAAGGGTATGGGCAGCTTTTTTGCCGAACCCGATTCCCGGGTCCAGGCAAATGCGTGCGGCAGCGATTCCCGCCGCGGTCAGCTCTGCCAGGCGTTGGGTAAAGAAATTGTGCAGCAGCCCCGGCATGTCCGCAGGCGGCGGCAGTTCTCCCTCAAAGGGCAGGCTGTGCATGATGACGATACCGCAGGGGCGTGCGGCGCACAGGGAGACCATATCCGGGGTTGACAGCGCGGAAATATCATTGATAATGTCTGCCCCTGTCTCCAGCGCGGCTTCCGCTACCTCTGCATGGCGGGTATCAATGGAAATGAGACAGCCGGGGTGCCTGCGGCGCAGTTCTCGGATAACCGGAATGGTGCGTTCTTTTTCCGTGGCCATATCCGTGGGTGTTGCCCCGGGACGGGTGGATTCTCCGCCTATATCAATGATATGGGCGCCGTCTGCCAACAATTGCTCCGCATGTGCCACCGCCTTTTCGAGCCCGGTGTGGATGCCGCCGTCGGAGAAAGAATCCGGCGTCGTATTAAGAATGCCCATGATTGCCCCGTCTGCGGGTATATTCCACAGGCGGTCACGCAGTTGCCACTGTCGCGGAGTCATGGCCGCATGATAGCAACCTGATTCAGCAGCGTCAAACGCAATTTTCGGACTGTGGTGATTTTCTTCATGAAATTATTGTCAGTATGCCATTAGTTGACCCATTTTTTTCTTTTCTCAATTCGGTAATTCCTGTATAAGGACAACATCGACCGCTTTTTGTTGCCTTGTGGCAGAAGCCGTCGGTAAAGACACATCAACCAATTTATATTCGATAATGAGCAGTTCATTCTTGCCCGCACAATATGCACACCCGTACGAGATTGACCCCAAGTACGGCAAGTCGGTTGCGTACTTCTGCATGGAGTTCGCCATTGATAATGTTTTCAAAATCTATTCCGGTGGCCTGGGCTATCTTGCCGGTTCGCACATGCGTTCCGCCGGTGCGCTTCGCCAGAACCTTGTGGGCGTAGGCATCCTGTGGTCCTACGGTTATTATAACCAGATCCGTGCGGAGGACGGCTCCATGGCGGTGCAGTACCGCCGCAAGGAATACAGCTTCCTGGAGGACCACAACATCAAGTTCCTCATTCACATCTGCAATTCTCCCGTGTGGGTGAAGGCTCTGTACCTGCGTCCGGAGACTTTCGGTACGGCCCCCATGTTCTTCCTCACCACGGACCTGCCGGAGAATGATGATATCTCTCGCTCCATCACTCAGCGTCTCTACGATTCCAACCCCATGACCCGTATTTCTCAGTACATTGTGCTGGGGCAGGGCGGTGCCCGTCTCTTTGAGGAACTGGGTGTGGAACCGGAAATTTACCACATGAATGAGGCCCACGCCATCGGCGCCGCCTTCAACATGCTGGCACGCAACGGCGGTAACGTAGAGGAAGTTCGCAAGCGTTTCGTCTTCACCACACATACCCCGGAGGAAGCCGGTAATGAGAAGATGGACATCAACCTGATGTACAATTTCTCCTTCTTTGATGGCCTTTCCCTGGACCAGGTGCGCTCTATGCTGAAGCTGGACCCCAACGAGCAGACTTTCAACTACACGCTGGCTGCTCTGCGTCTCTCCCACATGGCCAACGGTGTGTCCGCCCTGCACGGTGAGGTTTCCCGCCACATGTGGGAAGGTTATTCCGATATCTGCCCCATCACGCATGTGACCAACGCGCAGAATAGCGCCTACTGGCAGGATGCTGAGCTGGCAGAGGCCTTCGTTGCCCGTGATAAGAAAGCCTTCAACAACCGCAAGCGTGCCCTCAAGCGTGATCTTTTCCGTATGGTCGGTGAGCAGACCGGTCACCTCTTTGACCCGGATACCCTCACCATCGTCTGGGCCCGCCGCTTTGCCGCTTACAAGCGCCCGGCTCTCATAACAGAGAATCCCGTGATGTTTGAGCGTATGCTCCAGCGCACCAACCGTCCCGTGCAGATGATTTGGGCAGGCAAGCCCTATCCTACGGATTTCACCGCAGTAGACATCTTCAATAAGCTCAACCGCCTCAGCGAGAAGTACCCGCGCTGCGCCGTGCTCACCGGCTATGAGCTGGGCCTGAGCCGCCTGCTGAAGAACGGTTCCGATATCTGGCTGAACAACCCCGTGGTCACCCGTGAGGCTTCCGGCACGTCCGGCATGTCCGCCACCATGAACGGCTCCATCACCGTCTCCACAAATGACGGCTGGGTGCGTGAGTTTGAGCGTGACGGTGAGAACTGCTTCATCATCCCGGAAGCCAAGTTCGGTCTTGCCCCCGAAGCCCGCGACCGCTCCGACCGCGATAACTTCTACAACATTCTTGAATCGAAGATTCTTCCCCTCTACTACGATAACAAGGATGCTTGGATGGATTTGGTGTTCACCGCCATGAACGACATCTGCCCCACATTCGATTCCGACCGCATGGCAGACGAGTACTACACCAAGATGTACAACTGCTAACAAGTTGCCATAGTCAGGACAATCTCCGCTGCCACAGATTCGCTCTGTGGCAGCTTTTTTTACCTGAGCTGGCGGAGTTTCCTCTTGCGGTGCCTGCGGAGCTTGCGTATAATCCCTTGCATGAAGAGTTTTGTTGCATGTGCGCTGCTGGCACTCTCCCCGGTGCTGGCTTCTGAGGCAGACATGAACCGGGTGCTGGCAGATTGGCAGCAGCAGGTCAGCAATTGGCAGAAGGCTGTTCAGGCTGCTCCCACCCCGGAAAGCAAGGCCGCCGTCGCTGCGCCGAACCCCGCCGCCATTGCACCGGAGCTGTGGCTGACCATCTGCTCTCAGACCGGCGCGCGCAAGGAAACCGTTTCCCGCGGCAAGGGCCGCAAGCGTACGGAAAGCACGGTAACGGTGCCCACCTATGAGTTTGAACAGCCCTGGGCCTTGCCCGCCGTCATCTGGCTGCTCAAGCATCCGGAGGCCTTTGCCGCTGCGTTTGATGAAAATCAGCAGAATCAGGTCACCTATTATGCGGAGGCTCTCGTCAAATCCATCAACCGTGTGCATTTTTCCAATCCCGCCATCCGTGAAATATGCCCGATGTTGGCCTACCAGTCCGGCGTGCGTGAGTATGAAATCATCCGCAAAATCTACAACCGCAACACCAACCCGGAAACCCGCGGCTGCGCCGCGCTGGCCCTGAGCCTCATGCTCAACAATCCCATGATTTCCGGTGTGGAGGGCAGTGAGGCCATGGTACGCGGCAAGCGCATCTATTACCTCAAGCAGGCCCTGCTGCTGGGCAACCCCTCCGCTCCGTTCGGGGATACCACCCTGGGTGAAGTGGCTGCAGAGCAGACATACCGCCTGCGCTATCTTACAAAAGGCTGCATTCCCCCGCAGATCCGTCTGCGCACCGCAGAAGGGCAGTCCGTCACCTATCCCATGCCGGATAAGGTGAACCTGCTCCTGTTCTGGTCTCCGGAAGAACCCGCCGGTGCCGCTATGGTGGCAGATATTGAGCAGCTGCAGACCAAGTACCCGGAGCTGGAAATCTGCGCCATTGCTCCCAACCTTGCTCCCGAAGACCTGCAGTCCGCCGTGGAAAGTGTGCCCGGCATGAGCCTGAGCCGCTTTGACGATGTGAAGGGCACCGCCGGCTCCGCCTACCGTGTCACCTCTCTGCCCACCGTTGTCTTGCTCAGCAAGCGTTCCACCGTCCTCTACATCGGCGCACCCGGTGTGCAGTTGCAAACCGCGCTGGATGCCGCCATGAAACCTCTGCAGCCCAACCGCCCGAAGGTGACCATCCAACCGGCGGAAAATGAGGCCCCCGTCATTCAGCCCGGCTCGCGCCCCAAACCCGCGGACGGCGCCCCCGCTGCGGATGATGCCGCACCTCCCGCCCTGCGGGACATGCCGACGTTCTGATGTTCCGGCCGCTCAACACGTGTTTTAAGAAGCACACGGAGTGGGCGGCAGACTCAAATAAGGAAATGGAGTCCCAAACGGGCCGACAGAGAAAGCGCCGCGCGGCGTCATGCTGCCACCCATTCTGCCGGCCCTGCGGGACTTTTCTTTAACTGTATTGTTGCACAAAGCGGTCGAACGCATCATCTTGGCAGGCGGCTTTCCGCGCTGCGGCTTCTCCTCCGTAATCTGCGTACAGATAGCGCTTGATGACTCTTGTGGTGTGGCCGAAGTATTCTCGCTGAACCCCTGCGGCTTCGCCGTCACGATACAGCGTAAAAATCAAATCCGGTTCATCTCCTTTCCATTCCGCACGGGCAAGTGCATATCGCAGAGCCTCCTCTTCCTGCAGAAATTCTGCTTCCTGCTCGGCGGTGAGCTGCTGCACCGCAGTATGCGGATGATGGGACGATGCCCGATACAGCGTGATTCCTCCTTCCTCTCGCTCCGGCACCCACCGGCACCCCAGCTTATAGTGCTCCCCGCTCAGTTCCGTATACCAACTACTTTTCATGCCCCTTGCGTCAACTCACGGTATTTTTCAAACAAAAACGCCACCCGCTCCGCATCATCCGCAAAGCGCTGCCCGTATGCCCGCTCCACTGCCGCATCCAGCCTGCGGTGCGCTGATACCAGCTCCGGCGGCATTGTCAGCGGGTCATACAAATCCGCGAGTGAACACTCCGGGTACAGTGCCCGCGCATCCAGCACCCCCTGGGCCAGTTCGCTTATTTTCGCCTCTGCTTCCTCCGTCACCTCCGGCCAGGGGAAGTTGTTATAGACGATTTTATTGGAGTATCGATATCGCATTTCCAATCGACCACACACCGCCCGAGTCCAGGCCATGTGCATGGTGCTGGTCAGCACGCCGAAGTGGTAGAGTGTGGCATCGGGGATGAGGAGAGCTGAGTCGCTACATAATGAGTTTCCATCTAACAGCGCGATTGGTATAAAATCACGCCGTTCAGAAGATACTCTTGGGATAATAATATAATTCCCCTTCGGCATGTTCTCCACATGAAATCGTCGCGGAGTTTCTGCAATAGCCTGAGTGGGTGCGCTTTTACTATTTGCCCGAAATTTCCTGACAGCTTCGACTCTTTTCATCGCTTCGGGCATTTTTCGTAATTCTGCCGGATTGCAATCGCCCAACCACAGGCAGTATCTTACTAATCCCTTGATAAGCTCCTGAGAACCCATCCAAGGTTTAAAGTATTGTTCAGATAATGGTTCCTTTGCTATAAAAGCATCTTTTTCTTCCTGACTGAACAGGTAATTTCCTCCATCTATGGGCTTATTTCCTATCCCCATCTCCGGAACTGCGCAAATCGGACGCGTGCGGTTATCAATGAAAATATCCCCAGCATCAACCAAATATCCGTTGATATGGCGCACCGATTGAGCCTCTCCGGTATCATCAAACAGGATATTTCTCTGAATCCTTTCACTAACGGTAAATCCGACAATCACACAGTGAACTGCCGCTTGTCCCCTGGCTTCATTGCTCCACTTAAAGGTACGATGAGCAAAGGTAATATGGCAGTTTTTCTGCCGTATCAGATATTTCCACAGGATGGCTACCGCCTGTCCCTGACAAATGGAATTCGTAGATACAAAGGCTGAGTGAATATCTGTTCCCTGCATATAATCGGCTGCTTTTCCATACCAGGCCGCCACAAAATCCAAATCACCGCTTCCTTTCGCACCCTCAAACGCCTGAAGCAAATCCGTTTTCTGTTCTTTGCTCATGTTGCGGGCTCCCACAAACGGCGGGTTGCCCATGATGTAGTTGAGCCTGTCTTTAGGGACGACGTCTTCCCAGTTGATGCGGAGGGCGTTGGCGCAGATGATGGTGGCGCTTTGTTTGAGGGGAAGGCGGGCGAAGGCCTGTCCGAAGTGGTTGCTGAGCTCCAGATTCATCTGGTGGTCCATGAGCCACATGGCGACCTGTGCAATCTGGGCGGGGAATTCTTCTATCTCAATGCCGTAGAATTGGTCTACGGAAACGCGGCAGAGTTCTGCCACATCCAGCACGCGCTGGCCGCTAGGGTGCAGCTCTCGGATGACTTCCAGCTCCAGGCGGCGCAGCTCTCTGTAGCTGACCACCAGGAAGTTCCCGCAGCCGCAGGCGGGGTCCAGAAAGCTGAGATTTGCCAGTTTTTCCTGAAACTCTTCCAGCCGCACCCAACGGCGGGAGGATTTGTCTGCGCGGATGCGCTCAAACTCATCGCGGAGGGAATCGAGGAAGAGCGGGCGGATGAGTTTCAGGATATTGCGCTCACTTGTGTAGTGGGCGCCCAGAGCACGGCGTTCCTCCGGGCGCATGACGCTTTGGAACATGGAGCCGAAGATGGCGGGCGAGATGGCACCCCAATCCAGAGAACAGCAATCCAGCAGAGCCTGCCGCATCTCTGCATTGAAAGCCGGCATGGGCAGGAACTCTGCAAACAAGCCGCCGTTGACATATCTGAACGCGCTGAAACGGGCATCCAGACTCCGCAGACGCTTTTCCTCCGGCGTGTTCAGAACTTGAAAAAGCTGCGCCAGCAGCGGCGAGAGGTCGTGTCCGTCCTCTGCGGAATGTTTGAGCAGAAAGTGAAAGTCATCCTGCTCAAAGATGCCCGTATCATCTGCAAACAGGCAGAAGAGCAGGCGCACCAGATACACCTCCAGCTCATGCCCCTCATAGCCATCTGCTTTAAGGCAGTCATGCAGGCGCCCCATCAGCTCCGCCGCCTGCACATTTACCGCATCTTCTTCCTGATAGCTGCGTTCATCATAGCCGGCCAGGTAATAGAAGCGGTGGATGTGCTGCGGCAGCTCCGAAAGCAGGAAAGAGTGCTTTTCCGCGTCGTGGTCCAGGTCATAGAGGTCCCAGTGCTCAAAGTCACAGATGAGGATGCAGCGCGGCATTTCATGCGGCTTGAGGTGGGCTGCATAGCGCCGGGCCTGTTCCCAGGCTTTTTCCATGCTTTTGCCGCGGGACTTCATCTCTATCATGATACGGCCCTTCCAGAAGAGGTCAATGTAGCCGTCTCCGTCCTCGCACTTCACCCTATGCTCAAAAATGGCAACTTTGCGCCGCTCAATACCAAAGATGTGGAAAAAATCATTCTGGAAAGACTGCGCTTCTGCTTCTTCGCGTCCGGTCCCGGCCCAATCTGCGGAAAATTTTTCTGCTCTGGCGTGAATTTCGGCTTGAGAGAGTGTGGGCATGCCGTATCATATTCTTGGGCAATGCTGGAGGCTAAATCATAGTTTTGGGTGATATTTTGAGCTTTTTCGAGCAAAAACAGGCATGAAACCGGGCATGAGGTGCGACCGCATCCTCATATCTTGCACAAAATCAATTTTTGTGGAAAATAAGTATTGACTCCAGCATTGCCCATGAATACAGCAAAAGCCATAATCCGCTCAACAGGACTTCGCCCGGAAGATGCATCCCGCCTCGTATTGGAATGTGTAGAAGCACTTGGCGAAGAAAGTAGGAAGAAAACGCGTAACGAATTGATACTGCTTGTGCGGCGTGCGCTGCAGCTTGGCGTGCAGTCTGTGCTGGACGCGGAGCGGACGGTGAGTCTGGAGCATGCCGCCTGGGCGAGCGTGGAAGCACGAGCGGATTTGCGCCCGGCCACGCGGAGAGATTTGCGGCACTTTGTGCGGCGGATATTGCGGGTAGAGGGGGTGGGGGAGCTGCCGCTGCGGTCCATGAGAGTGAGCCATTGCAAGAGGATATTGGAGGAGGCATTCGGCAGGAGCCGCAGCAGTTATGTGAAAGGTCGGTCTATTCTGCACAGCATTTTTGCTTATGGGGTGCGGCGGGAGTGGTGCGATGCGAACCCGGTGAGCCGCATAGAGGTGCCGCGGGTGGAGGAGAAGCCGATACGGGCTCTGACACTGCAGGAGGTGGAGCGACTGCAGGCGGCTGCTCAGCGGCCGGAGTTTCGGGATATGCGGTTTTCTCTGCAGCTGCTGCTGTATTCCGGTGTGCGGCCGACGGAGGTAGAGCGTGTGCAGCCGGAGGATGTCTGCGACCGGGAGAAACAGCTCATCATCCGCCCCCGCACCAGCAAGACCGGCGGCGGGCGTCTGGTGCCGCTGCGCTGCGTGAGCGGGTTGCGGGCAGGGGATTACACGGTGCCCCGCAACTGGCAGCGCAAGTGGCGGGCTCTGCGGCGCGCGGCGGGGTTCCGGCATTGGGTGCCGGATGTGTGCCGCCACACCTTTGCCACCTATCATGCTGCTCATTTCCGCAATTTTGCCGAGCTGCAACTGGAGATGGGGCACCGGGATGCCTCTCTGCTGCGGACAAGATACACCACGCCGGCCAGCCGCAGCGTTGCCGGCTTATATTTCGCAGAAGATGAGTAAGGGGAGCTGATTCAGTTTGTCTTGCCGTTCAGTCTGCTGCGCAGTGCAGACCAATCTGTTTGGCGGAGGAGCCGGCGGAGGTTGCCGTACCAGAACTCGTGGTGCCCGAATCTTTCTTCCGTGAACTCTTTTTCTGCGTCGTCGACGGAATGATTTTGCTCAATGATGCGGTAGGCTGCAACGACAATGCCGGTGCGGTCAGAGCCGTGCCAGCAGTGCACCAGCACGGGTTTGGGGGCGGTGCGCAGCATCTTCAGAATGGTTTCCAGATCCTGTGCGGTCACTTTGCCGGCGGCAACGGGGTAGTGCAACAGCGTGAGGGCGGTGCCGGCGGCTTCATCCCTGTCGTTGTGGTACTCGCGGAGGTTAAGAATGCTTTTGATGCCCGCTGCCTCAATGGCACGGAACCCATCTTCATCCGGCTGGCCGCTGCGGTATAGTTCCGGGCTGACGCGGTAGCTGTTTTCTACTCCGGGCCAGGTAACGGGCGTGACGGGTTCTGCTGCGCTCAGAGAGTGGAGCAGACAAAGCGGGGTACAGAGCAGGGAAAGAATCGTGCGTGTCATGGGTTGCTCTGTATTATAACACAAAAGATTGGTTTGTCAGCCCTTTTGTGCTTAGTGCGGCTTTTCTTCAGCCAATAGCCCCTGGAGCTGCTGGCGGGCATAGTGCAGACGGGAGCGGAGGGTGCCTTCTGAGATATTGATGATTTTGGAGATTTCCGGGTAAGAAAGCCCCTGGATGTCACAGAGGTTGATGACCTCCTGATGTGCGGGAGAAAGCTGGCTGATGGCATGCTGCAATTTTTTGCGCAGCTCTGCAATCTGGGCCTGCCGGATGGGGTCTGACGCGCGGTTCGTGTCGCACAAATCCGCATTTTTTTCCAGCGGGTCGCCGTTTTCGTCGTTATCCAGGCTGTAGGAGTTGTCGCGCTCGCGTTTACGCTTGCGGAGGAAGTTGCGGGCCTGATTCAGGGCAATGGAATAGAGCCAGGTGAAAAAGCTGCTCTGTCCCTTAAAGTAACGAAGAGAGTGAAAGGCTTTCAGAAAGGATGCCTGTGCCACATCATACGCATCTGCCTCATTGTTCAGCATGGCAATGAGCATGGAATTGAGCTTGCGGCTGTGTCGCCGTACAAGTTCATCGAATGCCCGGGTTTTCCCTTCGAGCGTCCTTTGGATAAGAAGCTCGTCCTCGAGTTCCGGGTAATTCTCTTTTGCGTTGGTATTCATTCTCTTGGTGTAAGGTGGGTTGTTGGGAAGGGGGTGGGCGGAAGGGGGCGTGTTGCCCCCATTCCGACCCAGGGGGAAAAGAGAGCCTTGCGGCTCCCGAAGAATTACAGTTGATAGTCGCGGGAGTCGCGGCTCTCAAACCACTTGATGAAGGCTGTGTTCACCACGGTGAAGCCACCCGGGGTGGGGTAGTCACCGCTGAAGTACCAGTCACCGCAGGGGCCTTCCACAGCTTGACGGAGACCCTCAAGGGATTGGTAGACGACCTGAATCTCGCAGGGGCTGTTATCCGGCGTGACCATGCGGGAAACCTCGTCCGTAATCTCATCATCCGTGAAGGGTTCGTAGATTTTCTTGACGGGGTTGGAGCGCTGTTCTGCCGGGAGCGTGAGCTGGCGCTTGCATTCCTCGTACACATCAATGATGTGGGTGTACATGCCGCGCTTCTTCAGCAGCGTGATAGCGGCCTGGAAGGCGATGAACTTGCCCATCTCACTCATGTCGATGCCGTAGCAGTCCGGGTAACGTACCTGGGGAGCGGAGGAGGCGATGACAATCTTGCGGGCCTTGGTGCGGGCCAGCAGGCGCAGCAGGCTCATCTTGAGCGTGGTGCCGCGCACGATGGAGTCATCAATAGCCACCAGCACTTCATCGCTGCCGACAGCTCCGTAGGTGAGGTCATACACCATGGCTGCCAGCTGCTTGCGGCTGCTTTCCTCAGAGATGAAGGTGCGGAGTTTGATGTCCTTGTGGGCAATCTTTTCCGCACGCGGCCAGCGGCGCAGAATCAGCTCCTCAATGAGCTCTTCGCTCATGGTGCCGTCGCGGTAGGCCGTCAGCATGGCTTCCGTTACCTTGTTGCGGCGGTAGGCCCGCAGACCTTCCAACAGACCGTAGTAGGAGACCTCTGCGGTGTTGGGGATGAAGGTAATAGCGGCTTTGGAGAAGTTTCCGTCCAGGCTTTCCACCACTTTTTCCGTGAGGTTGGCACCAAGCTGCTTACGCTCGCGGTAGATGATGGGGTCATTGCCGCGGGAGGTGTAGACGTCCTCAAAGCAGCAGGGTGTGGGCTCCAGCGGCTTGGTGTATTCGCGGATGGTGACGGCGCCGTCGTACTTCACCACAATCATGTTGCCGGGGTTGAGCTCCTTCACCTCGTGCTCTTCCACCTCCATCACGCTCATCAGCGGTACACGCTCGCTGGCAACGGCCAGATACTCATCCGTGAGGACGTAGTAGCAGTAGCGGATGCCGTGCGGGTCTCTCAGGCAGAAGAAGTCACCGTTGCCGATGCCGCCCATGATGGTGTAGCCGCCGTCCCAATCCTTGCTGGCCTTGCCGATAATGTCGTACAAATCCAGCTCTGCGGAAATGATGTGGGGAATCTCCCGCCCGTCTACTTTCTTGTCACGCAGCTGGCGGTAGAGGTCGGTGTGAGCCTCATCCAGATAGTAGCCCACTTCTTCCATGAGGGTTTGGATATCCGTACCGAACACGGGGTGCTGGCCTCTGGAAATGAGCTTTTCATGCAGCTCGGAGATGTTGGTGATACCCATGTTGCCCTGCATCATGAGGGTACGGGTCGGCCAGTTCGTGCGGCGCATGTACGGGTGGCAGCTGCCTTCATCATAGTGTTCACCGCCGGTGCCGTAGAGCAGGTGGCCCATCAGGACCTCACCGCCGAAGTTGAAGTTGCTCTTGTAGCTTGCTGCATCCGTACCTTTGATGATACCATCTTCCCGCATGTGGCGCAGATGCCGCTGCTGGTTGGAGAAGATGTTGGTGACGGCGTTGGCGGCCGTGTCGCGGGCACGGAAGATGTAGGGATCTCCCAGCGGCATGTTGAGTTTAATACAACCGATGCCGGCGCCGTCCTGGCCGCGGTTGTGCTGCTTTTCCATGAGCAGGAAAAGCTTGTTGAAAGCCCACTCCGGTGTGCCGTACTTCTCTGCGTAGTAGGAGAGCGGCTTCAGCAGGCGAATGGCTGCGGACATATAGGGGGAAGGGGGTAATTGTTACTTCTTCACCGAAACCTTGATGCCCTGACCCTCGCGCATGGTACCGATGATGGTGCCGCCGGGACCGGCAGTCATGGCCTGCTCAGCCTGCTCGGGGCTGACGATGGCCACCCAGCCGATGCCCATGTTGAAGGTGTGGAAGCGGTCTTCTGCGTCTACGAAGGTAAGCACCTTCTGAGCAGGGGCGTTGTCCCAGTAGGGAATCTCCAAATCTGCACCCTTGTCGCCGAGGAAGCGCTCCAGGTTCTCAGGCAGGCCGCCGCCGGTGATGTGGGCGTATGCCTTGGGGGTGATGCCGAGCTTGCGCATGTCGTACACGACATCATGGTAAAGACGGGTGGGGGCGAGCAGGTCACGCAGCTCTTCCTCTGTGAGCAAATCCGGGTTCTGCTTGAGAATGCGGCGCACCAAGCTCCAGCCGTTGGCGTGGAAACCATCGCTGGGGTAACCGATGAGCACATCACCCACGGCCACCTTGGAGGGGTCAATCATCTGGCTCTTTTCTACGCAGCCGATGCTGAAACCGGCCATCTCTACCAGATTCTCCGGCACCACGCCGGGCATTTCTGCCGTCTCGCCGCCGGCGAGAATGCAGTTGCAGCTCTCCAGATAATCGCACATGCCGGCCACAAGGCGGGTGATGCGCGGCTTTTCTGCCTCCAGGTTGGAGATGCCCAGATAATCCAGGAACACGAGCGGATCACCACCGGTGGTGAGAATATCGTTCACGTTCATGGCCACCAGGTCCTTGCCTGCGGTTTCGAGCATATCCATGTCGAAGAGAATTTCCGTCTTGGTGCCCACACCGTCCGTGCCGGTCACGATGACCGGCTCCTTGTAGGAGGAAAGATCGTAAGCTGCTGCAAACAAACCGAAAGCATTGCAGAGCTGACGGTTTTTCTGCGTGCGCTTGACGTGTGCACTGATATCTTTAACAAAAGACTGCGCCTCAATGGTGTCGACGCCGGATTGCTTATATGTGAGATTGCCGGACATAAGTAAATTGCACCGTGTGGATGCACGGTGCATTATACACTTGCCGGCCGGACTTGGCAAGCCGTTTTTTGAAGGCTGACGCTCTAATTGATAGAATAACTCTGTGTCAGTCTCCCGCCGCCTCCGAATGCCTGCTCCGGTTGGGAAATTGTGCTGCTGCGGCAGCTTGTTTCCGCCGAGTGCCGGTGGGGGATTCTGCGGTGAAAATAAGGCCGTTTTCGGGGTATAAAAAACTCGGCGCTTGCGGCGCCGAGTTGAGGAAAAATCAATGGTTGCAGTGGCGGAGTTTCATGCAGTATTTCACACGCCGGCCATCGGGTGTATCTTCCGTGCTGGAGGCAACCCCGTTGCAGAGGAGGTTGATGACCGCCATGCGCTTGCTGTCCGGGGGCGGCAGCACGGATTCCATGCCGGGCGGCAGCAGAACCTCTACGCTCATCTGGCGTGTTTTTTCCGAGTAGCGGAAGAACATGTCCACGGCACCTTGGTCGAAGGGGATGAGTCGGAAGAGAGAGACGCCGAGCTTGAGGGCTTTCTGCATGGTTTCACGAGTCAGGAAGTACTTGTTGCAGTACTGCTGCCATTCTGCCTTGAGGGCGTAGCGGTCGTAATCCCGGCTGTGGAAGCAGAAGTGGAAGTCTCGGATGCGGTTCACGAAGATGCGGGTGAGCTCTTTGGTGGGATGCTCGAAAATCTGCTCCGGTGTGCCTTCCTCATAAATGGTGCCCTTGTCCATGTAAAAGACGCGTGTGCTCACATCTCGGGCAAAGCTCATTTCGTGCGTCACGATGGCCATGGTCATGCCTTGGCGGGCAAGGGAGCGAATAACGGAGAGTACCTCACTGACCATGGTGGGGTCCAGGGCGGAGGTGGGTTCATCAAAGAGGATGATTTCCGGCTCCATGGAAAGGCAGCGGGCGATGGCGGCACGCTGTTTCTGCCCGCCGGAGAGTTCATCCGGCATGGCATGTGCTTTTTCTGCCATGCCTACCATTTTCAACAGCTCCAGACCGCGCTTTTCTGCCTCTGCCCGGCTTTTGTTCAGCAGCTTGACGGGGCCGATGCAGACGTTGTCCAGAACGGAAAGGTGGTTGAAGAGGTTGAATGATTGGAACACCATGCCCATCTTCCGGCGGATACGTGCCACGTTGACACCCGGTGCCAGCAGGTCTTCGCCGTCAATGACGATGCTACCGCCCGTGGGCTGCTCCAGTAGATTGAGACAGCGCAGAAACGTACTCTTGCCCGCACCGGAAGGCCCGATGATGGAGATAATCTCACCGGGGTGAATGTGTACATTGATATCGTTGAGTACGTTGAGCTTGCCAAAGCTCTTCTGAAGATGATTAATCTGAATCATGACTGTTCTTCATCCTTGTTGTTGGTGGTGGCATTGAATCTGCGGCCAATCCAGTCCAGACCTGCGCCGAAAATCCAGGCAAGCAGGAAGTACAGCACGGCGGCCATAATCAGCGGGAAGAAAGGATCAAACGTGCGGCCCCGGATAATATCTGAGGCTTTTGTCAGGTCCTGAATGGCAATGTAGCCTACGATGGAAGTGGTCTTGATGAGAGAAATGAGCTCTCCCTTGTACACCGGAAGCACACGCTGTACTGCCTGGGGCAGAACAATGTAGACGAAGGTGCGCAGGGGGGTGAAGCCCATGGCGATGCCGGCTTCCGTCTGGCCGCGGTCAATGCTGGTGATGGCCGTGCGGAACATCTCACTCACATAGGCGGCAAAATTGAGGGCAAAGGTGATGATAGCCACGGCGGTGCCGCCACTCTTCCAGTTGGCAAAGACCACATAGTTCATCAGCAGCAGAAGTACCAGAATCGGCGTGCCGCGCATCAGGTCAATGTATGTCTTTGCAATGCGCTGCACCGTGGGGGACTTCCGCATGCGCAGGTAGCAGACACCTGCACCCAGTGCGGTGCCGAGCAGAGCTGCCAGAATGGAGATGTAGATGGTGAGTTTCAGCCCGTCCCAGAGAAGCATGTAACGCTTTTCTGCAATGATGTTGCGGTGGAAACTGCGCTTGATGCCGGCCCAGAACCCCATTTCCGACTGCGGAGCGGCGGGGGCCCCGGCGGCAATGGAGGTTGCTTCTCCTGCGTTCTTGGTCAGCACGGCAATGCAGGAACCGCTGGCGTAGTACGGATCAGAGAAGAGGACGTTTTCCGCGCGTTCGTCCGTTACCAGCAACCCGGAGGCAGACATGTCCACCTTGCCGGAAACGGCAGCCGGAATCAGACCGTCGTAATCCATGCTCAGGATTTCAACGGGACGCCCGATATACACGGAAAAGCGATAAATGAGCTCAGCATCCAGACCGACGATTTCGCCATCCCGCACAAACACGGTCGGTTCCGTGCAGGGCTCCATGCCCACGCGGATGGGCTCTCCCTCCGTTGGGAGGTTGAGCTTGGGCATGGGGGTGGTTTCAAAGCGGTGAATCCAGTTGTTGCAGATGGTTTCCAGCTCTCCGCTTTCTTTCAGCCCGCGGAGAAATTCATTGAATTGGCGGTGCAGCTCTGTCTGCTTCTTGTTGAACACCACGGCCATGTTGTTCTTGGGCACCGGGCTGTTGCGGAGAATGGTGACATTGTTGAACTTGCGGGCCAGAGCATAGCAGATGATGTCATCCATGATGGCGGCATCACACCGCTCATTCTGCAGGGCCTGCATCATGTCCGCTTCCAGGTTGTAACGCTGCAGCTCCAGATGCGGGTAATGCTTCTGCAGGTAAATGTCCTGCACGGTGGAGCTGGGGACTGCCAGCTTCTTGCCGGCCAAATCATCAATGCCGGTAATGCCGCTGCGGGAGGCTTCTTTCCCGGTGGTGGCGGTGACGGCGGGGGCATCCGGTGCTGCATTCTTGGTCAGCACGGCAATGCAGGAGCCGCTGGCATAATACGGAGCTGAGAACAGGACGCTCTCGGCGCGCTCTTCCGTCACCAGTAGCCCGGATGCGGCCATATCCACCTTACCGGAAACTGTAGCGGGAATCAGCCCGTCATAGTCCATGCTCTGGATTTCCAGCGGACGCCCGATGTGGGCGGCAAAACGTTTAATCAGTTCAGCATCAAGGCCGACTATTTCTCCATCCCGCACAAACACGGTCGGCTCCGTGCAGGGTTCCATACCCACGCGGATGGGCTCACCCTCCGTGGGGATATTGAGCTTGGGCATGGGGGTGGTTTCAAAGCGGTGAATCCAGTTGTCGCAGATGGTTTCCAGCTCTCCGCTTTCTTTCAGCCCGCGGAGGAACTCATTGAATTGGCGGTGCAGTTCTGTCTGCTCCTTGTTGAACACCACGGCCATGTGGTTTTCCGGCACGGGGCTGTTCTTGAGGATGGTGACGTTGTCAAACTTGCGGGCAAGGGCATAACATATAATATCGTCCATGATGGCGGCGTCGCACCGCTCATTTTGCAGAGCCTGCATCATGTCCGCCTCCAGATTGTAGCGTTGGAGCTCCAGATGGGGATAATGTTCCTGAATGTAAATGTCCTGCACGGTGGAGCTGGGGACTGCCAGCTTCTTGCCCGTCAGATCATCGATGGAGGCGATACCCCGCGCTGCGCGGGTAGAGACATCATCTGCCGCTGCCGCCATGCTGACTGATGCAATCATCAGAATCAGGCTTACAACAAGTATTGCTGCAATGTGAACGCATTTTTTCATCATCTTTCACACCCGGGGTTGACACGCCCCGCGCGCGCATTGTACCATCTAATTTTTAGTATGCAAGCATAAACGTACCCCACCCCTTATTTTTCTGTTGAAAACGAGCAGAATGCAGTAAAAAAAAGCGCACGCCCCGGAGGACGTGCGCGAAATGAAAACAAAATGTACCGGGAATTAGTTGGCAGGAACTTCGCCGTCCGGGTAGATGAGCTCTGCCGGAGCGGGAGCAATGGCCTTGATGGTCATCTTCACGCGGTCGCCGCCCACCTCGATGGGAAGGCGCAGGGTGTCGCCCACTTTGTGACCCAGCAGCTGGCTGCCCAGCTTAGAGCTGTAGGCGATGACTCGTTCCTCCGGGATGGAGTCCCATGCGCCGAGAACGGTGTACACCACTTCCTTCTTCTTGTCGGTGACAAAGGTGACCTGAGTGCCCATGTTGACCTCATCGCAGGATACTCCGCTGAAGTTGGTCGGCTCTGCCTTGGCAAGCAGGCGGGAAAGCTCGTCGGAACGGCGCATGAGTACCTGACGCGTGGCCTTGGCATCCTGGTAACCGCCGTTTTCGCGAAGGTCGCCTTCTGCGCGGGTGACTTCCAAATCGTGCTTGTTCTTGGGAATACGCACGTTGATGATGTCCTCGTACTCTGCCTTGCGGGCGGCGTAGGAGCGCAGGGAAACAAAGAGGTTCTGCTTCTCCTTGACATTCTTGCGGCTGAGGGCAATCTCCTGGAGGGAGGGATGCACCTGCATCATCACAGCCAGCAGCATGTTGCGGTCCAGCTCCGGCAGCATGGAAGAATCGTAAATAGCCTTGGCGAAGGGACGGGCTTCCAGCTCAGTGATGCCGGTCACCAGGTCGCGCACCAGGTTTGCCTTCTTGTCGTCGTTTTTCTCCAGAAGCAGGTTGCGCAGACGCAGGGCGCGGTTGGGGCCGCCCTCAGAGCTGTCGCGCTCAATGGCGTTGATGATAGCGGCGCCGAGAGCCATGCGGGTCTTGTCCACCACTTCTTTGGCTACGCCGTTGCGCTCACGGCAAATCCAGATAAGCACGTCCGGGCTGAGGCTCTGGCGGGAAATGCCGTTGAGGAGGTCTGTGAAGAGCTGCTCGCGGCCGCCGTTCTTGAGGATGAACTCTGCTGCAGTGCCGGTGGCCTTTGCGCCGCCAAACAGGAAGATGTTGGTAGCGTAGGGCAGCCAGCCGTCGCCAATTGCCTCCGGAAGTGCCTCGTATACTTTCATTTGACGGGCTGCGGAAAGCTCGCCCACATAGCTCACCAGTTCCTCGGAGGTGACGTTGCGGAGCTTGTCTGCCAGAGTGGTGACGGTCTCCACGCCTTCCTTGGTCAGGGCGGCATCCAGCAGGGCGCGCTCCTCGTCCTTGGTGGCCATCGTCTCCAGAATGGTATCACGGATGATGATGAGCTCCAGTACGTGCTGCTGCTCCGTGTGGTCGCGGTGGATGTCATCCTCCATCTTCTTGATGAGCTTGGCAGCAACATCATAGTTGCCCTTGAGGATGTCCAGATTGGTCTGGTCCAGCACGCGTACGCAGGTGTTCAGCGTGGTGGCTTCCGTGTAGTCATCCATCAGAGCTTCCGTAGCAGAAGTTGCCTTGCGAAGCATAATGGGCTCACCGCGGCGGGTGGGCAGACGGAAAGACGGGGATTCACGCATCTCTGTGCGTGCCTTCTCCCACCAGTTCTTCCAGGACTCTTCCGGGATGATACGACCGCTGAGGAATTTTTCCAAATCCTCCGGCTGCATGGGCAGAACTTCATCCACGCCCTCGCGCAGGGAAATGTTGGAGGTGAGCACCATGCGGATGAAATCGAGTATGGTGTCCTTGCCTTCCGCCTGCTTGCGGCAGTTCTCCGGATCATCAAAACAGGCAATGAGGAAATGCCCCTCAGGGATGGGCGTAACCTGGTTGAACGCAAGTTTCAGACCCAGTACAAGACCTTTGTTTTTCTCAAAATCAATTTTAATCTTGTTCTTGGCAAGAGACCACTGGGCCACCTTGCCTACGCCCCAATCCTGATGCAATACGTAGCGCCCGGGTGCAAATTTGTCAAGTCGGGCGGCAAAATCAGCCGGAATTTTTCCGGCGCTTACGAGTTTCTCAAGGTCGGCATGCATACGTAAGAACATAATACCACACCTTTCGTCAAGGTCAACCCCCGAATAACATTTTTTTAATTTTTTTGCCTATTTTTCAGGCATTTTTGCCGCAAATGAGGGAAATGAGGTGCAGCATATCATCTTTGTCATACCTTTGATCGAGGGGCAGGGGCAGGAGAGAGCGGGTCAGCCTGTTTTCCGGGCAGAGGGCATCCGTGCGTTCCGCTACCTCCGGCCAGAACAGGGGGAGCGCAATGCCGGCGTCAATCAAATCATCCCTTAATCCGGGTATGCGGCATACCAGCGGGTAGCACATGGGGGCATGCGGGGCTTCGTCCGGCAGCGGCAGTCGGTTAATCTCCGCCAGTGCCGCGTGGAGCGTACGGTAATTTTCCTGTCTTTTTCGGGCAGCTGTTTCAAAATCGATGCTGCGCAGCAGAGTGCGGGTGAGCCGGGACATGGCGGTGCGTTTGCCGCAGAGCCGAGCTTCCGCCTGTTCCGCTTCCTCTGCGGAAGCGCTTGCACCGTAGAGGAGCCGCCGGAGGAGCAGCGGGGCGTTCTCCAGTCCGCTTTCCTGTTTAGTCGGACGTGCGTTCAGGGGGAAGGGGGCACAGGCTACTCCGCCGTCTGCCACTCCGGCGAATTTGCGCGGACTGTAAAAGGCGGGTATGCCGGGTTCCGGTGGGCAGAAGAGTGCCATCGTTGCATCGATGATGACAGTGCCGGGAAACTGAGCCGCTGCTTCCCGCACGCGGTCGCCGGTGAGCCCGAAGTAGTTGACCAGGATAATGAGGTCTTCTTCTCCGGCGTCTCCCGGGATGATGGGTTCCAGATTTTCCCCGCACGAGTAGTAGGAGCAGGGGAACCCCTGCAAGGGCTCGCGGAGAGTATCACAGGAGAAGAGGGGCAGAAAGACGCGTCGCGGACGCGGCAAATTATCAAGAATGCAAGCCAGAGCCGTCCGTCCGCTGTTGACGAAGGCACAGGAGGATGATTCCCGGTAGGGAAAATTATCGTACTCCGCGAGTTCCAAACCGAAAATGCCGCCCATCATGTCCTGCATGGAGTGAGTGTAACTGTTTGCCTGCATGGCGTCAAGCCCGGATTGACAAGAACCGCCCGTGTGATATACTGGCGGGGAATGCGGAGAATCGGCATATTTGCGTTGTGTCTGACGGCTCTTCTTACGGGATGCCGGCAGGTGGTGTATGCCGTCAATATGAAGCAGATTGCACCGGAAGTAAAGGCGGCAGGTCTCAAGCCCGGCAACTGGTATTCCTACTTACCGGAGCGTTCCCCGGGATTTTGCCTGCTCACCCGTTATGCCGTTGTGTGGAGGGACCCGCAGATGCAGCTGGGACGGTGGCGTGCCCGGCACCCGAAGCCTCCGCACCGACTGCTGATGGAAGCAAGGGGGGACACCTTCATCCTGCACCGCCGATATCTCTGGGACGGAATGACATGGGGCTGCACCCGTGAGCGGGATTTGCTGCCTACGCTGCTGCATGATGCCCTATACCATGCCCTGCAGAATGGGGCCCCGGTCAGCCGACGGCAGATAGACCTGCTGTTTCTGCGTCTGCGGCGGCAGAGCTGTGCGTTCTGGCCCTGGGGTGAGTATATGGGTATAAGAATCGCCGGCGGCCTGTATAATGCCGCCGGCGAGGAAGGTACGCTCCTGATTGAGCCGCTTGCTCCGGAATCTGCCCCCGCGTTGTTGGAGAGGGACCGCCCGGAGCCGCTGGCCGGTGAGCGGAAGTAAGCCCGTTTTACTGCTTCTCCGCGTCAAAATTCTCCGGCACGGTGAAGAAGCGGCTTACCTTTTCATCGTTGCCGAAAATCTCCCGTGCGAGGGCGCGGATTTCATCTGCGGTCATCTTGTTGAGATCATCCAAATGGTCTCGGATTTCAGCCAGCTTCTCCGGCTCGGACTGCAGGCGGGAGAGGGCTCCCTGCCAGAACTCCGGGGTGCGGCGGGCTTTTTCGGCCGTAGCAATGATAGGACGGAGTGCGCGGATGAAATCATCATCCGTGATACCGCCTTCCAGTGCCAGATTGCGCAGGATGAGCTCCATGGCGGCATTCACCTTGATTCTGTTGCCCTTCACGCCGGCGCTGGCCGTGGTGATGGTGGCGGCATTGCAGTAATTGCCGTTGAAGTTCAGACGAGCGGTCGGGGAATAAGTTTCTCCCAGCTCGGCGCGGATGCCGTCGAAAAGTTTTTCCCGCACAATGGAGTTGAGTACCTGCAGACGGCGGTTACGGTGTGTGTCGCGACCGTTGCCGGCGTAGCGGACATGAGTAACAATCGTCTTGTCCAGCTCGGTGGGGTAGCGCAGGAACTCGTTGCAGCCCCAGCCTGCGAAGTTGACGCTGCGCTCCTGCTCCGTAACCGGGGTGAACTCTCTGTTGCGCTCCGGCATGGCACCGAAGGTGCGCTCCAGCACGGGCAGAATGTCCTCCGTCTTGAAATCACCTACAATAGTGACCTCCATGGCACCCTTCTGCAGGTAGGGAAGCACGGCGGCCTTCACTTCCTCCGTGGTGCGAGCCGCTACCTGCTCCTGCTCCGGCATGGCAAAACGGGGGTCGTCTCCATACAGGATTCGTGCGCTCTGCAGGTTAAAGGCCCCCTCAGGGGTGCTCTTCAGTCGGTTATACACCTGCGGCAGGTTCCGGCGTGTCATTGTTTCGCCGATGTTGCGGAAACCGGGGTGCAGTATGGCGGCAGCCAGCAGCTTGCACTGCAGCTCGAAATCTTCCGGCGTGCAGCCGCCGCCGAACACGAAGCGGTCCATTTCCGACCCGAATGACAGACCGACATTGCGACCGGCCAGAATGCGGTTCAAATCATCTGCGCTGTGCGCTTCCAGCCCGCCCTGTCGCATGACGGAATCTGCGATGAGCTGAAGGCCTCTGGGAGCCAGCATGGTGCGGGTGCCACCGTCAATACGGGCCGTTACTTCAATGGCGTCCTTGCGGGTGGTGACGGGCTTGATGTTGACACGGATGCCGTTGCTGAGGGTCAGGGTGGTTACATCCAAATCTTCCAGATAGGCGGATTCCGTAATCTTGCCGGGCTCACCAATCTGCTCATAGGCAAAAGTGTCCAGTTTTTCTTCCGCTGGAGGTGTCACTTCCGTTGCCTTAGCCTCGTTGTACGCGGCGCGGAGGGTCTCCTTGGTGAGGTCTGCCGGAGGATTGCCCATGGCCGTCAGCTTGGTGCGGTCGGATTCATAGGCCTTCTTGAGGGCGCGGCGGCAGGCATCCGGGTCTTTAGCCAGAGCGGCCAGACCGGCCATGAGAGCTCTGGTATCTTCCTTCGGGGCCGTGGGTACCTGTTTTCCATCAATCTCCTTGACCAGCAAATCTGCCATACCGTTGCAGGTAGAGGTTTCCCAGCGCTGTTCCGCCAGTTCGGCGTTGTTGATGGAGGAACGCACAATCTCGGAAATTTCCAAATCGCTGAAACCGAATTCGCAGGCGCGGCGCAGTTCCTGCTCTGCGGCGCTCATGGCAGCCTTCCATTTGTCCGGACTGCTGATAACCTGGAGCGTGAAGAGAGAGGCAGACTCAAAAAGCTCACTCTTTTCCACGGCGGCGGCCATGAAGGGGCAATTCTCATTGCGGGTCATGCGCTCCAGCCTTCTGTTGAGCGCGGCACAGGCCATATCCAGCGGCAGCTCCTCCATGCGCTTTTCGATGGTGTCCTGCTTGTAGACCCAGGGGGAGACCACATTCATGCTCACGGTCACATGAGCCTGTTCTGTGTTTGCCAGAATGTTTTCATCCGGTCCCAGATTGACGGGCTTGCCGATTTCGGGGCGTGCGGGCGGCTCGCCGGAGTCCTGCATGCTGCCGAAGTGTTTCTCCACCTCCCGAAGCATGTCTTCTGTCTTGAAGTCGCCGGTCACAATCACCGTCATGCGGCGGGAAAGATAGTTGTTGCGGTAAAACTCTCGCACCTTTTCGCAGGGAATGTCGCGGATGACTTCCTCCCGACCGATGGGCATGTATTCCGGCACTCGGGTGCCGTTGCAAAGCTGTCTCAGCATGGCGATGGTGGAGCGGTAGCTTTGTGAATCTCTTGCCTTGAGCTCGCTGATGACGATTCCGCGCTCGTGGTTGATGGCATCATCCGTCAGCGTGGCTCCGTCCGCAAAGTCGCGCATGATGGTGAAGGCAAAATTGAGGGTCTTCTCCTCAAGATTGGGAAGATCCAGCTTGTAAACAGTCTGCAGCAGGCCGGTGTAGGCGTTGGCGTCTCCGCCGAATCCCAGCCCCAGTTTCTGCATGGTGGGAATCAGCTCACCGCGCTCAAAGGTGCGGCTGCCGTTGAATACCAAGTGCTCAATCAGGTGCGACAGCCCGGATGTCTCCATGCTTTCATTGAGAGAGCCGTTGTTGACATGCAGACGAACGCTGCCGCGCCCCGCCGGTTCCTTCGTCGGGCGTATCATGTAACGCACGCCGTTGGGAAGCTCTCCGCACAGCAGCTCGGGGTCTGCCTGAAGCGGCTTCAGCGCCTCTGCTGCGGCCTGCGCCTGCGTAGCTGAGGGTTCCGGTGCGGATTCCTGAGCTGCCAGAACAGGCATGCTCAGCGCCAGGGCGATGAGGATATTTCGCGTGGTCATTATGCTGTCGAATAGGTTAGAAAGATTATTGACTATATTGAAACTTACGGAGTCTCTTTTGTCAAGCTTTCCTTGTAGCTGCAAAAAAAATGATTTTTGTAATCATTTTTACTGTGTGCGGCGGCAGGAGCGCATTCACAGACTGCCGGGCGGGAAAGAAAGGCTAAAATGCCCGGTATTTGCGGATTTGACGGGCAAATCTGCCAGTTTTGGCTTTACTTCACGGGAGGGCGGGCGTATAGTTTGCTCTGAAATGCACGCTCCCAGTCTCTTCAAATCTCTCCGCGAGTACAACCGCAAGACATTTTTAGCTGACCTGACATCCGGCCTCACCGTTGGCGTGGTGGCTCTGCCGCTTGCCATGGCCTTTGCCATTGCCTGCGGTTGTGCAGAAATTACACCTTCCACCGGTCTTGTGACAGCTGTTGTGGCCGGTTTCATGATATCTCTGCTCGGTGGCAGCAAGTTCCAGATAGGCGGTCCGACCGGTGCCTTTGTGGTGATTATTGCCGGTGTGGTTGCCAGTTTCGGTTTCAGCGGGTTGGTAATATGCACGCTGCTGGCCGGTCTGTTCCTCATTTTGTTCGGTGTGTTCAAGATGGGGTCTCTCATCAAGTTTATTCCGTTCCCTGTGACCACGGGCTTTACCTCCGGTATTGCCGTGACGATTTTCTGCACGCAGGTGAAGGACCTGCTGGGGCTTCAGATTGACGGAGCCGTTCCCGCAGAGTTTATCTCCAAATGGGGATGCTATATTGAGCACATCGGCACCATCAATCCCTGGGCCGTAGGGCTCTCTCTTCTCACCATTGCGGTGATTTTGGTGGTAAAGCGATTCTGGCCCCGTCTTCCGTTCATGCTCATCGGTATGCTGGTCAGCACCGTGGTGTGCTGTGCGTTTAATTTGCCGGTGGAAACCATCGGCTCCCGATTCGGCACACTGCCGCAGGGGCTTCCCGCCCCGAGCCTGCCGTCAGTTGACTGGGCGCATCTGCCGGAATTGATTCAGCCTGCTTTTGTCATTGCATTGTTAGCAGCCATTGAATCTCTGCTGAGTGCCAGCGTGGCAGACGGTATGACCGGCTCGCGTCACCATCCGAACACGGAGTTGGTGGGGCAGGGCGTGGGCAACATCTGTTCCGCCCTTTTCGGCGGTCTGCCCGCTACCGGTGCCATTGCCCGCACCGCCACCAACATCCGCGCCGGTGCAAAAACCCCCGTTTCCGGCCTGATTCATGCGCTCACGCTTCTGCTCATCCTCATGCTGCTGGGGCAGTATGCAGCCATGGTGCCGTTGGCGGCTCTTGCGGGTATTCTGGTGATTGTCTGCTGGAACATGGCAGAGGTATCCACCTTCACGCATTTGCTGACCGGTCCCCGTCAGGATGCCATTGTGCTGGCGCTGACGTTTATCCTCACCGTGCTGATTGACCTGGTGGTGGCCGTAGAAGTGGGTGTGGTGCTGGCCTCTCTGCTGTTCATCGGTCGCATGGCTCAGATCAGCAATGTGGAGAGTGTCAACAGCGTGCTGGATGACAATGAGGAGGAGAACCCCGCACGTTCCCGTTATCTGCGTGAGATTCCGGCCAATGTGGAAGTGTTCGATGTGCAGGGGCCGTTCTTCTTCGGCGCTGTGGAGCAGTTCAAGGACCGCGTTTTCCGCTCCGTAGAGCATGATGTGGATTACATTCTGCTGCGTCTGCGTCTTGTTCCGGCTCTGGATGCGTCCGGCCTTCACGCGCTGGAGGATTTTCAGTCCTATTGCGGTCGGCGCGGCATCACGCTGCTGCTTTGCGGTGTGCAGAAACAGCCCATGAAGGTGATTCGCAGGGATAAGCAGTTCATTGATGTACTCACCAAGGAAAATGTCTGTGAGAATATCGATGCCGCCCTGCAGAGAATCAAAGAACTGGAGGCTTACCGCAAAACTGTGGAAAAGGGTGGTTAACGTCTCTGCTGCCGGCTTTTCCCGCCTCGGCGCCTGCCTCGTGCTGAACTTCATCTCTATAGCTCTTTGCCGTCCATGTCGAAGAATATCCTCGAGGTTTCCAATCTCCACATGCACTTCCCGGTGCGTGCAGGGTTATTCTCTCGCTCGGAAAGCGTGGTAAAGGCGGTAGATGATGTGACTTTTTCCATTGCTCCGGGAGAAACCCTCAGCCTGGTGGGGGAGAGCGGATGCGGCAAGTCTACCATAGGGCGTTGCATTGTGCGTCTGCTGGAGCCCAGTTCCGGGCATATACGCCTGCTGGGCAAGGATATCACGCACCGTGCCCAGTGGCGCATGCGGAAACTGCGCAGACGCGTGCAGATGGTGTTCCAAGACCCGGCGGATTCCCTTGACCCGCGCATGGATGTTCGGCATATCATCGGGGAACCGTTGGAGATTCACGATATAGGTTCCCGTCAGTGGCGGCGGCGCAAGGTGGATGCCCTCATGGAGCTGGTGGGGCTCCCCTCCACGGCAGCGAATAAGTTTCCGCATGAGTTTTCCGGCGGTCAGCGGCAGCGTATAGGCATTGCCCGCGCTCTGGCGCCCGGTCCGCAGTTGCTGATTCTGGATGAGCCTGTCAGCGCTCTTGATGTCTCTGTGCAGTCGCAGGTGCTCAATCTGCTGCTGGAATTGCAGAAAGAACTCAACCTGTCCTACCTCTTCATTTCTCACGACCTTTCCGTGGTGCACCATGTCTCAGACCGTGTGGCGGTCATGTACCTGGGCAAAATTGTGGAAATGGGGGATGCTGACCAGGTGTATTACGACCCTCGCCACGCCTACACCCGCGCCCTGCTGTCGGCCATTCCCATGCCGGACCCTACCGTGCGCCGCCGCTTGCCCGCTCTTCCGGGAGATGTTCCTTCTCCCATAGACCCACCACCCGGCAGTGCTTTCGGACGCCGCATCAGTCATCCCTATTTGGAAGCTACCTATGGTATGGACCTCACGCCTCTGGAAATTGAGCCCGGCCACTGGGTCGCACCCGACCCCTGCGCCGTTTCCCTGCGTGACCTCAGTAAGTTGGGAATTGATATCTACCGCTGAGATGCCTTTGAAAAGGAAAATTACAGCACCAAGGCCATGATGAGCATGCCGGCGGTGACGCCGTAGATGGAGATGTGGTGGTGGCTCCAGCGCTCTGCCATGGGTAGGAGTTCATCGAAAGAGATGTAGACCATGATGCCCGCCACCAGAGCAAAGAGGACGGCGAGCATGCCGGGGCCGATGAAGGGCATGAGGACCAGCATGCCGACGACGGCTCCCAAGGGCTCCGCCAGACCGGAGAGCAGAGACCAGAAGAAGGCTTTGCGGCGGTTGCCGGTGCCGTAGAGCAGGGGGAGGGAGACGGCAATGCCTTCCGGGATGTTGTGGATGGCCACGGCAAGTGCCACGGCGGCGGCTATTTCCGTATTGTCAAAGGCCGCTGCAATGGTGGCGATGCCTTCCGGAAAGTTATGGATGGCAATGGCCAGGGTGAACAGGAAGGCAGAACGCTTGATGCCTGCTGCACCGGAAAATTCACCCGTGGAGCGTACACAGTCCATGCACCCCTCTGCCGGGATTTCATGCGGGTTTTCATCACTGGGAATCATGCGGTCAATGAGGCAGGCCACAGCCATGCCGCCGAAAAAGGCTGCCGTAGCCGGCCATCCCGCGAGACCTGCTTTTTCCAGCAGTTCGCCGGCATGCGGCATCAGCTCCATGAACGAGATGTAAACCATCACGCCTGCGCTGGCCCCCAGTGCAAAGGTGAGCAGTTTGGTGTTGGTTTTGCTGACAAAAAGAGCCACTGCCGCGCCGATGCCGGTGCTCAGCCCGGCCAGCACGGAAAAAGCGAATCCCATCACCAGATTATCAGTAAATTCCCAGCTCACGCAGGGAGTTTAACTCTGTACTGAGTCCGTGTCAATGTTCTTATTGCGGATAAAGCTTCATAATTGGCGGCAGAACTGCATTTTTCGCTCGCCAAGGCCCGAAGAATATGCTAGATTACAATGTAATCTGCCATGAGCGAATCTGATTTTATATACGACAATGTAGATAAGTATCTGGAGCTGGGTAAGACCATTCTCAGCCCCACGATGTATCTGGGAGCCGGACTTCAGCCGTACTGGATGCGTGCTGCTGCGTATGAACCGGTGGATGAAGCAGCCGGGTTACTGAGCCCGGAGGATACACAGAAGCTGGTCGAGAGTTGCACCACACCGGAGCAGCGAGCGGAGCTGGAGGCTAACGGTGCCATTGACTTTATTGCGGAATCCCCCTCCGGCAAGTATCACGCCTACATTTACCTGCAGGAGGAAGGCCAGCTGCTTATCCTCATGAGCCTGCATGTGGACGTTTTCCTGAAGCAGGGTGTGGACTGCAAGTGCTCGGATATTCACCTGCCGGCGGCATGTCCTCCCTCATGGAGACGCAACGGCCTGCTCCAGCCCATGTGGGAAGGGGCACCCACTTTCACTCGTGAGGATGCCAAAATCCTGGTGGACAGCTTCCTGGGTGAGCGTGAGTGGGAGCGCCTTAATGAACTGGGCGATGTGGACTTTGCCTACCAGAATGAGCATGGCCGTTACCGTGCCTCTGTGGTGAATCAGCGTCTGGGTTATGATATCTGCTATCGTATTATCAACAGCAAGATTCTCACGATGTCGGACATCAATCTGCCGGAGGAATATGTGGTGCCGCTCACCCGTTTCACCAACGGTCTGATTCTTGTCACGGGTTCCGTGGGCTCCGGTAAATCCACGACTCTTGCTTCCATCATTGACTTCATCAATACGGACCGCAAGGACCACATCATTACGCTGGAAGACCCCATTGAAGCCATCTTCCCCTGTAAGTCCTGCCAGGTGAACCAGCGTGAGGTTCACAAGCATACGGAATCCTTTGCCCGCGCCCTCCGCGCCGCTCTCCGTGAAGACCCGGATGTTATCATGGTGGGTGAAATGCGCAATCTGGAGACCATTTCTCTGGCTCTGACCGCCGCAGAAACCGGCCACTTGGTGCTCGGTACGCTGCACACCAACTCTGCCGCCAGTACCATTGACCGTATTCTGGATGCATTCCCGGTTGAGGAGCGTGAGCACATCCGCATCATGGTGTCGGAATCCCTGCGCGGTGTGCTTTCTCAGCAGCTTGTTCCCAAGAAGGACGGCTCCGGACGAGTCATGGCTCTGGAAATGCTGGTCAACACCTCCGCCGTTGCCAACTGTATCCGCGAAGGCAAGACTTTCATGATTCCCGGCATTATTCAGACCGGTAAGCAGCAGGGTATGCGCCTTATGGATGATTCTCTCCAGCAGCTCTACACCTCCGGCATTATCAGTGCCATGGAATGCCGCGCTCGCGCCACGGATAAGGTCATGATGGATAAGTTCCTGGAAGCCAACCCTGAACCCAAGGAAACAGAAGCCCAGGCCTGAGCAAGCATTTAATTTTACTTATTTCTGACAATGAGCAATCGAATTGATACCTATTTCCAGTACCTGGTAGACCAGGGCGGTTCTGACCTTCACCTTTCAGAGGGTGAAGCCCCCAAGATTCGCGTTCACGGCGAAATTACCCCCATTGAAGGTGAGGGTGAGCTGAGCCATGAGGACATGATTGAGCTGATGGAGCCCATCTGCCCCAAGCGTTTGTGGGAGAGTTATGTAGAGGACGGTGATGCCGACTTTGCATACGAGATGAACGAGAAGTCCCGCTTCCGTTGCAATTACATGAAGCAGCAGAGAGGCTTCTGTTGCGTGTTCCGTCTCATCCCGACCAAGATTCTGACCATGGAGCAGCTCAATGTTCCGGAGCAGATTAAGCGTTTCGGTGAAATGCGCAACGGTCTTGTGCTGGTGACCGGCCCCACCGGTTCCGGTAAGTCCACCACGCTGGCTGCCTTGATTGACTACATCAATACCAACTTCTCCCGCCACATTATCACGGTGGAGGAACCCATCGAATTCGTGCATCCTTCCAAGCAGAGTATCATTACTCAGCGAGAAGTCCCCACCAACTGCGCATCGTTCGCGGACGGTCTGCGTGCTTCTCTCCGTGAAGATACGGATATTGTGCTGGTGGGCGAAATGCGCGACCTGGAGACCATTTCTCTGGCTCTGACCGCAGCAGAAACGGGTTTGTTGGTGTTCGGTACGCTTCATACCAACAACGCCCGTAAGACCGTTGACCGTATCATCGACGTGTTCCCGGCAGAGCAGCAGGCTCAGGCCCGCACCATGCTGGCAGGCTCTCTCCGTGGTGTGGTGGCCCAGCTGCTCATGAAGCGCTGCGACAAACCCGGCCGTGTGGCGGTGAACGAGATTCTCTTTGCCACCCCTGCTGTGGGTGCTATTATTCGTGAAGGTGCCACGCAGAAACTTGCCGACGTGATTGTCGGCGGTAAGGGTATGGGCATGCAGTTCATGGATGATGCCATCTGGCAGAAACTTCAGCAGGGTATCGTCTCCCCGGAGGAAGCCTATATGAAGGCTATTGATAAGGCTCGCTTCAAGAACTTCCTGCCCAAGGAATCTGCCGGCCTGGCCAACGCCGGCGGCGCATAAGCCCGTATGCACATCATTTCAGCAAAAGCCCCCGTTTGCCAATGGCATCCGGGGGCTTTTACTGTGTACGTTCGGGAAATCTTCTTTTTACTCCAATCCGTATTCCAGTACCAGAACGGATTCGGATTCAATCAACTTTTCTTCCTGTGCCAGCAATTCTCCTTCCATGCGGTAGAGCTCCTGAGAATGCTCCAGGAAGGTGCCGGGAGAATCCACGGGGTTTGCCTTCATGAAGTCCATTTTCTTTTTCATGAAGTTGCGCCAGGTGAAATACTCATTCAGACTGCGGCGGAGCAGGGCCATTTTCTGCTTGTGCTCCAGAAGTGAGCGCACCACGTCTCTCTTGGTCTGCTCATAGCGGTCTTTGTTGTCCTTGTAGGTGTACCAGTTATCCAGATGCGTATCCAGCGAGTAACTGAGGCTCAGATTAAGCGTGGTATCATCCATATCCAGGAAGGTGCCGCTGTAGGTGCCCCCGGTGGAGGAGAAGAGCGAGGGACTGTACATGGCGGTGTTGATGGTGGGCAGGTAGTTCATAGCCACACCATACTGAGCCAGCCGGGCCTGCTCGAGTTTCAGGGCATGCTGGCAGACCTGCAGTTCTGAGAGCTTATTGATCTTCCTGCTGTATTTGCTCCAGCTGACTCTCGGCATGCTCTCCGGCAGGATATCCCAGCGGGCCGTGGTATCACCCAGCAAGGTAGAAATTTCTTTCCAGTACTCCAGCTGTTCGTTGTCCGCCGCCGGATTCGGATAGGTGTCCTGCGCATCTGCCAGCGCCGGGTTCTTCTTCTCATGTCTCTTTCTGCGTTGGGCTAGCTCGTGTTTGCGGACAGCTGTATAGAGCTTGGAGATGAGTTCCCGCTCCTTGCCTTCTTTGGCCTTGATGGCCGCATAGGTGCCGGCTTTGGCGGCATAGACTTTGTAGGGAATGCGGGTGATGGTGGGCAGATAGAAATTGACGTTGACGGAGGACTGAATATCATTTGTGCTCAGTTCCTGTGTGAGTCCCTGCAGAGATTTGTTGAAGTAGCTGTAGTAGCTGACTCCGGGAATCATATCCGTATAGACGCTCAGTTCGCCGCGTTCTTCTCTGTTGATGCGGGCTTCCGCCATCAACAGTTGGGGATTCTGCCTGCGGAGAATGGCGACGGCCTGCTGCCAGGAGACGGTGCGTCTCGGCAGCTGTTCCCACAATCTTGTTTTGGCGTACAGCCGTTCAATATCAGCGGATACGCGGTCAATGCGTTGGTCGAGGCTGCATGAGGTCAGCAGCAGGGCCAGCACCGGAATTGTGGTGGAAATTTTCATGCTTCGTGTTGCATCCTATCAGATTCTGCCGTTCATAGCAAGCAGGATTGTTATACACGCTTCATGTTTCGAATAATAAAGACGGCCACCAGTGCGCTGGTGCAGGCCAGAATGCCGCACTGAAGCTGCGGGCTGATTCCCAGTATCTTCATTGCTCCCTGCAGCACGACAGACATGATGCCCAGAAAACAATCCACAAGATTACCTGCGGCTATCACATCTCCGCGCTTGTCATTGTCTGCACTGTCCTGCAGCAGGGCATTGAGAGGTACCAGATAGCCGGAAGCGGAAAATCCGGTGAAACAGAGTGCTGCAAAGAAAAACGGAGTGCCGTAGGGAATAAGAGCCAGTGCCGCGCAGCCTAAGGTCATGCCGATGCCGCCGGCGGTGGCTACCCATGTGCGGATTTTGCCGGCACAGATGATAGAGGCAACCAGTCCGCCGGATATGGCACCGCCGCTCAGCCAGGCAAAGAGAATGGCGGAATCCTTCTGCTGTCCGAGCACCTGCATGAAGTCTCCGGAGGTCTGAACCGGGTTGGCTTCTGCCGCCATTTGCAGGACGATGAGCATCATGATGCCGGCGATGAACCAGAAATACCCGACTCCGATTTCACTGTTGCGGAGAATTTTAGAGTCCCACAGCATCCGGAGCTGAGAAAAGTGCTTCCAGAGCAGATTCCACTCAAAGGGGCGCGTGCTCTGCGGCTTGTAGCGCGGGATAAACAGACTGAGAATCAACACCACGACGGCTCCCACCGCGCAGCAGGTGCAGGGAACGGCGGCTGCTTCCCAGCCGCTTTCACGTCCCCAGGTGCGCAGAAGTGTATAAACTATGTAAAGCGCTCCGATTTGTCCGACAAGCAGTGCCAGCATGGAGGTGATTTCCAGAATGCCGCTGGCAAAACCGATGTTTTTTGTGCCTACCATGTCTTTCACCAGCCCCTTCTTGGCTGGACTGAAAAACATGGCCTGTATGCAGAATACGGTGAAAGAGGCAATGGCCAGCGGCAGATTCTGCGTCCACAAGCCCACGGACATGCCGGCAAGCACCAGCACCTGCAGCAGCACCATGTATTGCAGTAAGCGCGTCTTGCAGACGCGGTCTGAGAGCCACCCTGCCAGCGGTGAGAAAAGCACAAAGGGCAGCACAATCAATATGGAAAGCGGGTATTGCAGCTCTCTGGCCATCCATATACCCAGTGCAATGAGCAGAAATTGAACACCTTTTTCGTTCAGGGAGTTCATCGACTGGATAACGACCAGACTGCAGAAAGACCCCCAGGGTGCTTTTTTTTCTCCGGTTTCAGAAACTGATTGCGGCATGGGGGGATTTTACACCCTCCCATGCCGCTCGTGAAGCGTAAATTACGCCAGCAGTGCCTTTTTGCGGTCTTACTGCCAGTTGTTGTCCTGCATGAACAACTGTGCGTTCTTGTAGCCCTGCGCTGCTGCCTTGCTGATCCAGAATTTGGCCGTTTCTTCGTCGCGGATGACACCCACGCCGTGGTAGTAGCAGCGTCCCAGATTGTACTGGCCCGCGTCATTGCCCAGTTCTGCTGCGCGGCGGAAATACCCGGCGGCAATAATTTCATTTGCCTGGACCCCCTCACCGTTGCGATAGCACAGCCCCAGATTGTTACAGGCCGGGGCGTAGTTCTGGTCTGCTGCCAGTTTGTGCCACTTAACTGCTTCTTCCAGATTCTTCTCCACCCCTGTACCGAAGAAATAGCAGGTGGCCAGATTGTCCTGTGCGTTGGCATTGCCGTTCAGTGCTGCACGGCGGTACCAGTAGACGGCCATTTTCGGGTCCTTGCGGATGCCTTTGCCGAAATCGTAGCACTTGCCGAGCTCCAGCTGTGCTGCTGTCACATCATCCTGCGCTGCCTGAGTCAGCAGGGGGATAGCTTCGCTATGGCGGTTTGCCTGACAGAGAGCCAACGCTTGGTTGCATCTTTCCTGCGGGGTGACACAGCTGCAGAGCAGGACTGCAGCTGCGAGTGTAAGGGTTGAGAGAAGCGGTTTCATGTTGTTGTTCTGTGCTGTTGGTGAGAGAGTGCTGTGACCGGGCCCTCCTGATTACCCGAAGTTGGTAATCAGGTAGTGCTCGGCATCCAGAGCGGCGCGGCAGCCCATGCCGGCGGCAGAGATTGCCTGCTGATATTTCGGGTCGGCCACGTCGCCTGCGGCAAAGAGTCCGGGTACTTTTGTTTCTGTGCTGCCCGGTGTCGTGACCACAAAGCCGCCGGCATCCAGTTCCGTGACTCCGGCCAGGAACTTGGTGTTAGGTACATGCCCGATGGCCATGAACACGCACTTTACCTCCAGCGGGCGTTCCTCGCCGTTGGTCGTATCCTTGAGGGTGATGCTGCAAAGCTCGCCGCTTTCATCCGTCTGATAGGCGGCAATGGTGCTGTTCCAGAGCGGCTCAATTTTCGGGTTGTCGAGCACTCGCTGCTGCATGGCCTTGCTGGCGCGAAGCGTATCTCTGCGGTGAATCAGATACACCTTGCTGGCAAAGCGGGTCAGGAATGAGGCTTCCTCACAGGCGCTGTCGCCGCCGCCTACCACGCATACGGGGACGTCACGGTAGAAAGCACCGTCACAGGTGGCGCAGGCCGTCAGACCGTGACCAATCAATTCTTTTTCTCCGGGTAGTCCCAGATAGCGAGCCGTGGCACCGGTGGCGATGATGACAGCTTCTGCCTTGTATGCTCCGCCGGAGGTGGTGACGGTGAAGAGCCCGCTGCAGTCCTCTCGGCTCACGCTCACGACTGTCTCATACGCATAGCGTGCTCCGAACTTCTCTGCCTGCTGGCTCATGTTGAACATCAGCTCCGGTCCATTGATTCCCTCCGGGAAACCCGGAAAGTTTTCAATCTCCGTCGTGGTGGTCAGCTGACCGCCGATTTGCTCTCCCGTGAATACCAGCGGCCGCAAATCTGCGCGTGCGGCATAGATGGCTGCTGTGTATCCCGCAGGACCCGTTCCGATGATAATCAGTTTCTCGTTCATTGACTCCATCTTATCACATTTTCCTACGCGCGCAAGCGAATACTGCGCCAACACCTTTTTAAAAATGTTTTATTTGTGTCATAAGAATACTAATAAAGTTAAAAAGATTCTAAAAAATAGCTTGACGAGCCGTGTCTTGCTCGCAAAAGTTGCTTGCCAAGGGGCGGGCGTGGTGGTAGAGTTGAGTTGTTACAGGTAAATCTGTTGGTAAAGACCATGTCTGAAAGCACAATGAAAGTAATCGGCGGCGGCGTGACAGCTGCCGGAGGTTTTGTGGCGAATGCCCTGAGCTGTGGTATCAAGAAGCCGGAGGCAACACGTCTGGATTTGGCACTGGTGTATTCTGAGCTGCCGACCACGTCATCCGGCACCTTTACAACCAACCGTGTGCGTGCTGCCTGCGTTCGTGTGAGCCAGAGTCACCTGCGCCGCGGCAATATTCGCGCTGTGGTTGCCAACAGCGGCAATGCTAATGCCTGCACCGGAGCTGCCGGCGTGGCCGTGGCCCGCAAGGAGTGCAGCATTGTGGCCAAGGAGCTGGGGTTGAAGGCATCTGAGGTGGCTGTATGTTCCACCGGTGTCATTGGTCTGCCGATGCCGATGATGCGCATCGAACCTCGTCTTCCGGAGCTGTGCCGGAATCTTTCTGCGGAGAAGGGACATGATGTAGCTTCTGCCATCATCACGAGCGATACCCGAGAAAAAGAGGAAGCCGTGGAGATAACCGTGGGCGGCAAGCCCGTGCGAATCGGTTCCTGCTGCAAGGGCGCCGGTATGATTTCTCCCTGTATGGCGACGATGATTTGTCTCATCTGCACGGATGCCGCCGTTTCCCGCGAGCATCTGGACGCCATTGTTCACGATGGGGTGGAGCACTCGTTCAACCGCATTACCATTGACGGTGACATGAGTACCAACGACACGGTGCTGGTGATGGCTAACGGTGCATCCGGCGTGGAGCTTGCTCCCGGAAAACCCGGGTGGGAGGACTTTACGTCTGCTCTCAATCATGTGATGATGGCTCAGGCCAAACACATTGTACAGGACGGTGAGCGTGTTACCAAGTTTGTAACGGTTCGCGTCAAGGGTGCCCCCACGGCTACGGAAGCAAAAAAAGTTGCCGAGGGTGTGGCTAAATCTTCTCTGGTGAAGAGCTCCTGGAACGGCGGTGACCCGAACTGGGGCCGTATCATTCACGCTGTGGGTTATTCCGGTTCCCGAGTAAGGGAAGAGAAGGTGGATATTGATATTGCCGGGCTGCCTGCATGCCGCGGCGGTATGCAGACGGATACTCCCAGTGATGACCTGCGCGAGCGTGTTCAGGCCCGAGAGTTTGAAATCATCATCAATCTGAATATGGGGACGGAGGAATATGTCATTTACACGACAGATCTTTCTCCTGAATACGTGGACTTCAACCGCTCCGAATATGCCTATTGGAACCAGGCAAAACAGGACGGCCTGACACACTGATTCCCACAAAACTATGAAACTCTGCAGCCTGTTTGCGATTGCGCTGATTCTGCTGCCCGCCACCCGGGCTGCGGAACAGGCTGTGGAGCTGTTCCCCGGCAAGGGAATGGATGCGCGGCGTGCGGCGCGCGTGGCATTCGAGCTGAAGCTGGAAACCACCGCTCCGCCCGCCCCGGCTGCCAATGGTTGGCTCACCAAAGTGGCGCTGCCTCCCCCCGTGGAAATCACGCGTCTGCCCAATCCTGCAGAGAATGGGGAGTATGTGTTTATTACACCTCACTACGTCATTACCTGTCCTATAAGGCTGAATGATGACGCTCTGCAAAAAGTGGCAGCCGTTTTTGAATCTACCTATGCAGCAAATGCTGCCATAGCAAGCCGGTTGCCCGTGTTGCGCATGCAAGTGCCGCCCAAGGTGCTGCTGAAGATGCATGTGCGACTTGTGCCCAATCTGACAGAATACCTTCGCCACGGCGGCGTGCGCGGGTCTGCCGGTGTTTATCAGAGCAGCCGTCTGGTGTACCCGGACAATGGTGTGGCTCCGGAAAATCAGCCGTGTACGGAGGAATCTCTGAAAAAGGACACCGTACTCGTAGCTTTCCCTGCCGTGGGGCTCAATGAGGACGGCTCTCTGAGTGAATATCCGGTCAACACTCATTTACTTAGTCACGAAGGCACGCACCAGTGCTTCATCTACAACAACCTGCCCATCTGGTCCAATGAGGGCTGGGCAGAGTATGTTGGAGCCTCTCCGCATGTGGACGGCTTCATTGATTTTGAAAAAGGGTTTGCGCTTATTTCCGCCCGCGCCCGTCGCTCAGCCGCAACGGGACGCATGAATTGCGATTTCTCGCTCTATGATTTCTTCACCATGAGCAAGGAAAAAATGTACCGGCTCGGGCTGCATTCCACCGTGTCTACGGATACTTACGCTCTCTCTGCCATGACTGTGGCGTTTTTCCTGCACATGGATGGGGAAAGAGGCGTAGTTGCCATGCGGGACTACCTTCAGGCCCGCGTGGAGTGTAAACCGCATGAAGATGCTCTGCGATGTCTTGCCGCTCCGTACGGCGGCATGCAGCAGCTGCAGGATGCCTTTGTATGTGCCTGGCAGAGCCGCAGCATCGATTTGAAACTCCAATCACACCGGCAGAAATGACCCCGCTTTTGTCCCGTAACTATCCCCCTTGTATCATCGGTTCCGTGGCCGATGCCGATACTCTGCGTGCGCTGGCGGCCTCCGGTTCCGCCCCGGATTGTGATATGCTGGAGCTGAGGGTTGACGGTTTGCTGCGGAGCGGCATGAGCCCGGATGAGCTGGAGTCCTGCCGCTTTGCTCTCCCTGTGTTGGTAACGGTTCGTACACAGGAAGAGGGCGGGCTTTATCCTTTTGCAGATACCCGCAGCAGGGTGGAGCTGGCTATGCGCCTGCTGCCCATGGCATCTGCTCTGGATTGGGAAATTGCACATCTTGCAGAGACCCCGGAACTGGTGCAGGCCGCCGCCGGTGCAGGAGTGAAGGTGATTGCTTCCGCTCACGACTTTGTTCAGACCCCATCGGAAGAAGAATTGCACGCCTTGGAGCTTCGCGCCCGCAATCTGGGGGCGGATATTGTTAAATTTGCATATCGTCTTCAGCGGTCGGAGGATATGGCGGTAGGTGTCAACCTGCTTCGCCGTGCCACCGGCCCCATGGCGGTTATGGGAATGGGCCCCTTGGGCCCCGTGAGCCGCCTGCTGTACGCGCAGCACGGTTCCCGACTCGTATACGGCTATTTCGGCAACGCTCCCACAGCTCCCGGTCAGTGGAGTACCTCTCTTTTCCGCTCGGCATTATCCGGGCTTAGCTCTTGTTTGTGAGAGTTCTGCACTGCACGGCTGGAGCTGAGACTGAGCCCTGAATCGTGTAAACAAAACCGCTCCGCTGCACGTGGCAACGGAGCGGGAAAAATAGACACCTTGTTGTTTTAGTGTGCGCACCCGGGGCATGCCCAGCCGGCGCGGATATCGGCAAAGAAGTCATTGCCCTTGTCATCCACCAGAATGTAGGCCGGGAAATCCTTCACGGTAATCTTCCAGATGGCTTCCATACCCAGCTCGGGGTATTCCACACACTCAATGGAGGTAATGCAGTTCTTGGCCAAATCTGCCGCTACACCGCCGATGGAGCCCAGATAGAAACCACCGTACTTCTGGCAGGAATCCGTTACGCACTGGGCGCGGTTGCCCTTGGCAATCATAATCATGCTGCCGCCGTGGCTCTGGAAGAGATCCACATAGGAGTCCATGCGTCCGGCCGTGGTGGGGCCGAAGGAACCGGAGGGATAGCCCTCAGGCGTCTTGGCCGGGCCTGCATAGTAAATGGGATGGTCTTTGATGTACTGGGGCAAATCCTTACCGGCGTCCAGCAGCTCCTTGAGCTTGGCATGTGCGATATCTCGGCCCACGATAATGGTGCCGGAGAGGGAAAGACGCGTCTTGACGGGGTATTTGGTCAGCTCCGCCAGCACTTCCTTCATCGGGCGGTCAAGGTCAATCGGTACGCCCTCGCTCTTGGTCTCACGGTATTCTGCGGGGATGTACTTGCCCGGGTCATACTCAAGTTCTTCGATGAAGATACCCTCCGGCGTAATCTTGGCCTTGGCATTGCGGTCTGCAGAGCAGGAGACACCCAGAGCCACCGGACAGGATGCGCCGTGACGCGGCAGACGCACCACGCGCACATCCAGCGCAAACCACTTGCCGCCGAACTGGGCACCCAGCCCCAGCTTCTCGGCTTCCTTCTTGAGCTCATTCTCCAGCTCCACGTCACGGAAAGCGCGTCCATGCTCATTGCCGGAGGTGGGCAGGCTGTCGTAGTACTTAGTAGAGGCCAGCTTTACTGTCTTGAGGCAGAGTTCCGCGCTCGTGCCACCCACAACAAATGCCACGTGGTAGGGCGGGCAGGCAGCTGTGCCCAGCGTACTCATCTTCTCCACCATGAACTTCTTGAGAGAGGTAGGATTGAGCAGAGCCTTGGTCTCCTGGTAGAGATAGGTCTTGTTGGCTGAGCCGCCGCCCTTGGCAATGAACAGGAAGGAGTAGTCCATGCCGTGGTCGGTAGCAAAGAGGTCAATCTGCGCCGGCAGGTTGGTGCCGGTGTTAATCTCCTTGTACATATCCAGCGCCACATTCTGAGAGTAGCGCAGATTGTTCTTCGTGTAGCAGTCGTAGGCACCGCGGGAGATGTATTCGGCATCATCAAAACCGGTCCAGACCTGCTGTCCCTTCTTGCCCACGCAGATTGCCGTGCCGGTATCCTGACACAGCGGCAGCACACCCAGAGCCGCCACTTCCGCGTTGCGCAGCATGGTCAGAGCCACACTCTTGTCATTCTCAGATGCTTCCGGGTCACTCAGAATGCCCTGAACCATCTTCAGGTGCTCCGGGCGCAGATAGAAAGCCACATCGTGCCAGGCGGTTTCTGCCAGCAGGCGCAGACCCTCCGGCTCCACCTTGAGGATGGGCTTGCCTTCAAACTCGCTCACGCTCACATAGTCTTTCGTGAGCAGACGATACTTCGTCGTATCTTCCCCCATGGGGAACATTTCCTGATATACAAAAGGAGGTGTTGCCATAACGGCATTATTTGTATCATTATTTACCCCTTATTTCCAGCAAAATCAGCCCCGCTTGCAGAAAAATGACATCCCGTCCCCCGCCTTATCTACGAGAGAGCGCGACAAATCTCCCCGTGGTTCGCGTTTGCAAATAAAAGCCGCTGCCTCATTCAGAAGCAGCGGCTGATAATTTTCTGCGATTCCGGCTTTAGAACTGAATTCTGTAGCCTGCAGCGGCGTTGAAGTTCGTGTAGTCGGGACGCAGCTCCACGGAGCCATCCGCAAAGATGCAGCCGAAGCCCACCGGTACGGAGATTCCTGCGCCCAGTTCCATACCCATGGCTCCTTTATCAGCACTTTCGATGTCGGCGCGGGTAGCATAGTCTGCGAAGCCCACGGAAGTATTTGCGTGTGTATCACCGAAGTCGCACTTGACCAAAGCGCGAGCCTCAACGGCACAGGAGCGGTTCAGCGTCTGCTGACCCACTTCTGCGGTATAGCGGGCTCCGAGAGCTGCTGTCACGGTATCAAGGTTCTGCTTCCCTACGTTCAGGGCGGCATCCGTGCCACGCTCGCGGTAGCCATCCACAGCCGCGTGACGGTAGGAGATGTTGAACAACGGGCTGATGTTGCCCCAATCATTCAGCGTATACTCACGGCTCAGCTCGTACATGAGACCGAAGGTGGTACCGTCCGTATCGCCGTTGTTGGTGTAGCCCATGGCCGAGCGCGTGAAATCAGCCTCCATGGTGCCGACGGAGCCGATGAAGTTGTGGCACCAGGTGCCATGCTGATAGCGGGCAAATGCGCTCAGGTAAGTGGTGTCCATATCACCTTCAAGGCGGTCCGGGCCATCGCTCTTCAAATCTCCGTACATGGCGGTAACCGCCAGACCAAGGGTGAGCTGATTGTTCACGGACATACCGGCACCAACCGTGCCGCCCCAGCTGCTCAGGGCATAACCGGCAGCAGTACCGTCTGCGTGCTGCTCTGCGCGGTTGCCTTCTGCATTTATCCAGGAGAAGAATCTGTCTGCCTGCTCAGGGGAGCCGCTCTTGCCATCCGCTGCCACCGTATCATCACCGGAGTTAGCCATGACTGCGCGGTTTCGGATGGCCTGCAGCTGGCGTTCCATATCACCGGAAAGTGCCGCCCCCGTCACGGCGGAGGATGCACCGGCCACGGCAGCGGCCTCTCGGTCGTTTAGCTCTCCGTAATCCACGGCTTCCAGGATGGCTTCCAAGGTGCCACCCTCTGCGGGTTCTTCATTCATGTAAACTTCCGGCAGCAGGGTCACGCCCGCGCGGCCATTGTGAGTTGTGGGATTAACCTGCTGCCTCACATAGGCCTTCATGGTGAGATCTGACCATTTGAACGATGCTCTGGCATCAATAACATACGCGTTGGATATATAATAATCACATGCTGCATAGTAAGATCCTTTCAGCCAGATTTTCCCGTTTTCTTCGTCCACCTCTACCGGCACCTCAACAATCTTCACCTCCTCGTCATCGGAATCGGTTACCCACATCTTGATCAGTCGGCCGTTTTCATCATACTCCACAGCCCACAGGGTGATAGCATGGCCTGAAGTTTCGCCGTCCTCCTCTCCATAGGTCGTTTCAATGGCTAAGGTGATACCGCATCCGCCACGCAGAATATCAGCAAAGTCAACTTCTGTAATGAGAGTTTCTCCCGATGTCAGCTCGATTAAGAAATCAGAGAGTTTTTGCTGATTAAGCCCGTATCTGTCGTAATAATATCCGGCAAACTTATCAAGATTGCAGGGCAGTGAGATGGGCAGTGAATCATCATCCCACGCTTCACGCTCTGTATAATGGCGCTTCCATTCTTCATCCGTAGTGGGCATATAAACACCGGTAAGCCACCAGTTGACAACAGAAAGAGCCTCGCCTCCCTCTTCCTGAAGCTGATTCTGCTTTACAAATGTCTGCCAGATATCTTCATGCTGTTTCGGTGCACCGGAGGTCAACATGCTGCCCACTTTGTCATTTTGCCACCAGGCAATGAGATTGGACGCAGAAGCGGCATAGCACAAGTTGTCATCAATGTCATTCTCAATCCGGTTTTTCTCTGCATCGTACCAGCCTCCGTTCTCGCTGACTCCGTTAGTCCAAAAACTTCCGGTGTGAATAGTCTCGCTTGCAGCGGCTGCGCCCAGAGAGAGTCCTAATGATAATCCAAGAAGATATTTAAGTTTCATATAAGGAAAAATCGATGTCTACCGCATTATTTCAAATCTTCCTAACAAAGTCAACACGGATGATACAGACTGACGCACGCTCATGAAATCCTTATAACCGTGCGAAATCTGCAAACATGTGTCCTAAAGATTTTGCCCAATGGGGATTGGTAGAAAAACCTACACGCCGCAGGCGTGCGAAATCCTGAGTCCGGAGGACGGCAGAAAGTAGCCGGTGACGGAGCTGCGTCAGCAGCGCACCCCCCGGCTGCCGGCTGTCGTCCTCCGGACTCAGAATTTAGCTCACTACGCTCGCTGAAACTTTGTCCACAGCTTCAGGTCAAACAGAATGTGTCCGTTATTTGCTTAAACAAGGAGCAGATGTCTATTTTATAAATCCCGAGGGTGAGGCTGCTTTATTCTGCGCTATGCAATACTCGGATTCTGAATTTGACCTTTCCGATATTCCGGCAGACAAGGCCTAACGAATACATCAAAGCGTAGTTAAGAAACAAGGGGAGTAAAACGGCTCTTTTGCAGTAACTGCGGAATGAGCAGGACTAGCAAGAAGAGGAGGGGCTCAGCCGTGTGAGGCGGAGAAGGGGAGGGTAGTTGGCCGTCAGCGTGGTGGAAAAAAATAATCAGTCGGCTCTGCCGTAATCGTCCGTAAATCGCTCAATGTCTTCTTCGCTGAGATAGTCACCATACTGAATCTCAATGACAACGAGCAGCTCTGTGCCTTCATTGGCCAGACGGTGAATGCTCATGCAGGGAATCATGACAGAATCACCCGGGCAAATCTCAAGCCGCTCTTTATCTCGTGTGACGGTTGCCGTGCCTTCCACCACAATCCAGCGTTCGGAACGGTGCTGATGTCGTTGAAGAGAGATGCGCTTGCCGGGGAGAACTTCAATTTTCTTCACCACGGCGTGAGGAATGACATCGTAAACAAGCCAGCTACCCCAGGGACGATCATCCCGTTCTCCGGGTTTGTAGGTGTTGACGTTCATGATTATGGATGGATATGACAGGTGTTAAAAAAGAACGACCGGAAACGGGGTGTTGCCCGGTGCCGGTTGTCTTGGCGTTCAGAGCCAATTGCTGCGAGCAGGCTCGTAACAGATAGGCTCGTCTGTTAGGGAAGACTGTACTCCGCTTCTGCTTATAATGCAAGCCTAAATTCCGTCATGGATAAAACTCTTTGCAAATCATTCATACTGGCGGGCTTTGCGTCTGGCCATGCGGAGGCGTTCTCGCTCTTCGGAGGCGGCTTTGCCCAGTTCTGAATCTTTGTTGAGGTCTCTGGCGGCTTCCAAGGCTGTTATAGCTTCCAGAAGTTTGGCTTCAGAAGCCGGAGTATGAGCCCCTTTATAGCCGTTGGTGTATTGGAGCATCAGCAAGGGATACAGACAGCGGAAGCCGAGCAATTGTTTGTCGTATTCCGTGGCAATCTCATGCGCCATGAGGGTGCGGCAACTTACGATGCTCAGCTCGATGATTTCATCACTGAGCGGTTGAGCCAGCCCTAAGCGGGCAAACAGAAGATATTCCTTTGCCTGAAATCTGCGAATAGCTGTTTTTTCTTTCCTCTGTTCGTCCGTGGCGACAGCCCGTGCTGCGGAGAGTGATTCGTCTGTCAGATTCCGCAGCGGTACTGCGGCATATTCTCCCTCTTCATCCGCCAGAACAAGACTGGGCAGTTCCGTGACACCGGCTCGTATGGCTTTGGCCGTCTGCACGGCTTCGTGCATATTGCTGCACTTAGCGGGCAGATGAACAAAATTGCAATCTGCATCCGGTACGGCATTCCGCAGCGGGGTCAGTTTATCCTGCACGGCGGCTGCATCCATGCCGGCGGGAATGTAGACAGTAAACCCATCCGCAAAGGAAACGGCAGAGCAGAATAAAACGGCAGGGAAGGTCAGAAGAAGGCTTTTCATTCTGCTCTGCTGATGGTGATCCTCTTGAATCGGGACTCCGTTTCCTCGGAGCTTGTCACAATGCCCGGTATAGCCGCAAGGGCATTGTGCACGAGCCGCCTCTGGTAAGCGTTCAACCGTTCCATCAGAAGCGGTTTTCCTGTTTTGAGAACTCTGTCTGCCCGGGAGCGGGCTCGGCGCAGTAACTTAGCTTCAGCGCGCTCCCGGTAGCGGTCGCAGTCCACCCGCACGCGGGGGGCTGTGTCCCATTCCGCCTGTACCAGCCTGTTGACCAGATATTGCAGGTCGTCCAGACGGTCACCTTCATCTCCTATCAGAAAACGTGCGTCCTTGCCGGAAATCATAATCATGACCCCATCCTCATAGGGCTCTGAGCTGAGAGAAAAGTCAAAGCCGAGCGGTGTGAGAATGGCAGATGCGGCGGCAGTTGCCAGCGTAGTGAGACGTTCTGTATCAGACATGATGCGGAGTGGCGGAATTCAGAAGCTTGCAAATCAGTCGTTTCTGAGGGCACTGGCACCCAGAAAACGCAGCAGGTAAAGGAAGAGGTTGATGAAGTCCAGATACAGGGAAAGAGCACCGAGAATAGCTCCCTTCCTGCGGTCCTCCTCTGTGCCGTACAGCCCCTCCTGCAGAAGCTTCTGCGTGTCGTATGCCGTGAGTATGCTGAAAATAATGACTCCCGCAGCAGAGATGATAAGATCCGTGAGACCGTTACCCCAGCAGACATTGGCGAAACCGGCAATGATAAGACCGATAAGAGCCATCATCAGGCCGCGGCCCCAGCTGCTCATATTGATTTTGGTGACAGTGCCGAAAATGGACATTGCACCGAACATGCCGGCCGTGCAGGCGAAGGTAAGACCAAGTGATTCCTGCGTGTAGAGGCAGAGAATGGGGCCGAAAAGCAGACCTTCTGCCACGGCAAACGCCATCAGCAGCAGGCCGAGAGCACCGGCGGTGAGACGGCGTGCGGCGCAGCACATGATAATAATGAGAACGAAAGAGCCGATAATGAGTGCCCATAAGTTACTCACCACCCATGTGAGTATCTCAGAGGACTGCATGGCATAGATGGCGGTGCCTGCCGTCACCAGCATGGTAACAGCCATCCAGGCGTAAACTTTATTCAGATAGGTTCTTGCCAGCGTGTTGGCGGCTTGCGTATCAAGCGAATTATGTTGGGGCAGTGTGTAGTTTTCCATGCGCTTATCCTACACGCTGTTCGCTTGTTCGTCAAGCCGTTTATTATAATTGTCCGTTCTGTGCCGGAATGTAAAATGAAGTTTTATCCAGAGTCCGCCCTCGGTTTGGTGCGCATGGCAGCAGGGCTTTCTCCGGAATCACCGGTATACTAAGAAAAAAACGGGAAGGGGGCTCTTCTGATTCCCCTTGCTCCGGAGAATGCAGAAAGGACAGCCGTTCAGACTGTCCTTTCTTTCGAGAATAATTCAGATGCTTATTTATCATCTGCGGGCGGCTCAGGCTCACCCTTGTCCACGGTGTAGGATTCCCAGTTCGAGATGATACTGCCGGGATGTCCCTGGGTGATGCTGCGTCCGTAACGGTCCACAATGACGCAGAAGGGAATGCCGGACGGATTGGTGAATCCGGGCACATCCTTAGCCTTCTTATCGGAGGCCATGACTGCGTAGAACTTGATGTCGAAATCTTTGATGAAGGACTTGACCGCGGCGGGGCTATCATCCTTACCCATGAGGATAATTTCCACCCGACCGTCTTTCTTCATTTTCTTGTAAGTCTCTACAATTTCCGGCATCTCCTTGCAGCAGGGGCCGCACCAGCTGGCAGAGAAGAGATAGATGTAGTAGTCGGCCTTGGCATTGAGACGGCCCTTGACCTTCTTCATTTTCTTGACCGCCTTCACCACCGGGCTGTCAGGCTGTTTTTTGTTTTTATCTGCCTTTGCGGCGGCAGCCGGTTTGTCTGCGGAGGGTTCATCCTGAGCTTGGCAGAGAGGAGCTGCAAACATGCAGCCTGCCATGCAGAACAGAGTAAGAAATGCTTTCATTTTCATGGGGGATTTTATTTGGCGTTTTCGATGATGTTTTTCCAGTTTGCGATGGCGCTGCCATGACCGCTGTGGATGACGTTGCCCATCTTATCAAGAATAATGCAGGCCGGAATACCGTTGGGGGCGGAGTAACCGGGGAGTTGCTTCACCGCCGGATCCATGGCATGCACGGCAAAGAACTTGGCCTTGTAGTGGTCGCGGTATTCGCCTACTCCTTGGGGCGTCTGGTCCATGCCGAGGAGTACAATTTCCACGTTTGGCTTTTTGGTCTTGCGCATCTCCGGATAATGCTTGCCGGCAATGTCGGGCATGATAGCCTTGCAGGGGCCGCACCAGCTGGCGGAGAAGAGATAGATAAAGTAATCCGCCTTCGGGTCAAAGACGCCGAATGTCGGGGTGGAGATAGCCTTCAGCGCAGCTGCTACCGGGTACTTTTTTGCATCAATCTTGAGATTGTCCCAGTTTTTCAGGGCTTCTTTTTCCTCGAATGCTTCCTGCCAGCTGCCGGCAAGAGAGGCATCTCCGGAAAATACGACTTTGCCGTCCATATCCACGCAGGTGATGACATCTTCCGTGGCGGGAAGATATTCGGATACATCATCAATGCTGTCCGGCAGGGAGGCGGTAAACACGGCAGGCACTTTCAGCTTGGCCGTTTTCATCATTTTGGCCGCCTTCTTGGCAGATTCATCCTCGCACAGTACCAGGAGGGCTACTTTTTTGCTCTTGAGCTTGGATGCCTCGTCAGCGAGCGTTTTGAGCATCTCTTCCGCATCAGATGCATCGGCAGAGAGCTTGCAAATCATCAGGTGTTCGGCCGTTTTGGGAAGCTTGGCAAACTTGGGCTTAAGCTTTTTAATTTTGCTCAGTACGTTGGATTTCTTCTTTTTCTTTTCCGTGCTCACTTCTTCGGTGGCATCAGTTTCCGTACCGGCATCAATATCCTGAGCCATGACAAGCGGCGTTGTCATGAAACCCAGCAGGCAAAGGACAGTAAAAATGTTCTTCGTCATAATTTTTATAGGTTGCGGTCGCATCGTAACCTTTTGCGGCGTGTTTGTCAACGAAAAAAAAGGCGACAAGTCATTCAACTGTCGCCTATTATTGGTGCTTGGGGCTGATTTCAGTTCAGAAGATCCAGCTTGGAAAAAATGACGGATGCATGACCGGAGAATATCCGCTTACCGTTTTTATCTACGGCTATGCAATGAGGGATGCCGCGCACCTGGTATGCACCCGGGAGCTTGTCTACCAAGGGATTCTCTCCCATGATAGTACAGAAATTCGCACCGTAGTGCCCCACATAGCGGCGTGCTTCTTCTTCTGATCGGTCAAAATCAAACAGCACGATTTCCACTCGCTTGTTTTTGCTGATCGAGTCTTTGTAAAGGCTTACAATTCGCGGCATGACAGCACGGCACGGACCGCACCAGGATGCTGAGTACAGATAGATGTAGTAATCCGCCTCCTTATTGAGAGTGCCGCAAACCGGCTTTAACTCGGAGAGCGCTGCGGCCACCGGGCTGAGCGCTTCCGTCCGGACTCCTGTTTCGGCATCTGTTCCCTGTGCGCTGCCGGCTTGGTTCAGCAATAGCCCGCTCAGCAGTGCCGCACATATCATGAGTTTTCGCATAGTGATTATCATGATACACCCAGGTCCCCCGGAGTCAAGAAAAAACAGCCGCCATCCCGAAGAATGGCGGCATACATAACAATGAATATTCCTTGCACTGAGTCTGCGGCGCATGGCCGGAACATCGAGGCGAGGAGGAAAAACGGGCTATCAGACCAGAGGACCGTCCGGGCCGTTACCGTATTGGTTGGCAGGGCCGGAGGGGCTTACCAGGAACACCAGAACGATGATGCAGCCGACAAAGGGAATGAGGCACCACAGCCAGGCCCAGCCGCTGCGGCCGATGTCGTGCATGCGGCGAACAAACACGGAGATGCCGGGCAGAAGGAAAGTAAAGGTTGTCAACAAATAGAGGATGATGCACAGGAGAGAGAGGGACGGATCAATCCCGGTAAGAATGAGAGCCAAAAGCATCACGGCAAAGGCAATCAGCATCAGGGAGAGATACCAGAACCAGTACTCAGCACGAGATGCTCTGCCGCTGAACTTGATATAACGCTTCATGCATGTTTTGAATGCAATGAGGGGATTCCATGAGGGAGGTGTTGTCATAGTATGTTTATGTTGAGTTGAGCTTTTATTCTATCACGGTTTTGAAAAATAACAAGCAAAAAGCACGCTCACCTGTGATGACGTGCTGTCTTTTCGCTGCCGTTGGTGGCTTTCTCTCTCCGATTCGGAGAAAAATAAAGGTTATTGAGTTTGTGTGAGGTAACTGTGGTCATAGCTGCATGGATCAGGAATCAATAAAGGAAACCGGAGAGAAGGTAAAGCATTGGTTGGAAGATAAGCAACACCGCCGCTGCTGCAAGGTGGCATTGGGGGCAGCCAATGCCGTGGTTCTCATGGGCCTCACGTTCGGAGTGACGCTGCTGTGGATTAACGAGCTGTGCAAATCCCGCGCACATGACCGCTGCTGTCGGCAGCATGAAGACCGCTAACCACCACTTGCAGAAGAAATAACAGAGGCGGAGCCGCTCTGCCGACGCAGCCGCACGTCATGAGCCGACGCGCGGCTGCGTTTTGCATAAAAATATTGACTCCGGCAGGGAAGTTGAATATCATACTCTCAGAATGAGAGTGTTTCCCGCTATATTGCTGAGTTTGCTGACGCTTTGCGTGACCGGTTCTTCTGTCAACGGTGCGACTTCTGTTCGGGGGTGTGATTGTGCCGTGGCTGTTTCTGTTACCGGGAAACAACTGCGCTACGTTTTAGCCGTTCATTCGGTTCTGAGTGAACTTTATAGCAGCCGACTACATTCCTCTGCCGGCACTCATGCGGAAAACATTCGTGCCGCCACTGCCGCCATACGCCCCCATATCGAGCGGTTGAAGCAATTGCCGCCTCCTCAGCTTCAGGAGCTTTGCCTGTTGGCGGATGGTATTCTTTGGCAGAGCGATTGGCTCTACGGTATGTATCTGGGAGAATTCGGGGTTTTGTGTGAAGCCGCCCCGCCCATGGGCATGGAAATGCTGGTCTGCCTTTCGGGTGTTGTGACGGAACGCATGAAATCCACCAAGGTAACGGCTGAAGAAAAGGCTGCGTGGAGTGAGATGCTGGATTTGTTCGGCGGGGAAAGTGCCTTGTCTCTTCCTCACCGCCTGTTGGATGCCCGTCCTGCAAAAGATTACAAGACCGCTTTGAATTTCTTCAAGGATTTTTGTGCAGCGGCATCGGAAAAAGATGAAAAACGCAGCGAACAATTGCTCCGTGAGCAGGCTGCGGCACTGAATTACCTCCTGCAGGGAGGAGAACCTGCGCGACTTCGCGTCAGTTACCTGCTGAACGCGTTTTGTGATGCCGTGCAGTCTCTGCAGAGACACAATCAAATGCCTACACCCATCCTGCCCGATTCTCTGCGTAGTTCTACACGCATGCAGACCCTTGAGCCTTTCTTCCTGCGGCTTCCGCAACTGCGTCGGCTCATTCTTCATTGACAGAGCAGTTGTCAGACGTAGTGCATTAGAGCCCCGATTAGGGGCTCTGGTGCTATTTCCTGTGTGTTTAGTATTGAAGGGAGTTCTCCTCGTTCTGTTTGCCGGAACCGAGCGGAGCGTATGCCTTATCAACCCGGCTCACATCGTACAGTTGCGCCTCTCCTCCGTCTGCCGTTATGCGGATGCCGTTGGCGCCGTTTGCTTCCGTGGCTGCTAAGCCCTGACCAATGAGCAAATCATCCACCCAGATGTAGTACCCGCGAAGAATGTTTTTTTCTTCATTTCCCGGATGCCATACAATGCGGAGGTTTGTTTTGGCGGAATCATTCTTGGCGCAATACAGCACTCTGTCTCCCCACATGATGCAGTTTTCACTCATGTTGAGCAAACCTTTGTTGACGCCGTCCGATAGCTCAACGCGGAGAGCCTTAGTGTTGTCTCTGCTTTCATTGTCTCCGGCAGTGTTGAATGTTGCCCGGATATGGGCGGAATAGCCGTTGCTTTCAGAAAAATCCCCCTTTGCAAGAGTCTTGGAATCTCCGTCCCTGAGCCGGAAAGACTTATCGTTGGTCCATGTCTTTGCATCTGCACGCGGCAACCCGGCAGTGCGACCGCTTATACCCATGGCCTGCGCCAGCCTGCCGGCGATGATGAGCGACCCTTGTTCATTGGGATGCAGGCCATCCCGCCCCGTGCGGTTGGACAAGGAATCCGGCCAACTGAAGGGAACGGCATGAGTAAAGTCCACCATCCCGCGATTGATGTCCGCAAACACCAGATTTTTGTCGAACTTCGCAGAGTATTGTTTCACCCAGCTGCGCAGCAGCATGTTATACTGTTGAACGGCAAGATGACGCTCCGGTTGGTTATTATTGTGGTGTCTCCCCCAACAGGGAACGGCCATTACATAGAGGGTGTCAGTGCTTTCCTTGAGCACATGCTCAGCAATTCTTCCCATGTTGCCCCAGTTATCATTCTCTTTGCGACTGTATTTCCCATCTTTGCAGCTTACCGTGCCGCCCAGCAGGTTCTGCATCTTGGTCACAAATCTATCCTCCGTGTACCCGCCGTCAGAGAGTAAATCGTTTGTACCCATCAGGCAGCACCATGTGTCACAATTGTAAGTGCCTGCCGCGCTCCGTGTGGAATGCCCGCCGTAGTTCACACCGCTCATGCCCTCGTTGGAGCCGGAAATAATGTTGTGGGTGCGGCCGGATGATTGAGCCAGATGCACATTCGGGAAGTGCACGCCGCCGTAGCTGTCTGCCGCATCAGATGTGGTCAGCTTGCTGTATCCGGGGGTGTAACCTTTTCTGGGGCCCACGATTTCTGCCTCGATTCCGTTATCCACCAGAATTTTGAAAAGCTGCCAGCGCCAGGTGCAGTCATTGACTCCGTGAGTGATGGAATCTCCCATGAACATGACTCGCTTCAGAGTGTTGCCGTCACCTCTGCCGCTCACAAAGGGCTTTCTGTAATCTTTCGGCGGAACGTACCCGGCCGTGTCCATGGTGGATTGCGTATCAATGGTGAGTGCCGTTACATAGTTCAGGTTGACGTGGTACGCGTTGGTGCGGTTAATTTTTACGGATTTGAGGCCGTCCGCCCGCAGAAGTTCTTTCTCCTCACCATTTGTTCCGACCGCACAGATGCTGACTCCTGAGCTTTGATTGTTCCGCAGTTTCAGACGCACGGTGTCGCCGACGGCATGCTGCTGAAGCGTGGCGTAATTGATGCTCAATTTCGGTTGCCATACCTTGCCCGCCCAGTAAAAACACAGCCCGGGTTCGCGTTGCCCGGTGGGCTTGCTCATGTCCGCCATATCAGCCACACCGTAGGATATGGCATTCGTATCCCACAGCAGCAGGGGACTACCGCTTCTGTAGTCGTTGGAGTTCACATAACTGTGCAGGGATTTAAGATTGAGCTGCACCTCAGTTTCGGTATCTCCGGCAGACGCCACCATAAACTTCCCCTGTCCGTCATAGATGATATGATTCTCCTCATCACACTGCGGTGCTGAAAGATTCGTGTAGGTTGCGGCAGATACAGCCTGCAGCAGGCTGCAGACGAGTGCGGTCATCAAAAATGCAGTTTTTTTCATGGCTGGATGCAGAAATGGCGAATAGCTTGACTGTGGAATGATTCTATCAAATCCTAACGCTCTTGCAAGTTCAAATTCCGGCTGATGCAGGAGGAGGTGAGCGATGCCAATAACGTGCAATATGCTATCATCCGGATTTTTTTTTGCTTTTTTTGAAAAATAAGTTGCGGATTTGGAGCAGAGAAGTATTATCTTTAGTAGAGTATGCGAGAAAGATACGGACAGAATGGGATAATCGTCGAAACAGAGAACGGGCCTTGCGTGATTGAAACTGAAACACAGCCGGCAATTCCTTTCGTTGCCCTGTTGGTTTGTTTAACCGTTGCGTTAATCTGCTGCCGGTTGTTTGTGTGCCGCCGCAACAAAAAAAGTGAGGAGAACCCTATGATGAGAAAGAAAGTCCTGATAGTTGAATTGCTGCAGTTTCTTGCCTTTATAGGAATCTATAATTTACTCTTTACCATCACTCAGAATCCTTATGATGTGGTAGATGCGTACTTGTTTTGCTTTTTGCCCGTGTTGATTTTCTCCGTGCCTCAGTATATGGCCTGCTTTCTGGTCCGCAAGACGCTGTTCCGATTCGTTCCTCATCGGTTTGTCAGTTTTTTGTTGATTCTGTTGTCGTACTTGCTGATAGCTGCGTTGATATATCTCTTTTTCAACCGAGTGTTACAAAATGACCCGATAGTTACATGTGCTTTGTCTCAGGGTGTCATCTACGCACAGCTGTCCATTCTCCCGTTCCTGCTTGCGGATCTCGCTTCTGCGGATATCCGTCATTGGCCGTTTCGGAGTATCTCTTGTAATTAACCGTTAATGTACAGAAACCTAATCATGAAACCTTATTTTTACAGTAGCATGGCACTGGCCGCCGTCGCTTTTTCGCTTTCAATGGCTGAGGCCGTGGAAGACGTGCCCATGAAGGTGACAAAAGCAGCTGTTTTCAAAAATGGTTATAGCCAAATAAGCATGGCGGGACGAATCCCGGGGAACGATACAAAGCTGCGGGTGCTGGATATGCCGGTGCCCGTTTTAGGAAGTTTCTGGTGGGATTCATCGGATAATGTGAGTGTGCGTGAGGTAAGGAGTGAATCCACTGCGGTACAAGTACCTGCGGAACGCTTCACCCCCTTGGATTTTCTACTGGCGAATCCCGGAAAAGAGGCTGACGTGGTACTGAGCAACGGAACCCATTTGACGGGAGTAATCTGCGTACCATCGGCAGAAACCGCAGAATCATCTTTTCGCCGCTGTCACTATACAGCCCAGAAGAAAGGGATGTCGTTTCACTCACGGGAAAGTGACGTTGTGTCCCGGGATGCGGCTCATAATATATCAATACCCGGTATTGCTGCGGTTCTGCTGCGCACGCCCGGCGGCATGGTCCCCTTGCAGGAGAAACATATTCTTTATGCGGAGTTGAAATGCGATTCTCCGCAATACCCGACCACGGAAAAGAAGGTTCCGGCTCTGGTGTTTGACCTGAATGCACCGGCAGAGGGGTGTACGCTGCAGGTGAGCAGTCTGAGCCTTGGATTGAGCTGGTTGCCGAGTTATCGACTTGAGTTGGAAAACGACGGCAAGGCTCATTTCCAATGCAAAGTGATGGTGATGAATGAACTGGCTGACCTGAACAACGTGCAGTTGGAACTGGTGATGGGCTATCCGGCGCTGGGTAAGTACCTGCTTCCGTCGCCTGTGGCACAGTATTATTCGCTGGATGATTTCCTGAAACTTATCTCAGATGCCCCCTCGAGGCATGAGGCAGTTGGTCTCTCAAGTAATTTCGTGAGCAACAACAATGCACATTATGTATCACAGGCTCAGAATGACTCCTGCAACCTGACGCAGGCAGAAGACCTCTTTTTCTATTCCGTGCCGAATTTCAGCTGCGCAGCGGGACAAACCGTGACCCGCGGTATATTTGAGGGCACGGTGCATTACAGCCATGTTTACTCATGGAATGTGCCCACTCAATCCTCTATTGAACAATGGCAGCGTGACCAACGCAATAACTATGACAGCAATGCTTCTTCTCCGCACGAAGTATGGCACTGTGTCCGCGTTCACAACAGCCTGAATACGCCGTGGACGGGAGGCGTGCTCGATTGTTATGCGGAGGGGCGGTTTGTGGGACGCTCGGAAATTACCTTCACCCCTGCAGGCGGCACGTCTCTGGTGCGCTTGAACAAGACCATGCAGACGCCTGTACAATATACGGAAACTCTGGTTTCACGAGAGGCAGATGTGATGACTCTTGAGGGAAAATTGAGCCTTACTAATCAACAGGAGAAGGAAATTGACGTGATTATCACGAAAGAGGTGAATGGCACACCGCTGTCTGCGAGCAACGGGGCTGTCACCACCTGTACTCCTGCTTACGGAGGCAATCCCAACGGAAAGTTCCGCTGGGAGCTTCGTGTACAACCGGGAGAAACGGCGACGGTAACCTACCGCTACAATCATAAAAATTAACAGATAATCAGAGTATCATGAAGAAATATATTCATGCGTTGTTTATTTCTCTTGGCTTACTTGGCTGTTCCGCATCTGAGGAAGAAACAGCGGTTTTGCCATTGGGTAAAGCGGATATTCCATCAACTGCTGCGGTTCGGGCGACACCGTGCAGCGAGACGGATAGCTTTGCCGTTCAGCTTTTTTCCGTACTGGCTGCATCACAGGAGGATAACTTTGTCTTTTCTCCGGCGAGTCTGGAAGCCGTGCTGCGTTTACTGCAGCAGGGGGCAAGGGGGGCAACCGCCGCTGAGCTGGCAGCTTTGCCCATGGGGAAAACGGGCATTCGCTCTGCCATGAATCCCAACGAAGCCTGTGCGCTTTTCGTTGACAATCACATCACCCTCAACAAAGACGTGAAAGTGGATGAAATCAGGCGCGCGCCCTTTGCTGCCAACCCTTCAGCCGCGGCAGGTATCATCAATAGCTGGGCAAAGCATAAAACGCAAGGCTTGATTTCTTCCGTTATCTCGGAGCGTGATATTTCTCCGAATACCGGCCTGGTGGCCGCCAATGCCATTTATCTGAAAGAAAGATGGCTGCATCCTTTCCCGAAGAATGCTACACGTGAGGAAACTCCGTTTACAACGGATTCCGGCGATTCTGTCCCCGTTGCCATGATGCGTTGTTCTGCCTCGTTTCGCTATGCGGAGGGAGACAACTGGACCGCAGTTGCCCTCCCTTATCGCACGGATGGGAGGAAGGGAGAGCCCGGCTATTTTATCGGTATCCTGCCGAACAACAACGCACGTGATTTTGTCCGCAATCTCACTCCCGTTCTATATAGGAACATCCTCCGTGCTCTGGCTGATAATGCTGAGCGGAAGACGGTGGTACTTCTCCCCCGCATGAAATTGGATCCGGGTACCTATTCCCTCAAGCCGGCTTTGCTGGCGTGCGGCCTGAAAAATATTTTCAGCGGAGGGGCAGATTTCAGCGGTTTCTGCCGTCACCCTCTTTATCTCAGTGATGTTCTGCAACGCTGTTTCGTTAAAGCGGATGAGGAAGGAACGGAGGCTGCTGCCGTTACCGTAGCCGTGGCTCGCTGTAAAGCGATTCCCCCCGGGCCTCTGCCCAAAGTCATCTGTTTCGATAAGCCTTTCATCTGGATTATCGGTGACTTGAATACTCCCGCCGCTCCCTACTTTATGGGGATAACTCAAAAGCCGAACTGAGTGGCGGCGATAAGTGAAAAAATCCCCGGACCGATGGAACGCGGTCCGGGGATTTTTGCGTATCCGTGAGGAAATCTGTGTCCGGCAGCGGGGCCTTATCAAAAAATTGTTAGCAGTATGACACAAGCCTTCGAGATATACTTGATTTGTCAAAAAGAGATGCTATAGTGGTGCCGTAGTTTATGAATCCATTAAGGAAAGTTTATTTTTTACTTCTCTCAATTTCCTCCTTGACTTTTGCTCAGGATATCTCTCAGAATGCTCCGCAGCCCGAGCCGATAGCGTATCGTAATCCCATAACTGCCATGATGGAGCGATATAATCAGCCGGTGAGTATTGAAATCCAACCCGGCTGGAATCTTACGGAGAAGCAGAAGGAAACGGCACTCCGTGCACCGCAGCTGGTAGAGTCGAATTCCCGTGTACGCTGTGTGTATCCGGAAGATATGAATCCGACAGAGGAGCAGTTGTCGGACGGCTCCGCTCTCAACCCGCTCCAGCGCAAGCTCATACGCCGTGCCCGCCTGCGCGCACGTCAGTTAGCGGCCTGGTATGCACGAAAGGATGCAGAGCAGTACAATAAGGACAATTCGGATGTTCTTGCCGCCGTGGAAAAGCAGGGGGTACACCTAGTTATCCATCTTCGTAAGCAGCGCGGCTATTGCATGAACGGGACAACCCGTCTGCGTACGTTTAGAGTTTGCAGCGGTAAGCGCTCCACTCCCACACCTAAGGGGCATTACCACGTTTTGGAGAAGCGCCAGAAGCATCGTTCCAATCTCTATAATGCCTCCATGCCGTTTTTTATGAGACTTACCATAGACGGTGTCGGTCTGCATCAGGGGCCTGTCCGCTCCTATCCCGCTTCTCATGGATGCATCCGTCTCACCTATGATGATGCCCGCTTCCTCTTCAAGACCTGCGATGTGGGGACGGCTGTTTTTGTCGTAGACTGACCCGCGCGCTAATCAATCAGACTTCCTTACAGGACTACTACCTGTATTTCTCTCCATGGGCCGACCCGGTGTCGGCCCATTTACTTTCTGCAATGTGAAGCGGCGTTACGGAAGTTTGGAGGAGGTTGCGCCGATGATGAGATTAAGCGCGCGGAGCGTAACAAAACGGCGCAGCTGTCGGCGGTCAAGTTTTGGCTGAAAAATGGTTTCCGTGTGCAGGGGCTTGCGGGCTCCGCGGCGGGTCAGCGCCAGGCAGATGGTGCCGACGGGGGGCTCTCCTTCTGCGGCAGTCGGTCCGGCGTTGCCGGAAACGGCAATGGCGATGTCCGCACCGGCCTGTCGCATGGCGCTCTCTGCCATGGCTGCCACCACGGGTTCGCTCACCACGCTGAACGTGTCTATCAGAGCAGGCGGTACATCCAGCAGCCGTTCCTTGGCTTCATTGCAATACGTGACCCAGCCGTAACGGAATGCGGCAGATGCTCCGGGTACTTCCGTGAGCGCGGCTGCAATCATTCCCCCGGTGCAACTCTCTGCCGTGGCTGCGGTCAAGCCCGTCAATTTCAGGCTTTCCACGGCAGCAAAGGCTGCCAGTGCAATTTCGGAATCCATGTTAATCTTCCTCCGGCAGTTGAATGGCAACGGTAGCAAAGGCCGCCATTCCTTCGCGACGGCCAATCGCCCCCAGTTTTTCGTTGGTGGTGGCTTTCACGCCCACCCGACGTGGTGAGACTCCCAGTATCGGTGCCAAGGTCTCTTTCATCTGCGGTACGAAAGGCATGATTTTCGGCGCTTCGGCAATCAGGGCACAGTCCGCATTGACCAGACGCCCTCCGCGCTCTTTCAACAGCTCCACTGCTTTTTCCACAATGCGCAGCGAGCAGATGTTGCGGCAACTCTCTTCTCCCGGCGGAAACCAGTAGCCGATGTCCGGTTCTCCGAGCGCTCCCAGTATGGCATCTGCCAGTGCGTGGCACAGCACATCAGCATCACTGTGGCCTGCCAGTCCTTTGGTGTCGTGTACCTTTACGCCGCCCAGCCACAGCGGACGCGGTGTTTCGGAAAATCGGTGTATATCATATCCCAGCCCTGTCAATGTCTGCATCATGCGCATACTATAACACAGTTCTGCCGCGCCCGCGACAAAAAAGAAGCCCATTCGGCTTGTCTGCTCGCCCTTTTCCGGAAAAATTTGCGTCAATTGACAAATTTGTCTTGCTTTTTATTTAGAATTATTCTAAATTGCGCGCATGAGCAACTTATTCATCGAATATCCTAAGTGCACGACCTGCCGCAAGGCCCGCAAATGGCTGGAGGAGCAGGGCGCAGAGTTCACCGGACGCCACATTGCCGAGCAGGCTCCGACTGCCGATGAAATTCGAGCATGGTCGGCCGCAAGCGGCCTGCCGCTGAAGAAGTTTTTCAACACCTGCGGGATGAAGTACCGCGAGCTTGGGCTTTCCACCAAGTTGGCTGACATGAGCGATGATGAGCAGCTGGCTTTGCTTGCCTCTGACGGCATGTTGGTGAAGCGTCCCCTGCTGGTGACGGAGAACGGCTGCGTAATCCCCGGTTTCAAGGCTGAAACCTGGCAGAAAGCCCTCGGAAAGTAAAACCGCTTTTTTGTGCATGCGTATCCCACTCGGGTGAAGGAGAGAGCACCCGGGTGGGATTTTTGTTTCATCCTGTCATGGACGGAGTGATAGATTGACCGGCTAGGGGACGCTGTGCTACAATCCGGCATATCCGTTCCCATGAGTTGCAGTCCCTTACCATTTACCGAGCCGCGATTGGCGGAGGCTTCCCGCATACGCGCGTGCGTAGCGGCAGCTCGCGGGCAGGGGAATGATTTATCCTTTGCCAATATCTACCTTCTGCGGGAGAAGTATGGTACCACCGTGGCGATGGAGAATGGAGTGCTGTATCGCCACTACTGCGGCAACGGACGTTTGCAGGGCTATGCTTTTCCCTGCGGTGCGGTGGATGCTGAAGCCGCGCTGCGCCGTGTTGAGGAGGATGCCGCCCTTTTGCAACGCCCCCTGCAATTCTGCCTGCTCACGGATACTGAAGCGGAGACGCTGCGCTGCCTGCGTCCAGACCGGTTCATCTTTACTGCAGACCCGGGTGATGCCGATTATCTGTACCGATGCAGTGATTTGGCAGAGCTGCCGGGAACAGCGTATCACCGCAAGCGCAATCACATTGCCCGTTTTGAAAAGCTCTGTCCTGATTGGTGCTATGAAGATCTGACCATGGATAATTGCGGGGATGCGCTGGCGGTAGCACGCGGCTGGATGGAGGTCCGCGAAGACGGGAGCCCCGCGCTGGAGCATGAACTGCGCGCCATTCAACACGCTCTGGAACATATTGAGGAACTGCAGCTGTGCGGCGGACTGATACGTGTGCAGCAACAGCCTGTTGCCATGTCCATTGCTTCTTTCATTTCTCCGACCGTGGCTGATGTGCATTATGAAAAGTGCCTGCCGTCCTTCAGGGATGCGTTCCCGGTCATCAACCGCGAGCTGGCCCGCCGCCTCCGCTGCGATTTCATCAACCGAGAAGAAGACTTGAACCACCCCGGGCTTCGTCAGGCCAAGGAATCGTATCGTCCCGCGCATCTTCTGCGCAAATCCTCCGCACGTCCTCTCTCACCATGCTGACCCACATTTTCAACTCATCCACCTGTGCCCGCTGCCGCCTGTGCTGTAATTTTCGCCCGGCTTCCGTGTGGGAGACTCCGTTTCTGGAGGATTCCCTTTGCGGGCTGCTGAGTAATAAGGGAATCCCGCTCTGTACCCGACCGAATGGTTCCCGCAGCTTTTGCCTGAGTTTCCGAACCGATGATGCTGAGGAAACGGCAGATTGCCCGCTGCTCGACCCGTCCACCGGTTGCACGCTGCCGCGAGAGGCGCGTCCCTTTGAATGCCGAGTCTGGCCGCTGCGGCTCATGCAGGATGAGCGGGGTACCCTCTGCATAGGCTGCTACACGGCCTGCCCGGCACTGAGCGACTCCGAGACGCTGAACCGACTTACCGCTTACGCCAGCGGAGAGTTGCTGCCGGCGCTGCTGGATTATGCCCGCCGCTTTCCGCAGAGCGTTCGCGCACTTCATCCGGCTTACACCCTTATTTGGAAACAGGATTCATGCCACCCTGGACTCTGAGTGACCCGTATTGCGACTTTGTCGGGATGGAGGATGAACTGCAGGCTATTGTCGCCAAGCAGGGAGTGGGATTGACGGGAGATGAGCTGACCTTCGTTGTGTTTGGCAGTTATCTGCCTGCCGGAAATTATGAGGAATGCTGCAGCTACCTTCCTGCGGCTTTCGATTATCTCCGCACGGGGCAGGATGATTGCCTGGCGCAGATGTGGGAGCATTTATTCCTTATCTGGGTGCCGCAGCATATAGGTGAATTGCGCCGAGACGGACGTTTGGAGCCGGTGATAGCTGAGCTGCGCTGTATTTTTTACGAACGTCTGGATTCCTGGCTGAAAGGCGGGATATCATCCGGCATGGCTTGCTGCATGGAATCCTGGTGCCTGGATTTTCTTTGCTCTGCGCTGGTGGCGGATGACCATGCCCCCCTGCTGGAAAAACTGCATAACGGCGGTGTTCATGCCCGTATGCTGTTTTTGGCAATTCATCCAGTCAACGAGCCATTTTATCATCACATGTCTGAGCGCTGTGCGGACTGCTATTGCTCGGAAGAGGTGGTTGCCGCACGTATTCTTCGTCTGCGCCCGGAATCCCGGCTGCGTTCGTTTCTGGCGTTACTTCAATCTGATGTGCTGGAGTGGCGCATGGAAAGCCACTCCCGGCAGGAGCTTTTTGAATACTGGTCCGGTGTACTGAAGCATGCAGATGATGCTACTGCTCATCTCCCCGGAGGACCGGCCTGTGTTTGATTTTCTCTGCAACCCGTATACCTATGTTATTTTTCGAAAGTAAGTACATGAATTTTGACGATGGCTGTCGCTGTCGTCGTAAAAGAGATGAATATTTTGACATCCTGGCTCCTGATAATCAGCTGATTCTGCGGTGCCGTAACACCGTGCGTTTCCCGTTGAGCATTATTGTAAACAAACCCGTCATTGAGGATGCCGCAGGAAAAGTTCTCTGCCATATAGACCGCCCTGTTTTCTGCAGCCCTAAGTTTGCTTTGCGGTTGCCGGACGGTCGAACGGAACTGTTGGATACCTCCGTTTCCGCTTGCTGTGGATTGGACCGCTCAGACTACACCTACCGCATTGCCTTGCTCGGCGCTTCTCTTACTATTCGTAAGTACCGGCTCGTCGGCGTACAGGTGGAAAATCCGGTTCTTTATCAGCTCGCACGCGCCGTGGGATGCTATATCTGCTATGTAGAGCGGCGGGAGGATAGAAGGAACCACCCGATTTTCGGAGACTGACAAAGCTTACGGAGAACTAACGTAGGTCTATTATCTCCGCCATGGAATCAGGAGCGGAAATGCTGAGTTGTTCAATGATGCCGCAGCTGTTGCAATAGGCTGTGAGCTCCTTGCCTCCACGGATGAGGAAACAGTAAATGTTTCTATCATCCTGAGCTGCTTTGAAAAACGGCTTCCCGACTTGTTTGATTAGTTTGGATATGTGTGTGCCCTTGACTGTCTCTTTTTTTACCTCATCTGCAGAGACGAGTTCGGCGTCTCTTTCTTCCGCCTGTTGCAGATACTTCTGCGGAGAAAAGTGTTTCAGGGTGTAAGCTGCCGCTTTTTGCAATTCAGCAGCCGAAGATGCAGGGAGGCTGATAATTGTTCGTTTGTTGGCTCTGAGAGAAGCAGGAATGTTTTTCGGGGCTTTCCCGCTAATGGTGCCGTGTATCACACAGGCTGCCAGATAGGTTCCCATGGGGGTGGGATGGGAACAATCCTGAACATGCAGCGGCGTGTCCGGGTGTTTGCGATACCATGCAGCCCAGGCTTCTCCGACAGGGGCCACTTTTGCTTTGTTGGCCATAGCTGCCCGACAATAAGTAATGCCGGTTTTTATCTGCATATCCGCATTGAGTTTCAGTTTTCCCCGGTCGTTATACGCATGTGCCCAAGTGAGAAAGAGAACCACTTTCGTGCCGGATGCAGCGGCAATTTCCGCCCACTGTCGGACGGCGTTAAGCGTTTCATCCGATTTGTATGCCGGAGTTTGGCTTTGATCTTGCAGCACAACCCAGTCGTAACTTCCGCTCTCCAGCATTTTCCGGGCTTTTGCATGTGCCGGAGTGTTCAGAAATCCCCTAAGACTCATTGCCCCGGCGGTGTATGATTCTACCTGCAGGGGATGATTTGTTTTTCTGCTGACAGCCATCAGCACATCGGGCAGATTATTGCAGAATGTGTAGCTGTTGCCAATGATGAGAACTCTCTCTTCTTCTGCGGCAAACATATTCATTTGCAACAGTAGAAGAGTCAGGACGATAAGAATAGCTTTTATCATGTTTTTTATTCCGGCAGAAGTTCTGTAATATCGCTGAATCCTTTTTCTCTCGCCATATCAGCGGGGGTAAGACCTTGGCTGTTGCGTCGTGCGGCATCAGCTCCGGCGGCGAGCAGAGCGGGGATGAGCTGTGGCAAGTGATAAAAGGCGCAGGAGTGCAGGGGAGTCCAACCATTGCGGTCGGGGATGTTGACATCTGCCCCGGCTTCTATCAGACGGAATACGTTCTCAGGCTCTGCCGATTCAAAAGCTCGGCACACAATGACGGCGGCATGCAAAGCCGTGACTCCTTCATCTCTGTCGCGTTGGTTGATGCCGGTATCAGCCCCCGCCTGCAGCAGAATATCCAGAGTTTCTGTTTGCCCGCTCCATGCGGCCGCTACAAGCGGCGTGTAATGCAGTTCGTCGCGCATGTTGACATCTGCTCCATTGGCAATAAGTCTCTTTAAGTGCCGATTTTGTCCGCTTTCCACGGCATCCATCAGCTGCTGTTCGGGTGAAAGCGGTACCCGGATGCGCCTTCTGATGCGCATCTTTCGCTCTGCATCAAACTGCCTTTTTTCTGTGTTTTTGCGTTTCATGAGTCGGAGTTCAGATTGCGTATACTCAGGCCAATACCGTAAACAGAAAGGATGCAGACCGCGCTGATAACGGATTGCTTCGCGAAAAGAAAGCCATAGAAGAGTCCCTCTTGGGCATCCCAATGTCCTGCTTGTTTCCACTGAGAGAATTCCCACAGAGGAAACAACATGTAGCAGAGAGACAGACACCCCGCCGCCAGGGCAATCTGCCAATAAATCTGATTCGCCTTTCGGGTGAGTAAATACGCAGCCAATACAACACCGCCGTACAGTACGCCTCCCCACGGCAGAGTCAGCGTGAAGAATATAATCAACCAAATATCGCAGAAGCGTCTGAGGTATTGGGTAGCCTTTTCCATGTCGCTCAGTATATCGAGCTCATCTCGGTGAGTCAATCCGGAAGTTCAGGGAAGACTCAAGATTTAGCTGAATTAATCCACAGGAAAATATAGATAACGATGATACGGAGAATGAAGGCCGGATAAGTTGCTCAAATATGCCTATATTGTATAAGTTGACTTCATGGCACACTGTGTTATAATAAGGTTCATTTGTATGATGTCGCTTTTTCCTGTAGCATATAGAATCGGGCTGTCAGCTTTGATAGGCCTGAACTTAGTGTCGTGCCTTCAATCGGCGACCAAACCGATAAAATTGACTCGAGCCCAGGTGGTGCAGAAAAATGCGGCACAATTGGAATGGGAGTACCAGGAGATTATTGCGGGCAACAGGAAAGAGCAATGTCTGTTGCAACGCGCATTGCAAACCGCTGTGCGGGCTGAATTGAAACACGCAGATTGCGCGGCGAACGGCTGTTGGTGCGAAGGGAAGAGCGTGAGTACGGTTCGAATAAGCGCTGATGAATGGCCAAATGTGCTTGCGGTTTTGCGGAGGATACAGCCGATGATGTCTCCGCATAGGGAGACCGTTGTTCCGTCTGACTCGAAAGTATGGAGTATTAATGAGGCGGGAAAAGTCGTTTATCGCCCTTTTATCCCACCTCCGTTGCAACTGGGGAATCCCCGGGACAATCTCACGCTGTATGACTCCGCCGGTAAGATGCTCTGCGAAGTAGACCTCTGGAGTATAACTCGACAATCACGAAGCTCAACTCCGGAGAAAGCCGGTAGTGCTCTGGTGTTATCGGACGCTGATGTTGCAACCTTGGCCTTTATGCCATCATTCCGCGACTTCTTTCGATTCTCTGCTGCAGATTGGGCAAACGCTGACTGGATATTTTTCACGCAAAAATCGACCGGGCTGTAATGATATTCCACCATTGCTTTTTCTTGCCCATAGTCCGAGTGTAGCATGCAGAGTTTGTTGTGTCAAGACGGCTTGTTCTGCAGCGTGTTGCTTTCTTAATTTTTTGCTGATTTGGGCTTGCAGGAGCGTGTCTGTTACTGTAGATTGTAAGGGTAACTCCGACCATGAAAAATAAACGATTCCTGATACATATCGGCATCATGAGTATCTGCCTGGTGGTGCTGGTTATGGCGATTCTGATGACGCCGGGTGAGACGCCGAATATCAAGGCCGCGCCGGAGTCGGAGGCGTTTCGTGTTTTGCAGGAGGGATTAGGACCGGATGAAGGGAAGGTGCCTTTTTATCAGGTGATTGCCGAGGGCCGTCGTGCAGATGGTTCTCCGCTGCAGATAGTTTATTATCAGTACACCCTAACAACGCAGGGAGAAAAAAGCTGCGTGTTGGATATGCAGGTGAGAGAAACGCCCCACCCCGGTTATACACCCTTGCTTTGTACACCGAACGGAGCTTTTACCATTCGTATTCCCGTCTATGGTATGAGGGTGCTGAAACCGATTTTCTGCGGTGAAAAATGTGCTGAATGTGAACTTGTTACTCCCTGAGTTATTCCTCCGGAAGCTCGACAGGCGTTTGCTTCACCTGAAAGAGAGCCTGCTGAATAATGGGATCGCAGTTATAGCGCGCCGAGTTCAGTGATTCCGGGCTAATGGTGTCCCCGGCAGCAGCGAGCAGGGGAATCAACTCCGCCGTCCTGCTGACCGCGGCTCTGTAAACGGGAGAATCCTGTTCCGTTGCTTCAAAAAGGAGCTCATGCTGCTGCACGATTGCATCAAGACATCCTCCTGCATCTGCCCCGGCCTGTAACAATATCCGCACAATCTGCACCGGATTGCCCGGGGGCGTATGCAGGGTATCCGTTGCGGCTAATATGGCATATTTTAATGCGCTGATATTCCGACTGTCTGTATCATCGGGATGTACTCCCGGCAACAACTGCTTCACCCACTCGACATCTCCGGCTTTGACTGCTTCCAGAAAATATTCATGCCGTTCTGCGGAAACGCGGGAAGATTTCCGCAGCGCAGAGATGAACCATATCACCACGGCTTCTGCCGCCAATAGAAAGGGCATAACGATGATGCCCATCATGGGGACAAACGGCAGATAATCGTTCTGCTGCGGAGCAATGAAACTTTCCACTTCTCCCAGCGCGAACCATAAGCAGCCGGTGGTTAACCAGCACAGCGCAATCTGCCCCCACCGCGAACAGTGCGGGATGAACAGAATTGCAGCCGTGAGCGCCAGAAGTGACAGAATGATAAACATGCAGATGAAAAAGCCGCGAATTGCAGACAACTCGCGGCTTGAAATTATTTGTATCCGTGGAGAAAATCAGGCTATGGTTGCTCGGTCTGCCTTGTGAATCAGCTCCGCTTCTCTCTTAACTCGCACCTGAAGGTCTGCCAGAGCATTCATGTAGTAAATGTAGGCATCGTAGGGCGAAGGATAGGGCGTGAAACCATTGCTCTTTTCCATGTAGTGGAAGTGGTCCGCGCTCTGCAGCTTGCGCCAGACATGAATCATATCCCTGTCTTCGCTGGCCTTCACGGATTTCTCCAGATCGTAGATTTTCTTGATGGCTTCCTGCTGCATGGCGTTGCCGTTCCAGTGCGTGGTAGTGCCGAACGTGGAGCAGGAGATGGGATTCGGGCAGTCCAGCGTGCCGACCGAGGGGAAGGTGCGCACTGCTTCCGTGGGAGTCATGAAGTTCTCACCGTTGAAGAGCGCGGCTGAAATCATGGTGCGCCAGAACTCAAACACGCCGGATGTGTCCGGCTGACGCTCGCCCAGCGTTTCATAGTCCATGGAGATGTTGACTACCTGACCCTGCTGCTGGGACAGCCAGCCGGCAAAGGTGTATGGGGACAGCGGGTATTCACTCCAGGACGGATCTGTGCGGCGGTTGGCCAGATCATTGGAGAGATGACGATTCCGAATGAGCGTTTTGGTCTTGGCAATGAGCGGAGCACACTGCAGGTCGTTCGTGTGCCGATTGGACATCATGCGGCTGTTGCCGTCTGCCATCACGCCCTCAAAGCCCATATCAAAAGCCTGAGCAGCAATGGCATTGGAATACATCATGCCGGTATTCCACAGTACCGTGGGGCGCTGCCCGAACAGCTTCTCGATAAGATCCATGTGCTCCTCTACCTGTTCTGCAAACTCCGAGGTGGAGTAGAGAGAGGCAAGGGAAGCGTAATAGGGCATGGCAAGGAACTCCACGCAGCCCGTATCGGCCAGTTCACGGAATGAATCGATGAGGTCGGGACGATGGTAGTGAGCCTGCTCAAGAATGACACCGGAAAGAGCCAGCGCAAACTTGAACTTACCATCGGAAAGCTCAATGAGCTGCTTCATCATGGAGTTTGCCCGCAGGTAGCAGCGTTCTGCCACCTCGCTGAGCACTCGTCCATTCATCCGGTCGTCCTCATAGAAAGCGTGTTCGCCAATCTTGAAGAAATCATACGGGATGAGCCGGTTCGGCTGATGTGCATGAAATGTGAGAGTAATGTTCATATCCTTTTTCTGAGGAATAAAGGTTTTACCATCCGAGCACGTGCTTGTACACGCGAATCATCTTATCTGCGGCGGTGTCCCAGTTGGAGTTCTTGATATCCTGGGCGCTTTGCTCCGCAACCTTCTTGTAAAGCTCATCATCGGTGATGAGATCCACGATGTGTTTGGCCATCATGTTCACATCCCAGAAGTCTGCCTTGAGCGCACCCTTCATCACTTCCGCCACGCCGCTCTGTTTGGAAATAACGGCGGGGATGTTGAACTGGGCGGCTTCCAGCGCGGAAAGACCGAAGGGCTCAGAAACGGAGGGCATGCAGTACACATCCGTCATGGAGAGCAGTTCATTGACTTTCTGCTTGTTGAGGAAACCGGTGAAGTGGAACTTGTCACCCACGCCGTGGAAGGCTCCGGTCTCAATCAGCTGGCGCAGCTTTTCACCCGTGCCGGCCATGACGAAGCGTACATTGTCCGTCTGCTCCAGTACTTTGGCTGCAATCTGGAGGAAGAACTCCGGCCCTTTCTGAGCCGTAAGACGGCCGAGGAAGAGTACCAGCTTCTCCGGGAACTTCTTCTTGCTATGGAAAACATGCACGGGGTCTGCGCCATTGTGCACCGGGAAAATCTTGGCGGGGTCAATGCCGTAGTGCCCGGCGGCAACCGTTCCGGTATATTTGGAAACGGGAATCACGGCATCCGCCTGTTCCATACCGTACTTCTCGATGTCGTAAATCCAGCCTCGGGCGTCTGCACCGGCGCGGTCGAACTGAGAGGCATGCAGATGCACCACCAGGGGCTTGCCTGTTGCTTTTTTGACTTCCACGCCTGCCAGATAGGTCATCCAGTCGTGGGCATGCACAACATCAAACTCATACTTGCGAGCCATGACGGCGCAGATTTTGGAGAACTCAATGACCTTGCGGGCCAAATCTCCGGCGTAGAGGTCTTCCTTGCCGGTGAAAAGCTCCAAATCAGCCTTGTGGACTCGGGAGAAGAGGATTTTACCCTCCTTGGTGAAGGTGATAGTGCCGGGCGTCCCTTCCTCACAGGCGTAGGGATCCAGATTGATGGGGGCTCTTTCCACCACGGAGAAGCTTTCGTACGTATATCCTTCCTCCAGAGTTTCCATCTGCTCGTGGCGGAGCGTATTGATGCCCGTCAGGGAGAAGCCGTCGTACTTGGCTTCAGGCGCAGCCTTGGGCACGATGACGGACAAATCCACTTTTGCGGCCAGAGCTTTGGAGATACCCATGCAAGCCACACCGAGCCCGCCGTTGATGAGCGGCGGGAACTCCCAACCCAGTTTCAAAACCTTTATTTTTCTCATATTGCTCTGTCTGTTATATAAAAGTTACGCGGGCATGCTTTGCCCAGTGTCGGTGTTATTTAACCTCAATAAAAGTGATTTGTCCAGACTAAAGTCTGTTCAAAGTTTTTATGTATAATGTCACGATAAAGCAGAGTACTCACCGTGATGATGAACCGCATGGTTACGGTATCAGTTCTCCTTGTTGGCTCGGCGGATATCCTCCAATGCCGCAATGAAATCATCCAAAATCTCCGCCGGAACCATAATCCGGTCTCGATTTGAACTCACTTTCTCCGTAATGCGTACCACGCGGCCTCGGGCATTGGCCTTGAGGTCAATATAGAAAGTTTTGCGGTCTGCTATAATCTTTTCCGTGCAAATGATATCGTCGTCCACTGTTATTTTCGGGGCTATGGTTGTGAAGTAGCCCGTTCATTGTGAAGTATAGCACAGTGCTGACGTTAGTCAATAATCAATTGAAAAGACAGCGTGATTTAGGATAAAAAATCCGCACCCCGCACTCCTCACAAAAAAATAGTCCATCGTTCATCGTCCATCGTACTTCCACCTACGACCCCATCCCCTCGCAGCAGGAGACTTCAGTCTCCTCCCTCTCCCTGCGCCGCCGAGTAGACCGCAACATCAACAGCCTGCTCAACGAACAGGAAACCACCCTTGCACGCGTCTCCAACTTCATCCGCAAGGAAGCCGCCCGCACGGAGTACCTACATCTTCTCCAAAGAATAACTAATTGAGAAGAATGTCTCCGATTGCGCCACTTCACGCCGCAGTACGTGTGGTAAGTGGCAATAGGCCGCAGGGGAAATAAAAGGAGTGCGAGAGCGACGAAGCGAAATCAGATGAGTTCCTTCAGTCTGTTGACGGTGATGCCCGGCACGGTAATGGTGGAGCCGTCGGGGCGGCTCAGAATCGGAGAGCCGTCATGGGCAACACCCACAAAGAAACCGCAGATGCGTTCCGTATCCGTAATGGCGACCACCGGGCGGCTTTCTCCCCAAGATTTCTTGAGTCTGGGCATAATAGCCTGCAGACCGCCTGCCGTGAAAGCACTGAGCTCTTCTGCGAGTTTGTCTCCGAGTTCTGCGCGGAGCCCACGGACCGTGGGGCAGGTGTGCACCAAATCCTCCAGACGGACAACGGGATCATTTGTGTTGCCGCTCAACTCACGGATATCGTTGTGCATGTTGATGCCGATGCCGATGGAAGCCATGTTGGTGCTGGGGCGCTCCACAAGAATACCGGCAAGTTTAGCGCGACCCACCAACACATCATTCGGCCAGCGCAGACGAAGTCCTTTGATTTTGTACTTGGCAAGCGTTTCCATAATCGCAGCACCCGCTACCAGAGGAAGAACTCCCCAGTGCAAATCCGTACGGTTTTCAATAGGCACATTGTAAGTGGCCCACAGTCCTCCCGGAGCTCCGAACCAAGCGCGATTAAAACGTCCGCGCCCCTTGGTTTGGCTCTCGCAGTTCACGACACTCCACGGCGGCAGCTTCCGCGCCACGTTGAAGGTGGATTCGCATTCCGTTACTTCCTTGATTTGCCAGTTGATGCTCACGTCTCATATCATACAACAGCAATCCTGCTCCGTCTACAACAAAAGCGTAAAAAATGACAAAAATGGGCTGTTTTTTATTCCGAAACAGGAAGTTTTGCGGTATGATGACTGCATGTTGACAGCAAAAAGAGTGATTGAGCCATCCGTGGGCGCGATGCAACTGTATGAAGGGGCTTTCCCATACTGTGAGCGGCGGACGGCAGAGCACCATGTGCGGATTGCTGCCGAAAATGAGGATTTTTACGCCCAAGAACTGTTTGTGCGAACGACGGGGGAACCGGCCGGTATTCTCTACTATTGGCATTGGCCGCAGCATGCGCTGCTGTTCATTGAGCATCTGGCTATTTACCCGCATTTAAGGAGACTCGGATATGGCCACGCTGCCCTGAGCCTGGCTGAAAAGCCGGACACCTGCATGATTCTGGAAATTGAGCCGGTGGTGGATGCCCGCACGGCCGGGAGGCTCGCTTTTTACCGCTCTGCCGGGTATGAAATACTGCCGAATGAGCATGTGCAGCTTCCGTATCATGCTGACAGTTCACCCGTACCTCTTCTGCTGCTGGCGAAACATACAGGCGGGGTCGGGGTGCCGGAATCAACGGTGCAATTATTGGAATATCTGTTGAAAAATCAGGTGATGTGCTGAATGTCAGCGTTTTTTCTTGCCTGCAAAATCCTCTGCTGGTAGCATCCCTGCGTATGCTGCGATTGTCTGTTTTTTCGGTGCTTCCGGCGGTCTGTATCTTTTGCGGACCCGCTTTTGCTGTGGATTCAGTTCCGCTCCCGGCGGCGCAAGTTGCAACAGTACCGGGGGAAAGTTCGCTTTCCGATGATGAGTTTCTGAAGAAGTACGCCCACCTTTGTCATTCTCAGGTAGAGAAATTTATAGCGGAGACACTGTTAACAGGCTCTTATATTGAGCGATATGGGCGAAGTCAGGCAGATGCTGATGCGGCTGCGTACAGGAAGGCGGTTTATGCGCTGACGGCATCTGCCGATAGCTTTTACCGGGCGCATTTTCATTATGTCCAGACCTGCATAGCAGCCGCAGATCATCTGTTTGAGCAGGAACTGCTGAATGAATACCGCGAGATGCTGCGGCGCTGCCTGCTTCGTGATTTGTCGAACCTGAGCCGCGGCATGGCACTCTGGCTGACGGAAACGTATGATGCTGAGTCAGATGCCGCATCGGAGTCGGAATCTGACGTCTGCATCCATAATGAAAAAACGCCGTTAGAAAGCAGTCTTACCCGATACATGAGGGATACGGCTGCCACAGAGTATTATGAAGGAATGATAGTTTCTCTGAGAACGGAGAAATTAAAAACCATGCGTAATGTCATTTTGTCTGTAATGGAGGAATGCGGAGAGCAGCGGGAGTTTCTGACCGGGTATGAAGGCTGCGGCGGCACACGCCCTGAACACATTGAACTGTTCAACCGGGCTGAAAAGGCGTGGGATACGTACTGTCAGGCTCTGGTGGATGCTCATTCTCCTGTTTTCAACCAAGAATTGACAGGTACCGGCACCGGCAGTCTGATGCTTCAGGTGCAACAGGTGCTGCTTTCTTCCCACATGGAGCTGCTTCTGGAGATGATGAATCTTCAGGATAAACGATACGAAATGTGATGATACGCAAGGTCTCTCTTTCCGATGCGGCCGCCATTGCCGCCATCTACAATGAATACGTTCTGCATACAACGATTTCCTTTGAAACGGAGGCATTGAGCGAGGCTGGTATGCGTTCTCGCATAGCTCATGTGAGTGCTGCCTATCCCTATCTTGTTAATGAAGAGGAAGGCCGTATTACGGGATATTGTTACGCGCACCCCTGGAAAGACAGAGCAGCCTATGCAGCCACCTGGGAAACCACCGTTTATCTCCACCCCTTGAGCAAGGGACGGGGGATTGGAACGCGTTTGATGCAGGAGCTTATCCGGCAATGCAGGGAATCCGGATGCCATTCTTTGATAGCCTGCATCACGGCAGACAACGCTGCGAGTTGCCATTTCCATGAGCGGCTCGGGTTTTCGCGAGTCTCTCATTTCCCCGAGGTGGGCAGAAAGTTCGGGCATCTGCTGGACGTGGTGGATTACCAGCTGCTGCTGTAGCCTGTGGCTCACATGAAGGAATACGCGTCTATGTCCAGTGTGGCAATCACATCCTCACCGAACTGCATGGAGGCAATTTCTGCGGATACGGTATCCGCAATGACTCTGGCCCCGGGGGCCTTGAGCGTGCATTGATATCTGAACTGTCCGTAGGCCTTGGGAATGGGGGCGGGCAGGGGATCACTTATCTGTACCTGATGCGGCAGTTTTGCCAGCAGCCGTTTGTGAAGCGTTTCCAGAGAAAAGCGAGCCACATCCTCCTGTTCGGAGCGAACCGTCAGTACGGCCATGTGGCAGAAGGGCGGGAAGTCGAACTGCTGTCGCAGGCCCAGTTCGTTTTCGGCAAATCCGTCCGTATCATGACGTCTGGCAAACTGGATGGCACAGGATTGCGGCGAATAGGTCTGCACGATAACTTCCCCGTCCAGCTCACCGCGACCGGCTCTGCCTGCCACCTGCGTTAACAGCTGGAACGTGCGTTCCGCCGCGCGAGGGTCCGGTATATTCAGCCCTAAATCTGCATTGAGTACCCCCACCAGGGTGACGCGCGGAAAATCCAGCCCCTTGGCAATCATCTGCGTACCCAGCAGAATGTCGGTGCGTCCGGCGCGGAAATCCGCCAGAATATCCCGCAGCGCGTTTTTGCGCGTTGTCACATCTGCATCCACCCGCTGAAGCCTGGCCTGCGGAAAACAGCGGCGCAGTACGGCCTCTACCTTCTGCGTGCCGTAGCCTTCCAGAAGAATGTTTTCTGAGCTGCATTCCGGGCAGCGGCGCGGCACTACGGCTCGGAATCCGCACAGGTGGCACACCAGACGGTTCTCTGTAGCATGATAGGTCATGGGCAGGGCGCAGTGCTCACAATTGGTGACGTGCCCGCAATCCGGGCACTGCAACGCACGGGCAAACCCCCGTCTGTTGAGCAGTAGAATAACTTGCTGACTCTTGCGGAGCCTGTCCTCAATAGCCATGCGCAGACGCTCGGAAAGAATGCCGAGGTTGCGTTTATCCTTGGCTTCCGTTCGCATGTCCAGCACGCGGGTCAGCGGCAGGTGCTGGCCATCTGCCCGTTTATCCATACGCAGCAGGGTATATTTTCCCGTGCGGGCGTTGTGGAGGGATTCCAACGATGGGGTGGCAGAGCCCAGCAGAATAGCGGCTTTTTCCATACGGGCACGCAGTACGGCCAAGTCTCTGCCGTGGTAGCGGGGGCTGTTTTCCTGCTTGTAGGAGCCGTCATGCTCTTCATCGACAATGATGAGTCCCAGATTCTGCACCGGCGCAAAAAGAGCCGAGCGAGGGCCGATGGCAATACGGGCCGTCCCGCGCCGGATGGAGTGCCACTCATCAAAGCGTTCGCCGTCACTCATGGCACTATGCAGAATGGCGACTGCCCCCGGCTGCTCTGCAAAGCGGCTCTTGAAGCGAGCCATGGTTTGCGGCGTCAGAGAAATTTCCGGCACCAGAATGAGGACCCCTTTACCCTGTTGCATGGCATGGCTGGCAGCCTGCAGGTAAACTTCTGTCTTGCCGGAGCCGGTTACACCCTGCAGCAGCATGGGACGGGAATCCGCCGCATCGGTAGCGCGATTGACCGCCTCCAGCACGGTGGCCTGTTCCGCATTCAGTTCCAGCGGGGAGCTCTGAGCAAAGACTTCTTCTCCCACCGGGTCGCGGTGTACCGTTTCTTCCTCAATGCGGATATAGCCGTGTTTCTCCAAAGCCCGGCAGGGAGTGAGTGCTGCCGTGCCTCCCAAATCACTCAAAGGAGCGCGTTTGTCGCTGCTGCCGTGCAGATAGCGGAGGATGGATGCCTGACGGGGGGCTCTGGAATTGATTTTGTTGAGCTTATCATCATCCGGCCATTGAGTGAGAATGGCCACCTTGCGGGTCTTTTCCTCATGCCGTTCCTGGCGAACGGGCTCCGGCACAATACAACGGATCATCTGCTCCACCGGCACGGCATAATATCTTGCCGCCCATTCGGCCAAATCCATGAGGATGGGGGAAACAACCGGCTCCTCTGCGACAAGACGCTTAATCTGCCGCAGTCTGCCGCCCCATTGTTCATCCGGGGGAACCAGATTGAGCACGGTGCCTGTGGCGGCGCGGCCTCGCAGGGGAATTTCGACTCGACTCCCCCGAGTTACTCCCTGCATTTCAGACGGTACGGCATAGTCCAGAACCATGTCGTTGAGCCCATCTACCAGCACTCTTGCCGTGAGTGCCGTCGGCATGTCCTCTGCAAAGAGCCCCTGCATGCTGTGCGTTTGCCGTGGCCTGTCCGTCAGGCCGCTGCTTCCTCATGCGAGAGGATGTGGACAATCACCTTGATGCCGCGCTTCTCTCCGGCTGCCTTGGCCAGAGAACGGATGGCGGAGGCGGTCATTCCGTTGCGGCCGATGACTCTGGCCACGTCCGGCTGCTCCAGAATGAGCCGGAAGCGCACAATGTCACCTTCTGCAGAACGGGCAACCCGCAATTCCGCCTTGTCCGGCTCTTTGATAAGAGGAGAAACAACGGCCAGCAGGTATTTTCCGATGGATTCCGTGAGTTGTTGCATATACGTTTATAAGCCGAGCTTTTTGCGGAAATAATCAATGGTGAGGTCCAGCCCTTTGTCCAGATTGATGGTGGGGGCCCAGTTGAGCTCCTGTCCGGCCAGGGTGATGTCCGGTCTGCGCTGGGTAGGATCATCTCCCGGGAGTGGGCGGTACACCAGTTTGGAGGAGGTGTCAATGCGGGAAAGTACTTTTTCCGCCAACTGCAGGATGGTGAATTCTCCGGGGTTGCCGATGTTGACGGGGCCGGTAAAGCCATTTTCATTTTCCATCATGCGAATCATGCCTTCGATGAGGTCATCAATGTATTGGAAAGAGCGAGTTTGCTGACCTTCTCCGTAGATGGTGATATCCTGCCCGCGCAGAGCCTGACAGATGAAATTGGAGACCACTCGCCCGTCATCCGGGTTCATGTAGGGACCGTAGGTGTTGAAAATGCGGATAACGCGGATATCCACCCCCTCATGGCGGTGGTAATCGAACATGAGACTTTCGGCGCAGCGTTTTCCCTCATCATAGCAGGCGCGGATGCCGTGCGGATTCACGTTGCCACGGTACGTTTCCGGCTGCGGATGCACCAGCGGCTCCCCGTATACCTCTGAGGTGGAGGATTGCAGAATGCGGGCTCCATCTCGTTTAGCCAGCTCCAGCATGTTGATAGCCCCGAAAACGCAGGTTTTGGTGGTGAACACGGAGCGCTTGCCCTGGTAAAAGGGAGGAGAGGCCGGGCAGGCCAGATTATAGATGCGATCCAGCTTTTCCGGACAGTCGTAGGGTTCAATCACATCGTGCTCCACCAGTGTGAAGTTGGGATGCCCTATCAGATCCTGCACGTTCTCCGGTGAGCCGGTATAGTTATTATCCAGACAAATAACGCGCTGCCCCTCTGCAATCAGACGGTGGGACAAATTTGAGCCGATGAATCCGGTGCCTCCGGTAATAAGAATTGTTTTCATGCCTGTATAACGCCCATATTCTATCGTATGCAGGCAAATGTTGTCAAGCTTCCTGCTGAAGAATGACAGAGCCCGCGCTTGCATGCCGGGGGAGAGTATGGTAGAAACTCTCCATGCTTGCTGATATTGTTACTGCCTGGGAGAGTATTGAAAACATGCCGGCTTTCCTGACTGCCTGCGGAATGGTTATTTTTAACCTGATTCTCATTGAGGGACTTTTGTCTGTGGATAATGCTCTGGGTATTGCCGCCATGGCCTCTCACCTGCCTAAGCATCAACAGAAAGCCGCTTTGCGCTGGGGGCTTGTCGGTGCATACGTCTTCCGCGGTGTCGTTCTGGCACTGGTTGCTTGGCTCATGCACAATGCCTGGGTCAAGTGGTTCGGCGCGCTCTACCTCGTTTATCTGGCCTGTGAGCATGTTCAGCTGCATCCGAAAGCCAAGGCTGAGAAGAAGAATGAGAAGGGTGAAGTTGTCAAGAGCGCCGGTAAGACATTCCTGATGACGATTCTGAGCATTGAGCTCATGGACCTTTCTCTTTCTCTTGATAATGTGGTGGCCGCCGTCGGTATGGTCAACGGCGTGAATGAGATTCCGGAGGAAATGCACCTGTGGGTAGTGTGCCTTGGTGTGTTTATCGGTATTGCCGCTCTGCGAATTGTGGCCGGCTGGTGCATCGGCATCATTGAAAAGCACCCGATTCTCGGCTATACGGCCTTCCTGCTGGTAGGCTTCGTAGGTGTTGCCCTGACCACGGAAATGGCTCTGGCTGCTTACGGTATTCACTGGCACATGGGCATTGTGCTCAAGTTCTCTACCATCTGCTGCATTGTGGCTGCCAGTCTCTTCTATGAGCATTTCACCGGCTTCCGTCGCCGCATTCACCCGCTTGTCACGGCTTTCCGCGCCTGCTGTTCCGCTTTCGTGTGGGTGGTTGAAACCATCATCATGCCTTGGAAGCGTTTCAAGAAAGCATAATCCCTTAACCTTTTATCTTTATTGCTATGAGTGAAATTAATCTGACTCCGGAGCTGATTCGCGCTGCTCTCACCACGGTAAAATATCCTGGTTTCTCGCGCGATATCGTTTCTTTCGGGCTGGTACGCAACATCGATGTGAGCCCCGAAGGTGTCGTAACCATCAATCTGGTGGTGGAAAGCAAGAACTCCGACGTTCCCCGCTACATTTATGAAAACGTCATGGGTGTTGTGAAGGAGTTGCCGGGCGTCAAGAAGCTGGACGTAAATATCGAGCACCATGCTCCGGCAAAAGTGAAAGCCAAAACTCCCAATGACGACCCCGCCGACTGGAAGTCCTCCGTTCCCGGTGTGAAGCATGTGATTGCAGTAGCCTCCGGTAAGGGCGGTGTGGGTAAATCCACCGTTTCCGCCAACTTGGCCGTGGCTCTTTCCCGTCTGGGGTACCGCACCGGTTTGCTCGACTTGGATATTTACGGCCCGTCCATGGCGCTCATGTTCGGCACCAAGGAACGCCCGGGATGTTCTGAGAAGGAGCAGTTCCTGCCGGTGGAGGCTCACGGCATCAAGCTTCTGTCCATGGGGCTGATGGTAGATGAGGCTTCTCCCGTGGCGGTTCGCGGCCCGTTGGCTACTCGCTACGTTCAGCAGTTCCTGCGTGACGTGGATTGGGGCGGTCTTGATTTCCTTATTCTCGATATGCCTCCGGGCACCGGTGATATCCAGCTCACTATCGTACAGACGGTAGACCTTGCCGGTGCCGTTATCGTGACCACTCCGCAGGAGGTGGCTCTCATTGATGCCCGCAAGGCCGTTGGTCTCTTCCAGCGTGTGGAAACCCCGATTCTGGGCATCATTGAAAACATGAGCTACTTCATCTGTCCGTCTGACGGGCTTGTGTACCATATCTTCGGTGAAGGCGGCGGTGACCGCGAGGCGATGAAACTCAATGTGCCGCTCCTTGGCAAGATTCCCTTGGATATCAGCACTCGCGAGGGTGGTGATCAGGGAGCCCCCGTTGCTCTGCAGGACCCCGGGCAGAGCCGCGTTGCCGCTGCATTCCACGGTGTGGCTCAGATGCTGGCCAGCCAGTTGGGTGAATAAGCCGCGCAGCGTTCGCCTTTTGTCGCTCCGGATGGCATTTAGCCCTCCGGAGTGCTTTTATTCAGATATGGCTGAAATTCGGATTGCAGGTGGGCAGGGGGGCTGTTATAATGTCTAGGCATTGATGAAGAAGCACCGTTTCAGGAATATGTTGATTCTGTTCCTCTTGCTGTTGGCAGGAGGTGGGGCGGTGCGTTTTTGGTTCTATATCGAAGACCAGGTGCAACCTATTCTGGTGCCTGTTAATCAAGCCTATGCAGGCTATTCCAACCTGCCTAAAAAGGTGCTTGGACTCAGGATTGAACCGTTTTTGTTCAAGGGCTGGGACGGAGGAGACGTGCAGGCCGTCATCGTTTCCAAGGAGGGTGAGGAATCTTCCCGCCAACTTACGGTCATGAGTGATTTGGCTGCCAATCCTGCTGAAAAGCTGGGAGCCATTGACTATGTGCTGCTTTGTGTGGATTGGGACCACGGAATCCGCTCAGCCCTGCCTCTGGCGGAAACGCTCACTGCTGCCGGGCTTCGCTGCGTCCTGTGGGACCCCCGCGGGATAAATGACCGCAGACCGTATTGTACACACGGACTCAAGGAGAGCCGGGATGTACCTTTGCTTCTTGATGAGCTTGAACGCAGAGAAGGTAAGCAGAAACACTCCATCGTAGCCGTCGGGCAGGGATATGGCGCAGCTCTGATGTTGCATGCCGCCGCACATGATTCCAGAATCCTCGCCTTGGCTGCCATAGATGCCTATGCTTCTCTGCGTCAATCAGTCAAGAGAACGCTGCCGCAATCTCCCTTTGCACCCGTCATTCTGGAGATGATGAATGTACGCATGGACAAGACGGTCGGGATGGAATGTTTTGACGTGGCTCCGGTGGAGCAGGCTTCCTCTATCGACCGCAATGTGCCGGTGCTGATTGTGCATCTGGCTCAGGATAACCCTGTGTGTACCTTGGGTGATGCCCTGACTATATACCGCCGCTTGAAAAGCGACAACCGGGAGGTTTGGGCCATGTTCCGAGATAATAGCCCGGAATCTCTCACCGAACGGCAGAAAGAAGCTCTGGCTGATGTGAAACGTCTTTTCGACGAAGAGTCTGCCATGACATCTCTCGTACACTGGTTGGATGGACCCGTGGTGGCCGCCATTCAGGCTCCCCGTATTGCAGATCCGGCGCGCCCGGTTCCGTCACCTGATTTACAGCTTTAACTCTTTTATATTACACGTTTACCATGTCATCCAGAAATGAACGCAAACGCCGCTTAGGCAACAGAAGGCGAGAAGGCTATGAGCTGACCAAACAGCGAGATATGCTTCCTCTTGCCATGGGTGCCGCTGCCGCCGCCGCCGTGTTACACCTGGTCGTTTTCCTGTGGGGACCTTCCGTCATTGAGTTTAACTTCAACAATCTCTTTGAGCCGCAGGAACGGGTAAAGGATGAGGAAATCCGTGTGGTTGTCAAGCAGCAACCGGAAGAAGAACTTGACGATGCCAAAACGGAGGAGCCGCCCCCCATTCCCAAGGAAATGGAAGAGATTGCCCATGAGCCGTTGGAAATTGATATCCTTGATGCGGATATGGAAGAACTGGTGATGGCCCCGGGAAAAACGGAGATTGCTTTGCCGGAGCCCGTCTACACGCAGGAGAACGCCCCCTCTGTCAGCGATTTGCCGCCCACCCAGCTTGATGTCGGCGCGCTGCAGATGGACCCCGTCCCCCGTGAGGCTCTCGATATCCCGGAGCCTTCCCCCGTTAACAGCAATGAAGTGGTGGCTGCCGTAGAGGCTCAACCGGAAACGGTGGATGAGGCCTCCTCTCTCATGGAGCGGGAGCTGCGTGAATCTGCCACCAAGCTCGGTCATGGTGAGCTCCCGGCAGATACCCGCAGCCTTGCGGATTTGTTGGGCGAAGGTAATCTGGGCGCAAAATCCGGTGTAGCCCGTCTGGGCGCAGACGTGTTGTTCGGCTTCAATGAGAGCATGCTCAAAAACTCGGCCCGCATCACCATGTTGCAGCTTGCCGCGCTTATTCAGAAGAACCCTGAAACCGTTTTCCTCATTGAAGGTCACACCGACAGTGTGGGCGGCGACGCCTACAACGCGCTTCTGGGTATGCAGCGTGCCGCAGCAGTGCGTGAGTGGCTTGCCGGCAATAATGTACCTGTGAACAACGTGTACATCCGCTCCTGTGGCTGCAGTGCGCCGTTGGTAGATACCAAGCTCCCCAAGGAGGAACAGAACCTTAACCGCCGTGTGGAAATTCACATGCGTAAAAAGGGTGAAAAAATACCGGAAGGCTCCATGTCCAGCTCCTATGTGGTGGATATGAAGACACCGGTGAAGACCCAGCTGTCAAAGGGTGTGAAAGCACCGCTCAGCAAATCCATTACTCCCGGACTCAAGGCAAAAAACGACAAAGCTAAGCCCGCCCCGGCAAAAAAATAAGCACCATGGATAGTTTCCTGCCTGAAGGAAAGTCCCTGCCGCAGGTGACCCCCTGTCGGCGTCTCATTTCGCTGGATTTCGACGGCACGCTCTGGCATGGGGAGAATCAGCCGCCCATCCCGAAGGGGTTTTTCTCACTCATGCAGCAGTGGCGGGATAGGGGCGTGCGTTGGGGTATCAATACCGGGCGCACGATGGATTATCTGATGGAGGATTGGATGGTTCACGCTCCCTTTTTGCCGGATTTTATCTGTACCTGTGAGCGTTTTGTATATCTGGCGGGAGCTGACGGCTTTCTTGTCCCTCTCACCTCGCACAATGCGGCGGCAAATGCTGCAGCCGCTCTCCTGCAGCAGAGAATGCAGCCCCTGCTGCATGCGACATTGAAGCAAATCCGTTTTTCCGCACCGCAGTTGGAATGGATTATTGCCCCCACGGACCCACTTTCCGTAGAAGCAGCCGATGCCGCGACCATGGATGAACTGGCCGTTCTTCTGCAGCCGCTCATGGCTCAGCATCCGGATGTTTCCATGCAGCGGGCAGGGCGCTATATGCGATTGGCGGATTCCCGCTTCAACAAAGGCACCGCTCTCGCTCATGTAGCGGAAGCCTGGCAGATTGCCAATGAGCATATCCTGATTATCGGCGATGGGCATAATGATATCGATGCCTTTTCCCGCTTCCCGGGTGCGTTCAATGCCGCACCGTCGGATGCCCATCCGGAAATCCTGACTTGGCTCCGTGAACACGGCGGCTATATCTCTCCTGAACCCGGCGTGATGCAAATCCTGCGCCATTGGGAAAATCTATCACTTTAGAACATCCGTTACCTGCCGCATGCGCCATTATTTGCTCAAAGGTCATATCTCCACACTGGGGGCGGTCATTTTGTTCGGGCTGATGAGCCCCATGTGCAAGCTTGCCATGCAGAATGGTGCCGTAGATGGGCTTCTCTTGGCATTTTTCAGAGTCTGCGGTGCTGCTCTGCTGTTCTGGCTTATTTCTCCCCTTTTCTCACGCGAGAAAATTGCCCGTAGGGACTGGCTGCCGTTGCTCGGGATGTCTCTCTGCGGAATGGTTATCAATCAATTTCTCTATGTTCTGGGGATTCAGTACACGTCTCCCACGAATGCCTGCGTTGTCGGCACGTCCACCCCGGTGATGACTTTTATTCTGGCGGCTTTGTTTTTGCACCATCGCGTGACATGGCTGAAAGTGGGCGGATTCCTGCTGGCCTCCGTAGGCGCTTTAGTGTTGATTCTTGGGTCCGGCGGCGGTCTCAGCGGACACCCCCTGGGCGACACGCTTTGTCTCATTTCTCAATTTTCTGCGGCGTGTTATTTTGTCTTTTTCGGCGGTGTCTTGAGAAGGTACCATCCCGTGACCATAATGAAGTGGTTATTCCTGTTTGCGACCGTTCTTACCGTGCTGCCGATAAGCGGCAGGATTGCCGCATTGCCGACCGCGGCTTTCAGCATGCACGAGCTATTTGCCATTGCCTATGTGGTCATTGGCGGTTCTTTTTTCAGTTATCTGCTGTTGATTGTGGGCCAGCGGCGCTTGGAGCCGCCCACGGTAGCGGCTTATAACTATGTGCAGCCCATTATTGCTGCCGCGGTTGGGATTCTGCTGGGGCTGGACATTCTCACATGGCAGAAGAGTCTCGCCCTCCTCCTGATTGCCTCGGGAGTGGCTCCTATCAACATCAGACGTAATGGAAATTAGCGCTAATTCCGGAATGATGTTTTTCTTCCGTCCAGTTCGCTGTCGCGTCATTGACAGGAAAATGGCAGGCAGACGGATTATAGGCTTGAGTTAGATGCAGAATCGGTGTAAAATCCCGCCCGCTCATGACCAGACAGACGTTGCAGATAGGGCTTGCAGGCCTTGGCACAGTAGGTACAGGTGTGTATGAAACCCTGTGCCGCAATCATGATTTGCTTGAGGCTCGTGTGCAGATGGCCTACAATGTCAGAAAGATTGCGGTGCGTGACCTTACCCGTCCGCGAGATGTGGAAGTGGCGCCGGAGCTTCTGACCGATGATTGGCGTGAGCTGGTGAATGATCCGGAAATTGACATCATTATTGAGTTGATTGGCGGCACAAAGGTGGCTTATGAGCTGGTGAAGGCAGCCCTGCATGCCGGCAAACCGGTGGTAACAGGTAATAAGGCTTTGCTGGCAGAGCATGGCAGCGAATTGTTCCGCATCTCTCAGGAAAAGTGTGTTCCTCTGTATTTCGAAGCTTCCTGCGGTGGCGGTATTCCCATTATTCAGAGTTTGCAGAACTCGCTCATCTGCAATAACGTGGAAAGTATTTCCGGTATCATCAACGGAACGAGTAACTATATCCTCTCCTCCATGGAAAAGGACGGAGTCTCCTATGAGGACGCTTTGGCTGCCGCTCAGGAAAAGGGTTATGCAGAGGCAGACCCGACGCTGGATATCAACGGCTGGGATGCTGCCCACAAGGCCCTGATTCTGGCCATGCTGGCCTATGGTACGCCTCTGGCTCCGGATAAGATTTCCGTTTACGGTATCGAGCGTGTTACCAGTACAGATTTTTCCTTTGCTGAGCGCTTAGGTTACACCATCAAGCTGTTGGTGGTTATCAAGCACCATAAGGAAAGCGACCGTCTGGAGCTGCGCGTGCAGCCCAGTTTTGTGCCGCAGAGTCATCTTTTGTCCAAGGTGGACGGCGTGTTCAACGCCATTGCCGTGAAAGGCGATATTGTGGGTGAAACCGTTTTCTACGGTCGAGGGGCAGGCAAGAACCCGACCGCCAGTGCCGTTATTGGTGATGTGGTGCTGGCTATGCGTGAGTGCCGTCATCCTGAGTACCACACGGGGTTCCATCCCTACACCAAGAAGATGGAGGTCATGCCCCAGGAGGAGACGGAGACCCCGTACTATGTGCGTTTCCTGGTGCAGGACCGTCCCGGCGTGATTGCTGCTATTGCCAGTGAGCTGGCCAAGCTGGATATCGGTATCTCTGCCACCTCATCCACGCCTCACGATTTTGTGGACGGCATGCCGCGCAATAATCTGGTATTCATTCTGCATTCCTGCCCGTGGGGAAGACTCCGCAAGGCTCTCAAGGCTCTGCGTAAGCATGATTACATTGAACGCCACCCGGCTGTTTTCCGCATTGAAACCTTTACCAATAACTGACGACCATGGCCCTGATAGTACAGAAATACGGCGGTTCTTCCGTCGGCACCATCGACCGCATCCGTAATGTCGCCCGCAGACTGATTGAAACCAAAAACGCCGGCAATCAGGTGATGGCCGTCATCTCTGCCATGAGCGGCGTAACAGATAAACTTATCGGTCTGGCAAAACAGGTGATGGACAATCCCCCGGAGCGTGAGCTGGATATGCTGCTGGCTACCGGTGAGCAGCAGTCTATTGCTTTGCTGTGCATGGCTATCACGGATATGGGGTACAAGGCCAAGAGCTTTACCGCTCACCAGGCCGGGGTGCACGCCTACGGTTCTCATACGCGCGGACGCATCGCCAACATCGACCCCAAAAGCGTTGTACAGGCTCTGAATGACGACTACATTGTTGTTTGCGCCGGTTTCCAGGGCGTGAACAAGGAAGACGGCACCATCTTCACCCTTGGACGCGGAGGTTCGGATTTGTCCGCCATCGCCATGGCCGCAGCCGTGAAGGCCGACCTTTGCCAGATTTATACGGATGTGGACGGTGTGTACACCTGTGATCCGCGCGTGGTGAAAGATGCCCGCAAAATCTCCGTACTCTCTTATGAGGAAATGCTGGAAATGGCTTCCAGCGGTTCCAAAGTGATGCAGGCACGCTCCGTTGAATTTGCCAAGAAGTTCGGCGTCGTGTTTGAAGTTCGCAATTCCATGAACAATAACCCCGGTACCATCGTGCAAGAAGAAAATTCTGCTATGGAGTCCATTGCCGTGCGCGGCGTCTCCATCGAACGCAATCAGGCCCGCGTCACTGTCTCGGGCATCACCGCCCCTGTGGCATACACTTCCATCATTCTGGCCGCATTGGCTGAGGCTGAGGTGAACATCGACATGATTGTGGCCAATGCCGCCAACGATGGCGTGGCTCGTCAGTCTTTCACTATGAATATGAATGACTTGGGTTCTGCGCAGGCAGCACTCAAGAAGGTGTTGCCGCAGCTGGGTGACAAGGCCCGTCTGGAGACGGAAGCCGGCCTTGCTAAGCTGACGGTAGTGGGCGTGGGTATGCGCTCCAATGCCGGGGTAGCTGCAACGATGTTCCGTGCTCTTGCCGATGCCGGAATTGCCACGGGTATGATTGCCACATCTGAGATTCGCATTTCCACGACGGTGGAAGCCGGCGATATCGAACAGGCAGCCCGAGTGGTACATTCTGCCTTTAATCTGGATCAGATTATTGACTGATTAGGAGAATCCCGCTGTTCATGAGTGACGAGCAAACGCCCGCACCCGTTCCCGCACCTGCTGCCGAGGAACTGGAGTTCCGCCCCTTTGTCAAATACGCCGCCATGGGGTTGGTGGGTTTGGTGATTCTTGGTTCGGGCTACGCAACCTATGCTTTGGGCTACCGGAGCGGCTTCAATGCAGGTATCCGATCGGGGCTGGTTTCCGAGTCTCTCAATGATGTTGCCATCCGCAATCTGTCTCATTTTCTGCAGTGCTCAACTGCGGGAGATTCCGATTTGATTGCGCATGCGGCGGATTCTGACAAGTTTCTTGCCTGGATTCAGGACGCTCGAGTAAAGAAAGAAGCCCAGTGGGTTCTTGGCTGCACCCTGTTGGACAGGAATCTGGGGAAGGAGGCTTTGCCGGTACTGGAAAAAGCTTTCGCCGGAGCTCCGGCGGACATCTCATGGGTGCGCCGCGCCCTGAAAGTGGCTGAGCGTCTTCTGGATTTCGGTATGCCGGAAGAAGCCGGAACATGGTATAGTCGTGCAAAAGAGCAGGCTGCACTTGTCAAGGCTCCGTGGGAGCAGTCTTATGCGTTGGAGGGGCAGGTGCATGCGTTGCTTCGTGCCAGAGCCGCCGGGAAACAAACCTCAGCAGAACTCAATGCTCTGATACGAGAGGCTAAACAGTTGGGCGACATCGGTAATACCGCCCGCTGTATCATCATGGTTAATGAGGGTGAGCGTCTTGCTTCCATCGGCAAACGTGCGGAAGCAAAGCGGTATATGGATGCCACCCGAGAACTGCTGCCGGAGAATGTGAATGAATTGCCCGCCGTGGCTCTTGTCTGCTATGGCGTAGCCTGCAAGGCAACGGGAGATGCGGCAAAAGCACAGGAGTTGCTGACGCTGGGAGAAAAACGACTCGGTCACGGTATGCAGGATACCATCAGCCGCCTGCGTGCGCTGAGGTATCTGTCTGAATTGGCTGCTGCCAACGGCGATAAGTCTACGGCAAAATCCATGCTGGATAAGGCAGAAGGTATAGCCTCCGGTAAAGTGTCATTGAAAGAACCGTTCTGGAATTGCCTTTACCTGCAGCGTGCCTGGCTGCAGATGGATGAAGGCAACAAAACCGCCGCGAAAGCCGGTTTCATGCAGGCTGTCAATAATTCCCCCTTGCCGGAGATTGCCGTGCAGGCTATGGAAGGTGCTGCAAGCTGTTGTCTGGACGAGGGTGCGGCCGATGAAGCACTCGACCTGCTGGAGCGTTGCCTGACGCTGCGTAAGAAGCATTTTGCGGAAGATACCGTCTCTCTGGGACGCGTGACGCTTCTGAAGGCCCATGCCGTTGACCAGAAGGGAGATGCTGCTCAAGCTGTTGATTTGTTCGCAGATGCCGCCAACCTGCTTCAGGGGGATGTCCCGGAGGTGGTGGAAAACCGCAACATGGCGCTGCTGTGGAAAGGCCATGCTCAGCATAAATCTGAACAATGGCAGGCATGCCTGGAGACTCTCGAACAGGTACTCCCCTTCCTGGAGGATAAGCGTAACCTCAGAGAAGAAGCGGAAGCCCGTATTCAGGACTGCCGCAGCCGACTCCAGCAGCCGGACCCCGATTTTACTTCTGATTTCAACTAAACCCCGTTTCTTTTTTTTACATGCAGCGACGCTACAGAAAAAACCGCAAGCAGAGCAATCACGCTTTGCCGGCCGTGGCTATCGGCATCACGCTGGCAGCTCTTGCCATCGGCGGCCTTTTTTACAAGGGGGAGGATATCCTCCTGTACTTCAAGGGACAAACTATTGTTGTTCACAGCAATAAGGAAGCAAACGACAATCTTTCCCGTCTCCTGTCAGACCTTTCCGGAGATAAAGCACGGTTGCTTGAGCTGGCGGAAAACTCATCTGCCCGGTTGGGGTGGATTGAGAATGTGGACACCCGTCGCCAGTTCCGCTGGTTCCTCATGATGCGACTGGTGGAAAAAGGTCAGTGGGATGAGGCCCTGCGCATTCTGCCGGAGGTGGAATCTCTTGCCCCGGTAGAGGGACTCAATAGCCTTGCACAGGCCGCTCTGGAGCATGAGGACTACGAGCTGCAGCTCCGTCTGGATGCCCAGCTGCAGAATAAACTGATGAATCTGCCGGACCGCACGGCTCTTCTTCTACAGTCCATCCGCCGCTATGCGGAAACCTGCATCCGCATGAAGCGGAATGATGATGCCGTGCATGCTATCACCCGCTTGGATGCCCCTGCCATCATGGCTCGCTTGGCTGCTCCCCATCTGGCCACGGAGGCCGCATCCCTCCAGATGCTCCGTGCTAATATCTGCGGTGTGCCGGAACCGGTGTTGCAGAATGTCCGCAACATTCTGGAACAGGCAAAGTGGCCGCTTTGCCCGGCCACCTCTCAGCTCATGCTGCAGGAGGTTTCCAACGCTTTGAGAGATAATCCCAATATCCCCTCCAATTCTCTGAAGGAAATTGAGGAAAAGCTGATGCGTTGCAGGGATTCCATGCTGGAGTATCCGGACAAGGAACACAAGCTTCCCGTGTGTTACACGCTGCTGGGTGAAATCCGTTTCCGCCTGCAGGACTATCCCGGCTGCGCGCAGGCTCTTTCTCTTGCCGCCGCATTTGCGGAAGGGTATGGAGAAATGACACCGACCTTGCAGGTAAAACTGCGCCGACTTTCCTCCCGCGCCAATGAGGCTCGAGGGGCAGTATCCGAAGCGGTTCAGGACTGCCGCTACCTGCTGGAGCATGAAAAGGACAGTGCTGAAGTACTGCGCTGCATCACTTTCATGGGCAAGCATGCAGAGGGTGAGGAAAAAATGGAGCTCCTCATGCGTTGTTGGAATATGATGCAGGAGAATCCGGCTCTCGCGGATAATGCCCGCAAGGAAGAAATCATTCGCGAGCTTTCCTCCTGGTACATGCAGAAGGAAGATTATACCAACGCAGCCAAGTGGATTGAGCAGTCCACACGCTTGATTGTGGCTAATCACCCTGTGCTGACGGACGGCAAAGCTCTGCAGGCGCGGCTTGATTTGGCGCTCGTCCAGCGTAAGGCTATGCTGGATACGACAGCTATGCGAAAGCTGCGCGACCTCAAGAAGGAGATAGACCAGATGTCTGATGAAGACAGAGCCAAACTTGACGCCGCCGCACCGAAGCTTTACAAGAGCATTGTGCGAGAGTTTGCTCGCAGTTGCCTGCTTGTGGGTGATAAAACAACCGCCAAGGCGCTTGCTCGCTCTATCAAAGAATCGATTCCGGAGAAAAAACGCTGATTTTCTGTGCCGCCATGTCTTCGATGCACAAAAAAAGCATGATAGCCACGGCGGCTATATTCTGCTGCCGTTTTACCGGTTTGTTACGGGAAGTGGTGTACACATCGCTTTTCGGGGCAACCGGGGCACTTGATGCCTTCCTGACTGCGTTCCGCGTACCTAATATGTTGCGGGATATGTTTGCGGAAGGCGCACTTTCCCAGAGCTTCACCAGTGTGATGAGCAAGGTGGAGAACAAAGACGGCAAAGAAGCCGCCTGGACTCTGGCAAACCGTGTAGCTTCGCAGCTGACCTCGCTGATGCTCGTTATCGTTTCTGCCGGTATTTTGCTGGCGGGCGTGTTCATGCAGGCTCTTTATCCGGAAAACGCCCGAGTTGTTGTAGAGCAGGGGGCTGTCAGCGCAACTACTTTCCGTGAGCTGCGAGCCGACGCGGACGGCATGAAAGAAGCGGTCTTTGTTTCTCCGGAGGTGCCGACCTGGATTCATTCACAGAGCTGTATCAAGCTCTCCTCTGCAGAAAAACTTACTCCCGGCAGCGAATATCAGCTGAAAGAGCATGCGGTTTCCCGCAAGGAAATGCAGGCAAATACGCTGGTTGTTGCTCCCCGTGGGTATATTGAACTTGCTACTGATTTGTGCCGCATTATCTGGCCGTTTATTCTGCTTGCCTCTCTGTCCGCTCTTTGCATGGGGGCTCTTAATGTGTTCGGTATCTTCGGACTTCCCAATCTGTCCAGCGCTGCATTCAACCTCACTACGGTTGGTGTCGGCGTGCTCGTCGGCTGGTTTATTGACCCGAGCTTTGGGCCCAATGCACTGTATGGTTTTGCCGTTGCTATTGTTTGCGGCGGTTTGGCTCAGGTGGTCGTACAGCTGCCGAAACTGCGTCAAATGGGCTTCCGCCCGAGATGGGATATCGGACTGATTCGAACAAAAACTTGGTTTGCTTTCAGGGATGAAAGTGCGCGAAAGGTGTGGATGCTGATGCTGCCGGGTGTCATTGCTGCGGGTATTACGCAGACCAATATCTTCATCAACACCATGTTTGCGCTTTATCTGCAGCCCGGTTCCGTGACGGCGCTTTCCAGTGCGTTCCACCTTTGGCAGCTGCCTGTTGCGCTCTTCGGTGTTGCTATGGGAATGGTAGTTCTCCCGTCTGTTTCCCGCATGACGCTGACTTCCGGCGGCGGGGGTAATGATATTGCGGAGCATCTGGCCAAGGCCCTCCGCTTCATGGCTCTCTTTGCCGTGCCGTCTGCCATTTTCCTCTTCCTGTGGGGAGAGCAGATTGTCAGCGTGTTTTTCCAGCGCGGCAGATTTGACGAAGCCGCTTCTGAATTGACCGGCTCCGTACTGGGTGCCTTTTCTCTTGGCTTGCTGAGTTATGCCGGCATGAAAGTACTGCAACCTGTATTCCTCGCTCTGGAGAAGCCTTGGGCTCCGGCGTTCCTGGCTTTATTTGCTGCAGCCGTGTCCGTAACACTTAACTATCTCTTTGTTCGAGTATTCTTCATGCCGGTGCAGTATCTGGCTCTTACCACTTCCGTGGTCACGACTCTCAATTTCCTCTTCTATTTCCTCTACCTGCGCCATTTGCTCGGCACGATGGCTTTGCGGCGTGTGTTGCTTCCCGGTTTGGTGCGCATTGCCGCTGCCGGTGCGCTTCTGGCAGCATCCTGTTTTGCGGTTCGGTATTTCCTCTTTGGCGGATTTACCTCATGGGGCTTTGCCGCGCGCTTCGGGGCGATGGCACTCGGAGGCATCATTGGTGCCTGCATTTACGGAATTGCCTGCATGCTGTTCCGCGTCCCGGAAATCAGCATCCTGACCAACCGTTTCCTCCGTCGTCGGAGAACGGGAGCTCAATAATCAGAGCAGAGAAGATGTAATCAAGGCAAGGGGAGTTTTTGCCGGCATTATTTCAGCCAGGCCAGGAACTCCTTATTGCCTTCCATTCCTTTGATGGGGGAATCTGCCACACCGCACCATTCACCGTGCAGCTCATTGACGACAAAATCTCTGATTTTTTCAACGGCTCGACGGTGCAGTGCCTCATCTTTCACGATGCCGCCGGGGCCGATATCCTCCGGCTGCAATTCAAACTGCGGCTTGATGAGAACAAGCATTTCACCGCCGTCTTCCAGACAGTCGTATGCTGCCGGCAATATCTTCGTGAGTGATATGAAGGAAACATCACTCACAATGAGCTGCACTTTCTCACCCAAATCATCAGGTGTCATGTAGCGGGCATTAAACTGCTCCTTGACGATGACTCGGGGATCTGTCCTCAACTTCCAGACAAGCTGGTTGGTGCCTACATCCACCGCATGGACGCGCAGAGCCCCGTTTTGCAGCAGACAATCGGTAAATCCTCCGGTGGATGAACCGATATCCAGGCAAACTTTGCCTTCGGCCGAAACCGGAAAGGCTTTCAAAGCTCCTTCCAGTTTCAGGCCGCCGCGACTGACGTATTTCGGCTTATTGCGCACGGTTATGGGAAGAGAATCGTCAATTTTTGTTCCCGGTTTGGTCACCGGTTGGCCTTTAACAAAAACTTCTCCTGCCAGAATCAGACGCTGAGCCTGTTCCCGAGACTCGCAGAGCCCGAGAGCTGCAACCAACACATCAAGTCGCTGTTTAGGCATATTGTTTATAGTTAATTACTTGTTAACGAACGACTCTACGGCCGCTGCGGGCACCGGGCATGACCGGGAAATCTCGGCCGCCGAATGTGCGCAGATTTGCCGGACCGGGGGCCGGAATGTTGGGATGACGCTGCTCTGCAGCCTTGGGAGCCGGGGCAGGAGCCGGTTTCGGCGCAGGAGCCGGGGCAGGGGCTGCTACCGGTTTCGGCGCAGGAGCGGGCGGGGTCAACGCCTTCGGCACAGGGGGGAGTTCTTGTGCAACAGGCTTGGGCGCAGGAGTCGGCGGGGCGACTCGGGGCTGTACCTGAGTAGCTGAAACTGCGGGAGCCGGGGCAGGCGGAGGAGGTGCTATGGCAGGCTGATTCTGAGCTACAACCGGCTTAGGTGCCGGGGGAGGCGTAACGGGACGAATCTTGCGTGCGGGCTTAGGTGCCGGCGGCGGCGTTACAACAACGGGCTTGGGTACAGGAGCCGGGGCAATATCCTCCGGCACGGGAGGAAGCGGGGGCGGTGGCAGTGTCACGGGGGGAGGCGGAGTGGGCCGCTGAACCTGTGACAGCGCGGCGCGGCTCTGCGGAGCCGGAGCAGGGGGAGGAGCAGGGCTGAACCTCGTTATAATACGGGCATGCCCATCTATCTCATCCGGGCGAATTTCAGCAGAGCTCTGCAACTGCAACTGTGAGCAGGATGCCAGCAGCACCGTTGAAATTCCAAGAATGATTTCTCGTTTCATATTGGTTTCTGTTGTTCTGTATGATTATTGAGGAAAAATTTTTACAAAGAATGTACCGCAGCAGTAGAAACAGTAGAGAGCTGTCAGCACGGACATCATCACGAATACCGTATCTTTTTTACCCTTTGCTTTTTCCCACGCTCCGGCGCGCATGCTGCATATACCGGTGAACGCCGTGCCTATCCAGAGCAGGGCGTAGAAGTTCTGCCAGACGTTGTCCTGATACGGAGCGGTGGCTTCCGGACCGAGATAAAGGCAGACATACGCCGCTATCTGAGGAACTATACTCAGAACAGCAAACTCCGGGCGCAATCTGTTCAGTATGAATAAACGCAACCACACCAACACCCATACGGCCAACGCCAATGCGCCGGCCACAACTAACTGCCAAACGCCGTGAAAAAAGAACGGCAGGTTGTTCAGCAGAAACAGCGCAGGAAGAATGCCGCAGATGTATGTAAAACGATTTTTCATGAAGGTGCTCCTCAACCCGGTTAGCCAACCCAGTTCCAGGTAATCGGCACCTCAATGTCCGGATGCAGACTGCGCATGGCCGGGCTGCCGAGCACACAATCCTCGAGCGCCTTGGCGTGAGGCGTGTTTGCCGGAAGCGGTATGGTTATCTCTGTCTCGATGCGGGCTATGCGACGGGGATTGGCACTCATCACTTTGCCTACCGTCAATTTCGCGCCGCTCAGGTCCAGTCCGTTATCTTCCGCATAGATTCCCATGATGGTTGCCATGCAGGCTGCCATGGCGGAACACATCAGATCCGTGGGTGAAAACGATTCTCCTTTGCCACGGTTATCTACAGGTGCATCACTGCACACAGTTGCTCCGGACGGTTCATGCTGCAGCTCACAGTGCAGGCCTCCCTGGTATGTAATGTTGCACTTTACCATGCTTCAATCCTAACGCGCAGCCGCCCATGCGTCAAGACAGAATCCCGCCACAAGCGCGTTTTCCATGCATTTATCCCGCAGGGAACATGAATTTCCTACTCAGACGAACAAAGTTACAACTTCGCATAATACTTGTAATGCTGAATAATCTTTATTTAGAACGCAGATAAGGCGGAATGGATCGCAAATTCGAGTGTGTGATTTCGTCAGCCTGAAGATTCAACTTGAAATCACGGCAGAAGTTGGTAGAATGGGTGGCGCTTATGAGTATGGTACGCGCGGAGCATTTGCACAAGGTCTTTGGTCGTTTCACGGCTGTAAAGGACGCGACGTTTTCTGTTGAGAAAGGAGAGATTGTTGGCTTTCTGGGGCCGAACGGCGCCGGCAAGACAACAACGATGAAGATGCTGACCGGTTATCTGCCACCAACGGCCGGAACCGGAAGTATTGCAGGATTCGACATCATCGATAATCCTCTGGAGGCTCGCCGACATCTGGGCTACATGCCGGAAAATGTGCCATTGTATGAAGACATGCGCGTATACGAGTATCTGGAATACCGCGCAAAACTCAAGGGACTGTACGGCTCTGAGGTGCGCCGCCAGATTGGCTGGGCAATAGATCGCTGTGGCCTGGAACCAAAGCGCCGCAATCTCATCCGCACGCTTTCCAAGGGCTATCGTCAGCGCACAGGTCTGGCGGATGCCTTGCTGGGAAATCCCGACCTTTTGATGCTGGATGAGCCGACCAATGGTTTGGACCCGAACCAGATACGCCAGATTCGTGAGCTGATTCGCTCACTTGCAGAAGAACATACCGTCATCCTTTCCACACATATCCTGAGCGAGGTGGAAATGATTTGCAATAAGGTCATCATCATCGATCAAGGTATTATTAAAGCGGCGGACACTCCGGAAAATCTGACCCATAGCCTTCGTGCAGCCGGACGCGTATCCATCGAGTATAAAGGCGAACTGGACCCCGTTGTCCAAGAGTTGGAAGCCTTTTCACCGGTCAAGAAAGTTATTGTGGAAGAGCCCCTGCCCGGCGGCTGGAATCGACTCATCGTGCGAGCCGAACCCGGGACAGATACCCGAGAAAAAGCCGCCGCCATCATTGCTGCACACGGATACCCCATGCGCCATATCTACCGCCACATACCCAGTCTGGAAGATGTGTTCGTAGAAATGACAAGACGAGACTAACTTATTGAAAAAGAACCAATCATGGCAAAAAAGGAAAACATAGAGAAACGCCGGAAGAACTGGTTTTACACGTTTTTCACCATCTTCAGGCATGAGCTGAATCTGTTCCTCGGCACGCCGTTCGGGTGGGTTCTGCTGGCCTGCACCATGGGATTGCAGGGCTTCTGGCTGCAGACAGTACTGCAGACCATGAGCAAAGCCAGTGGTGAGGGAGTCATGTACTACATGCTCAATAATGTAAACTTCTGGTTTTATTTCATCTTCATCTTCCCGCTTATCACCATGCGTTCGATGGCGGAAGAGGAACGTCTGGGCACACTGGAAGGGCTTTTAACAGCCCCTGTTACAACTGCTCAAATCGTGCTGGGTAAATACTTTGCGATTCTTTTCTTCTACATTATACTCTGGCTGCCCATGATGCTGTATCCCTGGATGAGCGATTTGGGTAACGTGTACACCAGCCTCAGATACAGTATTGACCCTGTGGGCAATATTGATTATCGTCTTGCAGACTGGATTGGGCCCTACTTGATTCTGTGGCTCTCCGGCATGTTCTTCATTGCGCTGGGTATATTCTGCTCCTCTCTGACCCGCAGCCAGATTATTGCCGGCATCATCTGTACCTGTCTCATGATTATGTATTACTTCATGGGTCGCGTGACGGAACTGTGGGGAGAATTCCCGGCTGCACCCATCTTCCATTACATTTCCTGCTCGGAGCAAATCAGCGCGTTCTCCCGCGGTCTGATTGATACCCGTCCTGCCGTTCTTTATATCACCCTGACAGTGCTGACTCTGGCCCTGACCAAGCGTATTGTGGATTACCGCCGCTGGCACCGCTGATAACTGAAAACTAACTAAATTTCCGCAACATGAGTAAGAAGGAATACAGCGGGCACCCGGATGCCCGAAAAGCTAAAAACAATCCTCTGGCCTGGATAAATCTGTTCCTGCTGTCCATCATCGTGATAGCAGCCAACTATATCGGCTGCCATGAATACGCTCGCTATGACCTGACGGAAGAACAGCGTTACACCATTTCTGAGCGCACTATCAATGTACTTTCCAGTGACCGGATTAAAAACAGAGAAACTCCGGTACACATCATTTTCGCATTCAAGCGAAACACCACCAACTACGCCCGCATGCGTTCCCTGCTGGAGGAATATGAACGCTACGGTGATGGTAAGGTTACTGTCGAGTACTTTGACCCGATTCGTCAACCGAATCGTGCCCGCGAAATTGCCCAGATTTACGGCGTGGAGTTTAACCAGAACCTCTGTGTTATAGATGCGCGAAAGGACAACACGAAACCAATTAAAACCTTTGAGAGCGACCAGAGCGACCGTAAGCACGTGCGAATCCGCCCCGGCACCTCCTTTATCAAGTACGAAACACTCCCGGATGAGAGCCGCCGCGCCGTTGCTCTGATGATGGATGAAGTGGTGTGTTCCGCTATCACGGAGGCAGTGGAGGGCGAGATGCGCCGCATGTATGTTGTTGAAGGCAAAGGCGGCGTTTCCCGAGATGACCAGGAAAAGCTTGAGGCAATCGGGCGCATGGCAACCGCGCTGAATATTCATCTGTCCTGGATTAACCTTTCGGACGTCGAGCGCCTTCCTGATGATGCAGAAGGACTGTTCGTCATTGCCCCTCACACGGACTTTACCGAGCAGGAAATGCAAGTGGTGCGAGAATTCTGGGAACGCGAAGGCCGCAATGCCTTTTTCGTGTCACTCAACCCGGATACTCCCGCCCTGCCCTATTTCTACCGTTTCCTGCGTGAACAGGGCATCCGCCCCAATGCGGACAGAGTTCTGTTGCGCGACCGTAACCGAGCCTACTACGATATCTCTGCCGTATTCCCCAAGAGTCTGGATTGTACCAAGAGTTTCTGGAATGGCTCCACGCATGTGGACGGTCAGTGCATGTCTCTTTCTCTGGAGCACGCCAGCGAAAGTGAAGCATCTCTGCGCCGTCTGACGCTCTATCCCCTGTTGCTTTCCTCTGCGGAATACTACGGCGAAACCCGTCAGGACCTCAGCCCGCAATATACTCCCGGAGAAGACAAGGAAGGTCCCCTGTGCCTGGTAGCAGCTGTCACCCGAGGCAACGTGAAAGACCCCAACAATCTTTCCACAATGGTTGTAATGGGTAACGTGACCATGCTGTCGCGTGAAAATGCACGAACTGAGCAGCGGGACTATCTCCTTACCCTCTGGTCATGGATGTGCAATCGTTCTGAATACTCGGGCAAGAGTGCCAATCAGGATTTGACCATGAAGATTGACCTCAACAGACATTCCAAACATGCTCTGGAATATCTGACGCTCATCTTCATGCCTCTGTCTGCTTTGCTCATTGCTCTGTTCATCTGGAACACGCGACGTCACTGAGAATTTTATTCAGCTCATGAGAATCTTTTACACCATAGGTCTTGCTTTACTTGCCGCAGCAGCCACCACGCTGGCCGTATTTCAGGCCGTGGACGGCAATCTGGCCAGAATTACCGGCTGGTATCAATTCCGCGCCGGTATGCCCCTCTTTTCCGGTGAACACAATGGGGAAATCAACAAAGTGAGCTGGATGCGAATCAAAGATTTGCATGATACCATTGAATGCGAACGCGACGGAAACGGCGACTGGTGGATTATCACTCCGTTCAAGGATAGAATGAACCCAGCCGCTGCCGGAGCCATTCTCGGATTTACGGAGAATGCAAGAATGGTCAGCAGTCTGGAGATTAATGACGAGACAAAAAAATACATGCGAGAGTACGGCGTGGACACGGCTCCCATATCCATAACGCTGAAGAAACAGCTTGATAAGGATGATTACACGACCGTAGCCCGTTACACCATGGGCAGCACCTCTCCGTGGTTGGCTGAATCTAAGAATAATGAGGCCTTGATTCCGACCACCTACCTGCGCACCAATTTTTACGGGCGTGATAAACGTGTGCATGTGGTCAGCGGGAACATTCTCAGTCACTTCAAGAATGGGTTGAAAAGCCTGCGCGATCCGCATCCCCTGCTTTTCAATCCGGAAGAATTGATTTCTATCCGCATCGAAAACAAAGGGGCATCACTTCGTCTTAACCGCATTGATAGTGAAAAATGGAGCATTCTGTCGCCTGTTATCACAGCTGCGAATCCTGATAAGGTCAACCAACTCATCGGTGATTTAAACAAGCTGACAGCCCTTCGCGTAGAGAATCGGAATGATGTAAAACTGCCGTCCGCACCGGTGACCCGCATCATTCTGAGCATCGGCAGCCCGGAAAATCAGATTGAACTGGCCTTATACGCGCCGTTTAACAAGAAAGGTGATAACCGGAACGTATGTTACGCAACGGTCAGCAACCGAGACGCCGTATTCACTCTGCCAACTGAATCAAATGTACAGCGTAACGGTCCCTGCTCTGAGCTCATCAACGCTGTTTGTCAGCTTCCCGTGCTGCCGGAATCAATCATTCAGCAGATCCGACAGAGGAACAGTACCACCTACACGAATGAGCTTAAACTTTCTCTCAGCGAGCTTCGCTCAATGCAGTTTGCCTCAGTAAAAGCGGATGATGTTGCTCGTATCGTGATTCGCAAGCCTCGTGATTATCAGGCTCAAGATGATAATCAGCAAGAAAGTTCTCTGAGCCTAATTCTGGTCCCCGGTGATAAAGAAAGCCAGGTGGAGGACCGCTGGATATGTTCTACAGGAATCGGGACCCCGGCACAAGAAGCAGAAACAAGTGTTGTCAGCAAATTCCTTAACGCTTTGAGCAACATACCTGCAATAGAAGTGGTGGAAGACGCGCCGCCCGGCAGCGATATGAGCGACCTTAAACGAAAATATGGGCTGAACAAGCCTAGATGCTGTCTGTATATTCTGCCCCGTCCGTGTGTGGTGCGTTCCACGGTTTTCGGTGTTGAACTTCCGCTGGTGAAGGACCGATCCCCCATGGTTTTTTATATTACCCGTCATCTGAACCCTATTACCGGGAAGAAAGAATCGTTCGGTATAGAAGAAGGCTCCAACTCTATATACAAACTGGATCCGGCATTCACCAAACAGATTTCGTTCCGTGTAGAGAAATGGAAATCACGTCGACTGATGAATTTCCCCATTTCCTCCATCCGCCGTGTGACAATGGGATTCCAGCAGGCGCGTATAGAACTTGAGCATGACTACATAGGCGCATCCTGGACCGGCACATTGAACGGTGAAGACATCACGCAAAAAATCAATCCGCATCGGGCGACGGGCTATATTCGCTCTCTTTCCAAACTTAAGGTGGCCCAATGGCTGGAGTTCAATGATGCTGCTGCCAATGTGGCATTGCGCCACCCGGTATTCTTTGTCAAGCTGGACATGGAAATAACGGATTATTCCGACCTCAACACCAGCATAATTGAACAGCGTGATGATGAGCCCATAGCCGGCACTCCCGAAGCTATGCTGGAAGAAGTGGATGATATTGACCGTCATCTCAGAGAAATGGCTTTGACGGAAAGAAAGACCATCAAACGTACCCTCACACTGGAAATAGCACCTGCGCTCAATATGGGGAATAAACCTTTCTTCTACGGCAGAATACTTGAGACCGGGGAACTGTTCATTCTGAACAACGAGAATGCGAACAGCCTGGCCAATTCCGTCCTTGATATGTAAATAACACCTACTTGTATATGTGGCAATGGCATAAAACCGCTTCAGCGGAAAACGAAGCTGTGTGGCAGGAACGTTTGGCAGAATATCCCGGGACTGTCATTTCTGCCGGATTCCGGGCAGAACGCATTTCCGTGGATGTTTATACGGAGAGCGCAGAAGAGGCCCTTGTGCTGCAGGCCTGCTACGGCGGCACGGCAACACAACTTCCGGACACGGACTGGGTGGCGGCAACTGCACCGGAGAATACGCCTCCCCTGATGATTCGTGATAAAATCGTCATCTCTGCATCTGAGAAGCCCGAGGTCCTGGAAGACCTGAGGAGCCGCTATCCGAAACGGATTATCCTCACATTCCCGGCAGAGCAGGCTTTCGGAACGGGAAATCATGCTACCACCTCCACCTGCCTGAGAATGCTCTGCGACCATGCCGCCGGACTGAAAACAGGCTGGACACTCACTGATATCGGCTGCGGCACGGGCGTGCTGGCTCTTGCCGGGCTTCGTCTGGGGGCCCAACATGCCATCAGCTTTGATTTTGACCCCAATGCCGTGGAAGTAGCCCGCAGAAATATCGCCCGCAACGGCGGTGCAGAGAATCTGGAGCTGTTTCAGGCAGACGTTTTTGAATGGCAGGCCCGGGAGCAAGAGAAAGCGGATGTGGTTATGGCCAACTTGTTCTCTGCCGTATTGCAGAAGGCATTCCCCCGCATCATCACCGCCATGAAGCATGACGGCATTCTTATCATCTCCGGCATCCTCAACTCTCAGGCGGAAGAAACCCTGGAAGCAGCCCGCTCTGCCGGATTGAATGTGCTCAAGAAGGTATCCCGAGGAAAATGGACAACCGCGAAACTGAAGCTGGCATGAGAATTCTTGCCATAGAAACCTCCACGGCTCAGGCATCTCTCAGCCTTTACCTTAATGGTGAGATACTCGTGAATCGGGAATGGAAAGCGGAGCGCAATCATGATGCTCACTTGTTCCCTGCTCTGCAGACGGCCATGGATGCCCTTGGCGGCGATGCTCCGGAGTATATTCTTGTGGGCTCCGGTCCGGGAAGCTATGGCGGAGTTCGCGTCGCTTTGGCTGCGGCAACGGGCATTGCTCAGGTAACAGGTGCTGCGGTTGTCGCACTTTGTTCCTGGATTCAGCTGGAGAAAGACGGAGCCGTCGTTGTCTCAGACGCCAAACGAGGCGGGTGGACGCTTCGCCGCCCGGATGGTTCCATTTCCGTAGTCTCTACCGCAGATGTTCTGGAACTTGCGCAGCAGGGTGTCGCCATCCACACCACGGAAGCCCCGGGCACTCTTGCTGCCCGCGGAATCCCGGCGGATGAAGAAGGTCTTTTCCCCACCGCCAAGGGATTGATTTATTCCTGGCTCAGGATGACACCGCAACAGCAGTCTGCTGCAGCGGCTGCTCCTATCGAGCCGATTTATGTGAGACCGCCCCATATCACCAAGGCAGTGCGAAAGCCTTGGGAAATTCATTGACTTCAGACCTCATTCCATGCCGGACTCTACGCCAATCGTTCACACCTGCCAGCGCTGCGGAGCATGTTGCCGCTGGGAGGGAGATGTGTGCCTGACAGATGAAGATATAACAGCCATTGCCGAATATCTGGGGATGGAGGAAACGGAGTTCATCAATTCTCTGTGTCACTTGCAGCGGAATCGCAGAGGCTTGTCTCTGATAGATGCTCCGAATGGAGCCTGTATCATGCTGCAAGAGGATAATACATGCAGAATTCAGGCCGTGAAACCACAGCAATGCAGGGATTTTCCTCATAAATGGAACTTCCCCGGATGGGAGAATCGCTGCCCCGGAGCGGGCAAATGTAAGCCGTCATGTTGAGATTCCGACAAATACGCGGAACGGCTTCTGCCTTACTGCATCGCAGCCGCCGTAAACTTTTGCGCTGGAGAAGCCGGCTCAACCGACTTATCTCCCGGGTTTCTCCGCGGAATCTGATTGTGCGCGGTGAGTCACGCCGTGCCCATGCCGGCACAATTGTGGATTTGTTCGCCTCCATCATGCTGAGGGTGGACAGAATTGGCGTGGATAAGATGGAAATGGCCATGGACATCCTGCGCCATGATTTCCCCAATGTGGAACACATCTGGCTTGCGGAGCGTTTCCAGATAGCCTATGAAGCCCGCTATCCGCTTGATGTCACGCTGGCCATGGCGGTGAATGACCGTTCCGAGTCAGAGCGTTTATCCCTGGCTCTGGAGATTTTTGCACTGCTTCATCGTATTGGTGAGGATTTAATCAATCCGCATCTTTTTAAGGAAGTAACCATTGGGCTTAAACTGCCTGACATGGATGAAGCTATTGAGAATATGCTTTCTGCACATGATGCAGATGTTCCGCATCCTCTGGAAAGCCTTTCTTTCTCGACTGCTATTCGTAAAGACAGTGTCTTGCTTCCCATGGAGGAAGAAGGAGTGAGTTTTCGCGCCATCCGATGCGTGAATCTGCTGCTCATCATCAATGATGGTGATGTCCCCATTGTCGTCAGAGGTCAGAAACTGACCAAAGGCAAACTACTGCCAATAACTGCAGGACAATCCGTCCAGCTGAAACATCTGGTGTTTACGCACCGCACCATTCTGCTGCTGATTCAATCCCGCTACACGGGCACAAAAATTGTGAATTACATTCACATGGAGGGGGACCAGCTATCCATTACCCGCCAGCGCCCGCTGAACTGCATTGCCCGCATTAAATTCGGTATCTATGTGGAAATGGAGATATTGCGGCAGGATGCGCAGCTCTGTCTGGACGGGCATCTCCTGCTCAACGGGGATTCCGTAACAACTTCCTACTATACCCCCTTCACCATACGAGGTCTTGGTCCGTATACCTTTGCCGATTTATCCGGATCTGACACGGCCGGACACAGTTTCCAGATAGATCCGGCCATTCGCCGAGTTCTGGTCACGAATCTGCCGTACATGAACAGAACCGGCGTGCTGATGCTCACTCCGTGGCTGGCTCCCGGTGTGATGTTTGAGGTACAGTTCACCCGCTCTACCAATGACGGAACACTCAAAGTTCTTGAAGGTTCCGGCAGCTCCCTCAAGGTTAATGATGTACCGGTCAAGGGCGAAACCGTACTCCATGACGGCGATTTGATTGCCCTGAGTCCCTCCCAGTACCTGCGCTGTCGTTTCTCTGCCGGCGTTCTGGAAGAAGAGTCGTCTACCATTACGTCATTGAATGTACGCGGTCTCACGCGTGACTTTGTCCGTTCCGGGCGAGTTGTGGACAATATCGTATTTTCCCTGGAGCGCGGAGAAATGGCGTGCATTCTCGGTCCCAGCGGCTCCGGCAAAAGCACCCTGCTCTCCATGCTGGCAGGCCACCTTCCATCCTCGTTCGGGTCCATCCGCTATAACGGTGAACGATTGACCCCGGATTCTGAAAACCTTCGTCGCTATATTGCCTTTATTCCCCGTGAGGATATTCTGGATGAGGCTATGACGGTAGGTGAGCATATTTACCAGGCATCCATTGCCAGACGCCCGCGGCTCACTCATACGGAGCGCAAACGCCGCGTTTTGTCAGTGCTTGGTTTCGTCGGCATCGGCCACTTGGCCAACAGAACCGTCGGGCGCGCGGGAGAACGCACCATTTCCGACGGTGAGCGCACGCGCCTGAATCTGGGGCTGGATTTGACCGGTACGGCAGAAGTTTTCCTTATCGATGAACCCATCAGCGGGCTTTCTTCCAGAGATTCTGAACGTGTTATTGATACGCTGGAGGAAATTTCTCATGGCCGCATCCTGATATGCACCCTGCACCGTCCGGCTCAGACGCTGCTCAACCGCTTCAAAAAGGTCATGGTGCTGGATGCTCACGGCAAGATGGCGTTTTGGGGAAGCCCTCAGGAAATGATGAACTATTTCCGTGCGGCTGCAGAGGAGTTGAAACTGCGAGTCCCGACGGAGGCAATTTCTGCCGGTGGTGCAGACTATGTCTTTGAGGTATTGGAAGCTCCCTTCCGTCGTATTGGTGACAGCCGCGCCGTTGATCCTAACCTCTGGCAGGAACGCTTCGAGAAATTCTTCGCGTATGCCAAAGACGGCGCAAAGAAAAAGAAAAGCTCGTTTGACCAGAAAGAAAAGCGTATTCGGAACATGGCCAGAAGAGCGCCCATGGACTTGTGGCGACTCTTCCGCCTCTGGGTGTTACGCACATTCCTGGCTCGCGTGCGCAGCAGAATGGGCGTATATGCCGTGTTGCTGGAAGGCCCTGTATTGGCTCTGCTGATAGCAGGCACGCTGCGTGCAGCCACAGAAGTACCTTACACATTCTATAAAGCCCTACACATCAATGAATATCTTTTCCTCTCTCTGGTTCTGGCTATGTTCTTCGGACTTACGGATTCTGCCTGTGAGATTCTGCGAGACCGTCCGCTGCTGCGCCGTGAGAGCAACTATAAACTATTCATTCCGGGATACTTGCTGGCAAAAGTCCTGGTTCTGACCGGTATTGCCGGGGTGCAATGCGCACTCTATCTGTTGGTAGGCAATCTGATTCTGGAAATCTACGGCATGTTCTGGAATCATTTCCTGGTGATGCTGCTGACAGCGTTTGTGGGTATTTCTCTGTCGCTGATGGTGTCCGCTTTTGTGCGTTCGGAACGCACGGCTCTGAACATTGTCCCTCTGCTGTTGGTACCCCAAATACTTTTGGCCGGTGCCATGGTGCGTTTTGAGGAAATGAATGAGTTCAGCCCAAGCATTCCGGATGGCTTGGTGCCCGAAACGATAGATTATCGTCTTTCCAATCTCCGCCACCGCGTTGCCTACCAGGATGAAGAGACACACGCCATTACCAGCAAACCCGTGCCGCTCATTGCAGAATTCTGCCCGCTCAGATATGCCTTTGAGATGCTGTTTGTGGTGCAGACATCAGAGAACCTGTGGGATAAGGCAAATGCGGAAGTAAACGAAAGAAGAGAGTATTATAAGCAATCCGGCAGTACGGAGCAATTACGCTATATCCAGCGGGCAGCACTTGCATTCAACGGTAGTGCGGCTACCGTACGAGAGGCAAGAGAATTGCTGCGCCAAGTGCGTAAAGCCGCCAGAATCGAAGATGAAACGTATTTGGAAGCCATCTTTAACAAGCTGGATACCAGAAGTCCCAAGTTAAATGACCGTCCGGCAGAGTTCTTCTTCTCCAATCGCAAACTGGCATCCTTCCGTGAAGCTGTCAATACAGCGCGTAAGGACGCCCGTCAATCTGAGCAGCGCGGCTTTTTCCTCGCACCGAGACAGGCGCCGCCCTTCTCCACACTTAACCAGGAGACGGATGAAAACTCTATTTCAACCGTTAAACGAAATGCCGTTTACCTTTTCATCATGGGGCTTGTACCGGTATTGCTGGCAGCATGGAGATTGCGCAGAATCAGCAAGGGGCACTAAGCCGCAAGGTGTAGTTTTTATGTCACCCTATACGATTTTGCTTCCAAGTCATCCCGCTTGGGAGTATAATGCTGACGCACGCGGGCATACCCCGAACATATAATCAGAACATGAAGATTGTACTTGCATACTCCGGTGGCCTTGACACATCCGTTCTTCTGGTGTGGCTCAAGGAGAAGTATAATGCAGAAATTATCGCCTACTGCGCGGACGTAGGTCAGGCTGAAGAGCTGGATGGTGTTATTGAGAAGGCTCTTGCCACGGGCGCATCCAAGTGCATTATCGGCGATTTGAAAGCAGATTTTGCCGCCAATTACATTTTCCCGATGTTCCAGGCAAACGCCGTGTATGAAGGCCGTTACTTGCTTGGTACTTCCATTGCTCGCCCCTGCATCTCTAAGGCCATGGTGGATGTGGCTCTCGCAGAGGGGGCTGATGCTATAGCTCACGGTGCAACCGGCAAGGGTAATGACCAGGTACGTTTTGAACTTTCCATCAATGCGTTGGCTCCCCAGCTGCAGGTCATTGCTCCCTGGCGCATGAAGGAGTGGCGTGACCAGTTCCCCGGCCGCGCAGAAATGATTAAATACGCAGAGGAACACGGCATTCCGATTCGTCAGAGCATGAAGAAGCCGTATTCCATGGACCGAAATCTGCTTCACATCTCCTACGAAGCCGGCATTCTTGAGGATACCTGGTATGATGCCACCAAGGAAGAAGACCGTGGCATGTATGTTCTTTCTTCTGCCCCCGAGGATGCTCCGGACACTCCGCAGTACCTGCAATGCCTCTTTGAAAAGGGTAACATCATCGGCCTTCAGACGGAAGGTCTGGCAGATATCATTGCTCAGGTCGGCGCTACCGTTCAGGGCGAGAAGGACGGCTACACCCTGCTCGACCCGTTGGGGGTCATGCTGGTGCTCAATGAGCTCGGCGGCAAGCACGGTATCGGTCGCGTGGATATCATCGAAAACCGTTTCGTCGGCATGAAGAGCCGCGGTATTTATGAGACTCCCGGCGGTACCATTCTGCTGGCTGCTCACCGTGATATTGAGACCATCACGATGGATCGTGAGGCTCAGAAGGTGCGCGATTCCCTCATTCCTGATTATGCCTCCATGGTGTACAACGGTTTCTGGTTTGCTCCCGAGCGCGAGGCTATCCAGGCTCTCGTTTCCAAGACCCAGGAGACAGTCAACGGCGAGGTGCGTCTCAAGCTCTACAAGGGCAATGTCATGTACGCCGGTCGCCGCAGCCCGAACAGCCTGTACAGCTATGCCATGGCTACCATGGAAGCCGATTATACCGACGAAGATTACAATCAGGATGACGCCAGCGGGTTCATTCACCTCAATGGTCTGCGCCTGAAGCAGTTCGCTCGTGTGAACAATAAGTAAAATTCATTCAACCGGGTACCCTGAAAGAAAACTTCAGGGTGCCTTTTTTTATGCGTAAAAAGCCTCTCATAGCCATTCTGTCAAATTATCCGGTGTGGTTGCACTGTGATAGGATTCCGACACAGGGCGGTCACTATGGTGTATGGCATGTGGCTATGCATGAGGCTTTTGAACACAGCGATGAATTTGAAATACATCGCGTGGTTGTCGATAAAAATATCCGAGAACGTGTAGATTTCGAGGATAGGGGGCAATTCTTCCATGTGCTGCCCGGAGCCAGGAAGATGATAGGGCTCTATACGGCCTATGCCTGGGATAGATGGCAGGTGAGTCGCTGCCTGAAAGAACTTCGGCCGGATCTTGTGCACGGCTGGGGAACGGAAACGTGTTACGGCTTGTGCACAAAAGATTTCCGAGGAAAGAAACTGTTATCAGTACAGGGTCTGCTGAAAGCATATTCCGAACGTGCCGAACTGGCGACGTTTGAGCGGAGACAGGCTTTTTATGAGCCTTCAGTCTTCCGTTCCATGCCGCTGATTACGACAGAATCTCCCTGGGCCCGCGAGCGAGTGCTGGAACTGGCCCCGAATGCACAGGTTGAATTGTTTGACTATGCCGTTGAGGAAAGATTCTTCTCAGCGATTCGGCGTCCGGAAGAGACACCCTGCTGCCTGCTGGCAGGCTCAAATACGCCGGTGAAAAACGTTCCTCTGGCAATCCGTGCCTTTTCCCGCCCGGAGCTTCGGCATGTGAAGCTTTATCTTGCCGGCGTCAGCCCGGCCGCTTATCCTGATTTACCAGAGAATATTATTCCTCTGGGGCGTGTGAGCAGAGATGATATGGTGCGATATCTTTCTTCTGTGTGGGCGTTGGTCCACACCAGTTTGGCAGATACCGGTCCAACTATAGTCAAGGAAGCCCGGACGGTTGGCTTGCCGGTTATTGCAACGCAGGACTGCGGCGCAAAACAGTACGTTATCCAGGGCAAGTCAGGGTACATAACGGAACCCAACAATGAGCAACAGTTGGTTGACGGTGTACTTAATCTGGTAAAAGACCTGGAAACATCCCTCGTCTGCGGTGAATATGACCGAGAACGTTGCAGAAAAGCACTCTCACGGCAGACCATGATAGACGGCATCAGCGCTATCTATCGGCGCATTCTGAACAAAAACTGACCGGATTTGCAGATTACTCTTCCGACTCTACCATCGTAAGCCGCTCGGAAAGCGGTGTATATACAGCAGGATTGCCCTGCGCGAGGTGTCCGGCCGGGACATCTCTGTTGATGAGTGTTCCCGCAGCAATAACACAATTATTGCCGATAGTCACACCCTTGAGTATGATGCAGCGCATGCCGATATAACAGCGGTCGCCGATAATAATCGGAGCGCCGCCGCCGGAGTAAGAGCTGAACCATCCGTTCTTGGGTGAATAGTCGTGCGGCTTGCAGTCGTACAGCACCGTATCCGGGCCAATGATGGTGTATTTTCCGATAGATATGTGTTTTGCGCACAATATTTTGCAGCCGCTGATACCGCAGTTATCCTGCAGTTCCAATACCCCGCCCGGTTCTATAACCGACATGGTAACCGGCTCAGAAATAAGTGTGTTGTATTTTTTCTTGGAATGAATGGTCACATTATCCCCTATGCGGATTTGCCCCCCCTTGCAGATGTGGATATAGGGAAAACCGCTGATGAAGCTTTTTTTTCCGATGCGTACACCGCGCATCCGATAATATGCCGCTTTTATTGAATAGGCAAAACGCAGCACTGTCATCTTGAATTTATGCAACATAATTCACTCCTTGGCTGAGGGTATATCTTCTGCTCAGAGCAGTCAAGAATAATCCACTTTCTGACACATTTCCCGTTACTCTTTGCTTGCAGCAGGAGGATTTATGGTGTATGATACCAAGCATTCATGGAAGTAGAATACACGGAGGAAGATATTCAGAGTCTGGACTGGCGGGAGCACATCCGCCTGCGTCCGGGTATGTATATTGGCAAGTTAGGGGATGGGTCCATGCCGGATGATGGACTGTATGTTCTGCTCAAGGAAGTCATCGATAACTCCATTGACGAGTTCGTCATGGGAGTAGGTAAAAAGATTCTCGTTTCCATCAACCGAGAGGGAATGTGTGAAATCCGCGACTTCGGGCGCGGCATTCCGCTCGGCAAACTGTATGAATGTGCCGCAAAAATCAACACCGGCGGCAAATACGAAGGCGAGGCGTTCAAGAAATCCGTAGGTCTTAACGGCGTGGGCATCAAGGCGGTAAATGCTCTTTCTGAGGTATTTGAAATACAAGCCTACCGCGAAGGGCAGACCCGCCGCATCCGCTTTGAGCAGGGTGTGGAGGTCAAGGGTAGCGATATAACCGAAGCTACGGATGAACCGGACGGCACCTGCGTAGCGTTTAAGGTGGATCGAACGCTCTTTGCGGAGGATGCTGCATACAATCTTCAGTTCGTAGAGCGCATGTGCCGCTACTACTGCTATCTCAACACCGGCTTGACTATCAATCTGAACGGCAGGAATATCATTTCCCGCCACGGTTTGCTGGATTTGCTGAGAGAAGAGATGAAAGACTCGCCGCTCTATGAGCCTATCCACCTCTCGGGGGATGATATTGAGGTGGCCATTACTCACGGCGACCAGTACGGCGAGGAATATTACTCCTTTGTTAACGGTCAGCATACAACAATGGGCGGCACTCATCAGGCTGCTTTCCGAGAGGCTATTGCCAAGACACTACAGGGCTTCTTCAAGAAAAATTACGAGGCATCGGATATCCGGGCCGGCATTCAGGCGGCCATCAGCATCAAGGTGGTGGAGCCTGTGTTCGAGTCACAGACCAAGACCAAGCTCGGCAGCAACACCATCGCCCCCGGCAAGGAAACTATCCGCACCTTCGTACTCAATTTCCTCTCCCGAGAGCTGGATAACTACCTGCATCGTCACCCGGAGGTGGCCGAAGCACTGGAGGAAAAGGTAAAAGAAAGTGAGAAAACCCGCAAGGAAGTTGCCGGTGTGACCGGCAAGGTGGCCAAGGAACGTGCTAAAAAAGCCAAAATACACACCCGCAAGCTGCGTGACTGTCGCGTTCATTTTGACAGCAAGAGCAAGCGGGCCAAGGACACAATGCTCTTCATTACGGAGGGTGATTCCGCATCCGGTTCCATCACTACGGCTCGAGATGCGGAAACTCAGGCCGTTTTCTCACTGCGTGGCAAACCAGCCAACAGCTTCGGCATGAAGCGCGCTGCTCTCTTTGAGGAAAAACGCAATGAGGAGCTGGATTTCCTGCATCTGGCGCTCAACATTGACCGCAGCATTGAGGATTTGCGCTACAACAAGGTAATCATTGCCACAGATGCCGATGTTGACGGCATGCACATCCGCCTTCTGTTGCTTACATTCTTCATTCAGTACTTCCCGGAGCTGATTCAGGAAGGGCATCTCTTCATCCTTCAGACTCCGTTGTTCCGCGTCCGCAACAAGCAGAAGACCATTTACTGCTATTCCGAAGCGGAACGCGATGCCGCCGTGAAACAACTTGGAAAATCCCCGGAAATCACCCGCTTCAAAGGCTTGGGTGAAATCTCCCCTGCTGAGTTCAAGAACTTCATCGGTGAAGACATACGGCTGGAAGAAGTTACTCTTGAAAACGCCCACAACCTCAAGGAAATCCTCCGTTTCTACATGGGGGACAATACGGATGAACGCCGTCAATACATTGTCGACAACCTCCGTATTGAGGAAGATTTAGCATAATTTTTTACATACAACAACCATGAAAACACTCATCATTGCACGCCATGGCAACACCTTCCGCAAGGGAGAGACGCCCACTCGTGTCGGTTCCCGCACCGACCTGGAATTGGTAGAAGAAGAACGCGGTCGCGGTATAGGTCTGTACCTGAAGAAGAACGGTATCGTCCCTGCCCGTATTCTCGCCGCCCCCCTCAAGAGAACCATGGGCACGGCAGCTCTTGCTGCGGAGGCCGCCGGCTGCACCTGCACGGTAGAGCCCGACCACCGTTTCATTGAGGTTGACTACGGCCCGGATGAAAACAAAACGGAGGAAGAAGTTAAGGCCCGTCTCGGTGCTGTGGATGCCAAGGCAGAAGGCCTTGATCCGGCCACTCTGTCCGCAGAGGAAATTGATGCCCGCGGTGCCGCTATCATTGACCGCTGGAATGCAGAAGCCATAGTGCCGGACAGCTGGAAGGTGGACGTAGAGCAGATTTGCCGTAACTGGCAGAGCCTTGCTGCAGAAGTAAAGGACAACGAGCCGCTTCTCTGCGTCTCCTCCAATGGAACAATCCGCTTTGCTCCGGTCATTACAGGTGATTATGCAGGCTTCTGCGCGGAAAACGACATCAAAGTCGCCACCGGCGGCGTCTGTATCTTCACCAGCGAGGACGGTTCCTCCTGGACCTGTCAGGAATGGGGCGTCAAGGCATTTAAGCTGGTCTGATAAACCGCAATAACCAAACAGAAACAACCAAAACCATGATTAAGAAACTCAAACCTGCCTGGGTCGACGAGTTCAAGGCATTTGCCCTGAAAGGCAACGTCGTAGACATGGCCATCGGTGTTATCATCGGCGGCGCATTCGGCAAAATCGTTACCTCTTTGGTAAATGACATCATTATGCCCTTGTTCGCTATGGCAACAGGCGGCACCAAGGGTATGTCCGAACTGGTTTTCAAGCTCAGCGATGAAAAAGGGGCGCCCGTGGTAAAATATGGCGTATTCTGCCAGACCGTGCTGGATTTCATCATCATTGCCCTGTGTATTTTCTGGGCTATCCGCATTGTTTGCAAGCTTCGCGCCAGAGCCAAGGCCAAGACTCCCGAGCCCCCTGCTCCCGCTCCGGAGCCGCCGCCCACCCCGGAGGATATCCTGCTGCTCCGTGAGATCAGAGACGCGCTCAAAAAGTGAACAGGAAACAACTCATTGCCCGGGTTCAGCGCTACATGGGCCCGGGCGCTACTCAAAAAACCGCATCCGCAGCCGTGGATGCGGTCCTTTCTTCCATTCTTTCCCGTGTAGAGAAGGAAAAGATACACATTGCCCGTTTCGGTACCTTTGAAACAGTCCAACGCCCTGCCCGCACCGGTGCCCACCCCATCAGTGGTGAAACCATCTCCATACCCGCCCGATCCCGCCTCACTTTCCGTCCGTCAAAAAATCTCTCTGACGCTCTCGATTTGACCACAGACACAGATTGAGCTTCACTTGTACGGAAAAATAATTTAGAATGATTCCATGCAAAATGAGAGTCATAAGAGCATCCGCATCCGAGGAGCACGGGAACACAACCTGCGCGGGGTCAATGTGGATATACCGCTGGGCGGCATCACGGTTGTAACCGGCCCGAGCGGGAGCGGCAAGACCTCATTGGCCGTCAACACTCTATATGCAGAGGGACAGAGACGGTATGTCGAGACCTTTTCTCCGTATGTGCGCCAGTTCATGGACCGCATGGACCGTCCTAACGTGGATGCCGTGGAAAACGTCCCTCCTGCTATTGCTCTGGGGCAGCGTAATTCCGTGAAGAATTCCCGCTCCACCGTCGGCACCATGACCGGGCTGAATGAATACCTGAAGCTCATCTTTTCCCGCCTTTCCATCGGGCGCGATGCTGAGGGCCGCATCATCAGTCCCGCCACACCGCAGAGCATTGCAAAGGAACTACTGAGAGAGCATCCTGAGGAGGAGGTGCTGGTCTGCTTCACGGTGGTACCGGTGGGCAGTTTCGAGGAAATGGTGCAGGCGTTGCAGGGACAGGGCTACCTTCGTCTACTGGTCGGAGGTGAGGTGGTGAGGTTGGACAATGCCACGGAGGAACAGGTCGGCATGGAACGCTGGATGATTGTGCAGGATCGCGTGCGTTTGAAGCAGGACTCTGGAACACGCCTGATGGAAGCGCTGGAAACCGCCCTGCATCTGGGGCAGGATGTCACGTTCGTTTCCCTGCGCGGTGATGACGGGTGGCACGCGCTCCGCGAATATCGGAGTGACTGGTATCCTTTGACAGAGCCCGTGCCGGGGTTATTCAGCGGCAATTCTCCTCTGGGAGCGTGTCCCGAGTGCAAGGGCTACGGGCGAGCCATCACTTATGACTACAACAAAGGCATTCAACCGGAAAAAAGCATCCGCGACGGAGCATTGAAAATGCTCTCCTCCGCCACACTTTCGCTTTGTTACAAAGACTTTGTAAAAGCAAACAAACGAGCCAAAGCCGTGCGAATGGACGTGCCGTGGCAAGACCTCACCCGCAAGGAGCAGGACTGGGTATTCTACGGCAACTGCGGCGATATCGATCCCTGGACCGCCTCTGACATGGGGCTGTGGTACGGCTACAAAGGCATTTTCGATGACATGGAGAAGCACTCCCACAAGATGTCGGTGCGGGTGTTTCTGGCCTACTACCGCGTCTACAGCGTGTGCCCCGCCTGTCAGGGCGGGCGGCTGCGTCCGGAGGCCTTGGCATTTACCATCGGCGGCCTTACCGTGCCGCAGGTGCAGGCTTTGCCCATGGATGAGCTTTTACCCTGGCTGGATGAACATGTTTTGCCGGACTCACAGGATGACCGCTCCCTGCAGCAAGCAGTTCGGGAGCTGCGCAGCCGCTTGGCCTACCTCTGTGAAGTGGGTCTGGGTTATATCACCGCCAACCGCCTGACTCGCTCACTCTCCGGCGGTGAGATTGAGCGCGTGAGCCTCACCGCCTGCCTGGGGGCAGCCCTCACCGAAACGCTTTTTGTGCTGGATGAACCCACCGTGGGTCTGCATTCCCGAGATACAGCAAGACTTATTTCTGCCATGCGGAGGCTGGCCGCTCGCGGTAACACGCTCGTGGTCGTTGAGCATGAAGAAGCGGTCATGCGTGCCGCTGATTACCTGGTAGACATGGGGCCGGGCAGCGGTGCCTCCGGCGGTGAACCGGTGTTTGCCGGTATTCCGGGTAACATCGATACCGCGCCGGAGTCCCTCACGGGACAATACCTGAGTGGAAAACGCTGCGTCCCCCTGCCCGTCCGCCGCCGAAAGCCGCGGTCTTACATCCGCATCCGCGGCGCAGAATGCCACAATCTGCACCACTTGGATGTGGATATTCCGCTGGGAACTTACACTTGTCTGACGGGAGTCTCCGGCAGCGGGAAAAGCACATTGGCCTGCCAGGTGCTATACGGCAGTCTTCATCGCGATGAGTTAGATGATGAAGACGAGGTGCGTGTGCAGAGTATCAGCGGTATTGATTCACCGGAAGATGTCGTTCTGGTGGACCAGAGTCCCATTGTGCGCACTCCGCGTTCCACCCCGGCTGTCTACATCGGTATTTTTGAGGATATCCGCGCTCTCTTTGTTGCCGAACCTGCCGCGCAGGCCCGAGGACTGAAGGCAGGCTACTTCTCCTTCAACAGCGGAGACGGCAGATGCCCCCGCTGTGCCGGTTTGGGGCAGGAAAAAGTGGAAATGCAGTTCCTTTCAGACATATTTGTTCCCTGCGCTCTCTGTCACGGCACGCGTTACACTCCGCAGGCTCTCTCGCTCACCCTGCTGGGATACAACATGGCAGAAATGCTGGCCATGGACATTGCTTCTGCTCAGAAATTATTTGCACGCGAGAAAAATGCCCGCGCCCGCCGCATTGCCGAGCGTCTGGGCTTGCTGGTTGAGGTCGGATTGGGGCATTTGGGACTGGGTCAACCGCTCAACACCCTTTCCGGCGGTGAAAATCAGCGGCTTAAGCTCGCCCGCATCCTTGTGGATTCGGTGGGAGACGGCGGCGGAGGTAAAGGTAAGCTGCTGATATTGGATGAACCCGGTACGGGACTGCATTTCCGCGATTTAGAGGTACTGTTGCAGGTGTTTGACCGTCTTGTGGAGCGCGGCAACAGCCTGCTGGTTATTGAGCATAATCTGGAGCTCATCAAATGCGCCGACTATGTGATTGACCTGGGGCCGGAAGGTGGTACCGGTGGCGGACAAATCGTCACAGAAGGAACTCCGGAAGAAGTAGCTTCCTCCGGGAAGGGCTACACCGCAGCTTTTCTGAGTGCCGCGCTGAAAGGAGAGCCCGCACCCATACCCCCTGCAACTCAGGATGCGCCGGATGATGCCATGCCGCCGGGCGTCATCGCCCTGCGCGGCGCACGGCACCACCAGCTCAAAAACATTGATGCCGATATTCCCCGCAACGCCATGACCGTGGTTACCGGCCTTTCCGGCAGCGGCAAAAGCACCCTCGCCTTTGATATCGTTTTTGCAGAGGGGCAAAAACGCTTCATGGATGTCATGAGCCCGTACGCCCGTCAGTTTACGGAGCAGATGGAAACACCGGATATCGACCGCCTGACCGGGCTTCCTCCCACCGTGGCGATAGAGCAGAACCGTACCCGAGGCGGCTGCAAATCCACCGTGGGGACTATCACGGAAATCTGGCAATTCCTCCGTCTTCTCTACGCTAAGGTTGGTCAGGCGCATTGCCCGGATTGCCGCGTGCCAGTGGGACGCCGTTCTCCCGGAGAAATACAGGCATTAGTAGCGCAGGAGCTGGAAAAGAAACCCGAATCGCTCATGATTGCAGCGCCGGTAGTACGCAACCGCAAGGGTCATTATGCCGACCTTGCCCGTTGGGCTGCCAAAAAGAAATACCCTTGGCTGCGGGTGGACGGCGCACTAATCTCTCCGAATGAATTCACGCCGCTGGATCGCTACTCTAACCACGATATCGATGTAGTGGTAGCAGACCTGTGCGTGCAAGGCAACCGCATCAGCATGAATGGAGAAGATTGCGACTTCTCCACGCTGGCAGAAGCGGTCAGCCGTGCGTTGGAAATGGGCGATGGCTTCATCCGCCTTATCTATGGTGACGGTTCTACGCGTCTGCTTGGCACCCACCTTACCTGTCCTGACTGCGGTAAAAGCTATGCCGCGCCGGAGCCCTCCACCTTCTCATTTAACAGCCCGCACGGATGGTGTACCCACTGCCAAGGGCACGGCCGCATCAGCAAAATCAGCATCAAAGACGAAGATAAGGAAAGCCGATTGGAGCATGAGCTGCGCTATGACCGAGAGGTAGAAAAAGCAGCAGCAAAGGAAGACAGCGTCACCATCTGTCCGCATTGCAGCGGGCATCGTCTCAATCCTTTTGCCATGGCGGTCACGCTGTTTGACAGAAATATCACTTCCATCGGAGGACTGAGTGCCTCTCAGGCTCTGCAACTGCTGGAAACCTGGCATTTCGAAGGCCGAGAGGCTGAAATTGCCCGCAACGTCATGGCAGAGATTATTCCCCGCCTCCGTTTCCTCCAACAGGTTGGGCTGGGGTATCTCTCCCTTGACCGCGCCGCCACCACCCTCTCCGGCGGCGAAACTCAGCGCATCCGTCTCGCTGCGCAACTGGGGTCAGAGCTTCGAGGAGTTCTCTACGTGCTGGATGAACCCACCATCGGCCTGCATCCCCGAGACAATGAACGCCTGCTCTCCACGCTCGAAACACTGAAAAAACGCGGTAACACGCTCTTGGTGGTGGAACATGATGAGGAAACCATGCGCCGCGCCGACCATATCATCGATTTGGGGCCGGGCGCCGGTGTGCACGGTGGCGAAATCGTAGCCCAGGGCAACTTTGCGGAGGTGGAGAACAATCCCGCTTCCGTCACAGGCAAAGCACTGCGCAACAGAGAAAAACACCCCTTCTGCGGTAAATGGCTTCCGCTCAAAGATGCCGAATGGCTGGAACTGACAGGATGCAATCTGCACAACCTCAAGGATGTGACACTGCGCATCCCCCGAGCTCGATTCTCCGTGGTAACCGGCTCCTCCGGTGCCGGTAAGACCTCACTCATCTCTGAGACACTCGCACCGGCGGTGCGCCATGCTTTGGGTGGCGCCATCAGTCGAGAGGAACGGGCCGCATGGAAAACGGATAAAGGTCTGGATTCCATCCGTGCGCTTTACCAAGTCGACCAATCCCCTCTGGGGAAAACACCGCGCTCTACCCCCGCCACCTACATCGGAATCTTTGATGAAATCCGCAAACTCTTTGCCCAGAGTGCAGATGCCAGACGGTTGGGGTTCGATGCGGGGCGTTTCTCCTTCAACACGGCAGCAGGCAACTGCGAGTCCTGCAAGGGAACCGGGTTCCGCAAACAGGAAATGGACTTCCTGCCGCCCTGCTCCGTCCCCTGCGAAACCTGTCGCGGCGCGCGTTACAACTCCCGCACGCTCCAGGTGCGCTACAAGGGTAAAAATATCGCAGAGGTGCTTAATATGAACATGGAGGAAGCCGCTGAGTTCTTTGCCGGACAGGCACGACTGTCCGACCCTCTGAAGCTGCTCTGTGAGACGGGATTGGGCTACCTGACGCTCGGCCAGGCAAGCAACACCCTCTCCGGCGGTGAGGCCCAGCGCATCAAGCTTGTTTCAGAACTCATCAAAGGCCGCCGCGCTGCCCTCAACGCCATCCGCAAAGGTAGGGCTCTTCCTCAGGACCTCTATCTGATTGAGGAGCCCACCATCGGGCTGCATCCGCATGATGTACGTCTGCTGGTGCAGGTGCTGCGCCGGCTGGTGGAAATGGGCAACACCGTTGTTGTCATTGAGCATAACACAGAACTCATCTGTGAAGCAGACTACGTCATCGACGTCGGTCCCGGAGCCGGTGAAGAGGGCGGCTCCATCGTTGCTCAGGGCACCGTCCGTCAGGTCGCCCGCAACAGAGACAGTATTACCGCACCCTTTATCCGCGCCGAGCTGGAAGCATAAAAAACGCACTCCGAATCAACGGAGTGCGCCTTATTCCATTGTGAAAGCTCTTACTCAGCCGCCACGACACCGTCGCGGATGATGAGAGTGCGGTCACCGCGCGCGGCAACACGGGAATCATGGGTGACGGTGACGAGCGTTTTCCCTCCTTCATCAGCAAGAGAGAAAAGGAGGTCAAGAATCTGGTTTCCGTTGCGGGAGTCAAGGTTGCCCGTGGGTTCATCCGCAAAGATGATGGCCGGGTCGTGTGCCAGAGCGCGGGCAATAGCCACACGCTGCTGCTCACCGCCGGAAAGCTCGTTCGGCAGATGGTCCATGCGGTCAGCCAGTCCTACCTTTTCGAGCAGAGCCTTGATGCGCTCCGTCGCTTCCGTCCCGGCAATAGCGGTGGCCAGGGATGCGTTTTCCAGTGCCGTCAGCTCCGGCATGAGCATGTAGTTCTGGAAAATGAAGCCCATCTTTTTATTGCGGAAAAGAGCACGCTGCCTCAGTGACAGGCCGTAAATATCCTGACCGTCCACAATAACCTTACCCTGCTGGGGCGGTTCCAAGCCGGCAAGTGTGTACATGAGGGTCGTTTTACCTGCACCGCTGGGACCGCAGAGGAACACTTTTTCCCCGCGTTTGATGTGGAGGCTCAGTCCGTGCAGGACTTCCACCTGTTTTTTGCCGATGCTGTAGGAACGGTGTAAATTATCTGCTGTAATCATGCTTTGCGGGTGAGTTCAATGTTATCAATAAGGCGGACCTCGCCGAAATAGGCGGCTACGGCAAGCAGCGCCATGCGATTGTCATCTGTCTGCTCATGCAGTGTTTCGGCATCACAGATTTCCACATAATCCACATGGACGCCGGGAATACTTTGTAATGCGTCCTGCACGGAAGCGCAGATTACAACCGGGCTTGCGCCGGTACGATACGCGGCTTCTGCAGAAAGAAGTGCCTTGCGGATAGCGGGTGCCGCAGCTCTGTGTTCTGCGCTGAGCCGGACATTCCGACTGGAAAGAGCGAGCCCATCGGATTCCCGCACAATTTCCGCGCCGTGCAGCGTGATGGGGAAATCCAAATCCCGCACCATACGGCGCAGAATGGCAAGCTGCTGGTAATCCTTTTTGCCGAAGACAGCATCCGTGGGTTGCACCAGATTGAACAACTTGCTCACCACAAGACAGACCCCGGCAAAGTGGCCCGGGCGTTTTGCACCGCACAGCACGGTGGACAGATGCGTCTCTTCCATCGTGATGGAGCGGTCTGCGCAGTACATCATCTGCGGCGTGGGCATAAACACCACATCCACACCGCAACTGCGGCACAGTTCTAAATCTGCCTCCGGGGTCTGCGGGTAGGCCGCCAAATCTCCGGCATTATCGAACTGGACCGGATTCAGAAACACGCTGGCCACCACGCAGCCGGAATCTCCCGCCAAGACGCGGGCCTGCCGCAAAAGAGAGGCATGCCCCTCATGCAATGCCCCCATGGTGGGAACCAGAACAACCCGGCCGCCGCGCCGCGGTGCGAGCATGTTGCGCAAATCTTCCTTGGAATATGCCGTCTGCATGAGCCGGATTCTATCACAAATACCTACTATATTCAAGAGCAAGGAAGCCCGCAAAAGTGGCATGACATGATACGTTGCAGCCTTGACCGAATGTCCCGTTTGTGATACACTCTGAGCAGGAAGATATGAACAAACAGCTCTACATATACGACTGCCTCGGAGCTGCCATGTTGAGCTCCGACGGCAACTTCATGACCATCGGAGCAGGAGAGAAAAATACTTTCCGGGTGCATATGCGGGCTGAAAACGGCGGTTCATTTGCACAACGTCACGAGAATTGTCGCTTCTTTCCGCACGGCAACGTAGAGCGATACATTGTAAACGGAGTAGAGACAAAAGGAGATGTTGTCATTCTTCCGGATAACCGTTATCTGATGGTTCTTGACGGCGGCTGCTTTGTCTGCGGATTCGGGCAGCAGCCGGACTTCAGTCAGTTTGACCCTTCCGAGTGGTATTTGCTGCTTCCCAATACGGAGCAGTGGCACGGGCCTTATGAGTTGACCTCCCTGCCCCTGCTGGCGCAGGAAATGCCGGAAGATACGCTGGTAACCTTCCGCGGGCTGGGCAAAGACGCATTTTATCTGCGGGATATTCTGGATGTTGCCGCGTATGCAGGCCAATATCTTGAAGAGCATCCCCAGCCGGAACAGATTCAGCAGCAGGAGGTCAGAGAGCTCAGATGCCCCTCCTGCTGGCTTACGTTCAAGCCGGAGGAAACGCTGAGCATTGCGACTCATCCGGAGCTTCTGGGTGACCCCATTCTCGGAGAGGACGCCATGCTCAGGTTCCGCCCGGCGGCATTTGACGCAGTCAGCGGGCTTGCGCTTGATGCCCTCGGCAACACCTGTACGGAATATGCCTGCCCACATTGCCTGCTGAAGCTGCCCCCGTTCTTCCACAAAACCATTCAGCACATTATTTCTATTGTCGGCGTGCCGGCAGCCGGAAAAACTCACTATCTGACGGCACTCGTGCCGGAGCTGGAAAAAGAGCTGCCCCGAGAGTTCGGCATGCCGTTCCGGGATGCAGACCCCATCCTGAACGAACCGCTCAACGAGCTCCGCATGCGCCTTTTCAGCGCCAGTAATCCCAGAGAGGCCTACTTGGGCAAGACTCATGCCCGCAGCAACCTTTACCACCAGGTCTGGCGCCGCGGTGTGTTTGCCAATATGCCCCGCCCCTTCATCTACAATCTGAACAAGGGTTCGGAAACGCACTCTGTTGTGCTGTATGACAATGCAGGTGAAGACTTCCAGCCGGGAGCGGATACGGAGTATACCCCGGGTAGCCTGCACATGGCGGTATCGGATGCAATTTTATTCCTGTTTGACCCCACGGCAAATCCCGGCTTCCGCACGCTGCTCAAAGACAACCCGGATCCCCAGATTCGCCATAACCTGTACCGTCCCGGACGGCAGGCCATCCTGCTCGCCGAGTCGGAAATGCGTCTGCGAACCAAACTGAACCTGCCGCCGGAAGAAAAGCTCCACGTTCCGCTGGCTGTCATCATCGGCAAGTGTGACACCTGGTCACACCTCCTCGGACCGGAAGCACTGCTGCCGCTCATCCGCAACGGCATGTTCATGCCGGAGCATGTGAATCTCAATTCCTCACGCCTGCGCCAATTCCTCTTCAATGTGGCCCCACATATCTGCGCCAACGCAGAGGCCATTTCCTCCAATGTGCGTTATTTCGCCTCATCGTCCCTGGGAGCTTCCCCCATCGAATTTACGGACGAGACCAGCGGTGCAACGCTGATTGGCCCGGCAAACGGAGAGGTTCATCCTTTCCGCGTAACGGATCCGGTTCTGTGGGCGCTGCATGAGACATCTCCTGCTCTTATCCCGTCTGCCGCCTGTTAATTGTATTCTCTCCGCTTCCGACAAACAAAAAAGCTCGTCACGCTGATTATTGTTTGCTAGAATACAGGAATACATATATATCCGTCAGAACATCTTACCATTTTCTTAGCTTTGCAATATGGCAATATACCTTGAGTGTTTCAGTGAAGGAAAAGGAAACACGGAAGTATTCTTGAAAGGGGATATTCCCGGCAATCTGGAGGAGCATCTACGAACAGAGCACGAAGATAGACTTAACTACATTCGGGAAGAAATTGCCCCCATTTATACGTACAATATTGTCGATACATATCACATCTTTAGTTCAACCCGATACATTAATAAAGACGGAGTTACGCAGATTGTTACCCGTTACCTGATTCTGTCGAAAGAATTTTGTGAAAAGAGGTTTGATGCCCTCTGGGAGAAAAGAGCCGTATTCACGCCTCCCGGCTATCTCCTGATGCTGGAGGAGCTGGGCGATTGGACCGCCCCGCAAAATATTTGGGCAAGACATTATAACAGACGAGTGCCGGATGCAAGCGCCTGCCCCACTTGGAAGAAATTGACAGGGGGCGGGGAAAACGCCAAGGAAATTGCCGGACAGGGGCACAGGAAACATCTCCTCAAAGTATCTGATACCGTTTCCGGGAAGGATATATTACAGCTCTGGCATGAAATTGATTATTACACATACAAAGCTGTTGACGGATACCGCAACGGATATGGCTGGGGCAACAGTTTTGCTACCTATACCGACGCAGAACACGCCTTTAACACTTACAATAGATGTGCTGAATGGTGGCAGGAATCCGGGCTGAAAATAAAAGCGCAGGATGAGCTTAATGAAGTTGACGTGATTCCGGTCAGACAAGGAGTGTCTCTGAAAAGAAAAGACGGCGGCAACATAAATCAACGCTACATCACACCCTATATCTTCAGTGAAGAATCCGACGAGGATTTTTTCGACAGGTCGGCGCATTGTCGACTGAGATTTTTGTGGACTGTCTTAACAGTGACAGTCATGATACACTTTGTGGTATTCTGGGTGTTTTGCGCGCCAACCATCAGATGCTGGCGCAGCTACAATCAAATAGTTTCTGCAGAATCCACGGATATTGGAAAATTCTGCAGGCGCGCGGCACACAAGAACCAATACGTTCAGAAATGGAAGGATATTGCTGCTATTTTTAACAGTATCGGCAAATCCTATGGCAATGAAGAAATCCATTTGGCAAATCTGAAAAAACTTGCAGACAAAGAAACAAAGAACGCATATAACCCTCTCCAGCTTATTTATCTGGAGCAGATACCACTGTCTTATGAAAATAGCTTCTGGAGTTATGGTGCGCTTACTGAAATCTGCAAGAAAATCGAGTCCACACCGGATGCTGTATTCCACAATGAAAAAGAAGACAGGAAAGAAAAACTGCTCAACACCTATAGACAGATTCGCGGCGAAACCACATACGTCCATCTGGTAAAGCAAAACTCTGTTTTGCCGGATGAGCTGTTACCGCAGCAGAAAGAATACATCCTTACGGAAGGTTGTATAAAATTATACAACGACGCTACCGCTGGCCTGGAGGTAATTCATCTGTCACCCGAAAATCCGCTCCATGTCGACTTAACCAAAGACTGCATAAAATTAGCATTTCAACATAGGGATATACCTCGCACTCTTTTTCTGAATGTAACTAGTAAGAATGACAGTAAAGAGCGCGTTTTCAGCAACTTTTCAGATTCTTCCTGCCTCGCCGTCTCATTCCCGTATGACAATAATAGGAAGCAGGCTCTTTTTCTGAGTGAGCGGTTTCAAGATGCCATAGCGAAGAATATTACCGTTTCTCCGGAAAAGGTCGAGGCAAGCAGACAAAACAAACCGATCTCCATCAATCTGACGGCACACCACCTTGAGGAAATTGTGGAAGATTACGGAATAATTCTATCATTAAATGATAATTTTGACGTCTGTACAGATAAAGAGACTTGGTTCAGTTTTCCAAAGTTGCTGGACGGAAATAATGTCCAGATAGAGAATCTTCCCGGGCTGACATGTGTTAATCTGTTTCCCGGTCACGAATTGACTCTTGACTATCTCGATTATCTTATTAAATTCCGCACCAAGGTCAAAGCCTCAGAGCAACTGCGTTCTGAGCTTCAAAAGATATGTGCGCAGGATCAGGTGTTGAATGTTGAGCAATCGCTCGAATTTATCGCTGTTCAAATGTTCGCCATGAACACCGAGGTGCAAAAAATGAACCAAAACTGCGATAGTCTCACCAAGGAATTAGAGTATAAGCAGAAATCGGCGAAAGATGCCGGAGAACTGAAAATTTTATTTCAGAAAGACAGGTTGGATCATCAAGCTATTCACTTCCTTGAAGCGGTGAATCTCTACAAGGAGTCAGAGGTCGACATACCGGATGAACAATCACATAAAAAGAGGCAAAACGCGTTCCATGACGTGTTAACCGCCGCTCATTCTCTTTGCTTATCCTCTGACTTGGCTGCCGCCCGTGAGAATGACACCAAGGGAAAGGACGATAAAACTGAGTTTTGTCTCAGGAAACCTATAGACGACGGTGATAATCAAAACACTTTGCGAGACATAAAGCAATTCATGGCTTTCTGTGCTAAGTTCTCCGAAGCATTGGCAGGCTCATCTGCCTATGAATCCGAGAAACCGAGTCAAGCGGTGAGAGACGATCTGGCGCGAGCTGTTGCCTGGCCGCATAAGCCTAATTACCCCTCAGAAGAGGAAAAGTGTAAAGCCATTATCGCAGGTGTTCATAACAGACCGCAGGATATTCTGAATTTCATTCAAGGTGAAACTTTTGCCGCTGAACTCCAAAAGCCGCAGAAAAACACAGATATGCTCGTTGAGGAATACAAGCGACTCACAAAGAATGAACTTGTAAGAAATCTTCTTTTGGCACAGTCCGACATATTAAACAAAAGCTACTCCGAAAAGAAGAAAAAAAGCAATCAGGAGCATCTTAATGACCTGAACGCCGTCCGTGAAGACTTGGTAAGAGTATTCCGGTCATCTTTTCTCCGGTTTAATCTCAATGAGCACTTGAAGAACACTTTCCGTGACGAAATCAGTGATGACCCGGATGCAGAAAATGCGACTTTATCTGACTTGTACATGCTGATGAATAATCTTGACGCACAATACATGAACAACAAGAGGAAAGATTACATACTCAGGCGATATGCAGTCATCATCCGCAATGAGAAATTGTGCAAAAAGCTGGAAAAGGTTTTCTATGCGGGGTTATTGGACCTCTCTGTTAGCTTGGCGGTAGACTTCAGATACAATATCTGGGAAAAGAAATTAAGAGACATCGATTCACCCAGACTTCTGACGCATCTGGAAGAAGCCTTGCCCGAGCCCGAGAAAGAATCTTCGACGCGGGAGAGGTATAACAAAACGGTACTGCAAAAGAAAGACAAGGAAGCAATCATCACGACTCTCGCCTTATCACCGGAACAGCCCATTCGCAACCACCATATTATCAGGTACGCCATTCTCAGATACATGAGCCGTAAACTGGAAGAAGCGGCAAAAGATGCGATGAACATCCAACTCAAGTCAATAGAATTGGATGAAAGACAGGGCGACCTTCTCTGGAAACTGCAAACCGCTCCAACGAAATGAAAATAGCTGTTCTGTCAGATATACATGACCACACCACGCATCTTTTGCTGGCTCTGGAGGCGGCAAGAGAGGCGGGGTGCGTCCGCATGATTTATTTGGGTGACATGGTCCGCAGCAACACGCTGACCACCCTACTGCGGGAATGGGAACTTCCCCTCGATATTGTCTTCGGCAATAATGAATATGAGCTGGAGATTTTCGACCAAATCGTACAGGGAGCCCCCCATGCAACCCTCCACGGCGACGCCGGAGCTCTGGAAGCGGATGGCAAACGCATCTTCTTTTGTCACTTGCCTTCCTACGCGCGGCGCGCGGCGGACAGCGGCCGCTTTGATGCCGTGTTTTACGGTCACACACATTGCGCAGACATCCAAATGTACGGAACGGTGCTTCTGGCAAATCCGGGAGAGGTGTTAGGGCGACAATCTGCCGCCAGCATCGGGGTCTACAACACGGAAGAACACCATTTCTCCGTATTCCCTATATAATATATATATAAGGAGAGCAAGTAATGGAGTACCTGATTTTTCAACCGGACAAGCTCAACGCCCCGCTGCCGCCTTTCATCCTCGACGCAGAGGAAGAAAGGCAGGCGGAACGGCGCGGCGGAGCCTTCCGGGTGATACGCACCCTGCTCAAACTGGAGCTGGCGCGCCGCACCGGCATTCCTGCTCAGGATATCCATTTTGAAACAGGCCCCCACGGCAAACCCTTATTTGCGCCACAACCCTTCAATATATCGCATTCAGGGAACTGTCTCTGCATGGCATTCCACAGCCGGGATGTCGGCGTGGATGTAGAGAAAATGCGCCCTCGAAACTTCGATAAACTTGCCCCGCAGTTCATGTCCCCTGAGCTTCTGGAGCATTTCCGAGCCGGGGGATGCAGGGAAGAGGACTTTTTCTCTGCCTGGTGTGTGGCAGAAGCTCTGGTAAAACACGCCGGAGACACCATCTGGAATGCGCGTCATTATCCCTTCCTGATACAGGATGGCATCGTCTGCCCTACTTATGAGCAAGCCCCGCAAGTAGAGCTTTTTACCCCCATGGCGGGCTACCGGGGGGCCGTTGCTTATACTGCGGGAGCAACATGTTTAACTTGCAAATTACCACAATCCGGTTAGAATAACACCCGGAACACCCCTCCTCCATCCATGCCGGAACTTTCTCTCCACATATTGCTGTTGATTATATCGCTGGTTCTGATTCCTGCGCTGATGATACTTACCATTACTATCAGAGCCGTCATCAGGGCCGCATCATCATCGGCAATCCCGCCGGTGCCGCTTTTTCCCGGAGTTGTTTTCCCCGGAGTATTTGACTGGGTTTATACCGGCGTGTTTATCTTCATGACCGTCGTAGGGACCATTTCCGGGTTGATGTTTGCGGGCAATCCTCAGATGACTGCTACGGAAATCGCCGCATCCACTGGCTTTCAGCTGTGCGTATACCTGCCGTTCATCGTTCGTTTTATACTGCTGCCGTCTTACGCTAACTCGGAGCATTCCCTGCTGCGGAAGATGTCTTACGTTGGGCTCGGGCTGCTATTTATTTTCTCCGCAAACTTTCTGCTTGATGCCTGCGGCGTCATCAAATGGCTTATGGAGATGACGGACTGTCCGGAGTACCAGGACATCGTCATTATGTTCCGAGACGGCAACCTGATGGTGCGCAGTATCATCTTTTTCGCCGCAGTCATCATGGCTCCCATCTGTGAGGAGATTGTGTACCGCGGCTTTTTATACAACATTCTGAAGCAATACGGCGGCCGCATTATCGCCACCATATTATCCGCTGCCTTCTTCAGTGCGATTCACGGCTCTCTGGCACAGATGCTTCCGCTCATTGGGTTCGGCATCATTCAGTGCATCCTGTATGAGAAAACGCGTTGCATTACATACCCCATCATTCTGCACGCCGTTTACAACAGCCTCTCCCTCCTGGCCATTTATATTCTTCTCTGAATGGGTACCGCTCTGTCAAGTCTGGGCGAAAATGCAGTTTTAAGCAGACTGCTCAGCCACCTGCCGGCCAACGAATCTCTCATCGTCGGCCCCGGTGATGACTGTGCCGTTGTCAGCAGGAATGACGAATGGGATACCTTGCTCAAGACGGATGTCGTGGTCGAGAATGTCCATTTCACACCGGACACGGAACCGGAGAGAATAGGCAGAAAAGCGCTCGCCAGAGCCGTGTCTGACATTGCCGCCATGGGCGGCATCCCGGAGCATGCCCTCATCACGCTTCTGGTCTCTCCCCATCGCAGCGTTGAGCTGCTGGAAGGGCTCTACCGCGGGGTATATGAGCTGGCGGACCGTTACAATATCTCCGTGGCAGGAGGAGAAACCTCCTCTCTGCCATTTGACGGCATGGTCATCAACGTGGCTCTCACGGGGCGTGTAGAGCGCGGATGCGCCGTCCTGCGCTCCGGTGCAGGGGTGGGAGATATCCTGTGCGTATCGGGCCGTTTGGGCGGCTCCTTCCCCTCAGGCAGGCATCTAGACTTTGAACCCAGAGTGGAACTGGCGCGTTTTCTCATGAAAAACGGGCTGCGCCCCACCGCCATGATGGACCTCTCTGATGGGCTCGCAACGGATCTCCCGCGTCTGGCGGATGCCTCTTCCTGCGGATTCGAAATTGACCCGAGCAGCCTGCCGTGCCACGCCGGGTGCAATCCCCGCCAGGCCATGACTGACGGAGAGGATTATGAGTTGCTCATGACTTTTACACCGAATGCTCTGGAGCAGCTGGCGGACCTTTCTCTGCCCACTCCCATCACCGCTATCGGTAAAATTGTTCCCCGAAACCGCTCCGAGCTGGGAAGCGGCTGGCTGCACTTTTCTGCCTAAAACGTTCATTTAGCCATGCTTTTACATGGGCCTTTTTGTGCCTAAATTTACCCGTCTAACTTTTTGTTAATTTAATTCAATATGTTTATATGTAGTGTTTTACATACATCTTAAAAAATGTTCCACAGCCTTTTTCGCTACCTTGCCGAGTCTTGAAATAAATATCAAGAAACATTAACTAAATCTATTTTGCATGCCAATTTTTTTTGGAAGCGTGGAACTCCCATAGAACAGCGGGTTGCGAGCATTCGGACGACTGTATGCGCAAAAAAAACTTTTTTGAAAAGCAAAGTCGTGGCATAGTTCCCCCCGCATCACCACCCCGCCACTGAGCAAACGAACAGACAGCGGGAAACATCACCAAAGGGAAAAAGAGATTTCAGGCAATGAACCAAAGGGAAAAGGAACAGGCCACATGGTCACGTATCGCGGAGTATCTCCGTCGTGAGCCCAGTGTCGGCGAGTATGGGTTCGAGGCCTTCATCTCCAAAATGAGATTGCTGCAGGATACGGGTACCAAGCTGGTATTGGAGTATTCGCAGGACATGTTGTACGACTGGTACGAAGTGAATTACCATGACCAGGTCGTGAGCGCTGTCGCCCGAGTGCTGAACGCAGCACGCGAACTTGAGTATGTGCCGGCACAGTCCGGCAACGCCGCCACTGTTGAAGCGCACCACACAGAACTCCCCTGCCCGGCAGAAGAACTCAGGCAGACAAAGCCCGCAGCTCCTGCAGCCAAGCGCGGTCCGCGCCGCAGCACGGCCGTGAGCAACGGGCTCAACGCAGACTACACATTCGACGGCTACGTCGTCGGCTCCAACAACGAGTTTGCCTACGCCGCCGCACAGGCTATCGTCAACAACAGCGACTGTAAATACAACCCCCTCTTCGTACACGGAGATTCCGGACTGGGCAAGACGCACCTTCTGCAGGCCATCGGCAATGCTATCCAGGCTCGCAATGAAGGCACCCGCGTGCTCTATGTGACCAGTGAGGACTTTACGAACGCCTACATCGAGGCTCTCTCCAAGAAGGGGGATGCGCTGAATGCTTTCCGTCGCAAGTACCGCAAGGCAGATGTGCTGCTGATTGACGACATTCAGTTCATGGCCCGCGCCGGCAAAACGCAGGAGGAATTCTTCCACACATTCAATGCGCTGTTTGAAAGCGGTAAGCAGATTATTCTCTCTGCAGACTGCCCTGCCGCCAACATCACGAACCTGGAATCCCGCCTTACCTCCCGCTTCGAACAGGGACTTACTGTGCGCCTTCTCCCGCCGGATTATGAAACCCGCATGGCCATTCTCCGCAAAAAACTCCGCCAGCAGTGGAAATCTGATCTCCTGAGCAACGAGGTGCTGGAATTCCTGGCCAAGAATGTGACTCATTCCGTCCGCGCTCTTGAAGGGGCTCTTGTCCGCATGACCAGCTACGCCTCCTTTGCCCGCCGTACCATCACGGTGGCAGATGCCGCCATTCAGCTCAAGGACCTGCTGCGGCAGGAGCGTGGCAGCAAGGTTTCCGTCAGCGAGATTCAGCAGCGCGTGGCAGATGAGTTCAACATCCGCCTTGCAGACATCAACGGCCGCCGCCGCACGGCAGCCATTGCCCATCCCCGTCAGGTTGCCATGTATCTGGCACGCAAGCACACCGACACCTCTCTCCAGGATATCGGCGCAGCCTTCGGCGGCCGTGACCACGGCACCGTGCTGCATGCAACCAAAACTATCGAGCAGAAGCTGCAGGATGACGCCGGTCTGCGTACCGTTGTAGAACGGCTTGCCGCCAGCTTCGCCTGAGGATGATGTTCCCCTGCGCCCAACTACCCTACGAAACCCAACATACTCTTCCTTGAATCTTTCACCCTGCCATCCGTCACGGTGCAGGAAGACGCCTTGACTTACGTCTCGAATACCAATGTGTACCCTTTCAAATTGTTCACGGAAGATGTCCCCACGCCGGAGTTTGCCCCCATCACGATTCACTACGGCGGCAATGGCTCCGGCAAGACAACAATTCTGAATCTCATTGCCCAATATCCGGAGCTGGGGTGCAGCGCCCCTTACAATAAAACGAAGTTTTTTTGACCGGTTCAAGCAGCTTTCCTCTGCTAAACTGCAGGCCATGATGAGCGCTTCCCTGAGCTATGCCCGTCGTAAAGGAGTGACGGAACGCTTTCGCAAGTACTCGAACGGAGAAAATGCCTTCCTTTATTTCACGTATACCATTGGAGAAACCGGCCTTTACCTGCTGGATGAGCCGGAAAACAGCCGCTCCCCTGCCCTGCAGCTGCATTTGGCGAAATTCCTGAAAACAAGCGTGAAACTGCGCACCCGGTTCATCATCGCCACCCATTCACCCCTGCTTTTGCGTCTGCCTAGGGCTCGGGTATATGATATCTGAGCAGCTCTCCCGTGCGGGAACGCCCCCGACATGAGTTGGAAAACGTACGCCTGATGCACGACTTCTTCATGCAACATCTGCTGATGCCGCAGCTGGCAAAGCAAGCGTCCTTTATTCAAATGCCGCTGCTTTTACCCTCCCGGAACGCAGCTTTTTCTGCTCGAAAGCGGCCAATTTGTTAATTTTTCTTAAAAAAAATCATCATGGGTGTAATTTTTTAGAAAAATCACACTTTTGCGCTTGAATCCTCATCTTCGATACTGTACACTGCGTCAAGTAGTTCGTAGCAGGTCTCTCAGCATTCCGTCGCGCGTGGAACCGGGTATCCCTGCACAAGCTGCAAGAAACACCTATAATACGCAATATCACGAATATGAAAAAGACGCTTATCGCTCTTATGTCTGTGGCTGGTATGGCTATGGCTGACACAACCCTGCTCAGCATGGACTTCACCTCTCTGACAGGCAGTACCGACAACAATACCCCTGCCGGCTGGACCGCCGGCCAGTGGAATGGTAACGATAACACACCCTACTACAACTTCGGCGAAAACGGTGCAGTGGTTGGTCAGCCGTGGAAGCAGAACTACCTCACAACAACGATGAACATTGCCTCCTTGGGTGATTACAAAATCTCCTTCACGTTGTACAATAATGGCGAGGATACCGGCAATATGTTCTTCCTGAGTTCCGATACTTACAGTATCGTTATGGGTAACTCTTATAATTCCAACAGCGAAATCTATGTTGGTACGCTGGCTGAAGCTGTGGGGCGCGATTTCGTATGCTTCCAGACTGGCACCAAGATTAATCCCACCGTACTTGACAACTCCTCCGGTCTCAACGTAAGCGGAGACATCGCCTACACCCTGACCATGAAGGACGGCAATATGACCATCACCATTGGTGAGGAGACTGCTCCTACCTGGAGCACAACCATCACGGGTCTTGAGGATGTGACGTTCACTAAGATTGGTTTCATGAATGATGGTAGTCCGGGCAACTCCGGCGTCAAGAAGATCACTATCACCACTCCCGATACGCCCGCTGTGCCAGAGCCTGCCACGGCTACGCTTTCCCTGCTGGCTCTCGCCGGTCTGGCTGCCCGCCGCCGCCGCAAGTAAACTAAATCCATTTTACTTCAACAGCCGTTGCTCTTTCCCGGAGCAGCGGCTTTTTCTTTCATACCTTCTGCTTCTATAAATCAGCAGCAAGCTCCGAATGCCGGTTTTACGAGAAAAAGTGAGCCACAACAGTAAAAAAAATGATTGCGCGGAGTTAAAAAGTTAACAAAAGTGTAATTTATCCATAAAATCTTGAATTTACCCTTGAATTTACCCCGGCTATGCAATATAATCTTCTCGCCGCTTGGAGCAGGTCTCTCAGCATTCCGACGCGCGTGGAACCGGGTATCCCTGCACGGGCAGCAAATAACATCTAAATTAACACATTAAACATGAAAAAAACGATTATCGCACTTCTGTCTCTGGGAGGTCTTGCTTCCGCTGCGATTACTGACGGTCTGCAGTGGGCAGAGTCTTTCGGTGACGGCTTCAATCAGGCGGCCACTTTCGGCATGACCAACGCGTTCTATGTAGAGAACGGTGTAGGCGTTGCCGGCGGTGGCCATGCTGACAGCCGAGTATGGACCACGAACACAGGTGGGAAGTTCACTAACGCTTTCACCTTCAGCCTCAAACTGGTTGATTTTGACGCCAATAACTGGCAAGATGCCCTTGCTCTGTACACCAACGGCACCACGAGCGGTACCAACAACAGCCTTCAGCTGCAGAAGAATGCTTCTGGTGAGATGATGGTTTACACAGAAAAATTCACCGGTTCCAATGTAGCGGACGATGCCTCCAACATCAATCTGGGCAAAGTCGACGACCTCGAGGGTAAGCAGATTACTCTTACCTTCTCCGGTAATACCCTTACCGCTTATGTTGATGGTGTTGCTAATGGTGATACTGTTACCTTCACATACGCTGACGGTGTGACGCCCAGCACGGCTCTGACCGGCTTCCAGTTCGGTGCAGCATTCGGTGGCAGTCGTGTTTCCACCAGTGTAACGGTTGACAACATCGCTGTATGGAACCGCGCTCTGAGTGCTGCTGAGGTGGCATCTCTTCCCCTCACCGTAGCACCCCCCGTTCCCGAGCCCGCCACGGCTACGCTGAGCCTTCTGGCTCTCGCCGGTCTGGCTGCCCGTCGTCGTCGCAAGTAAGATTGTCGATATTATATCTCAACAGCCGTTGCTCTTCCGGGCAGCGGCTGTTTTTTGCTGTACGACCGACGCGATATGCGCACTGCGGTGAAAGTCCGCGCGGAGCCGCGATGATGCGGAATCCCAGACCTGAAGAACAACTGCGGGGAGGTAACAAACCGTGGAAGAGGAAGTTCGAGGGGAAATCCCGACTGTACGAACAGAAACTGCATATAAGGCCGGATGGATGGACGAGGTTGCAGCGAGTGCCGAAATCCGATACATCATCAAGAATCCATAAGGTAGATGCAGACGGCGCGGGAGGAAAGTAGCATATTCATATTCGGTGAGACCCTACTAAAGCGTGAAAACGCTGCGGAGCAATCCGTCTGTAGGGAGTCAGCAGAGGCCATAGTACCACCAAAACGAACAACCCCGGTGGGAAGGGCTGAATCACGGCGTGGGCAACCACTCAAATCTCAGAACCTATAGCAGCAGAGCCAAGAAGTACTGAAATGTACGAAGCCTCGACTGAAAGATGGAAAGCGGTGCAAGTTCGAATCCACGTAACAGTGCGGAGGAGTTGACAGGGTATCCGGCGAGGAGAGATAAAAGAGTTGCGGCAGGAACATTAGTTCCGGGACCAATCACACGCCGAGAAACCGCCGTATGCCATAAATGGCACGTACGGTGGTGTGAGAGGGGGACGAAAGTCCCCCTACTCGATTTGGATGAGCGGCTGCCTGCATTGTTCACCTGCCCCCTGGGAGCCCCGGCTTTGAGCATTGAAGAGGGCTCTCTGAACCCACATGTGTCCCAAAGATTTTGCCCAATGGGGATTGGTTGAAAAACATACACGCCGCAGGCGTGCGAAATCCTGAGTCCGCAGGACGGCAGAAGGTAGACGGGGGTGGAGCTGCGGCAGCAGCGCAACCCCCGGTTC
>JAZRBU010000014.1:0-49147 GCA_045635265.1 Akkermansia sp.
TGCCTGACCAACAAAGCCCTTGGCATACACGGTGTCGCCCACGCGGTACAGTTCTATGTTTTCCTCATCCTGAACCCAATATGCTTCATCTATGACTTTGGCGCGCTGCCACGCATATTGATGCAGAGTCGAATAGCACGAGCTCAGCCCCACCGCCGCAAGGCAGATGGCTGTGGTGGTCAGGATTCGGGGGAATAATCTCATGTGGAAACGCTGATTCATAGCTCTTGTAAATGAGTTATGGACGGAGATTAACCATATCACCTTCTTGTTTGTAAATAACGCCTTCATCTGAAACAGATGCGGAATAAGGAGCTAAATAGCCAGACAATCCGGCACGGAATGTAAAGGAGCCATCCGCCTCCCAGTGTCCGCCTTCAAGTATGAAGTGAGATTGTCGGATTTCGCTTATAATCGATCCGTCTTCTCTCTCGCCGATAGTGTGCATAAATGGTTGTGTCACAGAGAGTATTCTGAAATTCTTACTGCTGAAGCAATTATCGTGCAACGCTGCTACCGGGTAGAAGCAATAATCGAAGCGGCCGGAGGGGAATACCAGCCATTTGCCGTCAGGTGACCACGGCTGACGGATGATATTGGCTTTGTATATCGGCATGGCACAGAAAAGCGCGCCGAGGGGGATTTCCCTCCCGTTTTTCAGAATTATCACCATGTCGTTGACCACACTTATGTCTTCCTGCTCTGCATGGCGGGAGCCTCGATACACCAGCTCGGCAGTCCCATCCGGTGAGGGACAACGCAATTCTGTGTTCACGAAGCTGTCGGCCTCATAAATCAAGTGTTCCCGCTCCGCGTCTGCCAGGCACAGCGGAGCAAATAACAGGCTGGCTGTAAATAAAATTGTTTTCATAAAAAGCTCTCAAAAATGTGATTTATTTCCATACTCCCATGTTAACACATTACATCCGCGAATCCGCAGCAAAAAATTCAGAAAGTGCAGATTTTCTAATAAATAGACGCTCGTGGATGGCATTTTGTTGCGCGTTTCCTGCATTTTTGGTGCCGATGGCGCAAAAAACGGGCAGCAAGGGTAGGATGGAGCCCCGGCCTGACAAGCGAACATCCTAGGAGGAATCCTAGGCTGCAAGGTGGTGTTTTGTGCGGAAAATCTTTACCTATTGGCTCCGGCAGCAATGACAGCCCTCACCTCCTTGAGTACAGATTCCGGTAATTCCTTCGGAACACTTTCGGAGTATGGTTGAGGCTCACCGTAAGTATAGCCAAACATGGCAGGGAAAGCGGTTCCGTTATAGGTGCATCTGTCTATTTCAATAAGCCATGCGGGAGCTTGGCTTTCCAAGTCAAAGCCTTGGGATAATAATAGATTTATCGAATTGCTTCCATTCGTCGCTTTTACGAAAGCAAGCTCCCCTTCAAATATCCCGACTTGGAAACTCCAGTTCCCGGCAAACTTGTCTCGATGCAGGTGTAACAGAGCACCAAATAAGGGAGGCGAGTCCAGCAGGCGTTTGTATGAATCTTCTGTTAAGGGGCGAGACACGTCCAGATACCCCTCCTGAGCATACACAACAGCAGAACAAGACATGAGTACAAAATGACGATTACTTAAAATCGCCCCGCGAGAAATCTCGGAAAACAGATTGCTCAGTTGATTCTTAAGCGTCTCAGTGTCTTTTATGGCTATCGGAGTAATTTCTTCTGCTTTTGCTACGTGGGGAGTCATACATGACAACAAGGCAAGCGCAGAACATACAAAAGGTCTCAGATTCATAGTATTTGGAAGATGGTTATTTGTTACGGTGTCATGTTACCAGAATCCATAAGCCGTTTTAAGCTCTCCAAATCCAGTCCAGCACCCATACGGGCAAGTCCAGTATATGCGTGGCAACGGTGACCGGAGCATCCGGCACCACCCAGCATATTCCGGCCAGCGGATAGGCAAATAAGGCTCGACCGGTATTCACCCTCGCCTCACCACGCTCGCGGAGCAGAGTCCGCGGAACTCCGGATTCTCCTTTCAGCACGGGGTGATTAGCGATCTCTTCAGCTGTCAGGCGAATCGGTCGCGCTCCGGCAGGCAATGTTTCCCGCCACTGATCCTCGTAGTCTCGCGAGTGCCAACTATCAATCTCGGGAACATACCACTCTACAATTTCTCCGTTGTTGTTCCGAAGGGGGTACCATCCTTTTGCTCTCGGATTACCACCTCCTATCCATGTTGGAGCCGCATTCCTAGGCATATTATTCTCGTCTAGCCTTGCAATCGGCTGGGGCTGCGCTATATCAAATGGTTTTTTACCATATTCAAGATGGAATTCGTAATACACTATCTTGCGCTCAGCATCCGGCAGAATGGTGTATTCACCAGTAATCTCCGGGTGCGTTGCCAATGATGATAAAACTGACGTGGACAGAATCGGAGAGCGTCCACTGCGGCGCACTTTGGTCTGCACCCCTTGCACATAAAAGCGATTTCCTGCTTGGTACACAGCGTCATGGAGAACAACAATGGCATCATACTCCTTTGCCATATCGAGCGCCTTCTGATGGGTCTGCAAAACACAGGAACACGAGCTCAGCCCCAGCGCCGCAAGGCACAGGGCTGTGGTGGCAAGGATTTTTTGGAAAATTGTCTTCATCATTCTCTATCTCCTTTACATAAGATAATACTTCCCGGCACCGAATCCGCAACAAAAAATTGCAGAAAGTGCAGATTTTCTAATAAATAGACGCTCGCGGCGGTCATTTTGTTGCGAGTTTCCTGCAATTTTGTTGCCGATGGCGTGAAAAACGGGCAGCAAGGCACTTATGGGTATATTTTTACTACGGCGTATCCTTCTTCGTTCACAATGGTACGCTGACGTCCAAACCAGGGTAAAACATAGGCCTCAGCAGCAAGGCAGATGGCAGTGGTGGTCAGGATTAAGTAAGGAGATTCGCCTAAATGACATACTCTTAATTCTAAATAACATTTCTTGGTAAATTTTACTTTGGCAAAAAAATCAGATATCATTTCTAATTCTTTTGTTTCCATCCGTTTAAAAAATTAATATCGGTATATTATTATTGTTGTTTATAAACTCTTGATTCTCATAATACTTAAAAGCTTCAATATGATTAAGCGCTTCTTCAAATTCTTTGCGAAAATGTTCATATTCTTTTAAATTATCGAGTGATATACAAGAAGTACCATTATCTAACTTGTACACTCTGCCTATTGATTTATTATAGACGACCCATTCTTCTTCTGTCATCCATTGTTTATTTGATATTAAATACATCATTTCATACATCGAGAATAAATAGCTATGATGATCTATTATTCTAAGTATAATGACTCCATCTTCTAATAATATAACTTCCATTTCAAGCTCAGAATCCAGATTTCTTAAAATTAGATTATCATTATACCAAATACATTCTAATTTAAAAAAAGCGCATTCAAAATCCACCCATCTAAATCTACTATAAGAATAGCTTTTATACTTACTTGTTACAATACTTATAAACAAGAAAATAAAACAACATATTAAAATAATTTTTTTCATGTTTTTAATAAATCCAGTAATTACTGATTTTTATTGCTTTAGACTCTTCCCAATAGTGATAATAGGCATATAGCATAGAGCTTTCAACACCGATATCATATGAATCTTCAAAGATATCAGAATAATAAATATTTACTTTGCCTTCCCACCAGTATTCTCCATGAGAAGGAAACTTTTCTTCCCAATTAAGATTAATATAAGTTACTGTTCCTACAGTGCCATGTCCAAAAGCAAATCTTACATAACCAAAATCATACGTATTTATTGTTCTGTAGACCATTTTTAATTCTCCACATCTCCGTACAGGTAGCGCTGGTAAAGCGTTACGCAGCCGTTTGCTGTCACCTTCTTTGTAGCACGTCTCCCCATGTAGTCGTATTTGGAAAATGGTTATCTGTTACGGTGTCATGTTACCAGAATCCGGGAGGCGCTGCAAGCTGTTAGTTCGGAAAGCGCAAAACTGAGCTGCAAGGGGAGGATTTGCTCGAAGTGGAGCCCTTGGTCTGCCGGGGCGGGCCATGGTCTTCTGGCCTGTCTGGGCGTATCAACGAGGAGCCTGAGTGGTGTTTTGTTCGTTGTTTATAGTTCGGCCAGTATCTTGAGGAACTCGCTCATGGGGTACGCCCCGGTCATGCTGATATCCTTGTCTTGGAACACGAGGAAATAGCGATACCCCGGCCCGGCTTGTTCCTGCCACGCTCTGCCCAAGTGCAGCTTGGCCAGTGTCTCCTCATTGGCCAGATGGTCGCCCTTGGTCTCGATGATGACTATCTTCCCGGCGCGCGTTCTCACGATAAAATCCGGATAGTGGTTGATAAAGCCATTGATGGCGAAACCCGTTCGCGCGATATTGCGATGCCACCACCGGATATTGGGTAAGCCGGTGATTGCCTGAATGAGCACCGTCTCGAACTTGTTGGCGGATTCCTCTGCCTCGTACAGACTCTTGTCGTAGATGTCGATACTGTCGATGGGCGAGATACTGGCCGGGAAGCTGTAGGACGGGCGGCACAGAATGCGCCCGGTTGCCAAGCGGTTATCGAATTGCTTGCGGATAAAATCATTCAGCAGGCCCACCACATGATTCTTGATGCGGGAGGCAAACCCGGATGGCGATTTCTCCAGCGAGGCGAGCTGCTCCGGCGACATGTTTTCAATCACGGCGTCAATATAGGCAGCCAGCTCGGAAGAATCCACCGAATCGAAGGAATCTATCAACTGATGGACAATCTGCTTGCATACGCGGATTTTAGCCGAAGCATCCAGCTTGGGGAACTGTTGCTTGAAATACAGCTGGGAAGATTCATCCAAGCGGAACACCTTGGGCACGCCGCCGGACTTGCCTTCCTTGATGTCGATGCTGTACAGGTCATCGTCCGCGCCTTTCCAGTCGATATTGGTCGCTTGCCCCTTGAGCGAGAAACCGGAAGCCAGATGTTCCTTGGTCAACAGGACCTCCCCGGAGGAATCCAAGAACAAGCTATAGGGGGCCATCTGGTAGAACTGAGGGAGCGCAAGCCCGTTCACCTCGTCTGTGAATTCTTCATTTATCTGGAATCTGCTTTTCATATCAGCAATGTCTACCGGAATATGTGTTTCTTCGCCGCCGGAGCCGGTCTGCTCCAAGCCCTGTTCAAAGACGGCCCCCTGCTGCAAGGCTCCGGCCAGCATGTCATCGACCGCCGATGTGCCTTGCTCCGGTGTACGCACGGCCACCTTGGAGGGGTCGCTGTTGATGAAGTCATCCGTGCCGGAATCCGTTCTCTCGTTTTCGGGCTCCGGCGGTACCGGCAAGGGTATAACCGGCTGGGGCTGTGGTTCAGGCTCAGGAAGCGGCAAATCCTCAGCGGAAGCTACTCTGCAATCGCGTTTTGTGAAGCCTGCATTGTTCAGGCCAGCCACAATGCGCTCCAGCGTGTTCTGGAAGTCATTGGAGGAAGTGAGCACATAGGACATGTTCAGACTCTTCTTCCCGTGCTTCACAGCCCCGGGCAAGCGGAGAATGCGGCCCACTATCTGCTCTACCTCCACTTGGCTGGTCTTGTTGGCCAGTGATGCCAGAATGTAGGCATACGGGCAATCCCAGCCCTCCTTGAGAGCGTTTACTGTGATGATGTAGCGAATCTGGCTGCCCGGGGACATCAGATTCTCTTTTTTCAGCTCGTTGATGTCCGCCGTCTTGATGGCAATCTGGTGCTCCGGGATGCCGTAGGCTACCAGCTTGTTCTTTATCTTCTCGAAGGTGGTACTATCCTCCTTGCCCCGGGGCTGAGCCTGGAACAAGACAATGGGTCGGATAGGCAGGCCTCCGTCCCCGGCCTGAGCAATGGCATCCTGCTCCAAGCGGTCGCGCAGGTCCTTGGCATCGGCAATCACCTCCTCGATTTTGTCGCGGTTGTACACGATGACGGGGAGCTTCACCATGTTCTCACGCTTGAGCTGGATGGCATCCACATAGGAGATGATGTTGCTCTCTTCGCGGGGCGTGGCGGTCAAATCCAGCACGAAGCACGGATTGAAGCTCTGCAACATCTCTTTGCTCAGCTTACTGCGGGCATGGTGGCTTTCGTCCACTATGACAAGCGGCGTCAGCTGGTTGATGACCTGAATAAGTGCGGTTTCGTCCGTATCGGGCAACGGATTTTCCGGGGCTCCCAAGGCCTGAGAAAATGATACCAGATTGCTGTTCTCCTGACGGGATTTCAGCGACTCCTTGCGGCCACGGAAGGAATCATACGACAGCACCATGACGGAAAGCTGCTCTGTGACGGTCGTGATATTGAAATTCTCGCCATTCAAAAGCTGTTGCTTATCATAGACGGCCACGCGGCTACCAAAGCAAGTATTGAGCTTCTGCCTGTACGGGTGCTCCGGATTCTTCAGGGCCTTGAGAGTTTGCTCCAGAATGGCCTCAGACGGCACCAGCCAGACCACCACTCGCGCCTTGCCCGTGGGGAGCGCGTCAAAAATCGGCTTGATGGAGTTGCAAGCGATAAAGGTCTTGCCGCCGCCGGTAGGTACCTTGAAACAGATATGCGGCACTCCCGGGAGAATATCCTGATACGGCTTCATGCCGCCGAAGCCAACCGGGAAGCCCTTATCCTGCCAGAATTGTGTGTATGTTCCTTTGTAATTCTTAGTAGTGCAAAGGATTTCGAGAAACCTTTTCAGGTCAGCAATGACCTCTTTCTGATATCTTTTCAGTTCCATGGCCTTCTCCTTACAGTTTTGTGATGTCGCGGGGTATCTTCTTGAACGTGATGCCGAAGCGGGTCAGTTCCTTTTCGCTGAGATGGCAGCGGTCTGCATAAATGACGATGCTTTCGGTTCGCTCCGGAATCGTCTTTAGGAAGGCGTAATCCAGAGCGGTGGACTCCCCGGGCTGATAGTAGAAATAGTATGATGTGCCGTTGCTGGTTCCGAGATAGTGCGGGTTGACGTTGCCTTCTTTCGGCAGGTCGCTGCGAGTCTCCATGTACCACATGTATTCCCGGATGCGTTCCACCCCTACGGCCTCATTGAGATAGCCCTCCGAAGTGAGCATGGGAGCTCCCAGCTCGTAGAAGCTGAAATTGCCTCCAATACCAGGGATAACAGATTCTTTATTAGTAACCCCTTCTACTATTAGTTTTCCATCTTTGATTACAGGCCCTTTTATTTCATCATAGAGAGGGAGCAAATCTTCTTTTTTCGCGATAGCTTGCTCTAAAATCTTACCTGATTTCAAATCATTAATCGTTAGCTTTTTGCTGAAAATCTGAGTTACTTCTTTACCGTGTGAAGAATAGCCCACGATAACCTTTTTTAAGCGTTCAGCCGTAATCTCTTCAGCATATTCTTCTTGTTCTATCAAAATGAATTGACGCGCTACCACCTGTTGAGCATTGATATTCAGTAGCGCATGGCCTGTTGTGCCAGAACCAGCAAAAGAATCCAAAACAATATCGCCCGGAGAGCTTGCGAAAGAAATAATATATTCTACTAAGGAAGGCGGTTTCGGATGGTCAAAAACTTTCTTTCCGAACATGTTTTTGAGAATAACCATACCATCACTATTGTACCCTTGACTGTCGAACCAAGTTTCTGGCTTGTTCACAAGAACTCGGTCAGCTGCAAAAACTTTCTGTACAGGGGCAGATTCTCCTTTTTTTCCAAAAATAATGCGACCATCTTCAATTCGCCGCTTCACTTCTTCCTCATTGAAAACCCAGTATCGGCCAACTGGAGGTAAGTATACTTTCCCGTTTTTGGGGTTAACAATAGGAAAATGTGGGCCTTCATGATTGGCCGAAAGGTCAGAAGTTGTCCAAGGCCCTCTCGGGTCATTATCCGGATTTCGGTAGGTGTTATCTATAAACTCCTCACTTTGAGGAATGCCGGGCATATTCAACAACTCAGTATTTTTGGCATAAACTACAACAAAGTCATGCACAGGGGGAATATGCCCCATATTGTTCCCATTAGTTTTCTTTTTCCATACAATGTTGGCGACAAAGTTTCTACTGCCGAAGATTTCGTCACAGAGCATTTTCAAATCGGCCTGCTCATTATCGTCAATACTGATGAAGATGACGCCATCCTCAGCCAGCAGCTTGTACAGCAGCATGAGGCGGGGATACATCATACACAGCCACTTGTCATGCCGGGAGAGGTCTTCGCCTTCTTTGCCTACGACATCCCCGAGCCACTTGCGGATTTTGGGGTCGTTCACATTGTCATTGTAAATCCATTTTTCGATACCGGTATTGTACGGCGGATCTATGTAGATGCACTTAATGCGGCCCTCGTACCGGGGCAACAGGGATTTGAGGGCCTCCAGATTGTCGCCGTGGATAATCATGTTGGGGCTGCCGTTATCCTCCGCATGCTGCCCGTTCTCATCGAAGCTATACTGCCGCTCCAGGATGCGATACGGCACTTCCTGATGATGGTTAATGACTTTGTTCTTCCCTATCCAGTCTAACGTAGGCATTGCTCTGTTCTCTCTATTCTCTTTTGCCACCGCATGCTTTGCAGTTCACTCCCTGCGGTGAATCGGTAAAATGCCCCTTGTTGGAGCTGCCAAAGTACCTGCAAGACGCGTTATGCACCTTGCCGGTACCAGAAACCCAGAAACGGCCCTCTGTGGCTTGCGGTGTCGTTTTTGTTTGTTGCCCCTTGCGCCAGTCCCACGGGGCCAAGGGATTGCCCTGTCTCCACAGCCCGGTGCGGTCTTTCCGGGCGGCTTGTTCAGCGGCGGCCAAATCTGCATCATTCGGAGCGTATTTCAGGAAATGCCACGCATAGCCGGAGCGCACCATACGCAGATTGATGTAGTCACTACCGAGATACACCTTGCCGATAGTTCGCCCGTACCGGTCCTGCCCGGTGACATCCACTCTAAGCTCCCGGTTATGAATCAGGCTCCGCAGAGCCTTCTTGGAAGCCTGTCCGAAGTCTTGACCGCCCTCCGGAGCATCTATCCCCCACAGACGGATTTTTTCCTGCCGGTTCCCCTCCACCAAAAGCGTAAAGGTGTCTCCATCAGCCACACCTACGCAACGTCCCGACATGCTCTCTGCAAAGACCAGAGAGCACAGTACACAATACACCACTGCAATGAGCCGGAACATAAGCGCAAAAAGCAGCGGAGCCTATGACCCCACTGTTCCGGCAGTATAAGGATTATCAAAGAAGACCCCGGACAGGCCTTTGCTTTATCAATAACTTATCGAAAAAGCCTTCTCAGAATCTCTGGATTTCGGGCAGATATTTTATCCCCGAAAAAGCCTCGAAAATTGTAGAAACTTAGTCAGCCCCGCATTTTGATTTTGACATCTGCATTGATAAGGAAGAACCCACATGTCATCATGAAGCAAAATCTTATCGCAAAAAGTCTGTTGGCTGGTACCGGAGTATCTGAGAATGATGCAGCCCGTCTGACCTTGGAAGCAATCGAGACCCTGGGAGAATTGGCCTCGGGGGCAAGCCGTCCCGAGCTGGTGACTCTGCTCCGCCGGGTGATTCAGGCAGGCGTGGCTGCCGTGAAGGCCGCAGAGCATACCGTGTCCCTGAGCGTGGCTGCATGGGCAAGCGTGGATGCCCGCAAGGACCTGCGCCCGACCACGCGCCGTGACCTCCGCCACTTCGTGCGCCGCATCCTGCGCGTGGAAGGCGCGGCAGATATGCCTTTGCGCTCTATGAGTACGGCGGATTGCAAGCGGATTCTTGCCGCCGCCTTCGGAGCCAGTCCCAGCAGCTACCGCAAGGGCCGCGTGATTCTCAGCAGCGTGTTCAGCTACGGCATCCGGCAGGAATGGGCGGATAGCAACCCGGTGACGCGTATCGAGGTGCCCGCCGTGCAGGAAAAGCCCATCGAGCCGCTGACGCCGGAGGAAGTGGAAAAGCTGCAAACCACTGCCAGCCGACCGGAGTTCCGGGATATGCGCTTCTCGCTGAGCCTGATGCTCTATGGCGGAATCCGCCCCACCGAGGTGAGCCGTCTCCAAGACGGGGATATCAACTGGGAGGAGGGCCATGTCATCATACGCCCCCGCGCCAGCAAGACGGGCGGCGGGCGTGCGGTTCCCCTGCGTGGTGTGAGGGACATCCGCAAGCGAGACCGCCACATCCCCCGCAACTGGAAGCGCAAGTGGCAGGCCTTACGCCGTGCCGCCGGGTTCCGCCACTGGGTACCGGATGTGTGCCGCCACACCTTCGCCACGTACCACGCCGCCATGTTCCGGAATCTGCCGGAGCTGCAACTGGAGATGGGCCACCGCGATACCTCGCTGCTGCGTTCCCGCTACATGGTACCCTCCAGCAGGAAAGACGCCGAGTTGTTCTGGAAAGCCTGTCGGTGAATAATAGTAAGCCCGTCTTCGCCGGAAATTAGTCAATTTCCGGCTACGCCGAGGCGACTCTCCCTCCGAAACTCCGGGGAGTCGCGCAAGGACGCAGCGAGCTTCTGGCAAGGTGCGGGATTGCCCCGGAGCGCAAAAACACACTTGCAAGGGTAGGATGAAGCCCCGGCCAGACAAGCGCCCAGCCAGGGATGAATCCCAGGCTGGGCTGCGCAAGGTTATTCTGTGTCTAGAAGTATCAGTCTACGTTAATTACAGTGTTTTCTTCCTCTGTATACTTCACTTGGACCGTTCCATGGATGATTCCTCGTTCCCAGAATAAATAGTAACCATCATCAATTCGTAAAATACTAATGTGATCGCCTCTGAGTCCTTGTTGGCGTGCAATCCAATCCTTAATCTTAGTCAGATGAGAATCATTTGGCTTTGTATGAGAACTTCTCTTAATTGAGGGGGTCACATTTTGGGGGATACTCCGCAAACGAACTAAACCTAAATAACCATCCACATCAATCATTTCGTGAGTTGGTGCATGCGTTATTTTTTCATGATGTTTTTTGAGAGCTGCTGCATCTTTAGCTTTTAGAGTGGAGATACACTCAACTCCAAGCAACCGCGCAAGACAACGATTAGATACGGCATCCGCAGATGCAGTGCCAGGGAATCCCGCATATCGACTCGGCAAGGTCGTGTCACACTCAGAAATGACAGATGTTATGGTTTTTCCCTCTCTACCTTCCTTGTAAATCTTTTCCGTGGACAGTTTTGCAATCATGATATCATTGTATGCCTGAGGAACTATGAGAATATTTGCCATCAGCATTATTGCGCCAATGATTTTTATTGCATAACCTTTCTTTTCAGTCAGAAGAATAAAGACAAAAGAAAGATATGAGAGAAAACAAAAACCATATACGGCGCGCACGTATGTAACCCCCGAAGCAACATTCGGAATCAGGGAGCCAAGGGAACCCGCCAGAAAGCAGGCTAACAATAGCATTCTCTTACTTTTTTTATCTTTGTTCTTCAGCCACACTACAAACGATGCAAGCCATAACGCAACGCAAGCCTGTACGCCAATATCTGACCAGTTAACAAAAAGACGATAGCCAACCTTCATCAGGTTCCTAAGGTATTTCCATAAGAATGCAAATTCACTATCTGAGCCCCCTGTTGACGTAGCTGCAAGTCTGGAGAACGTGGCAGGAGCAAAAACATTCGAACAAATTCCTATCGCCAGAGCACCGCAGGCAACATAAAATAATGTTGACTTGCGAGGAAATACAAACGCATATACAATCAGGAATACAAAAACTCCAAAGGCCATGGATTCATGTCCGTTGCCGGCTGCAAAGCCTACAATGATGGCAGCGGCTTCTTTTTTAGGATCTCCTGATAACAAAAGGAAGAGAAACAGGACAATCAAACATGAGGTCCACAAATAATTAAAACTACCGGATAGCCAAAACATTGTGCCGGCAGGAGCCGGCATAACGACCCAAAAAGAAATCAGTATGAACAACCAATTCCGAACAAAAAAGTCCTTTGATAACAAACGAGCTATTACGCCGCAACAAACAGCATAACATATTGTGTTTGCTATATTAAAATATGAAATATCCAGCAACAGAAATGACTGAACCAGAAAATGGGCTAGGAATCGCCCATTACACATGTGCCAGTGTTCTTTCTGGGAAACAAATACATCTGATAAATTGGTTACAATTCTGTTGCAGTCGGGAAATATAAAGTGATAAGTGAAATCATCGCTGCCTAACGGGGACATTTCGACCAGTGTATAAAATATACCCAGCATGAGCATCACACCAATCAGATATAATAATATCTCAACTCTTTTTTTTATGCCTGTCTGCTCCATATGCAAATTTGACTTGAAAATTCAATGTTCGTGTTTTTCTGCTATATTAGCTCATTTCGCTTGTTCTCTCACTAATGTAAAATCTGGGACGTCTTTTCACCTCCATATAAGTCTTTCCGATATATTCGCCTACAACACCCATACACAACATACCCAGCCCACCTAGTATCCACATAGAACATGCCAGAGTTGTATACCCACTGGGAGGTGTACCCTTGAAATACTGAAAAACAGAATAACAAGAAAGCAACATGCCAACAAGAAAAATGAAGACACCCAATAATGCAATTAATCTGAGAGGAACAACAGAAAAACCGGTAATTGCATTTATACTCAGAGATAATAGCTTTCCGTACGAAAAATGGCTTCGACCCTCCGTTCTATCCTTGACGTCAAAAAATACTTTCTTCTGTTTGAATCCAAGTTCTTTTAACAAACCTCGGAATATTATATATGTTTCTCCATATCCAGCTAATGCATTGCATACATTTCTTGATATAAGACAGTAGTCTGTATGATTATTGCATATCGGAGAGCCCAAGAACTGCATGGTCTTGTAGAAAATTGCAGAGCAGACCGTTTTTAACCATGGTTCCCTGCCTCTGTTATTCTTGACTCCATACACAAGCTCATAGCCTTCATGGTAGTATTTAAGAAAGATGTTTAAGGCATTAATGTCAAACTGCAGGTCAGCATCCATACATGCTATAGCATCTGCCGTTTTCCTTGCCTCACAGCAGCCAGCCAGAAGAGCCATCTCCTTACCGCAATTTGATGCAAACTTGATACCTTGAATTTTCTCAGGGTTCAACAAACATGCCTTCTGAATCATCTCCCAAGTAGAATCTGTAGAGCCGTCATCTACAAAAAGAGCATAGCTACTCTCCGAGATTATATTAGAATCCACCAATTCCTGAATTTTTTCCTTGACTCTATCGATAGTCTTGACCAAAGATTGTTCTTCATTATAGCATGGAAGAACAATACACAGTTTAACTTCATTCGATGTAGATTTAATACTTGTATACATACAGTTTCTAAAAATCCTTGACAAGTCTACCAAGTAGAGGTTGATTCCTTCCCGCCCCGCAAGTGTACCGCATACAGAATATCGTTGCAAGCATAAAAATTCACAGACGAAGTTCGTTCCACATGTGTGAATGTTCAGGGGGGGCAGTCCTTATCTGAGATGCGTTTGCGTAGGTAGAAGAAGATGCTGCCTGCGGTAAGAAGGAACAGGAGCGCCAGGGGAAGGCGCAGGGTGTAGGAATCGATACCGATGATGCCGGTGTCATACAGGTAAACGGGCGCGGCTACGAGCAGTCCGGGAATCAAGAGGAGCCCCGAGAGATAAAAACAGAATTTTTTGAGCCTCTTTGCCGTCAGAACTTCTGCCAGCAACCAGAGAGGCTGGGTGATGGCGGCAAAGAACATGACGTAGATGACGATGTGGTGCCAGAAAGCGGGGGATTCCACCCCTTCGCAATGGCGGACGGCATGCATCAGCGAGCCGAGAAGCAAAGCAAAAGCTATAGCTGCATTCAGAAGCAGGATGAACGTAAGTTTGCTGCTTAGTCTCAGCTTTTTCTGCTCAGAGGGCGTGGCGCGCCGCAGGTCTCGCCGGAAGAAAGCGCAGATGGCAGTTGTGGCAAAGAGTGCGGCAAAAAGACACTGCAGAATGTGGCAGGCAAGGGGAGGAAGAAAGAAATAGTTGCTCGGCGCGCCAAAGACTTCACGATTCAGTAGCATGAGAGCCCCGGCGCATACCAGCCCCAGTACGGCGTTGATCCGCGTGCTCCAGATGCTGCGTAGGGTGATGAGCCGCGGCATGAGCAATACGGCCAGGGTGATGACAAGGTAGCACCACATCTGGAACCAGTAGTTATCGTTTCCGCTGAACGCAGCCACGAAGAAGCGGTCTGCAGTGGGAATCAGGAAGAAGAAGCTGAGAATGCCGCCCAGAAGCCAGGAAAAGCGGAAGCGTTTCCGGCGGGGCGTGTAATGCTCTGCTGCAAGTTCCAATTCCTTGCAGTCGGCAGGCAGCAGGCGGATGCGGTTATACAAATCCATGAGGGCAGTTTTGCTGCCTGAAATATATACGCTGTCGTCCACATGCAGCGGCGCATCCTCATCGGGAACCCAGGAAATGTTGTAGAAATCGTTGAGCTTCCAGTTGCCCCCGCGCGGAGCATCCGTTGTCAGCTCTGCATCGAGTACATCGAATTCGTGGTCCTGTTGAGCTATGGTGCGCTCAATATCGCCGAGCAGCTTCTCTCGCCCCTCATTGTCGAATTCGATGAGAAGCAAGCCCTCCTCAGCGTTGCTGTGCATGCTCAGTTTCATACTATTGCGGAAAAATCATGAGGGACTACGCGCCCGATTGTAGCAGAAACAGGGCGGTTATCAAGTTCTTTTTCATGAACTTTCTAATAAAAGAAACACCGCCGGCAAAGGGATAAAAAGACCCTCCGACTCCGCCAAGGCTTTTTCATTTTTTCCGACCTCTTACAAGCGATGTGATGGGTGAGCGGTTCCCTGTTGAGCGGCTTGATTTTCTGTTGGCCGGCAGTGGGAGCCATGTTGGCCAGGCGTTTCAGTACGGAGAAACCGAGGAGGTCTTCTTTTCAAATGCAGAATGGGTGATTTTTTCCCTCTTAATCACATTCCTGCGGGGTATCCGTTTGCTTTATCATTCGCTCCGCCGTGGGGTTGTCTTGCCTCGTGAAGAACGGAACGCACGGATGAGTAATGCGAGCCCAAGCTCCACCAGGCAGATGAATGCGAAGAAAGGTATGGCAAACATAGACATCGGGAAGTTAAATGGACCACCCGAAGATGCTGTCACATCTCCCGTGGAGATGAGTGCCACCGGCAACCAGGTGAAGCCCCACGCGATGAGGATGTTACGGAACAGCCGCTATTTGCCGGCCCCCAGCAACCAGGCAAGCGCAAAAGCTCCCGCTACAGCTACATATTGAGCCACGGCAAAGGGTATAAGGCCCTCCTGCAAGGCATACATCCAATCCCAAAGGAGAGGAGATTCTCCTTGAGCCACCCACGCATTGTGGTGTAAATGCAGAAGTCCTATGGTTGCCGCTATGGCCACCAATATAAGCAAAAGGATGGAGATGAAGATTCGGCGTATCATTGGCGTATGCTGTGCCTCTATTGTTTAGAACCTTGAGGAGGGAATTTTGTTGTGCGTTAATCTAAGATATTTGATTTACCATACCTGAATCGGCCAATTATCCGGCCTGTAATTGTCATTGTGTGGCGGTCTATTTCAATGCCGGCGTAATCGGATTCGCTCCCTGTAATGTATATCGGAGCTTGTAAGATTCTGCCCCTCCGTTCTTAAGAGGTGCGCTTGCCCTGAAGAGGTATATGTTTCACTTGTGCCCATGGCGTGCGGTGGAAGCAGGAGGGCTGAAATAAGAACTGAACATACGAAAGGATTCAGATTCAGATTGCGGGAAGGGATTTCTTTGCTCGTTTTCACTGATGAGGCGAATAAGCGGGGGATGCCTCCACAAATGCAGTTATTCCACAACATGAGTCTCGCGAATGACACCGAGGGGGAGTCCGGTGCAGAGCAGGAGAATCTTCAGCCTCTTGGGTGAGTTCAGGGCTGCTGCCAGTTCGGTAAAAGGCCGGGGGCAGTAGTCCGGGTGTTCCCGTCGCAGCTGTGCCAGCAGCGTAATGGCTCGGGGGTATTCCTCCCGGTGGATGTGCCGGATGATTAGGTCTATTTTCTCGGCATTGGGGGCATTCTCGATGTAGGTATCTATCCGTGATTTAAGGGCGATATACTGATTCCGCTCCGCTTCGCCGGCTTTTTCTCTCTTGTCCCGGTAGGCGTGGAGCTGCTGCACCATTTCGGGCGGCAGGTCTTTTGTGCGGTAACTTTTGTAACCATAGGCACCGTCACCATCCCAGTGGATGTAGACATCACACCAGCGCCGCTGCCGCATGATTGCTTCCCAGTGAGTCAACAGGGTGCGGATGAGCTCTGGTTCACGGGCAGGGTCCTCTTTCCGGCTCTCCGCTTCCAGTTCCTCGAGAAGTCTGTGAAACAAGCCCAGCTCGGCATATCCCCGCCAGAGTTGGGCTGTCTCTTGTGCAATCCTGTCCTGCTCTTGCTCGGAGAGCCCGGGGCAGCACAGCATCCGGGCCGGTATCTGACTCCCTTTCATTTCTGCTGTTGCGGAGTCCTGCTTGTCTATCAAATGTTCCCGTCCATTGTTTGCAAGGCTCAGCGGTGCAAATAACAGACAGCAAATGAGTATCGTTTTCATAACAAAAATCTTTGAAAAGGTGATTTATTTGAGGTGCGCCTACATTATCACATCTTGCTGACGAATCCGCAGAAATCCTGCGGCAAGGGGGTTAACTTTTCTTCCTGCATGTGAAGCAGAGCAGAATAAAGGCAATCATACAGGGCCCCAGGGTATATGTCCAAGTCAGTTGATTGTGCTCGGCATACGGGAGGAGCAACCAGGCGGCTGCCAGAAATGTACTGAGCAGCATAGCCAGAAGCGTCGCGGAACAGAGCGCGCGCAACCAACCCCGTTTCTGTAACGACAGCATAGCCGGCAGCAGGCACAGACTTATCACTCCCAGTAAAACGAGCAAGTGCAGGCAGTATTCCCATGGTTTTAGCGGCAGCGGGCGTATCCGTGACATTTGCAGATACGCCTCCTCCCCGCGAATGAGCCCACAGCCCTGACCGGTGAGATTCAACACATGACCATGCTGGCGGCCAACCACATGGCGCACCCCGCGCCATGGTGACGGAATCCAAGAGTATTCGAAAACAGCCTGAGGACCTGCCAGGTTGGAGGTATCATCTGTGCGTAGGGTGATATTGTGCTGAGTATAGTTTACTACATGGTCCTCCCATTCATTCGGGAGAATCAACTCATCGGCGTTGAGGTAGACTCCCCCCAGGTCATCCCAAAAGCTTTCCCGGGCATGTATTGTGTAGGCTCCTGCTTTAACCCTCGGCGCAAAAATCCGGGATTCCCGAATGCCATGCAGTTCTCGATAGGACACTTGCACTCGTCCGTTACAATGGGGCCGGTAAAATCGATGCAGCGTGATGGCGTTCTCCTTATGCAGCCCGAATAATTCATCTATAAGCGGGCCCCCTTCCGCTACCAACTCGGTTATACGCATCTTGACAAGCTTACCCTCCAGAGCAGGATTTATACGCTCCGGTGTTGCTTCATACACAGCTTCACTGCTCACGCTTTGCGCGAGTTCTGAATATATTGTACCGGCAATGAAAATGCCAGCTAACGCGGCAAGGGCAAGAACCAATACCGCAGCCTGTTTCAAAAAGCTGAGACAACCATTCGGCTGTACTGTTTTATCGTTGTCTGTCTGTGCTGTTGACATGAATGCTGTCTCCTTACCTATATTAACCCATTTCGCCGATGAATCCGCAATAAAATTTGCAGCAACAGCGATTTTTTTTCTGCAGAGAGGCAGCCTATAAGGGGCAGAGTGGTGCGTGGCGGCGTTAATAGCTGTCTGCGTAGACTCGCCAATCGTTCTTCTCGGCGTTGTAATAGAGGTAGTAGCTGCCGCAGTCGGCAATATAAAGTTCGGCATCGGAATCAAAGTTGATTTGCATGACGAAGGGATAATCTGCCGGTATGATTTCCGGGGCGTCCTGGACATAGGTGGGGTAGCCGCCGATTTTGTGAGTCTCGTAGACCACGCGTTTGTCCGTCTCTGCTGCGAACGAAGCAGGCATTTGTTCCTTGCGGAGCGTCATGTAGTTTGCGTCGCAGATGTCCTCATGATAATCTATTTTGTACTTCTTCTCCAAGGCAAAAATGGTATCCCAGCTTTCTTCATCGCCTCCGCAATCCGGCCAGTTGGGCATATCATTTGCCACCGCTTCGGGGGTAAGTATGCAGGTTTTCAGGGCTGTGGATACATATTGGCAGGGCTCCAGTCCCTCCAGGGTGGGATACGTGCGAATAACGCAGCCTAGCTGCGGCTTCTCCTCCGGGGCTTCAGACCATGCTTCTTCCGGTGCAAAAATGGTAATCAAGGCCACGTTGGCAAAAGGCGCAGGTACACCCGGAGCCTCCGGCACAAAAATTGTTGCCAGAGGGTTCAGGCGCTTGCCATCGCTGTCGAGCGGCCACCCCTCGCCCGGAAGCTGCCAGGTGACGCGCCCCAGGCAGCTCACATGCCCCTTCGGCATTTCCTCTGCCGGCGTACTACGCAGAATCACCGCTTGTGTGGGAAATTTGCTGCGAAACGCACGGATGGCCTGTTCTGCTTTTTCATCGAGTCTACCCTTTTTCTTCTTGCCGGGGGTAGGGGTGTCATTCCCGCTTTCGCCATCTTTCACAGCCGAGAATCTGTGGTACAAGTACATGCCCAGTGACACCGTCAGCAGGATGGACAACTCATAGCCAACAATGTACCACACATTTGAGCTCAGTACCTCTTTCAGCCCGAAGCCGCGGGAGATGACCTTAGATAAAAGCAATGTAGTGCCGATGGCGACAAAAATATTGTAGAAAACAGTGCGCAGATTCTTCATATCATGTAGATTACGGTGTAAGACGCCCCTTCAGCAAACGACTCGCCCAACGAGAGCTCCAATGATAAATACAAGGAGATGTTGATATCATCGCGAAGCACGTCGGCGGCGAGCAGCCAGCCCCGCGAGAGCCAGCAGTGAAAGCGTGGCCGAGGCGGGTTCGGGAACCAGATTTGTCAGGTACAAGGCCCCTTCATTGAACACCAGCTTGGTATTCTCGCCCACCATATTGCCGGAGAAATAATGATTGGCGAAGCACTCGTACGTACCGTAGCTGCCAATGATGGCATCGTCGTATACAAAGTTCACCTTGTCTACACCGACGAACAGCAGGGCTTTGCTGTTTTGAGTTACCATTTCTTCCAGACGCAAATCCAGATGAATCTTATCGATATCCTCGGGAGTAACATTCAGCGTCAAGGTTGAGCTTCCTGCATTACCTTGATTCAGAAGGATGAAGCAATTATCAAGTGATAAGATAGAACCGGCATCCAGAGTCAAACCGGGGCCTGTTATCTGTCCCCCAACAGCCTCATTCAATATATCATCTCCATCTGCATCCATCATGGAGGAAAGCATGGCAGAAAGTATGGCATCTTCCGCGAACTGAAGCACCTTATCAGCCAACACATTCGTCATTCTTTCGGCAACCTCTCCGGCTACCATGGAGAGTACCGAGCCGCCGGCCATCGTCAGCTGGTTCGCGGCATCCAGTCCCTGCAGGGTCAGGTCACCGGCTTGGACCGCAATCTCGCCGACTCTTACAACCTTATCTAAGAGATTCAGGAGTAAGGAGCCGTTATTGTTTACATTGATGGAGCCGGAGAAGTCTGAAGCCTCCTTAAACTTAATGTTAGCGCCATTCGTTACGACCAGCGTACCCGTGCCGGACAGAGTGCCGGGCTCTACTGCATCCTGGCTAAAAATCAGTGTACCATCTACTGTAGAAGAAGCTGCCTTGTATGAGCCGTCGGCAATCTCCAGACTAGCGCCGTACTCGACAACAACATCGCCATTGATAACATGCTCGGCATCTTTCAGTACTACATCAGCATTGTCGCCCACGCTCAGGGTCGTACCTGCAGCTGTCGAGAGAGTAGAATTACCCAAGGCGTTGTCATCATGGAGTTTCAGTGTGCCTTCTTCCAGTTTGGTTGTGCCGGTGTGATCATTGGCCAGGTCCAGAGACAGGGTTCCATCGCCGCGCTTCACCAAATCCGTCATATACGTCAGTTTACCATCCTCGCCGTCAGTAGTAAACGTGTAATCGTGGCCCTTGCTGTTCGTTACCATTACAGAGCCGGGAGACAGCTCTTCGGTCAGGGTTACCGTACCGGCCCCTATATCCGTGAACTTTACTTTCATGCCATGCGCAAAGGTTCTGTCATTCAGCCAGTTCTTGTCATCAAAGTCCCACTCGCCGGTAGTTTGGCCATTGGTCCATTGCAGTGTGTTCACATAATACAGAGTACCATTTACCCATTCCAAATCATCGAAGCCGGCACCCTTGGCATCCTCCATACCAACTACGGTAATGTTCCCGGCGGTCCATTGGTCTTGGATTTTCTTGTACGATTCATACGTGCCCTTATACAGCGTGTAGCGTTGCATCATGTCAGCATCGGCCAGGTTCAGAATGAGGGTCAGGTTACCGTCAATGTTCAGCTGGCCATCGAAGGTCAATGCGGCTGAATTGGGCTTCCAGGATTCATGTGTCTGATCAAGGTCGAAGCTCCACCTTGCCCCGTCGGCAAAGCTTAATTGTCCGCCTTCTATGGCAGAATGCCCGAGTATTTCCAGAGTCGTTCCCCCGCTCACATGGACAGAAGTATCTGTACTTACTTCACCGAGTCCATTGATATTGACCACCGTGGCATCATGAATCCGCAGGGTAGACTGCGAGCTTTCGTTCAGGTAAATGCCGTTGCTCTTAAAAATCGCCCCATTTTCCACGCGAAGGCTGCCTCCATTCAGCCTGGTTTGACCCAGTACGATAGAAGTACGGGAATTCTTGATTTCTTCTTCCGTTACTTCTATGGTTGCATTTTCGCCCAGCCATGCTTGCTTCACTGTTTTCAAGTCTTCCACTGTCGTCGCACCGCTGAAGATGATAGTGCCTTTTTGCGGGAGATTGTTATAAGCGTGGTTCAGGAGCAAATCGGAGCTGGTATAGATGCTGTCATGGAACTCAATAGTCTGATTGCTTCCGGCAGAGAGGGAAACTTCCAGGATGTCTGAGCGGCCTTCTACATATAGACTTCGCAGGCGGAAGGAACCGTCGTTAGCAATTTCCGCATTTCGCTCAAAGACAACCGTTGCGTTGTTGTGAATCTGTATGTTCGTGCCATATATGGCACCGCCCACGTAGAAATTGGAGAAGCTGTCAAGATCTTCCTCAGCAACTCCCTGATGGAAGACAATGTTGTCCCGGAAGTAAATCTCCTCGTTGTCATTCAGCGTCACAAAGGCATTATGGGCAGAAATGGCACCACCACTAACGCCGGCCTGATTATGGACGAAGTGGATGAATCCCGTATTGTGGGCCATTTCGAGCCTACCTCCTTGAGTGCCTTGCTGCATGCCTCCCATCATGCCTTGTTGCATGCAAATTGCACCACCGGTTCCACCGGTTATGTTGCCCTCGAAAATGATGTTGCCTGTATTATTTGTCCACCCGAGGCCGACCCCCGTATTCTGGGGCGATTGCCCACCGTGATAAATCGCGCCACCGGCCGCAGATGCTTGGTTATTCTTGAAGCTAATCTCACCGGTATTGCTATTCATCAGGAGGCTGCCTTGCATGCCGATGAAAATCGCGCCGCCGCCACCGCCTACAACATGACCATTCTGAACATGACCGCTGGTCTTATTCCCCTCAAAGCGAACGGGGCCATTGTTGTTGAGCTCGATTTTGCTATTAATTCCGGGACTGGCAGAAATGGCACCACCATAGTCTACGGCCGAATTGTATGTGAAGGTGACCGCCTCATTTCCATTCATCAACAGAGTTGAATTGACGAGATTAATGGCACCGCCGCATATATCCATCTGTTCTACTTCCGGCGTCTGGGGATCATCGTATTCGTATGTGAATCCAAAGTTGAATCCAAACTCAAAACTCAGCTTATATCCAAACAAATCAATCGAGTAGCCTTGGGAGACCCCCGCGCCGACTCCACCGGTGCTCGTGCCCTCCTGATTTCCGCTGCTTACAGTATCTGCCAGTGCATTATTATCAGAGAAGCGAACACCTCCGTTGTTTTCTATGCGCACACTGGTAAAATCTGCATCTATGGCGCTGCCACAATGTCCCTTAGTGCTATTTTCGAGAAATTCAACGTCCCAGTTTCCCGATGTTTCGTCCGTTATCCCGGAAATAGTAAAACTCGAATCTTGTCCCCCGGTATAAATGACGCCGGATTTCATCGAGGTGAATTCCAATCGACTCATGTCAGCAAAGGTCAAGTCATCAACCTCAGAAAAAGCCTTGGTATAACCGCCTGTAAAAATCATCTTAACAGAGGATTGTTCTGGAGCGGAGGTAATAAAGAGCGAAGGCCCGGTATAGAATGGGGCTGTAGCAGTTTCATCCCTGCGGGTGTAGATATAATTTCCGTCTTTTAAAAGCAAAGCTGTTGGCACGGAATTGTTGAGCATTGTCAATGCATCAGGCGTGTAAATTTCTCTCGGATTATATCCCTCAGGAATCGTAGCAGAAAAAACGGGAGTAGACGCAACTGCTGCCAACACAGCAGCAGCTAAAAGACGAGGAAGATGCAGTTTCATATAATGTTGGCATCAGGATAACATATTCCCCCAGCAGAGGCAAGTGCAGATGTTCTGGCACGGCAGAGAATAGCTGCTATTATTGATAAAAAGCCGAACAAGTTCCGAGCTCGTACTACAAAAAAGCCGCTGCTCCGAAAAGGTGCAGCGGCCTGGGTTTCAATTCATTGAAAAAGAGGGAGCCAGCGGCAAGCCTACGCCCATCCGGACATTTTCTTGCGGCTTGTCCGGGTGTATCATCGCGAAGCACGTCGGCGGCGAGCAGCCAGCCCCGCGAGAGCCAGCAGTGAAAGCGTGGCCGAGGCGGGTTCGGGAACCGTTGCCAGTATCAAGCTGTTGATGGCGGCGGTGGCGTATTTGTCTACCCCGCCTTCATTGCCAAGATATCCGCCTTCCACAGTAAGCGTTAATACCCCGTTTTCTTCTACCTTAACACGTTTCCACTTGATGACCCCGGCGTATCCGCCGCCTGCCGCATCCGTTCCTGTGATGGTGCAGGATTTGTTGCCATTTAATGTGTAGATGCCGGAAGCCGCATTCCCTCCATAAACGGAACCCATGTATGAGTTGCCGCCGGCTATGATGGTCAGGTCATATAAGCCGGCATTAATACCACCGAGAGTAAGGGTAAACGCCCCGCTTCCTCCATTGTTCTCATTTGTGAATATGTAGTCTCCGTAGGCTGTGGTTGGCACCCAATCGAGTTGTGAGGGTGATAAAATCTTGTTCGCTGAAGGCGCGTTGGCAGAGGTGATGAAGGAAAGTGAGCCGATGGACGTATTCTTCGTGATTGATAAAGTGAGCGCGGAATCAATGTTGCCGCCGGTATTGTATATGGAGACGGTATTTACAGATGTTTGCCCATAAGTGGGGATTACCGAGGCACTGTCTGTTGCAACCGTTTCCTTGAAAAAGGTGCTGCTTAACGATACGGAGCCCGAAGCCATCTGAGTTGTGACAGAGATATTGTTCCATCCCGCCGCAGTTGTGCGAACTGCGAATTTTTTTGCAGCACTTGTATATCTTCGGGCATATTCACTGGTGCCAAAATCAATCAGATATTCCGAGCCCGGAGAGATTGCAGGCGCAAGCGGGATACAGAAAAGTAAACGTAGGAGAGGTCTCATAAGCAGATGCATGGAGAAGCATATATCTTTGTTTGATGCGTTGCAAGGATAAAATGCCTTTGTGTATATTTCCATTCCTGTTTCAGATGTGCCGGTAGTAGGAATGGCCGTTTTTGTGTTTCCTTTGCTGCCATGCTGATGTTTTCTCTGCCACTGAGCAGCAGGCAAGCGTTTTTCTTTCATAAATGGTTCGAGAGCATAAGAAGGATGCCCGTTATGGCACAACAGGAAAAATCCGCCGAGTCTATTTTTACTAAAGAAAGCAAAAAAATCTCCCGTTTTTTTCATTGTCATATTTGAAACCGTCTCAAGACTCGGTCAGCAGGAGAAAAACATCTTTTCACAGGCAAAAAAGAGTGATAGAATGAACGGCGGAGAGGGGTACTAATAAGAGAATCCTGAATGATGATGGAGGAGCAACAACAGACTCCGGCCACTGTGGCACAGTTCATACACGAGCGCAACACCAATCCGTCCCGGGAAGGTGAGGCCGTGGCATTGCGGCCGGAAGGCTCGGTTTATATGGGGAATTTTGCGGCGGAACCAATTGAAACGGTACGGGTTGCCATTATTGGTCTGAGTGAGAGAGGTATTCCCCAGACGCTGCAGTTTGCTTCCATCCCTCATTGTCGTGTGGTGGGTTTGTGTGATTTGCAGCCGTCTGCGGCGGAAGAAGCGGCGGCAGAGTTGGAACGCCGCAGCGGCGTGCGGCCGCAGGTGTACGGCGGTAGCAGTGAGTCCTATCTGGAGATGCTGCGGGAGCTGAAACCGGATGCCGTTTTCATCAATACCTCATGGGAGACGCACGCCGTCATGGCGGTGGCCTGCATGGAGCATGGGGCGCATGCCTTTGTGGAAGTGCCGCTGGCTACCACGCTGGAAGGCCTCTGGCAGATTGTGGATGCGTCTGAGCGTACCCGGCGCCACTGCATGATGCTGGAGAATGTGAACTACGGTCGTGTGGAACTCATGTTCCTCAATATGGTGCGCCGGGGGCTTGTCGGTGAACCGGTGCATGCAGAGGCGGCCTATATTCACGATTTGCGAAGTCGCATGTTGACGGATGCCGCCGCGGGTAATAACTGGCGGACCTGTCATTTTGCCGCGCGTAACGGCAACCTTTATCCTACGCACGGACTGGGTCCGGTGGCGCAGTACATGAGCCTTGCCCGCACGGACGACACTTTTGAGAGCATCGTCTCCATGAGCAGTCTTTCTCTGGGGCGTGCTGCCTTTGTGCAGCGGGAGCTGCCGGAGGAGCATCCCTGGCAGAATCTGGATTTCCGCTGCGGAGACGTGAATACCAGCATCATCCGCACTCGGGCCGGTCGTACTATTCTGGTGCAGTGGGATGAGACGACTCCCCGCCCGTACAACCGCAAGAACATGATTGCCGGTACGTTGGGCGTGCTGGCCGGGTTCCCCACCCGCGTGGCCGGTGAGCAGCTCAGCCCGCCGCCCGCGCCGTCGGATGACTCCTGCGGTGGCTCCAGCGGTGAGGACTGCTGCCAGTGGTACATGGGCCCGGAAGCAGAGGCGGATTTGTTTGCCCGCTATGAGCACCCCCTGTATGCCCGACTGGGAGATGAGAATGCCCGTAACGGCGGGATGGATTTCATCATGCTCAGCCGTGTGATTGAGTGTCTGCACCGCGGAGAACCTTTGGACCAGAATGTGTATGAAGGTGCGTTCTGGTCTGCTGTTGCGCCGCTGTCGGAAATGTCCGTCTCCCAAGGCGGGGCTCCGCAGCCGTTTCCGGATTTTACCCGCGGCGATTGGAAACACACGCCACCTCTCGGCATTGTGCCGTGATTTGGTGTCCCGTTCGTCCGTGTGCGTCAGCAAGCGGGCGGTAACATTGACAACTGCGGCAGGTACAGGTAGAATAGACTCATACCACCTCACTCTTTTCAACGAATATGAAAAAAATTGTCGTCAGCATTTTTCTGTTATCGGTCGTCGGTGCAGCGGTGTACTGCTACATGAATTATCCGGAGGAGGTGCAGAATCTCCTGAAAAAGGCGCAGTCTTTTGTCTCTGCCGCGCCGGAAGAGCCGCAGGCCGAACAGCCGGCGGTGTCAGAACAACCCGCACAGCCCGCACAGCAGGTTGCTCCTGCTCAACCGGAGCCTGCCGCTCCCGCAGTGGAGGTTTCTGAGGAGGTTCGTGCTCTGCAGAGTGCCGCCGAGGGTGGAGATGTGATGGCTCAGTGCAACCTGGGATTGGCACTGGAGCAGGGCTCCGGTATCACCGCAGATGCCGCCAAAGCCGCGGAACTGTACCGCAAGGCTGCGGAGCAGGGTAATGCCGCCGCTGCTTTCAATCTGGCTCGCTGCTATGTGAACGGCTCCGGCGTGGAGCTCAGCGTGGAGCAGTTTCTGACATGGTGCCGCAAGGCCGCAGAGCTGGGGGATGCAGATGCCATGTACACGCTGGGCATGTGTTACAAAAAAGGTCTGGGTGTGCAGATGTCTGCAGAGGAGGCTTCCGCTTGGCTTCGCAAGGCCGCAGAGCTCAAGCATGAGCAGGCTGCCGCTGCTCTGGCGGAATAAGGTGAGACGCGTGCCGCCCTGCGTTCTCCTCTCTCAGAATAATTGTTTCATGAAAACGCTGCGTATCGGAACCCGTGGAAGCGAGCTTGCGCTGGCGCAGACCCGTCTGGTGATGGCGGCACTGCAGGCTCGGTATCCGGAACTCCGCTGTGAGTACACCGTTATTTCAACCGCCGGTGACCAACGAACAGATATCCCGCTGCACCGGGTCAATGCGGTGACCGGAACCGGGGATAAAGGGGTGTTCATCGCCACGATTGAGGAAGCTCTGGCCCGGGGTGAGATTGATTGTGCCGTGCATAGTCTCAAGGATATGCCCGGGGTGCTGGATTCCCGCTTCTGTCTGGCGGCAGTTCTGCCGCGCGAGTCTGTTCAGGATGTGCTGGTGGAAAAGGTGGGCGCAGACATGAGTGCTCCCGTGATTGCCACCGGCAGCGTGCGCCGCATGCAGTTGGTGCAGTCATACTGGAAGGGCAATGCCCGCACGGTGCCTGTGCGCGGTAATGTGGCAACCCGACTGCGCAAGCTGGCGGAGAATCCGGAGGTGAGTGCCACGCTGCTGGCCCGCGCCGGGCTGAATCGTCTGGGGTATGGCAACTCCATTGTGGTAAACGGCGTAGAGCTGGTTGCTCGGGATTTGCCTGTGGATGCGTTTCCCCCGGCTTTGGGGCAGGGTGCTATTGCGGTGGAAACCCGCGCAGATGATGCCGCTGCCACAGCGTTGATTTCTGCCGTGAATCACGCACAGACCTACCGTTGCATCTCCTGTGAGCGTGCATTCCTGTCATTGCTGAATGCGGATTGCTCTGTGCCGGTGGGGGGTAATGCGCGAGAGGAGTCGGATGGCAGTCTGCGGATGCATGTGGTGTATTATACGCCGCAGGGGCGCTGTGTGAGTCTGGAGAGAACGTTTGCTCCGGATGCGGCGGAGTCTGCCGTTGCCGCTGCCATGTATGAGGCTCTGTGTGCTGAGTTGAAGTCCGATGCGTGAGTTTCTTTCTCCTTTGCTGGCGGCGGTGGCCTTGCCGGCGGTTTACGCAGCGGCGCAGGAGCCGCTGCCCTGGGAAGCTGCACCTATGCCACGTGAGGTAGCGGAATCCGCTCTGCATCCGGATTGGGTTTTTAATGAGCAGCCCTGTGATTGGCGCAGACCTGTGTCCGCCATCTTCCGGCCGCTGGTGCGGGACTGTACCACTGCCCGTGAGGCTGTGCTCCGCATTGCCTCTCAAATGACCGCCGTTACCGGGGTGTATTACTCCATGGAGCGTCGTAAGGCCAACATGAATGCCTTGGAAGCTCTGGCAGAGAAAAAAGTTTCCTGCACCGGACAGAGCATCCTGCTGGCGTGTGCCTTGCGTGCCGTGGGGATTCCCGCCCGTGCCGTCGGTGTGCTGACCTGGAACCATGTGCGCGGAAATCATACTTGGACGGAAGCCTGGTTTGACGGCTCGTGGCACATGATTGAGTTCAATGAGAAAGATTTTAACACGCCGTGGGTGATGGAAAATATCGGCATGCTGCGTCCCGAGCGTCCGGAGCAGAGAATCTATGCCGTCGGCTCTTCTGCGGAGAAACTGAGTTTTCCCTTTTCTGATGCGGCGCGCCGCATCCCGGCAGAGGATGTGACGGAGCGTTATTTGGCACTGTCACGCCGCTGGTATGAGCAGGCAGGGCTGCCACCGGGCTGCCAGCGGCTCATGGTGGATGTGGATGTGCGCCGCGATGAGCCGGAAACGGTGCAGCTGCTGGATGCTGCCGGCAAGGTGGTTGCAGAGGCTCTGCTGCCCACTCGGCGGGATGATGTGCGCCGCTATGCGACTCTGCTTTTGCCGGAACAAGGACGCTACACGCTGTTGACCCCATTTGGGGCTCGAGAAGTTGTTGCCTCAGAAATGCCGGTGCGCATCATTCGGTTGGTCCGTTGAGCGCGGGCGTTTCATCATCAAACAGGGGACCGAACCAGAAGGTTTCCGCATCGTTGCGGGTAATCCCGGGGATATTGCTGTACCTCTGTCGTAATTGCATGATGCTCAGTTTTCGGAAATAGCGTGCCGTTTCCTCCGGATTGCGGAAACAGAGCAGGTGATAGGCGGCAAAGGTGTGGCGCAGGGTGCCGCTCTGCATGGGGTACAGACCTGCCTGCCGATAGAGTTCTCTGCGCAGCTCATGCCAGTTTTTTGGTACTACCGCCCCTCTTTCCCGGCGGTCTCTCAGCCCGTCCAGCCATCTGTTCATGGCCCCGGACAGCTGACGGCGGTCAACTTGCTCCCAGAGAAGCTTTTCTACCTCGCAGGGGCGCATGCCCTCCCACAGCATGAAGCCCAGAGCCGCAGAGAGGCGATGAAAACGTGGGGTGAGGGAAAGCCTTAGCAACTTCCGGATATCATGGAGCGGCAGAACCACGGGTGATTGAGCTTCTGCCGGCTGCACTTCAAGGCGTTGAAACGGGTTTTCCTCCGTCCAACCGCATTTTCGCGCATATTCAAACATGCCGTGCAGGAGTTTGCGTGCCTTATTCCGTCCGCTTACCGTGGGATAGGTGTTGCGGAGCATGGCGCCACAATCCTCCGGGCGCAGAGCGGCTATGGAATCGCCCCCCCGCTCCGGGCAGATGCGGAGCAGCTTGTTCAGGTAGGTTTTGTATTCTCTCAGCGTGCTGCGGCTCAGCTCTGCCTTGCTGCTCAGGTAGCGTTTGATCAGCTCTGACAGCGTGAGTGCATTCCGTATGCGGAGGTGGTGCCGCAGTCCCGTCTCGTAGTGCTCTGCGTCATGTAAATCCGGTTCCGCATCTGCTCCGCATAGCTGCTTTTTGATGCTGCGGATGCGCTCCAGCAGCTGTTGCTGCGGCGGGGTAAATCTGTGGTCGGATGAGTGTTGCATATTGTCCGCCATTTCACCCCAATTTCTCCGAATAAACAATAGACTATTTTCTTGTTGCTTTCTAATGTGTTGAAAACAAGCAATTTGCCTTGTGTTTATCCGCGGTGCGCCGTTAAAGGAAAAAGCAGTGTGAAATTTGGGCATTTTGGCGCTCATAGATATTAAAAATAAGACACTTAACAGCAAAATCTTGAAGTTGACTCAAAAAAGAGGTAAACTAGGGGCAGATGAATAAGAATCTGCTAGTGCTGACAGGGCTTGGAATCCTCATCGGCGGAGCTTCTGCGGAAGCTGCGCCGGTACTCAGAACCCGTACCTCCATTTCCGGGGGAAAGGCGGCTCAGACACAGAAGGTAAATCCTTGGTGGAAAGCCATGCAGCGCGCTATCATGGACATCCAGGCGGGCGGAGCAGGCGGATACAGTACGTCTGACCAAGCCAAGGCGGCATTGGTGGAATCTTTTCAGTGGAATGACCGGCTCAAGCGCCCTATCTTCAGCCCGCAGGTGGCCCGTCCCTCCTTTTGCTCCGGCGCGGTTTATGTGGCGTTGCTTTCCGCCATTCTTCGCTGGGAAGAGCAGAACCGCCGCCGTGTGATTTCTGCGGAAGCCTGGCAGGCTCTCATGCCTCGCATGGTGGCAGATGGTGTGGGCCCTTGGGGCTATGCGAATTCGAACGGCCCGGGATTTGCCCTGCTGGTGCACAGGCTGGGAGCAGGAGTCAACTTTACGGATTGGAAACTGGCAAGACCCGCAGATGTCATGAAAATATGGTGGACGGATGAAATAGGCGGGCGGGAGCGGGGACACTTGGTTGTGCTGGTGAAAGATGAGGGAGATACGGTGCAGGTGTGGTCTTCTCACACTGCCAGAAACGGTTTGGCCGGCGGCTACGGGGTGCGCCATGTGCCCAAAAAGGATATACGCCGTGTCATGTTTTCACGCATCACGAATCCGGCCGCGTTTAATAAGGCACACCGCCTGCCGGATGAACCTTGGCTGACCCGCCAGCTCAGCAGCCCCGTCACATGGGAAGAGTGTTGCCGCCGATGCGGCGTCAGGACTTCTGCTCAATGATATTGAGCTCCGGGGGACAGAAAAAACGTATATTGAAAATGGCACCCACTCCGCGGGTGACAAAAACGTGTCGCCCTCCCTCAAAGGGGAACAGCCCGGCGGGCATGGAACTGCGGAACGAGATGGGGACGCCCGTAAACGGATGCCCAATCTGACCGCCGTGCGTATGCCCGGAGAGCATGAAATCCCAATTGTAGCGGCGCAGCAACCAGCGGCTTTCCGGGTCATGGGAAACCAGCAGAACGGGGGGCTGTTCCGCACCCTGCCGCAGCAGGCAGAGTTCGGGGGCTTCATCCCCTTCGTTATGGTCACCCAGCCCTACGATTCGGAGCGTTGTGCCGGCCGGGGTGGTCCAGTCCAGCGCCTCATTGCGCAGGAGTCGCACGCCGGCGGTAGAGTAGACCCGCTCTACCTGTTCCTTTTTTTCATAATCATGATTGCCCAGTACGGCAAAGCAGGGGGCCGTTTCTACCAGCCTTCGGAAGCCTTTAACCGCCCAGGCCGTGCGTCTGAACCGGTTCGTGGCGGTAACCAAATCCCCGCCGAAGATGATGATATCCGGTTTTTCTGCCTCAATGCGGCAGACGGCTTTCTCAAACATCTCCGGATTATTGTGGAGGTCTGACAGAAAGGCGATTCTCAGCTTCCCGGCTCCGGGGAGTGTACCCTCCGGCAGGCAGACGGTACGGCACTGCAGATTTTCTGCCGTGCGGCTGCCGTAGGAGAGGACGCCCCATCCGCTCAGAATTCCCAGAGCCGCCAGGGTGATGAAGATTCCCCTGCGATGCTTTTTCAGGAATTTGAGCGGATGGAACTTTTTCATCATCAGTTATTGATGGGGTTGAAGAGTGCCAGCTCGGGGTCGGTGAAGATACCGTCCTTGCGGATGAGCTTACCGTCAAAGTAAATCTCACCGCCGCCGAACTCTGCCCGCTGAATGCAGACCAAATCCCAGTGGATGGCGGATTCATTCCCATTGGGGGCTTCATCATAGCACTGTCCCGGGGTCAGGTGGAAGGAACCGGCAATCTTCTCATCGAAGAGGATATCACGCATGGGTTTGAGAATGTACGGGTTGACACCCAGTGCAAACTCACCGATGAAGCGTGCGCCCTCATCGGAATCCAACAAGGCCAGCAGCTTGTCTTCGTTGCCGTTGCAGTGAGCCTCCACAATCTTTCCGTTTTCAAAGCGGAAATGAACCCCGTCAAAGGGAATACCGTTGTAGATGGAGGGAGCGTTGTAGGTGATGGTGCCGTTGATGGAATCACGCACGGGAGCCGTGTACACCTCACCGTCCGGCACATTGCAGTCTCCGGAGCAGATGATGGCGGGAATCCCCTTGATGGAGAAGGTGAGATCCGTGCCCGGACCCACGATGCGTACCTCATCCGTGCTTTCCATCATGGCCTTGATTTTCTCCATGCCTGCTTTCATTTTGGCGTAATCTGCCAGACAGCAGCGGAAGTAGAAATCCTCAAAATCCTCCGTGGCCATGCCGGCTGCCTGCGCCATGGAGGGCGTGGGCCATGCCAGCACGCACCACTTGCGCTTGTTGCAGGTGAAATTGCTGGCCTCTCTCATGTACTTGCTCACGGTTTTCATCCGCTCAGCGGGTACATCTGCACTTTCGAAGCTGTTTTTATCTGCATAGAAGCAGATATGCACATCCATATCCTGCGCGCGCTGCAGTCGGTAGCGGCCCTCAAGCTCATATTGGGCATCGGTGGCGCCCATGCTCAGTTCCCGGGATATGGTGGCGTGGTACAGATCAACATGCGGAATGCCGCCTGCGGCGCGGGTGGCGCGGATGAGTTGCACCACCATGGCATCCGGGATGTCAATCATACGCAGATTCACATGTTCACCGGGCTGCACACGGCAGGAGTAGCCGATAATCTGCTCTGCCAGTTGTTTGTAACGGGGATCGGTCATAGCTGTAATCAGTCCTGTGCGGGGTTGAGGATGGAAAGCTCCGGATCAGTGAAAATGCCGTCCTTGCGAATCAGCTCATCGTCGAAATATATTTCACCGCCGCCGAAATCCGTGCGCTGGATGCAGACCATGTCCCAGTGTACCTGAGAGCGGTTGCCGTTGTCACAGTTGGCATAGGCCTGCCCCGGTGTGAAGTGGAAGGAACCGGCAATCTTCTCATCGAAGAGAATGTCGCGCATGGGCTGCAGGATGAAGGGGTTCACCCCCAGAGCAAACTCGCCGATGAAGCGTGCGCCCTCATCGGAATCCAGAATCTTGTTGAGAGCCTCATCATTGCCGTTGCAGTGGGCTTCCACAATCTTGCCGTCGCGGAAGGTGAGGCAGATGCCATCAAAGGGGATACCTTGGAAGAGGGTGGGCGCCGTGTAGGTGATGGTGCCGTTCACGGAGTCGCGGATGGGTGCCGTGAAGACCTCTCCGTCCGGAATGTTGTGGTCTCCGGAGCAGGGGATGGCGGGCATGCCTTTGATAGAGAAGGTGAGATCCGTGCCCGGTCCCACAATATGCACGCGGTCGGTCTTCATCATGCGCTCCGCCAGTTTATCCATGGCCTCACGCAGCTTGACATAGTCTGCCAGACAGCAGCGGAAGTAGAAATCCTCAAAGGCCTCTGTGCTCATGCCTGCGGCCTGAGCCATGGAGGGGGTGGGCCAGCGCAGCACACACCACTTGGTGTGGCAGATGCGCCGGTTGTGTACCTCTCGCATGTGTTTCATGGCGAGCGCCATGTTTTCTGCCGGCACGCTGGAGTTTTCAAAGCTGTTGTGCCCGCCGCGGATAGCGATGTAGGCATCCATTTTTTCCATTTCCGCCAGTTCCAGTCCGGCGATGGTGCTGTATTGTTCCTCCGTAGAGCCGCTGAGCATCTCTCGGGTGACGCGACCGTGGCGCAGGTTGATATGGGGATGTGCTCCGGCTGCGCGTACGGCGCGAATCAGCTCAATGGCGATTTCATCCGGTGCGTCGATGATTTCCAGCAGAACGTGTTCGCCGGGCTGCACGTTGCAGGAGTGGCGGATGAGGTTCTGCGCCAGTTGTGTGGTGCGGGGATCGGTCATAGTGTTGACTTTCTGTTGTGTTGATTTGAAAATGAAGTGGGAATCAGCGGAGAGGGGTGGCCAACTTCTGCATGGCTTCTGCCAGGTCCTGCTGCGTGACGTCGGCGGAGAGAATGGGCTTTCCCAAATCCTCCAGCAGGACAAAGCGGATGGAGCCGCCCTGGAACTTCTTGTCGCGTCGGGTGAGTCCCAGCGCTTTTTCTACGCACACGCTTTCCGGCAGCTGCAGCGGCAGCTCCAGTGCCTCCAGCGTCTCCAGAATCTCCCGCTCCGCACGGCTGCTCAGGCCGCAGAGCTTGCGGGAGAGGTAGATGGCTCCGCGCAGGCCGAGGCTCACCACCTCACCGTGCAGCAGGCTCCCGTACGGTACACTGGCCTCTATGCCGTGGCCCAGGGTATGGCCCAGATTCAGGAAGGCACGCACGCCGAGGGTTTCTTTTTCATCCGCCTCCACAATTTCGGCTTTAATACCGATATTTTCTGCAATGATATGCGGCAGCTTCTCAATGGTGGTGAGGGAGAATCCCAAATCTATCTCGTCTGCCAATTGCCGCAGCGTCAGCAGCATGCCGGGCTTGCGAATGGCGGCATGTTTCACCATTTCTGCCATGCCTTCCCGCAGCACTCGCGGTGAAAGTGTGGTAAGTGTGGTGGGGTCCACGATAACCAGCCGCGGCTGGTGGAAGGCGCCGATAAGGTTTTTCCCGGCTTCGATGTCCACCGCCGTTTTGCCGCCCACGGAGCTATCCACCTGTGCCATCACCGTGGTGGGAATCTGGATAAAGGGAATGCCGCGGTAGTAGATGGAGGCGATGAATCCGGCCATATCTCCCACCACGCCGCCGCCCAGTGCCACCACAAAGCTGGAGCGGTCATGGCCCTCTGCTGCCATTTCATTCACCAGCGTTTCAACGGTGCTGAGGTTTTTACTCTGTTCGCCTGCCGGGAAAACGTGGGTGGATACCGTGTAGCCCGCGTCTTCCAGACTGCGGATAACCCGGTCGGCATAGAGCGGATAGACGTTGGAATCCGTGATGAGTGCCGCCTTGCCTTCCAGTCTGGTGCGTGTGACCAGGAATCCGGTGGATTCCAAAGCGCCGTTTCCTACCTGTACCTGGTATGAATGACTGCCGAGTGAGAGGGATACATTCTCCATACGCACGTTATTATACTCCGCCTCCCCTCATCAGCAAGGCATAATTGCGGCATTGTAGAGTTTGCTTTTTTTGCCGTCCTTCTGATTTGACATTCCCTCTCCGGTGTGATAGCTTAACAGCATTCACAACCTATCTGCATGATGATGATGAAGTGCTTTGTTTCTCCTGTGGCGGCTCTGTTCTGTCTGTGCGGTGTGTGCAGCCCAATCCTTGCTGCTCCCACTCCGGATGGAGCGGCCTTTGTGGCTGCGATGGATGAATTCTGCGCTGCTATGGAAAGTTTATGCCGTATCTGCTCCGGTATTCGGGATAAGGCTTCTGCGGATTCTGCCGGTACGCCGTTGAGACGCTCCTTTCAGGATATGCTGAAAGCTCAGAAAAAAGTAGAATTATTAAAATCCAAGGCGGATAAGATGAATGAAGATGACCTTGCTGCAGTTCAGAAACTCATGCCGGGCATCGATAAGTACAAAAATCAGTTCCAAGCTGAGATGGAGCGCCTTAAGAAAGAAAAATTGTACGGCTCTCAGCAGCTGGCTTACGCACTGAAAAATATTGCAACTCCGCTTCCTGAAAAATTTTCTTCTGAAGGCTTGGCGGTAGTGATGGCGATGGATGAGTTTTGTATATCCATTAGGAATATCAATCAGCTGTTTGCCGGTATTCATGATAAGGCTTCCGCAGATGCTGCTGCGGAGCTCCTCCTTCCTGCTTTCCTCGGGATGAATGAAAAACTTAATAAACTCGAGGTGTTGCCCAAAAATAAACTCAACGAAAAAGATAACGCGGCGTTGAAGTCCAGACAAATGATGCTTGATAAGTTATCGAAGGAGAATGCTGCTTTGCTTGAGCAGTTAAAAAATGTGCGGTGCTATGGTTCGACGAAGTTGGTTGAGGCTATGCAAAAGGTAAAAGATATCAAGTAAAGAAAATTCAGATTTTTGCGGGGGATGGTCGTCCGGCTCTCCCTTTTTTTTGTGAAAATTTTTTCTATGACATAAAAAGCATTGAATGGGGATATGGCATCGTGTTATATTACATCCAAGCGTTAGATGCTGCCTGCACCCATGAGTAAAATCCGACTCTCCTTGATGTTGCTTCTGTTCGCCCCGTTGGCCGTGGCGGATGCGTTGAATTTCGGACCTCCCCCGGTGAGGGAAAGTGCTGCTGCTCAGGCAAATAATCTGGAAGTCGGGCAGCGGAAGCTCTCCGCATTGCAGCGTGCGGCGGTTTCCTGTCGCGCCATGCGCGTGGTGCTGGTTCATTCCTCTTCTTCCCGTATGCGCCGTCCGGTGGAGCTGGCGCAGCTCAATGAGGCGGAAAAGGCGAAGATGAAAGTCCTTATTTCCCGCATGTCTGCCGTGAAATGGGCTCCGCCCACCCTGCCGAATGCAGATTTGGTGGTGCGCCTGGAGCTGTTGGGACAGGGGAATGCCGTCCTAGGGAGTGTGGATTATCTGGATGTTGTCTCTGAAGGGCTTGTGAATGCACAGGGCTATGCTGCCGGGGCACGACTGCTTTTGCGGGGAGATGATGCGGTGGCGTGGCACATGCTCATGCGGGCGGATGCCGCCCGCTCCATAGCCGCCAACCCTGCGCCCATACGCGAGCGTAACCGCCCCATCCGCTTTGCAAAAGTGCCTGCACCCCGTGTGGCTTCTGAGGCAGATTTTTCGCCCGACTCTGAGACGGAGGAGTATTACCACAAGAACTGCAAGGATAATCACAAAGGACATAAACATAAAAAGAAAAATCACTACTGCGACCACCCACAGAAAAAGTGAAAAAACATCTGCTGTTTTTAGATAAAAATGGCGGATTGCAACGCTCTTCCCATAAATCAACCTATCTGACACATGAAAATAACATATTCCTCTTTGTTGTTGTCGGCATTTGTTTTTGCCGGTACCCAGGTCTGCGCTTCTGAAATGCCTGCACCGAATGTTCCCCAGCCTGTGGCGACAGCCGCGTCTGAGAACGGGAACGAAGGTGTCTCTGAGGCTGAAAAGAAACAAATGGTAGATGCTTCCGTGGCTCTTATTGAAGAAATGTATAAACTGAGCTTAGAGACAAAGGATGCAGAATCTGCTAAGAAGCTTCTGGAGCATCTGGAAAAGCTTGCCCGGTTTGAAAAGGAGATGAGCGAGAAGTACAGCTCACTCAAACTGAAAGATTGCGCGGATGAGAAAACGATGGAGAAGCTTGAACAACTTGTTGAAAAGATTACTGAGGAGATGATACGAATGAATGATGATAACTTCTATGATAATGAGGAGCTTGCTGAGAAGTGTCGGGACCTGATAGGTCTTCCCAAAAACAAGCTCCTGAGGGAAGCTTCTCAGGATGTGGTGGACAAACTTTGCGAGGAACGCAGGGAAATCATTTCCCGTATCAGCAGTGATTTTGATGCGCTGTTGGATGGCGGCCCCGGTTTTACTCGTGAAACGGCCTGGAAACTCACCCTCGATACGCCTTTTGCCGTGCGGTTTCAGTACTTGGTGCTTAGCCGACTCAATCTCGGAGAGCGTGAGGTTCAGGCGTTGATTCCCGAAGACGGTCGGTATTACGACAGACATACCATTACGGTGAAGGTTGGAGAGGAGGCTTACACCGTGTACCAGTGGTTTGACATCACTCCCTATTACACCGCTCTGCAGTCGGACGTGAATGATGAGGACGATGCTGAGGAAGACGAGGATGAGCCCGAAGATGAGGATGAGCCTGAAGATGAGGAAATGGTAGAAGTAGAGTCAAATTAAGCCGCCCCTCGGGTAGGTCCTTCCTTTTGCTCCGGAAAAAAGCAGCTGCGGAGTCTTTGCTCCGCTCTGCGGGAGGGTATGACACAACCTCCGGCGGGCTTTGGCTTCCCATGCCTGATGTTGAGCTGGACAAACTCCGGGGAATGTGCTTTACTATGCAAGCATTTTGCACCGTTAACAGATAGCATTATGAAATCTTATACCATTTTCCAGAAGTCGGATGACGAAACCGTGAATGAGTTCCTGGGTTGGATGCGCAACCAGGAGCGTGGCGTGTACCGCGCCGCCCTGCGCGAGCTGGGTGCCCTCAAGAAACTGCGCCCGCAGTTTATGCAGCAGAAGAGCGTGGAGGAGCAGTTTGCCTGGATTAAGAAGATGCTTGCCTGGAAGCCGGCAGAGACTATTGCCGATCACCTGCTGCAGGTATGGCTGATTCGTAAGCACGAGGGTATGCTTGTGGGCTTCATTGAGAAGCTGGGTATTGAGCACAACGGTCACGGTGTGGTGGATGTGCTGCCTGAGTCTCTGGATGCAGATAAGCTCAAGGAGGCTGTGGACGCCCTGTTTGAAAAGTATCCTGCCGGTGCCGTTTCCGTGTACCTGCACATGTTCCAGAACCAGACCGAGGAAGGTTGGCCGGAACTGCAGGATATCCTGGATAACGACCCCCGTGTCACCATCAAGTAATCTCCCTTGACGGAGGACGAACAATATATGCTGCTGGCCATGCGCGAGGCTGAAAAAGCCCGCGCAGCCGGCGAGGTTCCCTGCGGTTGTGTCATTGTGAAGGACAACCGCGTGATTGCCCGCGGCTGGAACCAGGTGGAGGCTCTCAAGGATGCCACAGCCCACGCGGAGATGCTGGCGCTCACTGCTGCAGAGGCGGCGGTGGGCGATTGGCGTTTGGAGGGGTGTACCGTCTACGTGACCAAAGAACCCTGTCCCATGTGTGCCGGAGCCATGGTGCACTGTCGGCCGTCCCGTGTGGTGTTCGGTATTCCGGACCCGAAGGGCGGCGCGTGCGGCGGGTGGATTCACCTGTTGGATTCCAATCCCCCGCTCAATCACCGTTGTGAGGTGCAGGGCGGTGTGCTCGGTGCGGAGTGTCTGGAGCAGTTTCAGAGCTTTTTCCGTGCTGCTCGGGCAGAGGCGAAACGCCGTAAACAACTTCTGAGGGAGGAACGTGAACAAGCCGATGATTCCGGAAATTGATATCTACCTGAATGCCGATTCTCCCTGGGTGACTGAGTCTCTTGTGGAGCGTTTTCGCGGAGCATTGCAGACCATGCTCCCCCGTCTGCTGGAGTTGCCGAAAGGCCCCGATCATGTGCTTTCTGCTCTGCCGTTGGTGGAGATTTCCATTGTGGATGATGAGACGATAGCGCAGGTTCACGGAGAATTTCTGAATGATCCCACACCTACGGACGCCATTACCTTTCCCTATGGTGAGATTCTGGTGAGCTGTGATACAGCTGCTGCCTATGCACGCATGCACGGTCTCAATCCGCAGGAAGAACTGTTCCGTTACATGGTGCATGGCTTAGTGCATCTGCACGGCTATTTGGACTATGAGCCGGAAGACAGGGAAGCTCTGTTTGCGGTTCAGGAGCCGTTGGTTCGTGAGTTCTTCCCTCAGGACTGATTCTCCGCCGCACTACCGAAACGGAAATAACGCCCGGAGTGCAAGGAATAAGATTGACTTTTGCCGCTGATTCTGCTATATAACTCGCAACAGCTATGCTCCAGGAATACTTTTCAGCACTGATTCAGTTAATCGCCGGCTTTGGCTTTGCCGGCCTCATCATCGTTCTGAGCGTGATTTTCGGTCGCCGTGCCAAGATGGGTAAGGGCGCCGATGTTCCGTATGAATGCGGTAACGTGCCGGAGGGTGATGGCTCTCCCGCTTTCTTCTCCATCAAGTTCTACTTGGTGGCTATCCTTTTCCTGGTGTTTGACCTGGAGGTGGTGTTCCTGTATCCCTGGGCATTGGGCTTCAAGGATTTCGTGCTGAACAACGGCGCGGCTTTCGGTGCCATGACGGTGTTTATCGCGGTGCTGATGGTTGCCTATCTCTATGCTGTGGGCAAGGGCGCTGTGATTTGGCACCGCAACCCCGCTCCCCGCAGCCGTGGTTGATTGCCCCATGCTTCGGAAATGAACCGATAATTTTCCAACGGCGCACCTTTATCGGTGCGCCTTTTATTTTCTGACTCATCACTCTTACACACGACAATGACTGCTGCAGAACGCCAATCCGCTCTTACCCGCATACTAGCTGAACGTATCCTGATATTGGACGGCGGTATGGGTACCATGATTCAGAAACACAAGCTTGCGGAGTCAGATTATCGCGGTTCACGCTTTGCGGATACCACACAATACCCGCAGGACCTGTTGAATAACAATGATGTGCTGTCTCTGACCCGCCCGGAAATCCTGCGCGGTATTTATGATGCCTACTTTGCCGCCGGGTCGGATATGGTGAGCACCTGCACCTTTTCTGCTACTTGTTTGGGACAGCATGAGTTCTTTCACCATGAAGCACCCTGCCGGCATGACCAAGCTTATTACGAGCGCGTGCTGGAGGATGCGCCGCTGGCGGCGTTGGTGCGAGAGATGAATCTGGCTGCCTGTCGAGTGGCTCGCGAGGCTGCAGAGTCTGCGGAAGAGAAGCAGGGGCGTCCCTGTTTGGTGGGCGGTTCCATCGGCCCGATGGCCGTGACGGCTTCTCTGTCTCCGGAGGTGAATGACCCCGGTTTCCGTGCGGTGAACTTTGACCAACTGCGCCGCGCCTACCGTGCCCAGGTGGAAGCTCTGGCCGACGGCGGGGTGGATGTGCTGATGCTGGAAACGATTTTCGATACGCTGAACGCGAAGGCCTGTATCTTTGCCATTGAGGAGCTGCGCGAGGAGCGTGAGCTGCCGCCGCTCATGATTAGTTTCACCGTGACAGACAGAGCCGGACGCACGCTTTCCGGTCAGACTGTGGAAGCGTTCTGGAACTCGGTGCGGCATGCGGCGCCTTTGTCTGTCGGCATGAATTGCGCGCTGGGGGCTGACCTTATGCTGCCCTTTGCCCGTGAGCTTTCTGCTCTGGCGGATTGTGCGGTGAGTATGTACCCGAATGCGGGCCTTCCCGACCCCCTCAGCCCCACGGGCTATGCCCACAGCGCGGAACACATGGCAGGCATTCTGCGTGAGTATGCCGCTGAAGGACTGCTCAACATGGTGGGTGGCTGCTGCGGCACCACGCCGGAGTATATTGCTGCCATTCGAGAAGCCGTTGCGGGCTTCGCTCCGCGTGCAATTCCGACAAAATGCTCTGATGGTTCCATGCGTCTGGCGGGGTTAGAAGCCATGAATCACCGCCGCTGCGAGGGTATCCTCTTCATTGGGGAGCGCTGCAACGTGGCCGGTTCGCCGAAGTTTGCGCGCCTCATTCGCGAGGGGAAGTATGAGGAGGCCGTTTCCATTGCCCGCCAACAGGTGGAGAAGGGCGCCCGTGTGTTGGATTTCTGCTTTGACGATGGGATGATTGACGGTCCTGCTGCCATGACCCGTTTCCTGAACCTCGTGGCGGCAGAGCCGGATATTGCACGCGTGCCGTTCATGGTGGATTCCTCCAAATGGGAGATTATTGAGGCCGGATTGCGCTGCATGCAGGGCAAGGGGATTGTAAACTCAATTTCCCTGAAGAACGGAGAAGAGGAATTCCTGCGTCAGGCCCGTATCATCCGCCGTTATGGTGCCGCCGTGGTGGTGATGGGTTTCGATGAAAAGGGGCAGGCCTGTGCGCGTCAAGACCGCATCGATATTGCCCACCGCGCCCACCGCCTGCTTACGGAAGTGGTCGGTTTCCCGGAAGAAGATATCATTTTTGACCCGAATGTGCTGACGGTCGGCACCGGCATTGCCGAGCATGCCAACCACGCGTTGCATTTCTTCCAGGCAGCGGAGGAAATCCACCGCTGCCACCCGCTTTGTCACATTTCCGGCGGTATTTCCAACGTGTCGTTCTCTTTCCGCGGTATCAACCCCGTGCGCGAGGCCATGCACTCTGCTTTCCTGCATCATGCAGCGAAGGGTGGGCTGGATTTGTGCATCGTGAATGCGGCGCTGATGGATGATTATGATAATTTGCCCGCCCACCGCCGTAAGCTGGTGGAAGATGTGCTGCTGAATGTGAGCGAGGATGCCACTGAGTGCCTCATTTCCTACGCTCAGGAGCTGGCCGCTGCCAAGGAACGCGAGAAAGCGAATGCCTCCGCCGCGCCGAAGGCTGCTGCCCCGGTAGCTGAATGGCGCAGCCGCCCGGTGCAGGAACGTCTGGCTCATGCTCTGGTGAACGGTATCACGGATTTTATTGAGCCCGACACCCGCGAGGCTCTGGAGCTGTGCGGCACGCCGCTGGCCGTGATAGAAGGCCCGCTCATGGAGGGTATGAAGCAGGTGGGTGAGCTCTTCGGCTCCGGTAAAATGTTCCTGCCGCAGGTGGTGAAGAGCGCCCGTGTTATGAAGCAGAGCGTGGCGATTCTGACGCCGCTGCTGAATGATGCCGCCGGTTCCGCTGCTTCTGCCGGTACGGTGGTGCTGGCTACGGTTAAGGGAGATGTGCACGACATCGGTAAGAACATTGTTAGTGTGGTGCTTTCCTGCAATGGCTTCCGTGTGGTAGACCTTGGGGTGATGGTGCCTTGTGAGGATATTCTGGCTGCTGTTGTGCGTGAGAAGGCTGATATAGTGGCTCTTTCCGGGCTTATCACCCCCTCTTTGGATGAAATGACCAAGGTGGCGGCGGCGCTGGAAGCTGCAGGGCATACGTTGCCGCTGATGGTGGGTGGGGCGACCACGAGCCCGCTGCACACGGCGCTCAAGCTGGCACCGCATTATCCCTCCGGGGTGGTGGTGCAGACCGCGGATGCTTCTACTATTGTTCCCGTGGCAGCCTCTCTGCTGAGTGCGGAACGGGAGCAGGTTATTGCGGATATCAAGGCTGAGCAGAAGCGCCGCTGTGAGGAGTTTGAAGAGAAACATGTGCCCCTCCTGCCGCTGGAGCAGGCTCGCGCACAGGCTCTGCCCGTGGATTGGTCTGCGCAGCCTCAGCCTTTGCCGTCCCGTACCGGGGTGTTTACCGTGGGCGTTCCCTGCGGCTGCGCCTGTCACACGCCGCAGCCGGACTATGCCCTGAGCTGGCAGCAGCTTCTGGATGCTGCGGATTGGAGCATCCTGCTGCGCTTCTTTGAGCTGCAGAGCGTATGGAATCCCGCCCGTGGGGCATTCCATCCCAACGCTCCCGCTGATAAGGTGGCCCAGGCCGTGCAGCTCATGGATGATGCCCGCGCGCTCTTTGCCCGCGCGCAGGCTGAAGCCCGTCTGAAAGCCCGCGCCGCAGTCGGTATCTGGCCCGCTCACCGTGCGGTGGATGATATTGTGGTGGAGGGCGGTACTATCCTGCGCACCATGCGCCAGCAGGCTGTCAGCGATAAACCTCGCCTTGCTCTGGCCGACTTTGTTGCGCCGCAGGGGCAGGGAGGCTATGTCGGGGCTCTTCAGCTTTCCGTCACCGGGGGTGAGGAATGGTCTGCTGAATTTGATGCCGCCAATGATACGTACAACTCGCTCCTCTGCGCGGCACTTTGCAATATGCTGGCTGAATCGCTCGCAGAATGCACCCACGAGGTCATCAATCAAATTTGGCCGCCTGCGGGCGGAGATGCCCGAACGTCCGTTCGTCCTGCCTGCGGCTATCCCTCGCAGCCTGATCACTCGGAGAAGGTGACCATATTCTCCCTGCTGGATGCTACCGCCCGCACCGGAGCCACGCTCACGGATTCCTACATGATGCAGCCTGCCTCCTCCGTCTGTGCGCTCGTGTTTAATCACCCGCAGGCCCGCTACTTTGCCGTGGGTCCCATTGGCGATGACCAGCGCGCTGATTACGAAGCCAGGCGGTAAGCCCGGAGCATTGCAGAATTTCTGATGATGAAAGAAAACTACCCGCATCAGAGGAAACTGAGAGTTTTCAAGGTAAGCTTGGATGCCTCCGGCCTCCCGGCTCGCGAGCCGGAGCATCCTTTGCCGGTGCAGGAAACTCCGTTGCCTGCGTGCGTGATGCCCAGGACACGCTTTGTTCAGGGATTTATCATCACTTGTAGCTTTCTGTCTGCACTCGGTATGCTGGTAGCGTTTGTTCGTTACTATTATCCGGAGGGCGGCAGGAATGCGCTGCTGTCAATGCTGGGTTTTTATCCGTTTATGGCTGCTGCATCTTCTGCTTTCATACATGGAAAGGAAATTCGGTAAAAGTAAGAAATCAAAAGAATGAAGAAGGCGTTTATATGGCTTTTGTCGGGGCTATTTGCTGTGTTGGTTTTCGTAGTGCTGTTTTCGCCTCGCCGGGTGCGGGTGGGCGGCATTGATTGGGAGCACCTCATGGTCCCCGGCAATACTCAACTCTGTCTGATGGAGTCCGTCTCCTGGCAGGGTGAGACTATTTGTCTGCGCTTTTTAAGCCCCCCGGTTGATGTGGATGTGAGCTATGATGGTTATTTGATTATCTCTGCTTGGCCGGAGAATTCTTCTGTTATTTATGATGTGCAGCGGAAATGTTTTCTGTCCTGTATAGAAGAATTGGAGGCTGTTTCTCCGAAACAAGCATCGAAACCACGGAATGCGGCAGATGATTGGGCTAGCAAGGATTTGTTAAATATCCATGATTCCTGTGGGGTTAAGGAGCATTGGATAGAACGAGTGGAACGAGATTTTCCCCGCGAAAAATGACCGCTCTCCGTGCATTTTAAGTTCACATCCTCGTGGCAGTCTGGCGGAGAGCTGCGATAATCTGTTCTGTGCTGATGCTGCGGAAATGCAGGCGCGGCATGTTTTCCATGCCCTTGAGCTTGGCTGAGAGATTGTAGCGGATGCGGGGGATGAGGCGTTCTGTCAGGTAATCGCAGTACAGTACCACGCGGTCCGGAGCCAGAACACAGGTGAGGGACTGAATCAGACGGCAAATCATTTCTTCCGTCAATGTGTGGTCACTGTAGTTCATCGTTTCCCATCGGTCGGGCAGGGGAAGCATGTGCAGGTGGTTGCAGGGCATGAGTTCTGTCTCGCTGCGGTAGGCAGCCTGTGGAATCATGCCTTGCCGGCAGAGCAGGGTCAGGGTGCGGGAGCGTTTGTCTGCCAGTGCTTCCGCAGCGTTGAGCCGTCTCACCGGAACGGCGCAGCGCCGGCGAAGGTGCTCTGCAAGCTCCTTTGCTGCCGAGCTCTCCGGCAGATGCAGGGCTATGTGCTGCGGCCTGCGACGCCAGCGGTGCGTCAGCTCATCCAGCCAGTCGTCCAGAATTTCTGACTGCAAATGGGTGAATCGGGCAGATTTTTCCTCCAGGATACGTCCTTTCAAATCCAGCTGTTCCAGAATTCCCCGCTGCGTGGTGTCTTCTTCCTCCAGCCGAAATAGGATGACAGTTCCATGGGCTCCGTTGTAGCGGTAGCGTACTTCCGGCCTGCCTCCGCCGGATGGTGCCGTGCCGCATTCTTTCAGTATCCCTTCTTCCACCAGCTCCTTTACCAATCGTCCTGCCATTACATGGCTCACCCCCACCGCTGCCGACATCTCCCGCCGGCCGGCTTCCCCTACTTCCTGCATGTAGCGGTGCAGACGCTTCTTCGTGCTCATGTGATGCTTGCTTATGTAACTTGGTTACAAAAGTATACTGCAAATTCTTTTGTTTGGCAAGTGTTTTGTAATGTGATAATAATAAAATGATAGCGAGTCTGAGTAGGGCTGTTGGCTATGAGGAGGGTGAATGAAAGTCTAGACACTTGAGGAAGAATCTGGTAATCTGGCAGCAACAGAACAACAACATACACACACCATGAAATACATTTTTGTGACAGGCGGCGTGGTATCTTCCCTCGGAAAAGGTCTGGCAGCAGCATCCATCGGCACTTTGCTGGAGCACTGCGGTTTGGAGGTGACCATGCAGAAGTTTGACCCCTATCTGAACATTGATCCCGGCACCATGAGCCCTTACCAGCATGGTGAGGTGTATGTGCTGAATGACGGTTCCGAGACGGATTTGGACCTGGGGCACTATGAGCGTTTCATCCATTGCCAGCTGTCCCGTCTCAATAACCTGACGAGCGGTAAGGTTTTTGAACATGTGCTGGAGAAGGAGCGCCGCGGTGACTATCTCGGCAGTACGGTGCAGTACATCCCGCATGTGACGGATGAAATCAAGCAGCGTCTCTATGATTTGACGGAGGCTAATAAGGAGTGCGACGTCATCATCACGGAAATCGGTGGTACGGTGGGTGATATTGAGGGTTACCTCTTCCTGGAAGCTCTGCGCCAGTTTGCTCTGGAGGTGGGGCGCCAGAACTGCTGCTTCATCCATGTGACTCTGCTGCCCTACATCAAGGCAGCCGGTGAGACCAAGACCAAGCCGACCCAGCAGAGCGTGGCCAAGCTGCGCGAAATCGGTATTCAGCCGGACATCATTGTCTGCCGTACGGAGATGGACAACCTGACGGAGAGCGAGAAGAAGAAGATTGGTATGTTCTGCAACGTGCCGCCGCGCAACGTGGTGGCCTTCTGCGACGTGAAGCACTCCATCTACGAGTGCCCGCTGGATCTGGGCCGTGACCGAGTGGACCGCATCGTGACTGAGGTGCTGGGTATCACCGTTCCCAAGCCGAAAATGGATGATTGGCAGAAGTTCGTGGGCCGAGTCATCCACCCCTCCCACAGTGTCCGCATTGCCGTGGTGGGTAAGTACATCTCCCTTCAGGATGCTTATAAGTCCATCTACGAAAGCTTTACGCATGCCGGTGCCGCTAATGACTGCCGCGTGGAAATCGTCCGCGTGGATGCCGAGGCTCTGGAGAACGGCGACTGCGAAGCCATGATTGGCGATGTGGACGGCATTCTGGTGCCGGGCGGCTTCGGTGAGCGCGGTGTGGAAGGTAAGATTAAGGCCGTGCAGTATGCCCGAGAGAAAGGAATTCCCTTCTTCGGTATCTGTCTGGGCATGCAGGTGGCGGTGATTGAGTTTGCCCGCAACGTGCTGGGTCTCAATGATGCTAACTCTACGGAGTTCGATAAGACATCTTCCGCTCCGGTCATTTGCCTGCAGGAAGAACAGAAGCTCGTCAAGAACATGGGCGCTACCATGCGATTGGGTGCTTATCCTGCTCACATTTCCCCCGATACGCTTTGCAGCAAGCTCTACGGCGGCAAGGAAACCATTTCTGAGCGTCATCGCCACCGCTATGAGTTCAATGCTGATTATCGTGAGGCTTGTGAAAAGGGTGGTTTGGTCATTTCCGCCGTCAATGATGAACATGGTCTGGTGGAAGTCGTGGAGCTGCCCGGGCACCCGCACTTCATTGCTTGCCAGTATCATCCTGAGTTCCAGAGCCGTCCGACCACGCCGCATCCGCTGTTCTCCGGATTGGTGGCAGCTGCGTTGGAATACAAGCTGGGTTAAGTATTAAGGCTTTACCACGTCGGCGGTCAGAGAAACTTCATCTGACCGCCGGCGCTTTTTCATTGCAATATGATTGACATTCTGGTAGTTGTGGCGTACTTCTGCGCCATTTTCGGCATTGGCCTCTATGTGGGGCGCAAGCAGGAGAGTCTGGAGAGTTATGCCTTGGGTAATCGTAATTTGCCGTGGTGGGCTATTCTGGCTTCCATTCTGGCGGCGGAAATCAGTGCAGCTACCTTCCTGGGAGCTCCCGGCGAGGGCTTTGCCCTGCGCAACTTCACTTATGCCCAGTTGGCTATTGGTACCATTCTCGGGCGTATCATTGTGGGGCGCCTTTTCCTGAAGCCTTACTATCAGTATAATGTTGTTTCCATTTACGAGTATCTGGAAAAGCGCTTCGGGCTGAACACCCGCCGTTGGGCAAGTGTGACTTTCCTCATCAGTCGCGTATTGGCCAGTGGCACGCGCCTGTTCTTTGCGGGCATTCTGCTGGTGATAGCCTACATGATGGTGACCGGTCGGGACAGTGCCAATCAGGTGGAAACTGTGGTGATTTATATTGCCGCGCTTACCTTTATCACTATCGCCACGGCGGTATATACCACTCTGGGCGGGCTCAAAGCCGTAGTGTGGACGGATGTGCTGCAGGCCTCCATTCTGGCGGTGTCTCTGGTGACCACCATAGGCGTATTGCTCTTCAGTATCAAGGCCGGCGGCAGCTGGGGGGCTGCATGGGACAGTATCTGCTACCATCTGGGTAATAAGGATTACAATCCCTGTGAAATCAAGAATCTGAAACCTTGGGCGTTTTTTGATTCCGGCCTGACGGGGCAGGGGCTGTTGGCGGATATCAAAAATATCCTGAGCAGTGAGTACACTCTGTGGAGCGCGGTGTTGGGCTCTACCTTCATCACGATGGCTACCCACGGCACGGACCAGGATATGGTGCAGCGTATGCTGGCCGCTCCGGACAGCAAGAAGGGGGCCCGAGCCGTGATTCTCTCCGGCCTGATGGACATGCCTATTGTGCTGGTGTTCATCTCCTGTGGTATGCTTCTGTTTGTCTACTTTGCGCAGAATGGCATCACCCCGCCGGAAAAACAGATTGAGATTTTTCCGTGGTTTATCATTCACTGCCTCCCGGTGGGGGTGAGAGGTCTGCTGGTGGCGGCTCTGTTGGCCACTGCCATGGGCTCGCTTTCCACGGCGCTCAATGCTCTGGCTACTACAGCCACGCGTGACTGGTATGTGGATGTTTTTCGCCCGCAAGCAGGCCAGCAGGAACAGCTGAAAGCCGTGCGCTGGCTCACCGTTTTCTTTGCCGTGCTGCTTATTCTGGTGGGCGCCGGTACTGCCTGGCTCACCGTGATGGATCCCACCGTCCGCATTCTGCCTATTGCGCTGGGCATTTTCGGCTATACTTACGGTTCTTTGTTGGGTGTGTTCCTGCTGGGCATGCTCACGCGCGGTCGTGGCAATGACTGCGGCAATATCATTGCCATGCTCACCGGTTTTGCCGTGGTCATTCTGCTGGAAATCGGCGGAAGACAGGGGTGGCTTCCTGCTATTGCCTTCCCTTGGCGCGTGACTGTGGGAACGCTTGCCACTTTCCTGACCGGATGCCTTTTCCGTACACCAAACCTTACCAAATAACATGAGCGATACTCCGTCTTTTGAAATCAACCGAGAGCAGCTGACCAAGGCCATCATTGAACTGAACTCCATGTCTCCGACGGACGGTGTTATCATGACCCGCAGCGGAGAAGTCAAATGCGGTTACGCAGATGACCCGGATACGCTTCGTATGCTCATACCCGCCGGGGTGCTGGCTCGGCAACTCACCGCTGACGGCCTTTCTTCCTACACCGGCAAAGAGCTGAAGAAATGGGCAGATGAGTATGATATTTCTTCTTTGCAGGCATGACTTGCCTGAAGTGAGGTATCTTCCTTCCGAAAAAGTTTCCGATTTCCCGTTGCGGTAAATCGGAAACTTTTTAGTTGATGTGCTATATTCTGCCCCGGACCCTCTAAATTAACTTGACTTTGGGGGGATAAAATGTAGACTCAACAAAGTAAAATCGTAACTTTTTATGAAGATTCAGCGCAAGGTACATAAACTTTCCGAAAAACGGCACAACAGGAAGAAGGGCGGGTTTGCGCTGATAGCGACCCTGACGCTGATGATGCTGCTGGCCATGCTGGCCGTGGCACTGCTTTCTCTGGCTTCTTCCCAGCAGCGTATTGCCATGCAGACGGTGATGCTGGCAGAGGCTCGTCAGCAGGCTCTGGTGGGCTTGGATGCCGCTATTGGTGAGCTGCAGGTGGAGCTGGGGCCGGACCAGCGTGTGTCTGCTAACTCCGGCATTCTGAGCGAGCAGGAGGGCTCTTTCCCGCAGTATGTGCTGGGTGTCTGGGACAGCTGGGACGGCCCGCTGTATGGTGACAGCCCC
>JAZRBU010000015.1:0-17100 GCA_045635265.1 Akkermansia sp.
TGCGGTTTTTTCTGCGGCTCTGTATACAAACTGAGCTCCACGGAATTTTCATCCCACTCAAAACTGATACTTCTCACCTGTTTCGGGGGAGCAATCCTTGCCTGAGTTTCACAACACATGAAGCTCAGTATACACAACAGGGATAAAAAGAATCTGGTCATTATCTATCTCCTACACACTTATTTTACCACATCTCACTTTTGCGAGTTCCCTGCCCGGCTTTGCGGACTTCCTAGTTTTGCCGTCGGTCCGGGTGTATCGCAGAGCTGCATGAAAGTTGTTTTGTGCAGGTTTACTCAAAAAGCTCGGGATAATCCTTCTTCACCATGGGGAGGTGGCGAAGGACTGAAGCGGGGAGCGTGCGGAAATTCAGCTTCCCGGCATGGAGTAATCCAGTCTCGGTATTCCTTTCGAGTGCATTTCTGTCGATACCAAGCAGAAATTGACCGCTCAGGGGATATGCGCCCGGCTGCTTTCCTTGTGCGTTCCTAGAAATTTCTCGCGTCCTCGTGTACTCCAGGTATTCATCAGGAAGCGGCTCGCCCTTGATGGTTTCAATCACGCGAGCCTTGATACGATGCGGTTCATAAATACCATGCTGAACCGGCAGGACGGTTTCTTCTATCAGCTCTACAAGAATCAAGGTATTGCTATGAGCCAGCATCCAGAGCATATAGGGTTCGCCCTTATAACTCATCGGTGGCTCCTTGATTTGCCGTGACTGTTCGGAAAGGGGTTCTGCGGCACCACACAAAGCGGCTGCAACAGCAAGCGCAGAACATACAAAGGGTCTCAGATTCATAGTATTTGGAAGATAGTTATCTGTAATAGTGTTATGTTACCAGAATCCGGGAGGCTCTGCAAGCTAATAGTTTGCAAACGGGAGAGTAATTCTTTGTTACTAAGCGCCACACCTCACTCCTGCTTCGGCACTTCGTGTAGCACTATCGGGCTCTTGCTACGCCATGACAAGGCGCACGGTTATCTGCAACCACACGTTTGAAGAGAGAGGCAGACACCGTCTCGCCCCTTCATTTCCCTTTCAGAATGGCGCGCGCGCCGCACTCAGACCGGCCAATGACGCGCCGAAAAATGGATTGACAGCAGAGGGAACGGAATGATACAATGCCTGCATGCGGCGGATGCCACAAGAAAGGATACTCATATAGGTTTCCTGTGCATCAAACGAACGGTATCGGTTTAGAAGACTTTCGCCGGACCTTTATTAAAAAACGCACTAAATTCAGAAATGAAACGCATAGGAATTCTCAATTTTCCGGGGCACATGAACCAAGGTGCGAACCTCACAGCATATGCACTGCAAAAAGCTCTTTTGGAGATGGGACATGTGGCTGAAAATCTCCATCTTCGCAGTAATTATCTTGTTGTTAAAAATCCCCGATATACTGATTTTGCAGATAAAAACATCGTGATGACCAAGACTGATGCCTGGGGAGAATACTCCATGCAACAGTACAATAAGGATTTCGACACTTTTATAGTCGGTAGTGATCAAGTTTGGCGTCATATTGACGAAGAGTCGATGTTTGCCTGGAAAACCAATCTGGAACAGTGCTTCTACCTTGGTTTTGCAGAGCCGGGTAAACGCCGCATCGCCATGGCTGCCAGTTTTGGCAGAAATGACTATAGTGCTCCCGATTCCGTAAGGATGCGCAGCGCAGAAGAGCTCCGACGTTTTGCCGCCGTTTCCGTGCGAGAGAAGAGCGCCATCAAGCTCGTAAAACAGATAGCTGACGTTGAGGCAGCACAGGTAATTGACCCTGTTTTCTATCTGAACGCCGCCGATTGGAACAAGTTTGCCGCCCCATTACGTTCTGAAAACAGCAAGGGATTTATTGCCTACAATTCGTTTTTCTCTGACGAAACCATTGAAGAAATGGAAAACGAGATTAATGGTGGTGATAAATTTGTTGCGCTTCTTGGCGGAGACACCTCAGAATGGCTGGCCAACATACGTGATGCACGTTTTGTTATATCTGATTCATACCATGTATGTTGCTTCTGTCTCATTTACGGAACGCCCTTCGCCGCACTGACTCAACAAAACCAGGGAAAGGCTCGGTTTATCGAACTTGCAGAGTATTTCGGGTTCTCTCCGGAACGAATCATTGACACGACAGAAACACAGAATTTGGCACGAGCCGTCAAATCTATCATAGAGCTTCCCTTTGATCGCGAGGCCATACACAAAAAAATTGCAGAAGGGAAAGAGATTTCCTATAACTGGCTGAAAGCGTCTCTCGATGCCCCCATTCCTGCATGGAGCGGCACGCCCTATCACAAGGCTACAAGTTCAGAAATCAGAAAAGAGACACACGCTAATCTCCAATGGAAGCAACGGAGGCACTACCTCATCAGATATTATGCCTACACATTGCTTTATTTCACATGCCCTCTGAAAAGAAAGAGAATACGCGAAAAGTACAGCAAGTACAGCAAATTAGTTGCGAATTTCAGCTGGTAAACGAATATGTCACCCTCACAGGATACCACGTTACACACACCGCATGATATCTGCACAGGCTGCAGTGCCTGTAATCAGGCGTGTCCCTCCGGAGCCATTACCATGGAGATGGACCCCGATGGTTTCATCCGCCCTGTAGTAGATGAACAAAAATGCATACATTGCGGGCTGTGTAATAAAGTGTGTCCCGTGGCAAGTGACAAGGCCCCCAAGATGCCCTCAGACTTCATTTCTGCCTATGCGGCATGGAATAACAGTCTCGCAGAGCTGAAACTGAGCAGCAGCGGCGGCATATTTTCCTTGTTGGCAAACAAGACGTTACAGAGCAAAGGAGTTGTCTGTGGAGCTGTTTATAACAGCACCGGACATGTACACCATGGATTTGCAGAAACAGCAGAGGAACTCTCTCGCATGCGTGGCAGCAAATATGTGCAAAGCGACATGCAAAATTGCTTTTCTCGGGTGCGGGATTTTCTCAAGTCGGGGCGAGAGGTTCTTTTTTCCGGCACTGGCTGCCAGGTAGGAGGTCTAAAATCTTTTTTACGTAAGGATTACCCGAATCTGATTACTCTTGAAATAATCTGCGAAGGTACTCCGTCACCGGGCGTGTGGGAGCGACACCTGCGCCACCTTTGTCCTGATATGAAAGAACTGCACTATCTTTCATTCCGCGACAAGGAATACGGGTGGACGCAAACCTTGATTGCAGATTACACGAACAAGGAAGGAACTCGTAAAAAAATTGTCGTCCCCGCAGCGAAAGAACCCTACATCAAAGCCATGTTCGGTGCCATATCTCTGGCACACAACTGCTACTCTTGCCAATTCAGAGAGGGCCGCTCCGGAGCCGATATCATTGTCGGTGACATGTGGGCACTAAGAATTGTCGCCCCCGATGCCAAGCCGGAATGCGGAGCTTCTGTAATCCTGTGCAACACAAAACGAGGGGTGAATGTTGTTGAAGAGCTCAAATCTCAAATGGGATATTGCAAGCAGATTTCCCCCTTGTCTGCAGCCATTAACAATGGGTACGTCTACCGTGCTCCCGTCATAGATGCCGCAGTTCGCCAAACATTTTATCAGCACTATCAGGCAGGGCGCCAGCTCCCCGAATATATAGATGAAATTCTGCAACTCTCTAATCGAGTAGCCATCCTTAACCATGCAGGCCACAGTAATTATGGGAGCAATCTGACCGCCTACGCGCTGCAGGAAGCCATACGACGAATGGGATTTGATGCACGAACCGTATCACTCATCCCCTTTCATGCCACAAGCCCGTCAGCAGCAAAGCCTTACAGCACTTTCGTCAACGGAGTACTACGCCAAACAAAAGCAGTTTTCGGCGCCTGCTCATGTTCCTCTCTCAATAAAGAGTTTGACACCTTTGTGGTTGGCAGCGATCAAGTATGGCGCTATCCCCGTTCCGGTCAACGACGAGCAGCGGAACCAGCCTTTTACCTTGACTTTGCGGCACAAGGCAAGCGCAGAATAGCTTACGCTGCCAGTTTCGGCATAGGTGAATATCAAGGGCCGTCCGGCCAGCGGGCACGTCTAAAAAAAGCGCTGGCGGATTTCGACGCCGTATCTGTACGTGAGGAGCAATCAAGGAACATCCTGCAAAAGCAATTTGATTATCAACAAGCAGAAGTAACTCTTGACCCGGTATTCCTGCTTACTCAGCGAGATTGGAAACGATTTTCTCAGGCTGCAGACAGTCCTGTTCCGGAAGGTACGCTCAGTAGCATGTTTTTCTTTTTCGGCTCTCAGCTCAGTGAATCGTTGGCAACGTATGCCCAACAACACCAGATGGAGATACTGGAGCTCAGTGGTGGCAATGCCTCTGTCATGACTTGGTTGCGACGAATCGAAAAGTCTGCACTTGTTGTAACAGATTCCTTCCATACGCTCTGCTTCGCCATTATCTTCAAACGTCCCTTTGTTGTCGTAACATCGGACGAATGCGGCAAGGCTCGCCTGCACCATTTGCTTAATCTGCTCGGATTGACAAATCGAATGATCGATATGGATAAAATTGCCGGACAGAATCTTGTGCAAATCTTGGAGTGCATTGTTTCAACGCCAATTGATTACGATTCTGTATCTGACATACTGGAGTGCGAAGCCGTGCGATCTGCAACTTGGTTGAAAAAGGCCATACAAAAAACTCCGACTCCAAAGAAATCTGTGAAATCTGAGAACGCTCTCGGCGCTGCGCTGGAAAAATTTGCATTCAAAGTCAGGAGAAAACTGGGTGGTAAACAGGTAAAAGTCAGAGCGCTGATCAGAAAAATCATTCACCCTCGCAACTGATATAAATCTTGGCTGCTTATCCAACTCAGGCAATGGCGGAATTCCTCACTGAAAAAATGATAAACATTCTATCTGTACGCTATCATGCAAAAGCAATCCCCCCGAATTCCATGTGAGCAATGCACAGGCTGTACGGCCTGCGCGCAGGCGTGTCCGGCAGGATGCATCTCCATGCAGCCCGATTCTGAAGGCTTTCTCTACCCCACAGTGAACGAAACAGCCTGTCTTCACTGCTACCTGTGCGAGCGAATCTGCCCGGTTTACAAAGCAGAGAAAAATGTTCAGGTGCTACACGAATCTTCCACTGCCTGTGCCCTGATATGCGAAGATTCGAGTATACTGCAAAACGCCGGAAGCGGCGGAGCTTTTTCTCTGATGGCAAAGCACATACTGGACAAGGGCGGAGTTGTTATAGGAGCCGCTTGGTCTGCCGACTGGCAGGTAGAACACATTGCTGCCTATAATTGGCAGCAATACAAACTGATTGCCGGCACAAAATATGCTCAGAGCACCATCGGCAATACTCTACAACTCACACGCAAGTTGCTTCAGGAGGGGAAAACCGTCCTCTTCGGCGGCACCGGATGCCAGATTGCCGGATTGCGTTCCTTCCTCAAGAAGAACTATTCTGAATTGATTACCGTCAACATCGCCTGCTATGGTGCGCCATCTCCCGGTGTATGGGAACGTTATCTGTCAGAATTACAAACTGCCCAAAAATTAGGAGAAATCAAAGAAGTTGTTTTCCGAAAAAAAATTGACAACAACTCTCTGACTATGGTTGTTGAAGGTACAGAAGGAACGTATAAAAACTATGTGTACGGTGACCCCTTCGGGTGGGGACTGGTGAATGATGTCATTAACCGCCCATGCTGTGAACACTGCCTATTCAAAGGCGCAGCCTCCGGCAGCGACATCACCATTGGTGACGCCTGGGGAATTGAGGAGTACGATTCCTCAATCAAAGCAATTGAAGGCGTGTCTGTCATCGCCGCGCATACGGAGCAAGGCCGTGAGCTGGTCAACAAGCTTAAGCCAGACTGCCGCTACTTCCGGCACCTGCCTCTGCCTAGTGCAATCTCTCAAAATATGGGAATTATTGACTCTGTCAACTGTCACGAGTCATTTAGAAAGGCATTTTTCAGGCAATTCAAAAAAGGAGCGCCTGTCCTTTCCTCCTTGAAAGTACTTCAAAAGGGTAATTTTTACACTAGGTTCAAAAGACTTTGTAAACGAGTCATCAATAAGATTAAGCGTATTCTCCGGCTCAATTAATTCTCCTTAATCTTAAGGTGACGCAACAGGGGCAACTTACGGAATAGACCCTTTTCTTCAGCAGTCTCAATAATCGCCGAGAATGCAGAGTCTTTACATGCTCGTAAAATAAGCACATAAATCACCACAGCAGAGGTTACACCAAGCACAATTTGAACAATATCAGGAATCGGCAAATGGGTAACAAAATACGAAGGCACACATACCAAAGCAGACGCAAACAGATAAGGGACAAAATCTCTCAACTGCCGACGCAGGGTAAAACTAAATAAACGTCCTGTATAATAGCTATTGATTAACAAGCTAAACGGAATAAACAACACAGACGCCCAGCATACCGCCGTCATGCTGATATATACTGCCGGCAGCACCAGAGCAACAGAGATAAGCTTCTTCCAAATACTGATACGAAGAACAATATCAGAACGCCCCTTTACCAGCAAGAGATTCACATTAATTGTTCCGAAGTGAAAACACATCACCCCCCACAGAACAATTTGAAGATAGGGCACACATGATAACCATTGCTCACCATACATCAACCTCACAACCGGTTCTGCCAAAGCTACCAACAAACAAGATACAAAAAATATGACCAGAGAGGTAATACGGACATACATACTGTATACCTTGAGCAATCTGTTTTCATCTTCCTGAATGGATGCTAATATCGGGAAAGTAACGGTTTGTAACATGCCGTTTACCGTAGATGAAGACAAACTCGCCAATTTCCACGCACGGTCAAACAACCCGAGCTGAGCAGGTTGGTAAAATTTACCGATAAGTAAACTCTTCAGATTGGCAAACAAATTTTCAATAACCCCTGTTACCATGAGCTTGCAGCCATAACCAAATAAACGTCTGAATGAATCCCGAGACCACACCATTCTCGGTTTCCAAGGCGATACCCACCAGAGGATAATCATATTAAGAAGAGCATTCAATGCACTGTGGAATATAAGCGCCCAGTAGCTCCATCCCCAATATGCAACTAAAATAGTCAGCGGTACCGTTACCACGCATGTTACAATGGAAATAATGGCCGGAGTTTTGAAATTTCTCTCACAGTGAAACAATGTATTGTGAATGCTGCTGATAGAGTTCAAAAACATGATACCGGCACTGGCATACGTCAACAACAGCAGCGCCGGCTGATTAAAAAACCACACAAACAAAGGTGCGCATAACGCCAATACAGCGGCCATTATTGCACTGAACACAATATTGCTCCAAAACACCGTATTGATATCCGCGTCCGTTCTGTGAATCTCTCTTATCAGAGCGGAACCCAATCCGCCGGATGCCAGAGAAGCAGCCACAGCAAAGAAAATGGCAGTCAATCCCAAAATACCAAACTCATCCGGTGTTAAAAGACGAGCCAGAATCATACCGAACACCAACTGAACAGGCTGAAGAGTAACCTTCTGCAACATCATCCATTTGGCACCCTGTATAGTCTCTTTCTTAACGCTCCCCATATAAACGTATCTTTCACAGCTTTACCCCTCTAGTCAGTGTAAACTAGTTTCTGAAATTTTGGGGTGAACACTTCAGTCATTCGGTCAATTGGTGCTTTGTCCGTTTGCTCACAAACACGCAACTCTAATAACCAAACAAGGTGAAATTACCATATTGAGCGTATTTATCAAGCCTTTTTTACGTTTCGGTTCCTCAATGGGGGCTGTTTCAAATCTGAAGGTAACAGGATCTGGCGATTCGTGAAGTATACTTCCCGTTGTTTCAGGAGCAGACACCCCATAGCAAACTAAGCACTTCCCTTTTCACCTAGTCACTAATTTACCTCTGACTATCTCCGATGTCTCCCCTGTTACCGTCTAAAAAGAGCTGACATTATGTAATTTTATCTTTTCTTTCAGCCGAAAACTGCTAGAATACGTAACACCCGAAACAACTTCACCGCAACAATACGAAATCGGGATGCAATCTCATGTCTCCTCTGATTAAAAACAGAAGCCATTGTGTCTACAGATTGTTAAGTGCCGTCCTTATGACGGTTCTACTCGTATTGTGCAGCAATTGCACGCGGGCTCCGCATCCCGCAACGCGCCTGATGAACAGCAAACAGGCCACTGTTGCCATGTTTCGCGCCGTAAAGACCAACAATCCCGGTCTGCTGCGCTATGCCCTGCACTCCAGAATTGATGTGAATCAAACGGATGAAAGCGGTTTCACCCCGTTGCTTTTGTCTGCCCGCTGGGGCAACAGCGAATGCATGAAGATTCTGCTTGCCGAGCCGCGCATTGATGTCAACAAATGCGTTGACGACGGAGAAACTGCTCTCTACAAAGCCGCGGCAGGCGGGCACTCTGCCTGTGTTCGACTGTTGATGAAACACCCGGCGACAGACATGAACAAAGCAGAGGAAACATACGGGTGGACTCCTCTCATTGCCGCAGCAGTGGAACGCAGAGACCACGCTTTCCGGCTGCTGCTGCGCTCACCTCGCACAAATATCAACAAGAAAGACGCCTACGGCATCAACGCGCTCTTCCATGTGGCATTCAACGGGTACCGAGACGGCGTGCGGCACCTGCTGAAACGAGGGATTGACACCTCCGGCTACGATCCCGCCGTCATCGCTGTCTTTAAGGGAGAAAACCGTACTCTCCGCCTGCTGTTGGAAAACGGATACCAGGCCGACACGCGTGGCATCTTCCGCATGACTCCGCTCCACTGGGCCGCCGTGCTCGGACGCGCTTCCTGCACGCGGGAGCTTCTGGCAGCCGGGGCAAATGCTGCCGCCGTGGGTCCGGACTCCCGAACTCCCCTGCACCGCGCAGCGGAACAAGGGTATGATGAATGCGTCCGCTTGTTACTGGACGCCCCGGGCATAGATATCAACGTGCAGGACGAAGATGGCGACACGGCTTTGGCACTGGCAGCCTATTGCGGTCAGGATGATTGCGTGCAGCTGCTGCTCTCCTCCCCGAAAATTGCGCCGAATAAAGTCAACCGAGACGGGGAAACTCCCCTGTACCAAGCTGCAGCTCAAGGCAATGAGGAATGCGTGAAGCTCTTGCTCCAAGTACCGGGAATTGAGCGCAACAAAGCCGCGCACAACGGGTTGACTCCCCTTCAGGCCGCAAGTAAAGGCGGACACGTTGAATGCGCAGAGCTGCTGCGGAAATACCGACTCCGCTAAACATCAGCAATACACACGCGGCAGACGGGGGCCCAGACCGGTTAAAATTTCCCAGGGAATAGTGCCGGCAAGATCAGCAATCTCCGTCACCGGAATATGGGGGCCTATCAGCTCCACTTCATCTCCGGGCTGAACGGACGGCACATGGGTCACGTCTGCCATAATCTGGTCCATCGTCACCCGTCCGAGCATGGGGCAGTAGTGACCGTTGATAAAGACGCGTACTCCTTTGCCGGACAAATGCCGATTCCAGCCGTCTGCATAGCCGATGCCGATGGTGGCCACCCGAGTGGGAGCGGACGTAACGTGGGTACGCCCATAAGAGACACCGTGGCCGGCCGGCAATTCCCTCACCAGTGACACGCGGGAGGAGAGCTTGAGCGTGGAGCGCAGAACACCATCATAAATGGAAGCCATGGGGGCCACACCGTAAAGCAGCAGGCCGGGGCGCGCCAGATTGGCACCGGGAATTTCATAGCCCAGTTCCCCTGCACTGGCAGCAATATGGCGGTAACGGAGTCGGAAATGCGGCTCCAATGCTTCGATACAGCGGTTGAAGAGTTCTATCTCATTCTGAGTGAAAGGCACATCCTCATCCGCAGAGGGGAAATGAGACATTACCCCATCCACCTTGAGATTCTGCATGGCTTTCACCTGCGGAATCATGGCCGCCAGTTGTTCCGGCAGAAATCCCTCACGGCCCATCCCCGTATCCACGGCCACATGCACCAGAAAAGTCTTGTCGTACATGGCCGCAAGCTGCTGAAAGTGTGCCGCTTCTTCCACCGTGGAAATGGTACAGCACCAGTTATTGAGAACAATCTCTTCCCGTTCTTCCGGGAAGCTGGGACCGAGAATGAACGGCTTGGTACGCACGCCTGCACGGCTGAGGCGGCGTGCCTCTCCGGCATTGGCCACACCGAAAAAGGTGATACCGTGGTTATCCAGCCGGCGAGCCACCGGTTCCAAACCGTGACCATAAGCCCCGGCTTTGATGACAGGCATAAGCGCTGTCTCCGGCAGTGCCTGGCGGGCAATGTCGAGGTTATGCGCAATGGCTTCCAGATTCACCTCCACCCAGGCACGGGAGGGGCTTTCATGGTTCAGCACGTTCATGCCCCAACTTTAACACCCAAGCCTGTTTTCTTCAAGAGTAAAGCCGCGGAAAGTTGTCAACAAAGCATTTTTCTACTGACTTGAGGGCAAATTTAGTGTATAGTCACCGCACACGCCATGGCTTTCACTCATCTGCACGTACATACGGAATACTCCCTGCTCGACGGTATGATTCACACCAAGGATCTTATCAAGAAATGTGTTGAGCTGGGCATGAATTCCGTGGCCGTAACGGACCACGGCAACGTGTTCGCCGCCATTGAGTTCATGGTGAACGTGAAAAAGCACAACAAGGGGGTGCTGGCCTGGAACAAGGAGCACCCGGAAGACCCGAAACCCGTTTTCAAACCGATTTTGGGCTGTGAGGTATATGTGGCCCCAACACCGCTGGATGTCAAGAAGCAGATTCCCGGGCGCAATAAATACTGCCACCTGGTGCTGCTCTGTGAGAACAACATCGGCTGGGAAAACCTCATCAAAATCGTCTCTCGCGGCCATCTGGACGGCTTTTATTACAAGCCGCGCATTGACTACGACACCCTGAGAGAATTCAGCAAAGGCCTCATCTGCCTCACCGGCTGTGTTTCCGGCCCCATGCAGGAGTGGATTCTCAAGGATGAACCGGAAAAAGCAGAGGAAGAGCTGCTGAAACTGGTGGACATCTACGGCAAAAACAACCTCTTTGTGGAATTGCAGGACCACGAGCTGGAGGATGAGCGACGCTGCACGCCTGAGCTGGTGCGTCTCGCCCGCAAGCATGATATCCCGCTGGTGGTAACCAATGATGCACACTTCCTCAATGAATCCGACCACGATGCCCACGATATCTTCATCTGCGTGGGCACGGGCAACAAACGCATGGACGGCAAGCGCATGCGCTACCCCCGCAGCGTCTATTTCAAGAGTGAGGAAGAGATGCGTCAACTCTTCCCGGAATACCCGGATGCCTACGAGAACACAAACATCATCGCTGAGCGCTGCAACACCTCCATCAAGCTGGACTCCACGTCCACCGAGCGTTACCCGGAATTCGCACCGGAAGACGGCTCCACACGAGAAGAGTACCTGCGCAAGGTCTGTTATGAAGGGCTCACCGAACGCTACGGCAAGGAACGAGCGGAAAATGACAAGGAGCTCCGCGCCCGTCTGGACTACGAGCTGAGCATCATCAACCAACTGCGTTTCCCCAGCTACTTCCTCATCACGGCAGACTTCATCAACTGGGCTAAGGATCACGATATTCCCGTGGGACCGGGCCGCGGTTCCGCCGCCGGCTCGCTGGTGGCCTACTGCATGAAGATTACCAACATTGACCCCTACGCCTTCAACCTCATTTTCGAACGCTTCCTCAACCCGGAGCGTGTGAGCCCGCCGGATATCGATATCGACTTCTGTCAGAGCCGCCGCCCGGAAGTGATTGAATACGTGCGTCAGAAGTACGGAGAACGTGCCGTGACTCACATCATCACCTACGGCACCATGGGTGCCAAATCTGTCATCAAGGACGTGGCTCGCGTGCTCGACCTCAGTTACGCCGACAGTGATAAAATTGCCAAGCTCATTGAAAGCGGCCCCGGCGTGACTCTGGAGAAGAGTTACGCCGCCAACGAAGACCTGCGCACGCTGGTGGAACAGGATGATACCTATAACGAGGTCTGGAAATATGCCCTCAAGCTGGAAGGAACCATCCGCAACGTGGGCATGCACGCAGCCGGTGTGGTGATTGGTGACCGTCCGTTGGATGAATATGTGGCGCTCACGCGTGACGACCTGAGCAATCCTCACGGAGAAGTGGTAGCCCAGTGTGATATGGGCGCCATTTACAATGCAGGTCTGCTCAAGATGGACTTCCTGGGGCTCAAGACGCTCACAGTGATGAAGGATGCGGAGACCTACGTGCGCGACCGTGTCCCGGATTTCCGCTATGACGCCGTAGACATTTGCGACGCAGAGACTTACGCCCTGCTGAACCGCGGCGACACCATGGGCGTGTTCCAGCTGGAATCCGGCGGCATGGTAGACACCTGCCGACGCTACGGCATTGACAACATTGAAGATATCATCGCACTTCTGGCTCTCTATCGCCCCGGTGCCATGCAGTTCATGGACGACATGATTGCCGTGAAGAAAGGGCTCAAGCAGGCGGAATACGAGCATCCGCTGCTGGAGACCGTATCCGGGCTCACCTACGGCGTGATGATTTACCAGGAACAGGTGCAGGCCGCCGCCAAACTGCTGGCCGGCTACACCCTCGGCGGTGCTGACCTTCTGCGCCGCGCCATGGGTCACAAAGATATGCAGGAAATGGCGGAACAGCGCCGCCGTTTCGTGAAAGGCTGCTGGGAGGTCAACCAGATTGATGAAGCCACCGCCAACGCCATTTTCGACAAAATTCAGAAGTTCGCAGGCTACGGTTTCAATAAATCACACTCCGCCTGCTACGGCCACATCTCATACTGGACTGCCTACCTCAAGGCGCATTACCCGGTGGAGTTCCTCTGCGGGCTCATGTCCAACGAGTCCACCAACGAAAAAATCGGTGTCTTCATTCAGGAAGCCAACCGCATGGGCATTGAGGTTCTGGGGCCCTGCGTCAATCACTCTGCAGTCAAATTCCGCCCGGAAACCATGCCGAACGGTCATCTTGCCGTACGATTCGGGTTGGCTTCCGTCAAGAGTATGAGCTCTGAAACGGTGAAGGTGATTGTGGAAGAACGGGAGAAGAACGGGCCCTACAAGAGTCTGGAAGACTTCTGCTACCGCATTCCCCCGCAGAACGTGCGCCGCAACCAGATTGAAGTGCTGGTACAGTGCGGTGCATTCGACTGGATGCATGTATGCCGCGCTCAGCTTTTCGACAGCATCGAGCAGTGTCTCAACGGAGCCGCCACTGTCCACAAGGACAATGAAGTAGGACAAATGGCACTTTTCGACATGACTTCCTCCGCCGTGGTCCCGGAACAGCAGGTCATCCTACAGGAATGGCCCAAGGACAAGCGTCTGGATGAGGAGAAATTCCTGACGGGAGCATACTTTACAGGCAACCCGCTGGACAGCATGCGCGGCATCATTGATACCCCCAAATTCCTGCCCATCGGTACCCTGCCCGACCTCTCCGGAGATGAAATCCGCGGCTCAAAAGACATGGCCGGCATGCTCCGCGCCGTGACCAGCAAAGTGAGCAAGAACAGCGGCAACAAGTTTGCCATCCTCACGGTGGAAGACTTCACCGGCAGCACGGAAGTCATGTTATGGGGTGACTCATACACCAAGGCCGCTGAGCAGGAAGGGCTGCTGGAAGTAGGCAGCTTTGTCCAATTCCGTGCCCGTATATCAGAAGATGAGAAAACCGGAGGCAAAAGAGTTTCAGCCAACAATCTGGAGCTTATCGGCGGAGGGAGCGGCCTTCCCAAACGCAAGGGAGCCAAAACTCCTCAGTTCTATAGCATCACGCTCAATACTGCGCGACATGATGCGGGAGATATCGCCCTGATTAAGGAGATTCTGAAGAAATACCCCGGCAAAGTTCCGGTGCACATGACCTTCCGCAACTCGCTGGGCAATCGCCTCACCATGGAGCTGGGCTCCAGATACTGTGTGACTCCCGGGCCGAAACTGAACGAAGAGCTTTCACTCTACAGCTGAAGATGAGCAAAATCAGGCTTGCATTTATCATCGTCCTGCTGAGCATCATGGGCGGTTTTTGCTATCACTTCCTCATGGATGAGGAAGAAGGACTTCTGCAGGCGAAACCTCTCAGTATCCGCATTCCGGAGGATGGCGTTAAAACGGACGGATTCGGGATTCGCCTGTTTCATGCAGCCATGGAGCAACAGCCGGGCGAATCCGTCCTGGTATGCCCGGCTGCGGTCAGCGATGCCCTGCTCGAGCTCCGGGAACTGGCAGAACTGCCGGTAGCAGAGCAAATTGACAAGTTAAGGATTTCCGCACCGGACATCACCCACACCGCCGTTCCCGACTCAGCTCTGCTGATTGGTACGGATTTCGGGCTCAATTATACGGAAACCGCAGGACAATCCGGCATCATGCGTCTGCCGTTCAAAGCCAATCTTCCCTTGGCCATCAGCCTGTTCAACGGAACGCTGGGTCAGCAGACAGGAATATCAGATGAAATCATCATCGGCAGTGAGCTGCTCCAACGCAATACCCGTTTCATCGTAGGGCTGTGCACTCGGTTCTCACCCTCAATGGAGTTCCCCTTTCTTGCCGGCAATTCCATCGTCTCCGAGTTTGAAAACGCCAACGGTTCTCTTCCCCAGGTCAGCATGATGCGAGTCCGCGCCAACGTTCGCTATGCCGCAGACCCGGAAGGAGAATGGGAAGCCGTTGCACTTTTGCTGCAACCCAATCAGGCCCCCGAGGGAGTCCCCATGGCTTTTATCGGCATCCTCCCCAAACGCCCAGCGGCACAGATGGCGGAGAGCCTCACAGCGGAGCAGCTGAGCGCCATTCGCAAGGCTCTGGCAGAAGCGGCTCCGCGGGATTGCTGCGTATCTCTTCCGCAGATGAACTGGGATGCAACTTCACAGGACCTCTCTCCTCTATTGCAGAAAATGGCCCTCAACAGCCTGTTTGACATTACCGCCAAGAACTGGAAAATTGCAGACCAGAAACTGGGCGTGGATGCCGTGGCCGGAAAAATCAGCATCCGGCTCACCCCTAGACAGGGAGAAATCGGTCAACAGGCCAAACCGGAAAACGCTGCTCACAGCATCACCTTCAACAAGCCGTTCATCTGGATGATAAGTGACCTCACCACGGATGCCCCGGCCTACTACATCGGATTGGTGCAAAACCTATAGCATACGCGGATTAAGCTTGCAATAACGCGCGCGGAGTGTTACCCTCTGCGCGCGAAACTTTTCTACTATGCCCAGTGTATTGATTAAGACTTACGGTTGCCAGATGAACGAACGTGACTCTGAGCAGGTTGCCAGCATGTTTCTGGCCGGCGGCTATGAGTTGACGAGCAATGAAGCCGAGGCCGATATCATCCTCATCAACACCTGCTCCGTTCGTGAAAAAGCAGAACTGAAAGCTCTGGGTAAAATGGGGCTGCTCTGTGCCCGTCCCACCGCCAAGCCTTGGGTAGTCTACGGTTTCATGGGCTGCATGTGCCAAAGCCGTGGGGCCTCTATCTTCCGTGAGGTTCCCCGAGTAGACGTAGTAACGGGCACCCGCCAGTACCAAAACGTCTATCGTATCTGTAACCGACTGCTGAAAAGCAGATTGGGACAAAACATCACAGAACCGCTGCGCCGCGGGGCTCACATCTGTGCCACGGAGCATGAGGAAGGTTTCCAGAATGCCATCCGCGACCACCTGCCCGCCACCGGCAACTGCACGGCTTTTGTCTCCATCATGCAGGGCTGTGAGATGCGCTGTTCCTACTGCATCGTCCCCAGCACCCGCGGTGAGGAATGCAGCCGCCCTGCCGCAGATATCATCACGGAGGTAAAGGAGCTGGTGCAAAACGGCATTAAGGAAGTGACGCTGCTGGGACAGATTGTCAACCGCTACGGCAAAGACGAGCCCGCAGTCAACGGACGCTCTGCCTTTGTCCGTCTGCTGGAAGACCTGCATGAAATAGACGGACTGGAGCGCATCCGCTTCACCTCCCCGCATCCCATCGGCTTCCGTCAGGATTTAGTGAACGCCTACACCTACCTCCCGAAGCTCTGCAGCCATATTCACTTCCCCATGCAGAGCGGCAGTGACCGCATTCTGCAGCTCATGCGCCGCCCCTACAAGAACGAAAAATATCTGAAACTCTGTGAGGCCATGCGCGAAGCCCGCCCGGATTTGGCCATCACCACGGATATCATCGTGGGCTTCCCCGGTGAAACGGATGAGGACTATGCTCAGACCAAGGCTGCCGTAGAGCGCATTCAGTTCGACAACGCTTTCATTTTCCAGTATTCCCCGCGCCGTGATACCGTTGCAGCAGCCATGGAGAACCAGATTTGTCTGCGTGTGAAAGAGGAGCGCAATCATGACCTGCTGGAGGTAGTGAATCGCATCGCCACGGCCCGCAACCACGCGCTTGTCGGCACGCAGCAGACCATCCTCGTGGAGGGCCCCAGCAAAAATAACCCGGAAAGACTCCAGGGACGCACCTCTCAGAATAAACCCGTCATTATCCCCGGTAACAGCGCAGAAATCGGATCCATCGTCCCCGTGCGCATCACGGAATGCACCGGATTCACCCTCTACGGTGAAGTGGAAAAGTAAAACGTAAGTTTTCAAATGCTAAAACCGCCGCCGGAAGGGCCTCCGGCGGCGGTTGTTTATTTCGCTCTGCTTATCAGAACTTGTAGCTGGCGCCGATGTTGGCAGAGTGGCTGTTGGCGCGCTCCATCAGCTCCATGTTGTAGCTTGCGTTCACGCTCCACTTCTCGTTGAGCGCGTGGTTCACGCCGGCGCTCAGGTTGATGCCCGCACGACCGGGATTAGCGCCGCGTACGCGGTGCTCGCCGATGGTGGCGGTCGGGTTGTTGCGAGCCATGTCGCCCACGAAGCTCAGCTCGCCGTAGATGCTTGTCTTGCTTGTGGCGCGGTGTCCGATGCCTACACCGATTTCTCCGCGCAGGTTCTGAATGCTGCCGCTCTCACAGCCCTTTGCCACCGTGGCAGAGTCGCTTGCATAGTACTGCAAGCCCGCGAAGGCGCTCACCGTGGTTTTGTCGTTGAGCTGGTGCGCGTAGGTGGCGCGGGCATCCAGCTGCAG
>JAZRBU010000016.1:0-51003 GCA_045635265.1 Akkermansia sp.
TCCTTTTTATTATCATACGATTTCCGGAGGTTACGCTGCCGGTGCAGCTCCACCCCCGGCTACTTTCTGTCGTCCTGCGGACTCTGAATTTCGCTCGCTACGCTCGCCGAGTCTTCAACAAATCTCATTATCCGAAAAAAAAGGGGCTTCCTTTAAAATCGGATTCATCCTTCAATGCCTCACGAAATCTTTGGGACACATGTGAGGGGTGAAGCTGTCACATGAAGCTATTGACGGAAGGTGATTTTTGGAGTAGGATTCAGGCATGAGCAAGGAAGAAACGAAGAATCAGACCCAACCTGATGAGGAGAAGCCGCTGAACGAGGAAACAATGCCCGAGACTGCAGAGGAAACGCAGTCCCCGGAGGAGACTCCTGTGGATGAGTTGACTAAGTGGCGTGATTTGGCTCTGCGCACGGCGGCAGAGTATGATAATTACCGCAAGCGCAGTGTGAAGGACCGCGAGGATTTTACGAAATATGCCAACCGCAGCCTTCTGGAGGAGCTGCTGCCGGTGATAGATAATTTTGAGATGGGCATGCAGATGGCCGGTCAGGATACAACGTCCATGATCTACATCGGCATGAGCATGGTGCAGAAGCAGCTGGTGGATTTCCTGGAAGGTCAGGGCGTGGAGCCCATTGCCACGGAAGTAGGCCAGATGTTTGACCACAATATCCATGAGGCCATCATGAGCGAGCCTTCCGAGCAGCCGGAGGGTACCATCCTGCGCATCCTGCGCAAGGGGTACAACCTTCGCGGCCGCCTGTTGCGCCCGGCCAATGTGGTGACTGCCGCGCTCCCCGAAACTGAGGAGAAGAAAGACTAAGATTTTCCCGCCATGTCCAAGGATTATTACGAGGTGCTGGGCGTAGACCGCAGTGCGGATGACGCCACCATTAAGAAGGCCTACCGCAAGTTGGCCATGAAGTACCATCCGGACCGCAACCCGGATGACAAGGAGGCAGAGGAGAAGTTCAAGGAAATCGGTGAGGCCTATGAGGTGCTCAGCGATGCCGACAAGCGCGCTGCCTATGACCGCATGGGGCATGAAGCCTTCAAGAACGGCGGCATGAACGGTGCCGGCGGCGGCGGTTTCGGCGGTTTCACCGATCCCATGGATATCTTTGCCCAGATGTTCGGCGGCGGCTTTGGTGGTTTCGGCGGCTTCGGCGGCGGGCGTCAGCGTCAGGCAGACCCGCGTCGTCCCGGGGCGGATTTGCGTTATGATTTGGACATCACGCTGGAGGAAGCGGTACACGGCTGCGACAAGACGCTGGAGATTGAGCGCATGGTGCCCTGCGACAAGTGCGGTGCCACGGGTTCAAAGGACGGAGCTTCCGGTTTCAAGCAGTGCCCCACCTGTCACGGCACGGGTGTGGTGACCCGCCAGAGCGGATTTTTTGTGCAGCAGAGTACCTGTCCCAGCTGCCGTGGTGCAGGGCAGACTATCAGCAATCCCTGTTCTCACTGCCATGGCGAAGGCCGCGTGCACAAGGATGTGAAAATCACCCTCCATGTGCCTGCCGGGGTGGACACCGGTACTAAGCTGCGCTCCACCGGCAATGGTGATGCCGGTGTACACGGCGGTGAGACCGGTGACCTCTATGTGTTCATTGAAGTGAAGCCGCATGATATCTTTACCCGTGAGGGCTCAGACTTGCTCTGCACCATGCCCGTGGCGTTTGCGGATGCCGTCTGCGGCGGGGTGCTGACCGTGCCCACGCTGGATGGCCCCTCCAAGCTCAAGATGCCGGCGGGTACGCAGAGCGGCACCATCTTCCGTATCCGCAACCAAGGTGTGCCCGCGTTGAAGGGCAGCGGTCGCGGTGATTTGTTGGTGGAAGTGCAGGTGGAAACCCCGACCAAGCTTTCCTCTGCTCAGGAAAAAGCACTGGCCGCCTTCACGGAATCGCTCAAGGAGTCCAATCAGCCGGAGGTGAATGAGTTCCGTAAGCGCGCCGCCCGCTTCATGAAGTAAAACCCTGTCTGCATTTGTCTGCCATGCACCGCTGCTATCTGCCCGCTGCCGATTTTGCTGCCCCCACCCTCACGCTGGAGGGTGAGGAGGCGCACCATGCGCTGCGGGTGATGCGTCTGCGAGCCGGGGATGAATGTGAGGTTTTTGACGGTGCGGGGCAGGCGGCCCGTGCCCGAATCATTGCCGCCGGCGGCGGGTCTCTCACTCTGGGGGAACTGCGTCCGCTGCCGGCCATGCCGCCTGTGGCCGGTATCACGCTGGCTCTGGCCATCCCCAAGGGTGGCAATATGGATTTAATTGTCCAGAAAGCCGTGGAGTTGGGGGTAAAACGGATTGTGCCTCTGGTATCGGAGCGCACCATCGTGCGTCTCAATGCAAAGGAAGCTGCTGCCAAAGCCGCCAAGTGGCAGCGTACGGCGCTGGAAGCCTGCAAACAGTGCGGAGTTAATACTCTGCCCGTGGTAGAGCAGCCGCAGAGCTATGCTTCCTTCCTGAAACGTGAGGATATTCCGGCGCTCCGGCTCGTGTGCGCTATTTTGCCGGAGTCCCGCCCCATGCGGGAGGTGCTGGAGTCTGCCCGGGCCGCCGGGCAGGATGATGCCGTGTTGCTCATCGGCCCGGAGGGTGATTTCAGCCCCGCTGAGTATACCGCCGCCAAGGAGTCCGGTTTTGCCCCGCTTTCCCTCGGTCCCATCATCCTGCGGGTGGAAACAGCTGTTTTCATGGCAGTTTCTTCATTGCGGTACGCATTGGATAAGTGATTTTTCTTTACTTGAGAGAAAAATAAGTTAGCATATCGGGTATGGAAAATCCTACCGAACTGCCCGAAGCTCCGCAGTCTGCCACCTGTCGCAGAAAACGGACCCTTATCATATCTTCCGTGGCAATTGCCGCACTTGCTCTTGCCGGCGGAACGTTTGTTTTCCTGAACGATACTCCGCCGCCGAAGCCGAAGTCTGCTGCGCGGGATGCCGGTGAACGGGCTGCGAAAAAACGTCTGCAGGAGCGCGCTGCAAAAAAGGCGCGGCAGTCAGAAGAAAAACAAGCTGCAGAAGAACCGCAGCAGATGCCCGAGGAGGTGCCGACTCCTGAGCCGCCCCCCGCTCCGGAACCGGAGCAGCCGGAGGAACCCGTGAAACAGGATGCTGAGCCCGCACCGCCGCAGCAGGAAGAACCGCAGAACCCCGAGCCAGCTCCGCAAAACGAACCGGAGCCCGACGTGCAGCCGGAGACCGATACTCCCACCGAAACGCCGCAGGATAAACCCTCAGAGCCTGCCCCCGCTCCGGCGGAGCCCACCGTGCAGGCCATTGATGTGACTAATGCCGCAGCTGTGGAGGGTGCCGCTCTCCGTGCCATTGAGGAGGGAAATTACCAAAAACTGGCAGAGTCACTTATTCCCGGAATCCGCAACGCTTCACAGGAGCTGCTCAGCGGCAGTAAACTGAATTATGCAGCCTACCGTCGCGCAGATTCTTTGATGACGGCAGTGGAGCTGACGGTGCTCATCAAAACCGTTGGTGAAGAGCAGCTCCGCGCCTTGACTCAGGGCAAGGAGGCGGGACCGGGGAAGAATTTCATGAATTGGATGCTGCGGGACCGTGTGCGGCCGCTGCGGGCGTTTATCCGCAACTTCATGGCTCAGGAGGCCTCTCCGGAAAACATGGCTTACTCTCTGCGTACATTTTTTACCATCTGGAAAGATACGCCGGAGCAGGACAGAGCGCGCTATCTGAATCCCGCCATAGCGTGTGCGCTGCTCAGCCCGGAGGTGGCTCAGTCCCCCGGTTTGATTCGTGTGAAAACTGCCCGTTTAACGCCTGCGCAGGTGTTCCAATACTTTCGAGAGCAGGATAAACACCGCCGCCTGCTCACGGATATCAAAAAAATGAGCGTGGAGCGCCTGCTGATGGTAGTGGATGTGCGGCTGCCGAAGTCTGAGTTCACTTGGGTGACCAAACATCTTAAATATGACCGCGCCACATGGGCCCACAAGGCATACAACTCCGTGCGTTACCTCATGGAGCGTGCCACAAAGGACACAGACCCCTATACTACATATACTTTTGAAGAAATTCTGGAGGAAGGCGGCGTGTGCCGGGATCAGGCCTATTTTGCAGCCAATTCTGCCAAGGTGATGGGCATTCCTGCTGTGATAGCCGTGGGTGACGGCGACCGCGGACCGCATGCCTGGGTGGTGGCGCAGGTGTCTGACACGGAGTGGAAGCAGGTGAACTCCTATGGTTATACCACCGGCACCTTTGATAACCCGTGCTCCGGAAGAGAGCATCATGAATCTATGCTGCTTACGCGGACAAAACGCGATAACCCGGAAAAATTCAACACGCTGGCGGACGGTTTGGTCTTTTCCCGCTTCATGCTGAGCATCGGCGGGCATGCAGAGGCCCGCGGAGCCGCCCGCTATGTGGCGGGGGCCTTCCCGGAGCATACGGCTGCCTGGGATAATCTGGTGGAGGTAATGGAAGCGGAAGGCGGTCCTGCCGTTTCCGCCGAGGAATGGCAGCAGGTGCACCGCCGCATCCTGCGCAATACCCGCAAGAATACGGAATTGAATGATATTGCCGCCTATGTGGAAGATGAATACCTGATGGATGAGGGGAATAGCGCTGCCCGCAAGGCCGCCATGGACCGCAATATCCGCAACATGCGCCGCAATGTGGGCGGCGGTCGCAGTGATTTGGTGGTGGAGGCCATCAATCGACAGGCTTCCATCCTCTCGGAGAAAAAGGATATTCGCGGACTGTTGCGCCTCTATAAAAAGGAACTGAAAGGCTTTACCACCCGTGGAGACGTGTTCCAGGAGCTTTTGACACAGTGTATTAAGCATTATAGTGAAGCTGGGGCGACTGAGCGAGATTGGGCAAGCCTGGCCAAGGAGGTGGAAAAGCTGTTTGAACGGCACATACGCAGCGGCGGCGCAGACTACTTCAAGCTCTCCAAAGAGGTGGAAATCCAGAAGCAGCTTGTGGAGCTGTATGAAAACGCCGGAAATGTCAAAAAGGCCAACCGCATCTATCAGGATGCCTCACAGCGGCTCAAACAGGCTGAAGGTAAGGATGAATGAGAACGCTAAGTGCTTTTTTTCTTTACTTTCAGATATAAAATCGGGTAGGATGTCGGCAGGACGGGAATAAGATATCTGACGCCACATGCCGAATATGGAAACCTTTCTGACTAACGGAGCACTGCCGCTGTTGCTGCAGATGTCGGTGGTTTTCATGGCTCTCTGGTGGTCGGTCGGAGAGCGTGCTGCCGCCCTGCGTGCCGGGGGGCTCACCGTGGCGTTCGGCGTGGTGCAGATGGCATTTTTGCTGGTGGATGCTCCGCCGGAGATGAATTACCGCCCCGTTGGTTTTGACCTGTGCTTCTTTTCCCAGTGCATTCTGCCTTTGCCTATGGTGTTTCTGCTGGCATGGCTGGGGATGCGCGCCACTCCCGACCGTGCTCATGACGCGGTCGGTCTGGCAATAGCCGCACCCTTGCTGCCGCTGTTCATGCGCAGCAGCGTTCTGGAGCTCACTCCCGCTCTCGTGGTGCCGGTTCTGCTGGCGGTGTTCCTGAGCTTCTGGCTGTCTAATGCCGCCGGTAATCATGAGGGGCGTTTCATTTCCCGCATGAACGAGTTGAGCCTTTCTCTGGCTCAGGTGGCGGATTGCCTGGTTTTGTTTATGGTGTACCTGATGACGGTGGCTCCGTTGGTGAAGCTGCCGGAGTGGGGGGAGACCCTGGTGCCGCTGATTGTGGTGGCTTTGGTGGAGTTTGCGGCGGCGCTTCTGGTATTGCGGTGCTCGTTGAAACGCGCTCTTATCGTTTCCGTTGCGGCGGGGCTGCTCCTGCCGCTGATGGTGATGGTGGTTGCCCTTACGCTGCCGTATTGATTGGCTGGGCTTCGAGTCTGCCGAGGGGGCAGGATGTCTCTGTTATGCCGGGCGTGTTATGCCCTGCTGTCTGTGGATGAAACCGGCGGCACAGCCCTTTGGCCGCAGCCCCTTTGCACCGCGCGAAAAGGAAGCTTGCCGCTCGTAAAGACGCTGTTGAGAGAAAGAAACGCCGCGCATCCGTAGCGGAGGCGCGGCGCAGAGGAAAACGAGGCTGGGCAGGAGCTTATTTCAGCCCCATCTGCTGCAGAAGAGCATCCGGATTAGGCTCACGTCCCACAAAGTTGCGGAAGAGGATGTTCGGGTCTGCGCTGTCACCCTTAGAAAGGATGCTTTCTCGGTAGGCAGCACCGGTAGAGGTGTTCATGACACCCTCTGAGCGGAAACGGGAGAAGCCGTCTGCGGCCAGCACTTCCGCCCACTTGTAGGAATAGTACCCGGCAGCGTAACCGCCGTTGATACAGTGGGTCAGGCTGCGCATGATGGAAGAACCGCTCGCGGTCTGCGGCATACGCCAGGGCTCCAACAGTTCGGCGGTGGCGGCGTCCAAATCACGGCCTTTGTACTTTTCATTGTAATTGACATGGAGATCCAAATCCAGCTTGGCAATGCAGAGCTGGTTCATGTTATCCGAAGCGGGCATGAAGAAGCGACCGGCAATCAGTTTCTGTTGCATGTCGGCAGGCATCAGTTCTCCCGTCTCATAATGGAAGGCAAAGCGGGCGAGCCCCTCAGGCTCCCATGCCCAGTTTTCGAACATCTGGCTGGGCTGCTCCACAAAGTCCCAAGAGACGCTGGTGCCGCAGTGGGCTTCCATTTCCGTATCACCCATCATGCAGTGCATCATGTGCCCGAACTCATGGAAGAGTGTGGTAACATCCAGCTGGGAGAGCAGCGCGGGTTTCTCACCGACAGGGGCGTTGAAGTTGCCGCAGATGGAAGCCAGATGCGGTCCGTGCGGCTTGCCGTTGGTGGCCGGGGCTCCGTAGTGCAGCGGCATGACCCAGGCACCTGCGCGCTTGGTATTGCGGGGGAAGGGATCCAGATAGAAAGAACCCAGGTGAGCCCCCGTCTTGTTGTCCGTTACCTTGAAGAGCTGCACCTCAGGGTGCCACACCTCTGCCACGGCTCCTTCGGGGAGAGATTCTCCGGGCTTGATGCAGGCAACTTTCTGCTCTGTGATGGTGATACCCAGCAGAGACTCAAAGATGCTGAACATGCCGCGGTAGACATTTTCATACTTGTAGTACGGGCGCACGGCCTCCGGGTCCAGATTATAGCGCTCGTTGGAAAGCTGCCGGTTGTAGTACTGCACGTCCCAGGGGTTCATGCGGGTAACCTGCTTGCCGGTCTTTTTGCTGACGTAGTTGAGCAGCTCGGCAACCTCGCGGTCAAATTCCGGCTTGACCTTGTGCATCATGTTGTCCACAAAGTTGATGGCGGTGCTGCCGCTGCCCACCATGCGGCGGGCTGCCTTCATATCCGCAAAGGTGCCGAAGCCGAGCAGGGTGGCCAGCTCGCGGCGCAGCTCCATGACCCGTGCCACAATTTGGGCGTTGTCAAACTGCCCGCCTTTGCCTACGGTGTTGCGGCCCTCCCAGCAGAGCTTGCGGGTTTCTTCCACATCACAGTTCTTCATCACCTCAGAGTATGAGGGGTACTGCAGTGTGATGAGCCACTGAGGGTTTTCCGGCGTGCCGTAGCCCTTTTCAAGCGCAGCGGCGGCGGCCCGGGCCAGCCAGTCCTCGCTCACTCCGGCCAGCTTGGCCTTGTCTGTAATCACCAGATGCCAGGCGTTGGTGGAGTCCAACACATTTTTGGCAAAGGTGAGGGTGAGCTTGCTGAGCTCCAAATCAATGGCTGCCTTGCGGGCTTTCTGCTCCGGAGAAAGGGCGGCACCGCTGTCCTTGAAAGAATCCACAACCTGCTGCACATAGCGCTGCTTGGCGGGGGAAAGATCTCGCACCCAAGGCTGGGTTGCAGCGGTGCTGATGACCTCCCAGAGTTTTTCATTGGCGATGACGGAGGCGGAGAATGCGCTCATTTCCGGCATGAGGGTCTCCTGTGCTGCGCGGAACTCCGGGCTGTCCATGGTGGAGGAAAGGTGGTAGAGCAGGGAGCCTGTCTTATCCAGCTCTGCTGCAGCCTGTTCGAAAACGGCGAAGGTGTTCTCAAAGGATGCTTCCGCCGGTGAAATCTTGCAAATGGCATCAATGCGTGCCTGCGCCAGTTTCATGCCGTGCCGGGCATCGCGCAGGGCCTGATCCGCCGTCATGAGCGACCAGCGGGGGTAGCTCTCCCATTGGTAGAAGTAGTGCGCCTCTTCCGGGGCCTCTGCGGCATTCTGAGGGGCTACAGCCTGCTGAGCCGTCAGCGGGGCAACCGCAGAAAGACTCAGAGCCAGGGTCATCAGTATGGCATGTGTTGCAGTCATATTAGTGTTACGCGCGCGGAGGGATGATTCTTTCAATCCAAACAAAAGCTTGCCAAATAAAGATACTGTGGTAATATATGCCCAGCGTTATGACACCCAAACATATTGTTGCCGTTATCGACTATGGCTCACAGTACACGCAGCTGATTGTCCGCCGCGTGCGTGAGCTGGGCTACCTTGCCAAACTCTATGCTCTGGAGGATTTGCATGAAATCTGCGAGCCGGGCGCCATCATTCTTTCCGGCGGTCCGCGCAGCACCTCAGAGCCGGATGCTCCTGATATCGACTTTGAATGGCTCAAGTCCTTCAATGTGCCCATTCTGGGCGTGTGCTACGGCATGCAGCTGCTCAATATCAAGACCGGCGGCACGGTTCGCCCGAGCAACAAGCGTGAGTACGGTCCCGCCGCCCTCATCCCGGATAAGCTGGAGGGGCTCTATGCAGACATGTCTCCCTCCTCCCAGGTGTGGATGAGCCACTCCGATACCGTGGACCACCTGGCAGATGACTGCAAGGTGATTGCCCGCAACAGCGATGGCGTGCCCGTTTCGCTGCAGTGGGGTGATACCATGTTCGGCATCCAGTTCCACCCGGAGGTGACCCACTCCCACGAGGGCCGCACCATCCTGCGCAATTTCCTTTCCTATGCCAAGGAGCTGGCTCCGTTCGACATTGGTGACTTCAAGCGTGAGCTCATTGAGGACATCCGCGCCAAGGTCGGTGACAAGCAGGTGGTCTGCGGTGTCTCCGGTGGTGTGGACAGCACCGTGCTGGCTGTGCTCCTGCATGAGGCAGGGGTGAACGTCCGCTGCATCTTTGTGGATAACGGCCTCCTGCGTAAGGACGAGGCCAAGGAAGTGCAGGCCAACTTTGAGCGCATGGGTGTGAAGATTGAGACCGTTGACGCCTCTGCCCGTTTCCTGGAAGCTCTGGCCGGCGAAACCGCCCCGGAGAAGAAGCGCCGCATCATCGGCAACCTCTTCATTGACGTGTTCTGGGATGCCGTGGGTGATGCAGAGATGCTGGCCCAGGGTACCCTGTACCCGGACGTGATTGAGAGTGCCTCCAATGCCAAGAGCAAGGCTTCCGTCATCAAGACCCACCACAACCGCGTGGAGCGCGTGCTCAAGATGCAGGAAGAGGGCAAGGTGATTGAGCCGCTCGCTTTCCTCTTCAAGGATGAAGTCCGCGAGCTCGGTGCCTCCATGGGTATTTCTCATGATATCCTCTGGCGTCATCCTTTCCCCGGCCCCGGTCTGGCCGTGCGCTGCCCGGGCGAGGTCACGAAGGAACGTCTGGATATCATCCGTGAGTGCGATGCCATCTTCATCGGCACGCTGCGTAAGTGGGATTGGTACGATAAGTGCTGGCAGGCATACGCCGGTCTTATCCCCGTGAAGACCGTGGGTGTGAAGGGTGATGAGCGTTCCTATGAGTTCGCCACCAACCTGCGCGCCATCGTGTCTGAGGACGCCATGACCGCCGACTGGGTGCAGCTGCCCTACGACCTGCTGCGCGAGGCTTCCAACCGCATCCTCAATGAGGTGAAGGGCATCAACCGCGTCCTCTTCGACGTGAGCACCAAGCCCCCGGCATCCATCGAGTGGGAGTAAAACCGGCGTTTTTACCGCTTTTTTCGCATGCCGCCCTCAGATGTGAGTGGCGGCATGTTTTTTTTTAGCTCCGTAACCCATCTTTCTGCTTGTACCGACAGGGGGGATTTGCTATGCTGTGAAAAGACGGATTTTTTTGCGAACTTATGAAGCTTCATCTCAATCTTTCTCTTCGTCGAGCTCTTCTGGCTGTCATGGCCGTGGCGACAACTCTTGCGTCCTCTGTTTGGGCAGGTGTGGCCGATTCCCGGTACGATTTGCAATATTACCTTGATTTCTGCCGTAATAAGGGTATTTTTGCGGCCGGTGCTACCAATATAGACGTGTATTTCAAGGACGGGAGCAGCGTGCAAAATCCCACCATCTCCATCATGCCGAATCTGGATGGCTATGCTTGGTCCGGTTCTGTTTTGCAAGATGGTACATTTGCTCCGGGTGGTGGCGTAGGTCTGGTGAATCCTCAGTATGTGGCGAGTGCGCATCACTGCGGAGAATTGGATGTGTTCTTCCTGTCAGAGAATGCTGATACGAGCGTGCGCTATACATCTTCGGGGTATACGTCATCCGGAAGTCTTACCTACGACTGGAATGCCCAGCGTTTGAACAAAATTGTGACGGAGGTGACCTACAATCCTCTTGCAGATTATTCTGTATTGCAGAATCTCAGCAAGAATGATTGGATTTATCGTCTGGGCAATGGCGGTGTATACAGCACAGATGGTTACAAGCTGTCCGTCAACCAAAATGCCATAGGCGGCATGGTGAATGTTGATTACACTCAACTTCTGAGCGATGGTGAAACATGGCGTATCGTCTGTACTCCCCGCCAGAACGATGTGAGTGGTGATATTCGTCCTCCGTTGGAAATTGGTGTAACCGCCGGTGACAGTGGTAGTCCTAACTATGTGTGGGATGACGAATCTCAGCAATTCCTTTTCCTTGGCTTTATCTCTCAGGGTAATCCTGTAGCCAGCTATGGAGCTTTCCTGTGGGCGCACAGCAACCCGGCTGCCGTCCTGAACTTCATTGATTCGTATACGGATGAGGTTTCCGGTTTTTCGGCTGACAGCACCATTGTCTGGGGCGCACAGTCTGCTACGACCGGTCAGGGAACATTGACTCAGGGAAATCTTTCCTTTACCTACACAGGTAAGGGCTCCGGCAACACCATTAAGGATACCCGCGGTTTGTTGTTTGATGCAGAGGATGATTCTACGCGCACCATCGAGCTGCAGGGCAGCGTGGATATGGGCGCCGGCTCTCTCACGTTCAATTCCGGCAGCTGGACGCTGACAGAAAAGAACGCTGCCGATACCTTTAACAGTGCCGGTTTTGTGGTTAATTCCGGTGCAGAGCTGACGCTGAAGCTCACGGCGACCGCAGGCGAAGAATGGCGCAAGGTCGGCGAGGGTACCATGACCATTGCCGGTGAAGGTAACAACGAAGCGGTGTTGCGAGTGGGCGGCGGTACAACAAAATACGATGTTTCCTATGATGAAGATGGCAATATCATCGGTTGCGCCCTTGGCAATATCGGTGAAACACGCCTGAACCGCACCGGTGGTTATGCTGCTTCTTCCGTTCGTCTGGAGGCCGGTTCTGCCATTATCGTGCTCATGCAGGATGGTCAGTTCAAGACCAACAGCGTGGCGGGTGATACCTTTACCTTCGGCAACAACGGCGGTTTGCTGAATCTGAATGGTCATGACCTCACTTGGGGTGTCATCAATCAGGACGGCTCCGGTGTGGGGGCCCGTATCGGCAACAAGACTCCGCTGGGTGAGGCAACCCCCGGCCTTTCCACGTTCACCTACACGGGTACCGGAACATTCGCAGGGTGCTTTGTGGATGAAGGTGCCGGCAGCTCGGCGCAACTGGCTGTTGTGTACAACAATGCCGGTGGCGGCACATGGAAGTTGACCGGCAATAACTCCAATGTGGGTGGTTACACGGTGGAGAAAGGTACGCTGGTGCTGGAAGGGTACAATACCCCGCACGTCAACATGCACGATGCCCATGACTGGAGCTATGCCACTTTGGAGGGCTCGGATGTCACGGTGAAATCCGGCGCCACGTTCCAGCTTTCTCACCATGCCTTGATGACCGGCGATGTTATTGTGGAGGATGGCGCGTCCTTTGTCATGAATCAGGCTGTCAATGCCGATTCGGAGTCTATCCATGGCAGCCTGCGCCAGAATATGGTGGGGCGCGAAATTACTTCTCTGGTGGGTAATGTGACCTTGCATGGCAACACGTCCACGATGACGGCCAATGTGCAGTCTTCCGGTATCACGAAATTGGATGGTAGCGTTTCAGTTGCTGCTGATTACAATTGGGATGCCACCCCCAAGACTCAATTGGTGAAAGATGGTAATGGCATTTTGGTGGTAACGGGTAATGTCAATGTGCCCGGTGTTCAGATCAACGCCGGTGGTCTGGTGATTGAATCTGCAGATAGAACCAATTGGTACTACTGGTCGATTGGAGAACAAGGTTTCCTTGCCGCCAAGGGGGTGGAGCATAGCGACGCCCTGGTTCATATCACCAAGGACTCTGCAGGTGTTTTCGCGCTGACAAAGGATCAAAGTACGCAGTTAAATCTTTCCAAACATACAAACCTCTACATCGGTGCATGGGGAGATGTGAGTTATGGCGCGGCTAATACGACCGAGACTCTGACGGCCTATAATAAAAAGTGGCTGTTGGGTGGCGGTACAGGTACTCTCACCGTGAATTTCAGACTGACGGGTGAAAATGACCTTATCATCGGTAATGACTATTCCGCCGGTACTGTTCACCTGACCAATACTCAAAATGACTTTACCGGTGAAATTATCATCAAGGGTTCCGGTAACAAACTTACGTTTGAACAAGGTGCGTTGAGTGCCAATGCCGGTGTTACGCTTACGTATGGTAATGCTTTGTCTCTGTACGATGCCTCGCAGCTCGCCATGGTCAAAAACGCCATGGATGGGGCTCAGGGTGTGCTGGCGCTCGCCACATCTGACGCGCTGAACATGGGGAGTTCCTTACTCTCTCTTGGTGCAGATGGCGATTTCACCTACACCGGTGCATTGTCTGTTGATTCTACTTATCGCTTTGGCGGTTCCGGTAATCTGACGGTAGATACCGCTTTGGACGGCACCAAGAAGATGGAGATTGACGGTCAGGGAACCACGGGCAGCAGTGTTACCTTTGCCCGTGAAAATGCGTTCTCCGGTGCCATTGTGGCAGGTGCCGGTCTTGGCTTGGCTGAACAGAATAGTACCGGCGACATCAGTATTCATGTTGGGCATGCAGATGCTTTGGCTGCCGCCGCATCCGTTCAGCTCCAAAAGGGGGCTGTTCTTCACACGGATGGGAACAACATCACTGTTCAAAATCTCTCCGCTGCAGCCGGTTCATCCATCCGCAACGATGGAGCAACTAATTCCATGCTTGCGCTCAGCGTGACCTCCGGTGTAGAGACTTCCATTGCAGATGGTGTGTTGGATGGCGCGGGTATCCACCTCCTTAAAACGGGCGAGGGGACGTTGACTCTTGCTGCCAACCGCTCGTGGTCCGGTGGCTTGACTATTGCAGAAGGTACGGTCAAGGGGCGGGTTTATGCAGATTCGTCGAATATCATGGTTGGTATCGGCTCGGAAGGCTCCTCCATCTATGTGGATAAGGATGGTGTGCTTGAGCTGAATTTCAGAGGTGCGGCCACTATTGGTGGGGATAAAGCCGTATCAAGCGGCCGCCTCAGCTCCACCCTGCTACCCCAAAAGGTGGCGGGTACGGGCACGATTCGCATCTCTGCGGGCGATAATGGCGGTACGGTTCTTTTCTCTGATCTGAACGCCGGTTTTGCCGGTACAATGGAGCTTGTGGATAAGACGCGACTCTACATTGGTCACCAGTTGTTCGAGAGTATCATGAATCAGAAAGTCAGCTACAACAACGTTGCTGTTTTCAATAAGGCTACTATCGATGTGAAGAGTGGCAGTCAGGTGCGCTTGACCAACCAATGGATTTATGGCCCGGTGAATGCCGCTGCTGTGGTATCTGAGGCGGATTTCATTATTGCCGGTACCGGTTTTGCCGGTGCTGATGACAGAACGTATGGTAATCAAAACAACACCTTGGCAACCGGTGGGTTGACTTCCGGTGCTCTGAGTATTGATTTGGGTTCCGTTATCAATGGTACCGTCACTCTGGCAGATCATGCCACCATTGCATCTCATTCCCATATCGTAACGAATCAGACCAACCAATACGCCGGTTACATGTACGGCCAGGTAACCTACGGCTTGCCGGAAGGTAAGTTGGGCGGTACGATTCGCGGGCAGATTTTAGGCGAAGGCAAGGATTTGACCTTTGCCGGTGAGGAAGGTATGACCATTACGGCAGATTCTGCCAATACCTACCGCAATTTGATTATTGCCAGCTCCAACGGGCATCGCAAAGACGACAAGTTTGCGTTGAATCTGGATGGCGGTAAAGCTGTCAGCCAGACATCGACTGCCTTGGGCAAGGGTGAAGTGACGCTGGGCGACAACCTTATCCTGCGTCTGGCCGGTACTGGCAAGGCAAATAATGCCGATGTGGTGTATACCTATGCGAACAAGATGAACGTAGGGGACAATGCCACCCTGCAGAGCCATAACATCACCAACCGCCTGACCGGGGTTGTGAGCATGGCGGGGGATTACCTCAATCTGTCTACGGCAAACGGCGGTGTACTGCACCTTGCCGGCGGTGTGCAGGGCAGCGGCACGCTGAACATTGGCGAGGCATCCAAGGTGATTCTGGGGGCTGACACGGCTCTTGCTCGCACCTCCACGCCGCAGTTCAGCGGTACCGTGGCAGCCGGAGCAGCGGCGGATATTACCCTGGCGTCTCCTTCCGTGGTGGCTGCTGATACGATTTTCTCCGGTACGGATTCTCTGACGCTGCGCTTCAGCGGCACAGAGGATTACACTCTGGGCGGTATCGCCGTGACGGGTGAATCTTCTGCGCTGACCCTGCATTTCGACTTTACTCAGCCTCTGGCAAGTGATTGGACCACGCTGAACTCCGGTATCTCTGCCGGTACGACCACGATTGCGTTGGACATGAACATGTTCAACGAGATTGCCAGCGGTGAGTATACCCTTATCAGCGGTAATCTGGGTTCGGGGGCTTATGTCCTGGATTCCTCATTGAGCGACCGCTTCAGCTACCGCACGGAAAACGGTCAATTCATCCTGGTTGTGGGTGGGGATGACCGCTTGTTCTGGTCTTCTGCCGCGGGAACGACTCAGAGCTGGACAGAGAGCAACTGGCAGGTAGGCGGCGCGGGTAATCTTGTAGCTTACAGCAGCGCTCAAGAGGTTATGCTGAGTGCCGGCGGGCTTAGCTCCGCTGATAGCAGAGAGATAATTACTGTGGACGGCTCTGTGACCGCCGGTCGCGTGAATGTTTCCTCTACCTATGGTTTGGCGGGCTCAGGTTCTATCTCCGGTAACGAATTGGTAGTGGGTGAGGGCGGCGATATGCTGCTGGGCGTGAATGCCAACTTCTCCGGAGGTGTGCAGATTGCCGGAGGTGCCCTGACAGTACGGGATACCGCTTTTAACGCTGATATAACCCTCGGCGGGCAGTCCTCCGTGAATATGGATGGGGCTACGGTAACCGGGACTGTGAGTGCCAAGTCCTCCGGGGCGGTAACTCTCAACTCCGCTCAGATGTCCGGCACGTTCTATGTGGATTCCGACATGCTTACGCTGATGGCGGACAATGTTGAACTTCGCGGTGGTTCTATCAGCTCTGCCGCTAATCTGCAGGCCGGTTCCATTACTGTAGCCGGTGGTTCTTTTGAATCTACCGCTAATCTGCAGGCTGATTCCATTACCGTTGCCGGTGGTTCTTTTACCCTCAAAGGAGCATCAACCATTGAGACACTCTCCGTGAATGCCAATCAATCGGCAACTCTGTATAACGCCGCTGAAAATGATGGCTCCAATAAGAAAATCTCTACTCTGGCTCTGGCAGATGGTGCAACGCTTAAGATTGATAACCGTGCCAATACCACGTCTGAATCCGGCGTAATTGGCACGGTGCAGGTGGCAGGCACAGGTACTATTCAGGAGGTATATGGTTCCGGACATCTTACCATCGATACGTTGACCTTGGCAGAGGGTACGACATCCGGCACACTTAACCTGTACAAGTCCTCTTCCAATGGCGGTGCTTCTTATACCGCGTTGTTTGATTTGGGGTCCTCTACGGCAGCTGCCGGTAACTTTGTTGGCGATGTAGTACTCTCTAACACGGCGAATCACCCCCATAATCCCAAGCATTCTGTATTCATTAACTTGTATGGTAAGGACATTTTGGCCAATGCCGCAGTGAAGATGAATGAGCAGAAAGACAGCGGTGCTTATCTGGGCCTTGGTGTGAATGTAAATAATGCCAGAATCGGTGGCCTGGAGTCGTCCTCATCTTTGGGTGATCGCGTGTTGCTGTTCTCCGGTTGTGCTCCGCAGAATATCGGTTGGAACACCGGTGACGGTCCTGATAAGAACAGCGATGAGGTTGCTCGTACACTCGTTATTGACACCGATGCCGGTGCTGCATTCACCTATTACGGTCAGGTTCGTGAGCAGCTGAGTATTGTGAAGGATGGTGAGGGTATGCAGACCTTCGCCGGTAACTCTGCCGGCTTCAATGGCAGTATCGAAATCCTGAATGGTACTCTTGCATTCACCGGTAATGGCCTGAACATGCTCAGCAAGGCTTCTTCCGTGACCTTGACCGGTGGTACGCTGGATATCAGCAGCCGCACCTTCTCCGGTGATGATGCTATCGCAGTGAACGGAATTTCCTTTACTGCAGATTCCTCAGTGGCTCTGGGTAACTTGGCGGCTGATACGACATACTACATATTTGCCGCTGCGCCCGGAGCTTTGGAGAACTGGAGTTTCCTGTCATCAGATAACTTCTTTATCAATGGCGTGAAGCTTTCAGAGATGGGGCGTATATCGCTGGAGCTGGGGATGGATGGCTCTTTTACCTACTCGTATGAAGATAGCTGGAATCTTGTCTGGAACGGAGGTGCCGAGGGCGTTTGGAATGTTGACTCTACCAACAAAGTGTGGCAGAGTCAGCAGCAGGACGGCTTGTCGGATGTGGTAGATACACATTTCGTGAATAACGACAATGTTTTGATTAACAACAGCACCAATCTGGAGCTGGTGGGGAATATCACCGTTGGTAACATGGCTTTGGCAGATGGCATCAGCTTAGTTACAACAGGTAATCTGACCGTGAATGGCAAGTTGTCTGCCGGCACCGGCAGCCGCTGGGAATTGTCCGGTGACGGTTCGTTGTCTGTTTCTGAAGATTCTCTGACGAATGACGCTGCTGCTTCCATTGTGATTGGCAAGGAGGCCACGCTTATCATGACGGATAAGGAGACGAGGCAGAACAATACCTCCTCTGCATTTGATAATGTAAGCGGTGCGGGTGATGTGGTGCTGAATCTGGCTATGGATAATGGCGTGGGCTTTAACCTCAGCGGCATTTCCGGGGATATTACCGTGGCAACCGGTCGTTTGCAGGTGAATACCTCCCGTTTTAATGAAGCATCGGACATTATTCTTTCTACATCAAACAGTCAATTGGTATTCAATGGACAGGGGACGGAACTGAAAAATGATGTTGTGCTGAATTCCTCCACAACCATCCATGCAAACAGTAACTGTTCCGGCACGATTTCCGGTGTTATCAGCGGCAGCGGCGGCCTGACCAAGGCCGGTGCCGGCTCGCTGACCTTCAAGCAGCAGAATACCTATACCGGTGCAACGACCATCAGCGGCGGTAAGCTCATTCTGGCCAATGGCGGCGATTACACCTTGCTCAACTCTGTCTCTGAAGGCACTCTGGAGGTGGCTAATGGCACAACGCTGGTGAACAATGCAAAGACTATTACATCCACACTGGTACTGGCTGCCGGCTCTGCTGCTGAGATGAATGGTAGCTGCGTATTGAAGGGCGCTATCACCGTCAATAAGGGCGCCGTGCTTACCTTCATCGGTAACGGCTCTGATACTTTGGATTGGAATACCGGTAATCCTATAACCGTTGATGGCGGTACGATTAGTTTCGGCAATACCCGCCAGACCATTGCCGGCTGGACCCTGACGCTCAAGAACGGCGCTCAGATGCTGGGTGCAGGTGGTAGCTATTCCGGTACGGCCTACACCGCCGCTCTGGACTTCAACAGCAACTCCACCATCAACGTAACAGCCGGTGCAAACAGCATCGCGGCCAATATGCGCTTGCGCGGAGGCGATGACCGCCAGCTTACTTTCAATGTGAGCGAAGGCGCCTCGTTGGACGTTAGCGGTCGCATGCATTCTGACCGCGCAACTGCCACCGTGGGCAATGTGGTGAAGGATGGCGCCGGCGCGGCTACCATTTCCTCTCAGGTCATGCTGGGCAAGATTACTGCCAAGGCCGGTGACATCACCGTAGGCTATACCGGAGATGGCGGCAATACGGTGAAGTCCGTAGAGGCATACAATGGTGCAAAATTGCATGTCGCTAAGGGCGCAGCCCTGAACATCAGCAACAGCGGGGTAGAAATCAGCGGTAAAACGCAGAAGGCTACGTTGAGCACCTCCGACTCCACTGCCACCTATTCTGTTGCAGATGCTTCGTATGAACTGGCAAACGGTCATATCAAGGCAACTGCAGCAACGGAAACAACCATCAGCAATAAACTGACCAACTCCTCCGTGGAGAACGCGGGCAGTGCCAAGCTGACGGTGAGCAACAGCGCCAACACGCTCACGAGTGTGTATGCCACCGCTGGTGACATGACGGTCTTGCAGGCTGCCGCCGGCCTCTCCCTCAAGGAGCTCACCGTGGCAGCAGACAAAACGGTGTCCGTTTACACCGGAACGGAGCAGACTGTCGATGCGGAGGCATCGCTGTCCGTGCAGGGCGTAGCCACATTCGGCAGCGGTGCCGGGCTGAATGCCAACCTCACGTTGGAATCCGGCAGTACTCTGAGCGTGGCCGCTGGCGGGCTCGCCATGGGCAGCACCCTCTCCCTCAAGACAAATATCACGCTGGATGACGCCACGCTGGAGCGCATTTGTTCCAATGAATACACCACGCTCTTTACCGGCGTGGATGCTCTGAGCCTGAATGGTACCCAGTATGAGGCCATTTCCGTGGAGGAAAGAGTGCTGGCCGCTCCGTATTTCAGCAACCTGAACAACGATAACTTTGTCCTGACCTACAGCGGCGGGGAGACCGGTATCTTCGGCATTGCCATGATTCCGGAGCCCACCACGGCCACACTGAGCCTGCTGGCTATGCTGGGGCTGGCGGCACGCCGCCGTCGCAAGTAATCTGCCTGCCTTATCGTCTCCATTTTGCCCCCGCAACGCCGATTCTCGGTGCCTGCGGGGGCTTTTTTACGCAAAAATGCGTTTTTTTTTGACTTTTTTTATATTTTTTGCTTGCAAAATCGGAGAAAAGGGAGTAATATTCCCCCGCACCCCGCAACAAGCGGGCAGCGCAAGTGGCTCGGTAGCTCAGTTGGTAGAGCAGCGGATTGAAAATCCGCGTGTCGGCGGTTCGATCCCGTCCCGAGCCACCATTTTTTTTGCCTAAATTCAGGCTTTTTTACATACGGGGCGTAGCTCAGCCTGGTAGAGCGCCAGCTTTGGGAGCTGGATGTCGCAGGTTCGAATCCTGTCGCCCCGACTGAAACACACCGCAAACAGCCGCCAACAGGGCGGCTTTTTTGTTGATTTTGCTCGCTTTTCGTTTTTCTGTCGTCTACTGTTGGCTACTGTCAGGGTTGCAAAAAGGTTGCAAGCGGGTTGCAAAATGGGTTGCAAAATGGGTTGCATGCTTATTCAGTGAAAAAAGCGGATAACGATGGCGGGTATTACAAAGGGCAGGGTAGTGGTATGAGTACCCGGCAAGGCAAGCCGCCTCCCTGTCAGAACAGACCGCCCACGCGACGTGTGCCATAACCGCCGCCGCGCTTTCTACATCAAATCGGGGCAAAAACTATCTATTTTACCCCTCAATGGCCCTTTTGAATAAAAAAATGTGTAGTAATGCAATTTTTACGCAAAATTCTATTGACTTCCTGCCGGTTTGGTGATAATATCGCCTCGGCAAGTAAAAATAAGATTACTACATTTTATGAAAACCGCACACGCGCTCAAAGATGTTGTTACCGTCCACATGGGGTTCAATGCCCGTGGGCAGGTAGAAGAGGTCGAGAACGGTTCTACCGATCTTCTCCAAATGAAGGATTTAACCTGCGAGGTGATTCGGAAAATGCCGACGCTTACGAGAATTGAACTTGATACAAGTAAGAGCCGCAGCCTGATTCATGCCGGTGATATTATCATCCGCACTCGTGGAAAATCACTCACCACAACCTATATTCAGGAGGAACCAGAACGCCCTACCTGTCTCGCGGCACCGCTTATGGTTATCCGCGTGAACGAAGATGCAAAGGTTATTCCCGCCTATCTTTCCTGGCTAATGAATCAGAAGGAATGCCAGCTTGCTCTTCAGCACGCCGCGAAGGGAACATCGATTCCTATGATCAAAGGGCAGGATATCATCAATCTGGAATTGGAGTTTCATCCCTACGAAGAACAGGCTAGCATCGTAGAAATTGCAACTCTTTCGCAGGAGCTTAAACAGCTCGCATGCGATCTGGCCGAAAAGAAACACCAGCTCGTTATTTCAACCCTTAACTAATACTCTCACCTTTATGTCAGATATCTTTTATACTGCTGCTCATCACCTCATTAGCTACAACGGCGCATCTTCCACGGAGGATAACATTCTCCTGTGTTCTCAGATTGTCACCGCTAAAGCTCTCTCTGATACGCATTCAGCAAATGCTGCTGCTCTCTCGGAAATCCTGAAGGATCACACAGCCTCTGCTATATCATTCGACAAGATTATCGAATGTGCGAATGCTCGCCCGGAAGCTCTGTCGGAAGAGTTGAATAGCTTATTCAAATCATGGAACGACATATTGCTGCCGAAGTGGGCAATCTTCCAGCCGGTCTCAGCCAATATCGCTACGAAATTCCTGGTGTCGCTGATTGAGTCCATGAAATCGGTAACGCTGCGTATTGATGCCGCTACCGAGGAAAACTCCTCTGCCGCATTCATGGAAGCTTGGATTAAGTTCTTGTCTGAAAATTGCAAGAATGTCTGTCCGTCTACTCCTTTGGATGTAGCTGAGTTGAAGGCAAAGCTCCTTGCTCCTCAATCTGGAGATACGGTATACGATCCTTGCGCTGGTTTTGCTTCTCTGCTGATCAACACAACCCGGGGAAACGACTCGTTGCGGTTATATGGTCAGGAGCTGAACAATTGCAGCTATACTCTGGCGCTGATGAACTGCATGCTGCACGGCAATATGGCGGCTCGCATTAGTTGTGGCGACTCCATTGCAGATCCCATTCTTGCAGAGGACGGTTCTCTGATGCGATTCGATAAGTGCCTGACGGAGCCTCCCATGGGTATGCGTATGCCTGTTGAGACACTGGAGAAGGATGCTCATAATCGATTTAACTGGGGGTTGACGGCTCGCAGTCGCTCGGAGTGGTTGTTCTTATTCGATATGCTGGCTCACTGCCGGGAGAAACAGGGTAAGCTCGTTATTATGGTTCCTCTGGGTATGCTGTACGCCACGGGTAACGAGCGCAACCTGAGAGCACAGCTAGTCGAGAAGAATCTTATCGATGCCGTTATCGCGCTGCCACCCAAGATGCTTTACAATACCAATATCGCAACGGCGTTGCTCGTTATTGACAAGCGCCGTGAGCCCGGTGCCGAGTTGGAGAATCGCAAGGATATCTTATTCATCAATGCTGCTAACCTCAGCGAAACAAAGCGAGGACGCGCAGAATTGAGTGCTGCTTCTATTGAACGCATTGTGTCCTGCTATACCAATCGTACCGTAGAACAGGAATTCTCATACGTGGCAACCGTTGCTGAGGTTGCTGAGAATGGAAATGACCTTTCTCCTGATGTGTATACCTGTCCGCCCCCGGCTGTGGAGCAGGTAGACGCTCAGGCCTTGGCTCAGGAAATCAACGAGCTTGAAGCTCTCATCAAGATCAAGCAGCAGAAACTTGATGAACTACTCAAAAAGCTGCGCAAGTAATCTTTCACACGTTAACTTTTCTCTCTTCCTTTTTCTTCCATGTTTATTCTCCACAAAGTATATCCTTTCCGCATTAGCCGTAAGCAGACTTGGAACGGTGCTGATTATTTCGTGCTCCGTTATAACGGCAAGGAAACCATGCGCGGCTATGAGCACCTGTGTTTCCGTACCCGCGTACTCCCTTTCCAGCAGGACTGGGAACAGGATGATTACGACGCCCGGGTTCTAATGTGCTATGTTCAGGATTTCAACCGCCTTGGTAACACCCTTACTGAGTTCCCTGTACTGGTGCAGGATATTGCTACCCTACTGAAGGAACACTACGTTGTCGGTCAGGAATATACTTTCTCTGTGGAGATTCCCCAGGGGACTCTTATGGACAACGGAGAAATTCAAAACAAGAATATTCTCCGTGATCACTACGGTATAAAGCATTACCTCCCCCACGAGGGGAAACAGTATAGCGTCGGAGAAAGGATTCAGCTTCAGGTGAAGGAAATTGGCCCGGTCTGTCTGAAGTTCGTACATCCCGATGTTTCTACTATTGCCAAGACTTTCTCTGTTGGGGAACAGTACGATTTCGAGGTAGTCAAAATCGAAGAAAACAACCTTACGGTGAAAGATAACATTGTTGGCATCCTTCATCGTTACCGTGCTTCCGGAAGAAATAAGCATGCGGTGGGTTCAATGATCCAGCTCAAGGTTCGCAACATCGTTAACGGTCGTCTGTCTCTTGCTCCTAGCAAAACGCAGTCTATTGCGGATATCGCAGCCAAGGTGGAAACGATTGAAAGCGATCATATCGGGGAGGAAGGCCAGACCGTTGAATACAAGAGCTCTTTTGTCTTCACCTGCGATGGTATTGCGGATATCGAAAAGCAGCTCGGCCAGGAAATCATGCGTCAGGTTGCAGCTTTCATGAATTGTAACGGAGGCACCATTTACATCGGCTACCGTGATGACGGTTCCGTATGCGGCATCGAAAAAGACCTAGAGTTCATCAATGATGACACCTCGGATCGGTTTACATATAAACTGACCATCGATGGTATTACTCTGAAGTTCCAGAATACGATATCCCGGGTGCTTGGCTCTCTTGCAAGCCGTAACGTGAGCGTACGCGTGAAAAAGGATGAACGCAGCGGTAAGCTTATCTGTAAGCTTGTAGTAACACCCAGATCTCAACTGGTCTGGTTGAATGGACGTAGACTTTTCATTCGTTGTCAGAATACTGTTCAGGAGTTGTATGGTGATGAAATCATTCAGTTCCATGAGGATCGTCAGCGTGAGTGGAAATATAGCGCGTAAAGAGGATACTAATCATTCTTAAAAAGCCTAATAGACACATTTTTGGCTCGCAGGAATGCATAAAAATGTGATATACTAGCACAAGCAAAAAGATTTTATAAGTCCACAGTAAGGAGAAAAACATGTCTATCAGTGACCTGCAAAAGCAGACAAACGCAAACATTCAGGCGAAGGCCAATCTTATCTGGGAAATTGCCACCCATCTGGTGGGGCTGTTCAAGCCTCACGAATACGGCAAGGTCATTCTGCCCATGACCGTATTGAAGCGTTTTGACGATGCACTCAAGCCCACCAAGGCGGCTGTGGTGGAGATGGCGAAGAAGCTGGACACGCAGAAAGTGGAGGGAACTATACGCGACGGTATTCTGTGCTGTACCTCCGGTTACGATTTTTACAACACCAGCAATTTCGATTTTGCCAAACTGATTGCGGACCCTGATAACGTGGAAAGCAACTTTGATGCCTACCTGAAGGGATTCTCCTCCAATATCAAGGACATCATTGAAAACTTTGATTTTACCAGTACCGTCAACCTGATGATCAAAGGCGGCGTGCTCTTCTTGACCTTGCAGGAGTTCAATTCCACCAAGGCTGATATGTCCCCGGAGAAGATTACCTCCGCCGACATGGGTTACATCTTCGAAGAGCTCATCCGTAAGTTCTCAGAATCCTACGATGAACAGGCCGGTGCTCACTTCACCAGCCGCGATATTATCTACCTCATGACCGAGTTGCTGGTGGCTCCCGAAAAAGCCGAAATCATGGCCGAGGGATGCACCAAGACGGCTTATGATATGGCCATGGGCACTTCCCAGATGCTCGGCTGTCTGACAGAGCGTCTGCAATCCATCAGCGAAGAAGCAGCCTTGACTTGCTTCGGACAGGAATTCAATCCTGAAACCTACGCAATTGCCAAGGCAGACATGCTCATCAAAGGCGGCAACGCTTCCGGCATGAAGTTCGGCGACACGCTGAGCGAGGATGCTTTCTCCGGCTATGAGTTCGACTACATCATCTCCAACCCGCCTTTCGGCATCGATTGGAAGCGAGAGAAGTCACAGGTGGAAGCCGAAGCCAAGCAAGGCTACGATGGACGTTTCGGTCCCGGGTTGCCGGCTATTTCCGACGGACAGCTGCTCTTCATGCTGAACGGAGTGAAGAAGATGAAGGAGGGCTCCGGCAGAATGGCTATCATTCAAAACGGCTCATCATTGTTCACAGGCGATGCCGGCTCCGGTGCTTCAGAGATTCGTCGCTATGTCATCGAGGGCGATATGGTGGAAGCCATCATCCAGCTGCCTACTGACCTGTTCTATAACACCGGCATTTCAACTTACATCTGGCTGTTGTCCAAGGGTAAGCCCATGCATCGCAGTGGCAAGGTACAGTTAATCGATGCCAGCAAGTGCTTTGTAAAGCGTCGCAAGAATATTGGCTCTAAACGTGTTGACCTCGATGACGCTTGTATTGATCTCATCCTCCGGGCATATGGTGCGTTCGATGATGCGGAATATGAGGAAAATGGCTTGTTTGTAGAATCAAAGGTGTTTGAGAATAGCTATTTCGGCTTCACTAAGGTGACAGTGGAAACAGCCCAGACTGACGACAAAGGCAATCCCATCACGAAGAAGGGCAAGAAGCAACCTGTTAAGGGAGCCTCGGATTCTGAGATTATTCCCTTGTCCGAAGATATTGATGCCTACATGCAGAAGAATGTTCTGCCGTATAATCCGCTTGCCTACATTGACCCGGCAAAGGACAAAATAGGCTACGAAGTTCCCTTTACCCGTCTGTTCTATAAGTTCGTGCCGCCTCCTTCGTCCGATTCTATTTTTGCGGAGATTAAGGAGCTTGAGTCAGAAGAAACCCAACTAATGAAGGAGTTATTTGGCCATGAATGAAGGAATTCCTTTTGCCGGTGATTTGCCCAATCACTGGCGAGTTATACAAAATCGCTTTTTGTTCTATTATGATGGGCAAAAGGTAGGAGATGCTCATAGTAAGTATCAGCTTCTTTCCTTGACCACAGGCGGAGTGAAGGAACGAGACATCAATGCTAGTGGCGGAAAAGTACCAACCTCATATGACAACTACCAGACTGTAAAAAAGGGGCAGATGGTGTTTTGTTTGTTCGACTTGGACTGCTCTGCTGTATTTTCTGGTATCTCCAACTATAACGGGATGATTACGTCAGCATACGATGTCTTTTCATGTTCGGAAAGGATAATAAATGAGTTCTCAGACTACTGGTTCAAGTATGTATTTTCTAATCGGTATTATAAGATGTTCTCAAAGAATGTTCGTTATACCATTACTGGCGATATGTTTCGCTCCCTGAAAACTCCTGTTCCTCCCTTGGCTGAACAACAACGCATAAGTGGTTTCTTATTAGAGCAGGAAACTAAAGTAGACAAACTCATCGCAAACGTCCAAACGCAAATAGAAAAGCTGAAGGCCTACAAGCAAAGCCTCATTACCGAGGTTGTCACCAAGGGGCTCGATCCTACCGTTCCGATGAAGGATAGTGGGGTTGATTGGATTGGCGAGATCCCCCAACAATGGGAAACATTACGAGTAAAATACATTGGATCTACTCAAAATGGCATATCCAAAGGCGGAGAATATTTCGGCAGTGGTTATCCGTTTGTAAGCTACGGAGATGTTTATAAAAACATAGAATTGCCTCATTCTGTCGCGGGCCTTGTTGAGTCCACGGACTGTGAACAAGATAATTATTCAGTGAAAGAGGGCGATATATTTTTCACTCGAACATCTGAGACTATAGAAGAGGTGGGTTTTTCTTCAGTGTGTACAAAGACTATTGAAAATGCAACTTTTGCAGGTTTCCTGATTAGATTACGACCATACAATGACGCCTTAACTACGCAATACGCAAAATACTACTTCCGAGGGAATCATATTAGGCGTTATCTCGTGAAAGAAATGAATCTTGTTACAAGAGCAAGTCTTGGCCAAGGGTTGCTTAGGGCAATGACCGTATTGATTCCGTCTAAAGAAGAGCAATTGAAAATCGCGCTGAATCTCGATAAAAAATGCTCACAAATTGACCGCCTAATTGCCATCAAGCAAGCTAAGATTGAGAAACTGGAGCAGTACAAGCGCTCTCTCATTTACGAATACGTCACCGGGAAAAAGGAGGTATCATAATGGACAAAAGCGAAAAACGTTTTGAACGGGATATAGAGACCTTTCTGATTTCCCCGGCAGGTGGCTACACCCAGTTCTGGGGGCAGGATGCTGCGGGCAACTGGGTACATAACCACCAGCCGGACGTAGCAAAGTGCATCTACATGGATGTCCTCTGTGAGTTCATCGCAAAGACCCAGCCCAAGGAATGGGCCAAATACACCAAATACTACGGCGATGGAGCGGCAGATAAACTGTACCACCGCTTGCAGACCACCATCTCTAACCAGGGGCTTCTGTTTGTGCTGCGCAATGGCATTGAGGACATGGGCTGCAAGCTGAAGGTCTGCTACTTCAAGCCGGAGAGCGATCTGAATCCTCTCGATGCCGAGCGTTATCAGGCAAATATCCTTGGCTGTGCCCGTCAGTTCCGATACACCACCAACAACAGCAATACCATCGACATGGTATTGTCCGTCAACGGTATTCCCGTGGTAGCTCTGGAATTGAAGAACCAGCTTACCGGGCAGAACTGTGTATGTGCCATCAACCAGTATAAGGAGGATCGCAGCTCCAAGGAGTTTGCATTCCGCATGAATCACCGCTTCCTCGTATACTTTGCCGTTGATCTTTACGAGGCATGGATGACTACACAGCTCGCTGACGGTAAGACCCGTTTCTTGCCGTTTAACCAAGGCTCCAACGGTGCAGGCCTGACCGGCGGGGCAGGTAATCCCCAGAACCCGGAAGGTTACGCAACAAGCTACCTGTGGGAGCAGGTGCTGCAGCGCGACAGCTTGCTCGACCTTATTCACCGCTTCATTTCTTTTGTAAAAGAAAAGGAAGAAGTGGTGGGCAAGAATGGCGTCAGCAAGACAGTGACCAAGGAAAAGATGATTTTCCCGCGTTACCACCAGTATGATGTGGTGCGCAAGATTATGGCTGATGTACGCCAGAACGGAGTGGGTACCAACTATCTGATTCAGCACTCCGCAGGCTCAGGCAAGTCCAATTCCATTGCATGGATTGCGTACCGTCTGGCTTCCGTTCATGATGCACAGAACAAAGGATTGTTCGATTCCGTTATCGTTGTCACCAACCGCGTGGTGCTGGACAGCCAGCTGCAGGACACCATCAACAGCTTTGAACACAAGGTCGGGCTGGTAGAAGCCATTGACGACAAGAAGAACTCCCGCAGCCTTGCAGATGCTATCAACGACAAGAAGCGCATTATCGTCTGCACCATACAAAAGTTCCTTTTTGCCAAGAAGGACATGGAAAAGTTCCGGGGGCGTAAATTCGCCATCATTATTGATGAAGCCCACCAGGGCCAGAACGGCGAGAGCGCAAAATCTCTTCGCCGCAGCCTGATTGACATAGGCATTGCCATTAAGGAATACGCCGAGGACGCTGGTATCGAGGAGGAAGAAGTAGACCTGACCGACGAATACATCAATGCCGTTATCGGCCAGGGCAGACACGACAACCAGTCTTTCTTCGCATTCACTGCCACACCGAAAGCGCAGACGCTGGAATCATTCGGAACCGTTATTGGCAGCACCCCGGAGGGCGAGCCTATCAAAGCTCCGTTCCATGTGTATTCCATGCGACAGGCTATCGAGGAAGGTTACATTCAGGATGTGCTGTCCAACTACGTGACGGTAAAGGAGGCATTCAAGCTAATCCGCGTATCTGAGGATAACCCTGAGCTCATCGAAGGTCAGGCCGCCCGAGCTCTATTTAAGTATTACAAGCAGCACGGCTATACGATTACCCAGAAGACGGAAATGATCATGACCAATTTCCTGGAGAACTGTCGCTATCAAATCAACGGTAAGGGCAAGGCTATGGTTGTGGCAGACAGCCGTGCAAATGCTGTACGTTATTACCTCGCTATAAAGAAATATATCGAGGAGCACGCTGAGGAGTGTGCGGGGAGCGATGTTATGGTTGCTTTCTCCGGAGAAGTGAAGCTCGATGACTATCCCGGCGACAAGCCGTTCACCGAGGCATCCATGAATCTGGATGAGAACGGTAAGTATATCACCACCGATAAGAAGTTCCGCAAGGCTTTCCACAGCAGCCAGTACAACATTCTGGTGGTTGCCAACAAGTACCAGACCGGCTTTGACGAGCCGTTACTCCACACCATGTATGTGGATAAGAAGCTGCGCGACGTGACCGCCGTGCAGACGCTCTCCCGCCTGAACAGAACAACCGCAGGCAAGAACAGCACCTTTGTACTGGACTTTGAGAACACCGAGCAGGATATCAAGGACGCGTTCCTGCCATACTACGAGACCACCACACTGGAGGGCAGCACGGATTTGAACCGGGTCTACGATCTGCGCAATAAGATTCGAGATCTTATGCTCTACAACTTCGATGATGTAGAGTCCTTCAACAAATACATGAAGACACAATCGGGCAAAGAGCAGGACGCCGTAGCTCTTGGTAAGTTGTCAGGCATGTTCCGTCCTGTCATCGCCCGCTATATGGATTTGAGCACAGATGACCGCTATACCGCACGCGACTACGTGAAGAAGTTCAACAAGGCATACGCGTTCGTAACTCAGCTGGTACGTCTGCACGACCGGGATTTGTTCAATGAATACCAGTACACGCTGCATCTCGTTCGGCTCCTGCCCAAGGTAGATGATGAGACCAATGGCAACATTGAGGACAAGATTAAACTGGAATACGCCTCACTTACAGAAAGCTTCCGTGGTGCAATCACCCTGAACGAAAAGCCCCCCGTATTCAAGCCTACCAATCCGACACCTCCAAAGGTACCAGTCAAAAAGAAAGACACGCTCCAGAGCATCATTGATAAGGTGAATGAACGCTTCAGTGGTAAATTCACCGATGCTGACCGAGTCATCATCGAGGGCATTTACCAGATGTTCATGAAGGACAACGAGGTCCAGAAGTTCCGCAAGTACGCCAAGGACAACAGTACCGAGATGTTTGTGCAATCCCTCTTCCCGGATAAGTTCAAGAGAATTGTTACCCGGTGTTTCATGGAAAATAGAACATCATTCGATAAGCTGTTCAGCGACCCCGAATTCTACCAGAAGGTACAGGAAGCCATGGCTCAGGAGTTGTATAGAGCCCTGAGAAAGGATTGAGGCTTTTTAAGTTACCTTCGGATATAGCATGAATGGCACAACAGACAATCTCCGTCATTCAACAGGCCATCAGCATGATTGTCGATGGTAGTATTGTGAGCTATCGGCATGATAAGAAGAGAGAAAGAATTTGTTCTAAATCGCAGTTCGTTAGATTTGAAAAAATGAACAAAAGAGAAAAAGATCAAACTACAATTCCATGTGAGAAGCCGTTCCATGTATCAGAGCTGCTTCAAGTAGAAAAAAACGTTATTTTCCTTCGAGTTGAAATAGATGATATGCTGAGAATCCTGTCTCACATATTCAACACAATTTCTTCAAAGAGTTGGATCACAAAATTTGAAGATCCAATGACTAGAGCATCGTATATAGAAAGATTAAACAAGACAATAAGTGATTTAGCTATAAAAATAAAGGAGGAAAATCCTGAAAAAATTACGGATATAACGGGAGAGAAAGTTGTTTCAGAATTGGGCCGCCAAGCAATTGTAGATTCATTAAATTACAAGGACATACCATTAGGGGATGTGTTTAAACAGGCGGCTACTGGGAATGGTGGTTTTGATATGTTTAGCGAAAATCATCAACATGAGCCTTTGTTTGGAGAAGCAAAATATCTGTGTGGAAGAAATGCTTACGGAAGCGCATTTTCGCAGATAGAGACATTTATAAAAGAGGAGCGGGCAGTAAGTGATTATGTTGATGTGAAAGATTTTTTTTCGGAGGAGGCTAAGAAGAAGATGGCATCAGGAGAGAGAGGCTACATTGCGGCTTTTTCTTCCACAGGAACGGCGACCAAAATCCTTTTGAGAAATATAAAGGAAAATCAGCATTATTCGTGGATATGCATTATGGGTACGGAAATAGTCATAGTGGCTGTAAATATTAAAGGGTGAAGGAAATGATACAGAAGATAATAAAGGGTGAAGCGTCTCGAGATGAATTGCGTAAGATTATATCTCGAATAATTGTTGATGGCCCTGTTCGCTCATCGGATATGGAATCGTTGGGTTATTTCCAACTGTATCAACCTGAACTTTTGCGCGAGTTCAATGAGTCTATAGCTATTCATTTGGGGCTTTTTTACAAGGTCTCGAAGGTGGAGGCTATGGATAGTGATACACTAGAAGAATTATTGTTTCTGAACTTTCGCGATGCGATAAGGGAAAGAATGAATGGAGACTTTACTCCAGTTCAGCTGAGTGTTTTAACCTCTATAGAAGAATTCCAGAATTTTAGTTTTTCAGCTCCAACGAGCACAGGTAAATCGTATGTATTTCTTCATTTGTTGAAAACGACTACGAAAGACGTTGTGGTAGTTGTGCCGTCAAGAGCACTATTGAACGAGTATTTTATTCGGTTAAACCGTGAAATCCGAGACAAGAAAGTTAACTTATTAACTCATATAGACGACATTAATACAAACCATGCCGAGCGTTCAATTTTCATTGTTACGCCAGAAAGATGCAGAGAAATATTTAAAAATCGTGACAGGTTTGATGTTTCATTGTTTTTATACGATGAAGCGCAGCTAACGGACGATGCTGGGCGAAGAGGATTATATTTTGACGGGATTGTGAGACGCGTCAAAAAAGCATTTCCTGACAGTAAGTGTGTGTTTGCTCATCCATTTGTGTCAAATCCCATAGCTCAGTTGAAGAAAAACGACTTCTCTCCTGCTAAATCAGACGCCAAGTGTTATCGAGAACAATGTGTATCTCAACTTTTTTATTGCCATGAAGATTATGATAAATTTTACCACTTCGGGTTAGATAAAAGTATTATGGGCAGGTGTAAAGTAGAAGCCCCCGACCCTATTGAGCAAGCATTAAAAAGAGATGGTAGTGTATTGTTTTATTTAGCTAAAAAAACAATAATTGATAAAGAATACCTTACACTGTTTGATAAATACATAAGTTTATGTAAACCAAGCGATGATCCTCAGATTGATGTCTTCATTAAGCAACTTGAAGATTACACCGGCGCTCGGTCAGGCGAAAGCGAAGGAAGGAATTTTCACTCGTCTTTTGTTGATTTATTGCGCCGTGGTATAGTGTTGCATCATGGTTCATTACCCTTAAAAGTACGCATGGTGCTCGAAAAATATACACAGGCTGGATTTTGCCGGTTGTGTTTTGCTACCTCTACGTTGGAACAAGGCGTTAATATGCCATTTGATGTAGTTGTTTTGCACCGTTTCGAAGAGACCAAGAAGTTGTCACTGCGTAATATGATTGGTAGGGCTGGTCGCTCAACTTCCAATATTTCATTAGACGTGGGCAGCGTTGTTGTCAAATCATCAAATATGAGTAATTTGAGGAAGATATTGAATGGGAGCATAAAATTGGATGAGGTGTCTCGTTTAGATGAAATTGAGGAAGATGATGAAGATAAAGAATACAAAGAAGCTGTTAATTCAGGAACTCTGTCTGATGAGTTTAATTTGACACCGCAGGAACTTGACAGATTAGAGTCAAAAGATGTAAATGCACTAGTTGAGGAAATTTTAAATCTCACTTTGCCTGATGGTGAGTATATATCTGAAGATATTTTGAATACCGATAACAAGCTTCGGTATAAACTGTACGATGGCTACAACGATATATATGCATCATATCTAGGCCGTGAGTTAGTTGCGGCCGAACAAGCCGTTATTAGCAACGCCGTTAAAATCATGATGTGGCAGATTTATGGTAAGACATTTAGTCAAATATGCCAACGCCGCTATTCTTATGTAAGCAAATTAGCGGAGCGCCGACAATTGATTCGAGAGGGTAAAGGTGATAGTGAAGTTAAGGTCAGGTTTATGATGGAATACCGTGATATTCCAAATAGGAATTTAAATAAAATTCCGATGTATCCGGAGACAACTCTCGCTCGTGATGTAGATTACGACAGGATAATCTGTGATACTTATGACTATCTTGATAAATTGGTAGGGTTTAAGTTGAATGACGTTTTCTATGCAGCATTTAGAAAGTATTATTTGCTCACAAATGATAAGCGTGCAGCTCAAATGTGTAATTATGTGAAATATGGAACAAACAATCAGAAAGACATTTGGCTCATTAGATATGGTTTGACCTTTGAAGATATAGAGATTGTTGGAAAATATATAAAATCCATAGATGAAACGGGTATCGTTTTTGATGCCTCTATATATGAGCTGCATGAAGATCAACTTTCATGTGTCCAGCGATTCTTACCCTAATTCGAATTATTGATTTTCTTGGAAACTCGAAAAAAATTGGGTCGAATTTGAATTAATAAGCCTATGAAGAAGAAGCATTTTCCCATATTGATGTATCAGACCGAGGATGGGGTAACCAAGCCCGCATGGCGCACCCGCCCTAGGTTTCATACCGATGGGCGGGTTTTCCGTTTCCTCTGTCTTGAACGCGAGCCATAAAGCCCATAGCACTAATAAGGGTACTTGCCGCTACCCGAGCCCCAAACGCGGAGCAGCAAGGAGGTGGCCCGTAGAGAGGCTATGCTATCAAATAACGATGGTCAATTACTATGAGAGATTGATACCGCTTATGTAATCTGTCACAAGACTGACACTGCGGCGCCGATGGGGGGGAGCATAGCAGGGTATCAGCAGCGAACGGGGGGAGCCGCTTTTGCCGGTTTTCTTTGTTTCCGCACGAGCAGCAGGATGAGGGGGGCAATGACAAGCAACATCAGCGCGGCAGGACCTGGACGACAGAATATCCAGGATACAGAGATGGTTAACAAACTGCCGATGGTACCCAATAACAGGGATATTACCCCGGCTCCTGTTTCTGCCAGCTTGCGGCACAGGGGAACCATGCCGGCCAGCGGCTTAAGCATACAGGCAAATGCCCCCCAGAACATCATCCAGCCCCCCATGCGCACCATCCACAAGTTCAATGTGTTGGTTTCCCGTGCTTCATCGAAGCACTGCGTTATGCCCAGCGTATCGGTATAGAACAAATCGATAACTGCTCCGTTGGTTGCGGTGTAGGGCACAAAGCTATTATCTTTTTGAATGGCTACCAGGCTGACGGGGCGCTGAGGACTTGTCCGGCGCCAGGAAATGCGCACATCTCCCACACTGGGGGCCTGCGGGTTTAGCGGGTAATAGGAGTTGCCCTCCGGAGCACGGCCGATAAATAGGTACTCCCCATGGAGCATGGCATGTTTCTTCAGCGTCTCCGGTACCTGTTGAGGTGTCACTCTCTTTCCATCACTGGTAATGCGGCTGATTTGTTGAGGTGTCAGTTTGTAGTTGCCTACCCGAACATCCGTTGCCCACTGCTTCTGCGTATCCGCCTTGTAGTGGGTATAGTTTGCGTTTCTGTATTGCTCATGGTAAAAGGTAGCGGAATTGATGGGGGCGTTCACCCATGCAAGGTGATAACTGTATACCCACTCATTGTCACGGCTGCGCCTGTATTCCGTCTCAGACATGAATGCCGACTTCTGATCGTTGCCGCCGCGCTTCTTCTTTTCCTCTACCCATTGTAGATACTGCACATTGCGGCGAAGCATGATGCCCTGTGTCTGAACGCCATAGACTTCATCTGCCAGCACATCTTCGGTGACGGCCGTGGCGCTCAGGTGCACCGGTTTTCCCTCCAGTGCAGCATCGGGTGTTGCTGTATTTTCCACATGTTGCACGAGGGGCTGCAACTCATCCAGCGCCTGAGCCGTGTTGAGGTAGTCTCCCTCATTGTTGAACAGGAGGTACACTGCCATTGCCAGTATGGCCGGACCCAGGAAAAAGCCCAGGCAGCCTTTGCCTGCTTTTATGGCACACCCTTCTTTTGCTTCATCTTTAGCCATGGAGAAATGAAAGAAATTAGAGCCCCAGTCGGTTGCAGACGGCTCGCCACCAGTTTTGCAGCGGGTCATTTGCCTGATTCCCTTGCAATTTCAGGTACAGCAGCACAATGCCTTGCTGCGTTTTCTGCACCGGAAGAGACATCAACCAATTGCCGTCGGCATCCTGTAAGTTCAGGTAAAAGCAATCGGCCGGCGCGCAGCGCGTCGTTGAAGATTTGGCTCCTTTCAGCAGTGCCTGCAGTTTTGCGGTCTCGGGGGCAGTGAGGGCGTGCTCACTGTTGTTGATGCAGATTGCGGCAGTTGCTGTTTTACTCAGCATCTCGTGCAGATAGGCAGTTGCTGTGGGGTTATAACCGTCGTAACGGATGGTGGCGGCGTTGTTGCCGGCAGGGTGAACAGGGGCGGGTTCCTCCGCGCCGGGAGCATTCTGCATGATTGGCGCAAGCATAAGTACCGCCGCCGGCAGTATAGTGGAAAATGGGGTGTTCATGTTGAGATATTTCCCGTGTCCTTTATCATTATTGTCTGAGACTCATGTTTTTTTGGGGGGAGGGGGACATCATCTGGATTGCTTATCCTCCTCCGCTTGTTTCCGGATAGCTTTCCACTCTTTTTTGGCCATATCAAGTTTTCTGTTTGCCCAATAAAGCAAGGTTTTCCCGTCTCTATCCAGCATTGCGTTCAAGTACAGAGTATTACCTTCGAGAAAATCCCGGAAGGTGTAGAGCTCATTAGCCATGTCAAACAACTGTTTCTTTGTCTTATCGTTGTAGGCGCTCAGAGTTTGAGCCAGAAGACTGTAGGGGTATTGCTCCGCAACGGCTCGGTAATTGTTCAGCTCAGACCCGTTGTCCAGGCTCAGGTTGATGGCATGTTTGCCGGTTTCCACTACGGCATTTATCCGCTCTTCTGTCCAGTAGTCGAAACGCGCCTCATAGTTGGCAAGCTCTGCGCCCTGGGCCGTGGGAGCCCAGATGATAGCTTCATCTCTGACGCGCAGGTAGCGGTAGGGTTTACCGCCCTCTGCATCCAGCACAACTTCATTATACCAGTTTTCAAGCGCTTGGCGGGAGATGTTATCCCCGAAACGAGCAAAGAACGTTTCCGGATAACGGCGGAAGTTCATTCTGGACTTGTTGATGCGCTCATGGGCTGTGCCGCGAGCAAGATCTCGGAATAATTCTTTATAGTTCTGCTCCATGCGGCGATACTCAGAACTTTGCGTGAGTTCCTTGAATCTGGCTGCTTTCTGCAGCTCTTGGTAAAAGTCGCTGTTGTAGTAGGCGCAGGTCTTGGCAAATGGACCCATGAACCACTTGAGCATAGCTTCCAGCTGGTCTATGTTTTGGTCAATGGTTTCGTAGGCCTTCGCCGTAAGATTCGGCTTGGCTTTCAGGAGATTGGAGCGACACATGACACCATCCATTATCGTGCCGGAGGCCGGGTCTACAGCGTATTTGCTGATCAGGCGGGAAGCTGCTTCCCGGTGTATATCCGCAACGGTTTTTTGGTCTGCGCATTCCCGGAAATCCACCGTTTTGGCGATGGCGCGGTAGCAGTTGCCTACAATGAGATGAATATCACTATATGCCTGGGCACATGCGCGCGAGTATTCTGCACCGTTGGATATGAGAGCTTGCAGTTTTGCAGCCGCTTCATCGGCTGCTGCCACTTCTTCTTCTGTGAAGACAAAGCCTTCCTCTGCGGCTGGCAGGCAAGTTGCAGACATCAGGCCAATGCCCGCAAGGGGAAGCAGAAGTTGTTGGATGAAAGTGCGTTTCATAAAATAGAGAGATTAAATATGTGCATCAAAAACGGATTTCGTAATCATCAACGTACCAGCGGCCCTTGTCGCCGCCCTTTCGAATAAGTTTGTGAGTGTTTTTGCTGCCAACTTGTTTTCCGTTGGCATCAAACGCCTGGCTTTGCACGGTGGCGTGCTCAAGTTTTTCGCCCTGCATCTTGATCAGATGGTCGCGCTGGTTGTCATCCAGGAAGAAGTTTTCGAGGTCGTTGTTATCATCATGCCCCTTGGCAACAGTGATTTTGGTATCGCTGAAAGTGGCATGCACATATTCTCCGTGGAGTCGTTGCTGGTGCAAATCCCAGTGATAGCGCAGCAGGGATTCTGCCGTTTCCGTTGCGTAGCGCTCAGGGTTGATGCACTTGCGGTACAAGTCGTAGTTTTTCTCCTTGATGGCTGTGAGGAAGATTTCCATAACTCGCTCAGGGGTGGCGTCCTGCGGTACATCTTTTTCTGTGTACCAACCTTCCTTGATGGCGGCGACTTTATCCTCCTCGATGAAGGAGCCGCTTTTGTCGTGGTTCGGGTCAAATGTGGCAACAATGTGCCCATCGATGTAGAGAGCCTCCGGCTCCACCACCCAGCCCCAAGCCAGATTCATGCGCCGATTACCGGGAATCTCCATCGCCGGACCGGTAATCTTGCCCAGTACGGTGAGATTAAGGCTTTCCCCCAGTGAGCCATCAACCTCACGACGGAAGCGTTTGATGGCTTCATAGGGCCCCAGCCATTCACGACCGCTGATGTTGACGAAATAGAAACCTGTGGAGGGTTTGCCTACCACGATATATTCTCCGGAAGCCCCTACGAATTGGTTGTCCGGGTACTTTACGCCCGGCAGTACAATGGTTTTATTGGTCGGGTCTGTCTCAATGGAGTTTTTGAGCGGATCCACGGAGGGGAAGACTTTGGTAATAAGCTCGCGCCCCTGCTGCAGCTGCTGCCATTTGTCTGCGCTGAGTTTAGCATACTTCTCCCGCAGTTCTTTTTCATTGTTGAGGTAAGCGACCATAGCGGGGGTAATCTGCTGGTAGTTACCCTTGCTCATCATGAGGGCGGCGCGGGCACGCTCATAGAGTGCCAGCACTGCCGGGTCCTCCGGGTAGGATTTCATGAGGGCCTGAATGCGGTTAAGCGCCTCGTTTTTATTGCGGAACAAGGTGTTGGCGTTGCCCCCGGCACGTTTTACCTCCGCCTCGAACTCTTTCAAATAATAATCTGCAAAGCCCAAATCCTTTTGGGGGGCTTTCTGCGGTGCTGCCGTAGCGCCAAAGCTCAGCGCAAGCAGTGTCATTAACACGGTGAGGGATTTATTCATATTTCGATTAATACTAATAAAATGGTAGTGTAATGATTTAGGGGAAGAGTACAGGAGAAAGGGTTATTTACTGCGGCGGGCTTTGCTCAGAATAGCGCGAATGGCTTTGGCATTCGGGCCGCCTACGCAGGCATCCACCCCGGCTCCTTTGGCTGTTTTGGCGTTCAGATTGGCACCGTGATTCACCAGCCACTGCACAATTTCCACATGGCTGAGCCCGCAGGCGTTGTGCAGGGCGGTGGTGCCGTTGGCATTGGACATGGTGGTATCTATGGGGGCTCCCTCCATAATACGGGGCAGGAGGGTGAGCAGGCGCTTCTGATACAGACGCTCCACGGCTGTTTTGTATTGAGTTTTTTCCAGCTTTCGGACCAAATCGCCCAGGCCGTCATCTACGGTTTGGACGGCTCCGTCCTGTTCTTCCGGCTGTGGCACAGTAAGGAGCCCGGCTGTTGATTTGGTGGGGCTTATGGTGAAATCTGCACCGCGCGCATACCAAGAAGTGCCTTCCTCATGCCATTCGATGTAGGCTTTGCCCTTTTCTCCGGAGCTGAAGCAGAGTCGCACCTGCACATGCAGGTCATTGCCGGTGATTTGAATGACGGCATCTTCCGGCGTGTAAGTGACCTTGACCGGCGGCCATGGGCTGTCGGGGCTCTGCTCATAGAGCTGATAGCTGTAGGAATTGCCTCCACCGATCGGGAATTGCAGCACCATGGGGGCAGAGGTGCATTTTTTCCAGTCACTCGGCTGCTCATCGTTTTCTGTGCCGGCTTCCTGAGCATTGTAAAAGTTCACCACAACCAGCTTGCCATCCATGGAAACGGGGGCAGGCTGAGCCGCCGGGGCAATGCAGGCTGCAAGCGGAAGAAGCAGGGGGAGAAGTGCTGTTTTCATTGTTGATTCTGAGAGTGTCTTATTCTACCCCCAACATGCGAAGAAGTTCATTGAATGCACTTTGTACCAAATCGCCGAACCATGCGCTGATATCGTCTGCAAAATGATAGAGCGTACAACCAAATGCAATCATAGCCAGAGCCCCGAGAATTTCTTTGATATATAACCAAATGAATTGCAGTGTGGTCATCTCCGCTTTTTTCGTTTTCTTCTTCTTATCCATTGTTGTCAAATTTTGTGTAGGACGTTAATCCTTCATCAATAGAGCTTTTTGAATCTCTGCATAATTGGGGGTATTTGTCGGCAGTTTGATGTTTTCTCCCTTTTCATTCAGCAGGCGTTTATCCGCCCCGTTGCTGATGAGCCAGCGTACCAGCTCAACATTTCCCTCGCAGGCAGCGCGATAGACGGCGCTCATGGCATTGTAGTCCATCCCCTCGTTTTCTCGGGTCAGAATCATGTGCGGAAGGTGCGACAGGGCAAAACTATCCAGGCGGTAAAGGTGTTGCATGTGATAACGCCGAATGGTCAGTGCCCGCAGGATGTCCTCCACAAATTGCTCTTCCGTTACTTTGGCATTCAGCACGCGGGCAAGATGGAGTGCGGTCACATCCGTGGGGCATAAGCCGAGACTGTATACGCCGTTGTCATCTTTGATGTAGCGGTAGAGTATACGGGCCAAGCGTTCCGCTTTCGCATCTTTGATTGTGAAAGCATAGTCCGGCTTATCCATTTCAACACCTGCAAAGGCTACATCGAAATAATCCGCCGCTTCGCGGGCCTCTGCCTCATTTACTTTCGGCCCTTGATAGGGGGCGTCTCTCCAAGCACGGGCTTCCTTCAGAATGGCTCTGATTTCCGCCGCATTTTTACCGCCGATACAGGCATCTATACCGGCCCCTTTATCTGTGGATATCTGCATATCCGCCCCGTGGTCCACCAGCCAGCGCACCAGTTTTACGTGACTGAGGCCGCAGGCATAGTGCAGTGCCGTGTTTCCTTTGTAGTCGGGGTTAGTGTAGGAGGCGTCATGCCGCATCATTACCAACGGCAATAGTGATATCAGCCTTTTTTGATACAATTTATCCGTGGCGCTTTTGTAGCGGGCAGTTTCTATTTCTCTCAGAATATCAGCCAGCCCGTCATCCCACATATCCGGGTCACGTGCAATGATTTCTTCCGGCAGCTCAACGCGGGAGGCTCCATCGGTGTCCTGTTGAATCGAGAAGGAGGTGTTGCGGATGTGGCGGGTGTCTCCGGCCTCATGCCATGCTATTTCTGCGGTGCCGGAGCTGTTGTCCGTATAGGTGAGGGAGATAAGCACGCTTAAATCCGCCCCTTCCAATTTTATGTAAGCCTTTCCTTCTGTCGTGTTCGGGTGATAGCTGACGCTTAAATCCTTGCGGAGTCTGACACTGTACTCCGTTGTGGCGGAGAAGGTGGCGCTTGCCGGGAAGTTAATGACGAAATCGGTGATTTCTTTCCATGTATGCCAGGGAAGAGTCTCCGCCCGGTATATGTCAGAGCGCGCCACCTGCGCACCCGTCATTTGGATGCGCACGGTATGGTTGGCTATGTCAGACATCCCCTGAGCCGGAAGAACAGGGGATGCCAGCAAAATGAGCGTGAATAAGGTTTGCTTCATTTGGAACGCGTGCAGAAAAAAGGCTTATTCCTTTGTCGCTTCCACGCGGGATACTCCTTCGTAGTCAATTTCTGCCAGAGTTTCGAGGTATTTCAGCATGCAGGATGCACCGTCTGTTCGGGCAGATACGCCGGGGTCTGCGGGCATGTTCTCCGTGGTTGCACAGAGGTAAGAGTTGATAGCCAGAGTATAGCGACCCTCCGGGTTGATGGGTGTGCCGTCCTCCAGAGCGGCAGAGGTCACGCGCATGCGGTCGGCACCGGCAGGCCATACTGCCTTGTAGGTCATACCGGAGACACAGGGTGCGCCGTGGTCATCGTTTTGGGTGATGTTTTCCAGCACGCGGATGAGCTCTGCTCCGGTCACCGTCATGCGGATGGTATCATTGCCGAAGGGGTCGAGACTGTAGACATCTGCCACGGTAAGGGGGCCGGCGGCAAAAGAATCCAGGCGCACGTTGCCCATGTTGACAATGGCAATATCCGTCTTCACGCAGCTGCGGATGGCATCTGCCATCATGCAGCCCATGCTTTCACGGCGCGTGATGTTGCGTTTCACCGTGGTGAGCTGTCGCTTGAAGAAGGGCTGATTCTTGAGTTGCTCCACCATGTCAGCGGTCTTGGAATCTGCCTCATATTTTTTCAGCGGCAGCAATTCTGCTTTTTTGGCAAGCACTTTGCCGTTCTCAACGTCAAAAGTAAGGCGGGTAATGTACTTGAGCTTGTTCTGTGTCTGCGTAACGAGTACGCCGTTCTCCACATGCCCGTTTTCCACGCGGGTATGACTGTGACCGCCGATGATGGCATCTGCCTCCGGGAAAATTTGTGCCAGTTTCACATCGTTTTCAAAGCCGATGTGGGTGAGCAGGATGAGGATGTCACACTGGCTGCGCAGGTAACGGTAGTGCGGAGCCAGCTCCAGCGGGTGAATGAAGCTGAAACCCTTGCACTGGTCCGGGTGCGCATCCGGGCGGCCGGATGCATCCACCTGCAGCAGTCCCAGCACGCCGATTCGTACGCCGTTGCGCTCAAAAATCTTGTAGGGCTTCAGGTTTACGCCGAGCTTATCGGTGGGGAACACATTGGCGCTCACGAACTCGAAATTAGCGGTATTGATGCAGTAGGCCATGGCCGCTGCACCACTGTCGAACTCATGATTGCCGAGAGCCGACAGGTCAAAGCCGATGTGGTTCATGAGCTGAATCATGGAGGCTCCGGGGTGGTCTCCGCAGTCAACGTAGGGATTGCCGGTGCGGTTATCACCAGCTGAAAGCAGCAGCAACTGCGGAGCTTTGGCTCGCTCCTGCTGCACGCAGGTGGCCAGTTGCGGCAGATTATCCACATTGGCATGCATGTCGTTGATGCCCAGAATGGTAATCTGCTCTGCAAATGCAGTGCCCATTAAGCTCAACAGCGAAAGGAAAACGGACTTTTTAATCATGTCGAGAATGCTTGTTGGTTAGTCTTTAATGGTTACATCTACACGGGAAACTCCTTCATAATCCACTTCCGCTTTCTTTTCAAGGAAGCGGATGAGACATTCGGCTCCATCACTGTCGATGGCGATGCCTGCGTCTGCCGGTTTAGCCGGGGCAACTGAAGCAATGTAAGAATTGTAGGCCACGGTGTAGCGGGCTTCGGGGTCAATAGGCGTGCCGTCTGCCAGTTTTGCTTCTGTCACGCGCATGGGCTTGAGCTCTGCGGCGGGTTTCACGCACTTGTAGGTCATGCCGGAAACGCAGGGTGCTCCGTAGTGGTCTGCCTGCGGAATGCTTTCAATCATCGCAATGAGTTCCTTGCCGGTCAGTGTTGCGCGGACAATGGCATTGCCGAAAGGATCCAGCCGGTAAACATCCGCCACGGTAAGCGGCCCGGCGGGGAAGTCCTCCAGACGCACGCCGCCGAGATTGACAATGGCGATATCGGTGACAGCACGGGCACAGATGGCATCTGCCATCATACAGCCCAGACTTTCGCGGGCGGTTATATTGCGCTTCACCGTGGTGAGCTGGCGCTTGAAGAAGGGCAGAGACTTGGTCTTCTCTACCAGATCCGCCGTGGCGGCATCTGCAGGTAAGTCGGCCAGCGGAAGCAGCGTTGCCTTTTTGCTGATAACCTTGCCGTTTTCTACATCGAAGGTGAGGCGAGTCACATACTTGATTTTGCCTTCCGACTGGGTGACGAGGACTCCGTTGACAATATGCTCATTATCCACTCGGGTATGGCTGTGGCCGCCGACGATGGCGTCTGCCTCCGGGAACATCTGTGCCAGCTTCACATCATCTTCAAATCCCAGGTGGGTAAGCACGATGAGCACATCACAGAAGGCGCGGAGGTGCTTGTAGTATGCGGCCGTTTCAAAGGGAGACGCAAATTGCAGACCCTTGCACTTGTCGGGGTGAGCATCGGGAATTCCTGTCTCACCGACCTGTACCAGCCCCAGCACACCGATGCGTACGCCGTTGCGCTCGAAAATTTTGTAGGGCTTCACGTTGATGCCCTGAGTATCAGTGGTAAATATATTGGCGCAGACAAAATCAAACTCGGCGGTGTTCACATAGTCGCGGAGAGCGGCGGGGCCGGAGTCGAACTCATGGTTACCGAAGGTGGAAAGGTCGAATCCCACGTGGTTCATCAGAGTAATCATGGGGATACCGGGGCGGTTGCCGTTGTCCACGTAAGGATTGCCTGTGCGGCTGTCGCCCGCAGCCAAGAGGAGCAAGCCCGGATCATTCAGACGCTCCTGCTTCACGCAGGTAGCCAGCTGGGGCATGCCGTCGATGTTGGCGTGCATGTCATTGATGCCCAGAATGGTGACTTGTTCGCCGAAGGCGGAGCCCAAAAGGGCAAGGAGAGAAAATAAACAGCTCTTTTTCATGTGGTACAGGGGGGGTGAAAAATTAAAGGGGATATTTGGTGAAGATGCGGCGGTCTGCGCACATGGGGCTGTCTGCGGCAATCACGTTGCCCCAGGCATCATAAAACGGCCCTTCACAAAGCGGAAGCCCGGCATCGGTGCAGTAGCGGCGCACAGCATCAATGGCGGTAGCTCCTGTGAAGATGCGAACGGCAATTTCATCTACATAGACAATCATATTGCGGGTTCCGGCATGAGGTTAATAATAAGGGAAACGGGTGTGGCTTCAAACTTTTGTGATGCTTCACCTTCATATCCTGCCACTTCTCCGGTCGGTTTGAAGGTGTAACTGTTGCCCGTGCGGGAAATCAGCTGCAGACGGCCGTTAAAATGTACGGCTTTGCCATCTCCTACGCCGTCAAAAGAAATCTCAGCAGTCTGTCCGGCGGGGTTATAGGTGAAAATCCTCAGCTTGGGCATGGGGGCTTGCTCTCCCATGCAGAACGTTGTCTCCCGGCTCTCACCGGTCTTGATGCAGGTGAGGCAGATGTTGCAGTAATCAATAGCTGCGGGTACTGCCGTTTCCTGCCTTGCGACAGGTGCAGATGAACAGGCGGGACAAAAAATCACCAAGCCTGTCAGGAGTAATGAAAAGGGGGTGATTGTGGCAGACATGGTGCTTAATTTTCTTGGTTATTATAAGGGAAAACGCGGGGTGCCGAAGCACCCCGCTTGGTTACGAGTTTCAGACGCAGCAATTACTCAGCAGCAGCGGTTGTAGCTGCGGCTGCCTTGGCTGCCTTGGCTGCTTTCTTCTTCTTGATGAGCAGCACAAGCAGACCAACTGCACCGGCCAGCAGAGCAATGCCCAGAATCGGGCGGTAGAACAGCCAGGCGATACCGATGGTGACAAGTGCCACGGGCGTTGCGATGAGGAAGGCCACAATGCCGGTGCCAATGCCGATGATGTCACCCAGAATGGGCAGCACATCGCCGAGCACCTCGAGCGGACGAAGAATCATCTTGAGACCCATGAACATCATGAGCCAGCCCACAAGGCGGAGAATCCAGGTCATCACGGTGTTGGCGTTCTCTGCGTTCTGGAACATCTCGTCCTTGGTCTTGGTGCCGGTTTCGAGCAGGTCCACGGTGTAGCCGTCTGCAGCGGAATCCTTGGCCACATAGGGGGCAAAGGTGGTGCCGGTCTGCACGGCGACAATGCTCACGGGCATTTCTGCGGGAATCATGGTCCAGGTGATACGCACATCACCCACCTGCGGATTGCCGGGGTTAGCAGTACCCTGAGTGGTGCCGGTGGCAACGGTAGTGGCCGGCTGAGCCACGGCAGGCTGCGGCATGACGGCAGGCTGCGGCATGACGCCGGGCTGCACCATGGGGGCTGTGTTGTAGGCAGGAGCGGGCATGGCAGCTGTGGTGCTCACAGATACAGGGATGGGCGTGCCGTTCACAATAATCTGGCCGGCATTGGGGGTCTGGCGCACATAGGGAGCCAGGGCACCTGTTGCCAGACGCACGAAGGTCTTGTTCTCCATGGTGAAAATGGGCAGAGAACCATAACCGGGGATGTCGGCATACTGCACAACGGAAGGCGTGGGGTAGACAAAACCGTTACCCGGAACCGTTGCGGTGATGGCGTGCAGGTTGCCGGCATAGTAAATGCCGTTGGGCATTACCGGGGTGGGAGTTCCATCGGGGGTGATGACAAAGGGCACGCCGTCCACATTCGTCACAGATATGCGGTTGGGCTGAATGGAGGGCACCGTTACAAAACCACCCATGGTGGTCTGCGGTACGATACCGATTTTTTCTGCGGGAACCGGCTGCGTGGCAACCGTCTGCACCATACCGGGAGGCGTTACGCCGGGAGTCATGCCGGGGGCGGGAGTCATGCGGTTCATCATGCCGGGCATCATACCGTTCACGGGGTAGCCCACATAGGCATAGTTGCCGGAGATGGTGACACGGCCCTGCAGCGTGTCCGGAATGTACTCAGGTTTCAGCTCCACGGGCTTGGCACCGGAGATGCGCTTGATCTGGGCACCCGTGAGTTCGAATGCACCGTAGCGGGCGGTCTCAGCCACAAGGTTTCTATTCGTGGCTTCGGGGAAGAATACCTGGTTGTCGTGGCCTGCCTCGCGGAAGGAGGAAGAATCCACGGGCTTATCTACCCACTTCTTGGAGTAGGTGTAAGTGGTAACGGTCGTCTCAGAGCCGCCCATGTTCTTCTTCTTTTCCTTCTTCTCATTCTCTACCCACTGGTAGAACTCAACCTTGCGGGTAAGGCGGATAGCCTTGGGATTCAGACCGGTAAAAAGGTCATCACCCAGCTGTTCGTCCGTCACGGCAGTACCGGTGACATGCACCAGCTTGCCATCCATGGTGGCGTCAACCGTGTCTGCGTTGGGGAGATTGACACAGACAGAGGCTCCTTCCTCGAGGGCTTTAGCTGTTTTTACAGCGCGACCTTCGTTCCAAAAAAGCAAGGGGATGCCCGCAATGAAGAGAATACCGCCGATGGCAACTCCCTTGATGGAGCCGCCAAGGCGACTGCCCCAGCTTTCCGTTGTTGTTTCTGTAACTGCCATAGTTATATATGATTGGTTTGTGTATTAGTAAGTTGCTGCACGCAGCGAGGATGTTATTCCAGACGGAATGAACCCTTGTAAATGAGTTTATCTGCCTGGATTGTTGTGGGGTTACCTGTAACCGTACAGGTGGCCTTCCCCCCGGTTGGAGAGGTGAAGATGAGCTCAAAGGTGCGGACGTACCAATTGGAAACATTGCCGCCCCCGTGAGAAAAACTAAATGAGTAAGTGGCCGTTGCGCTGTTTTTGCCGGTGTATTTGTATGAGACGCTGACTTCCGTTGTGCTGTCATCGTCAGAAGAGTGTTGCCCGGTGGTTTCATTGTTTTTCTCTTTCCAGGAAACAACGTACCCGGTCTCATCATTCGGCTTTAAGAAAACGTAAGCATTTTCATCCCGATTGGGATTCGGGTTCACGCTCTCATCTTGTTCACAATGGAACGTGAGCGTTTTACCTCCTGCCTGTTCGGGAGCCAGCTTATCCAGCGCCTTCATGGCCGCCTCGTCTCCTGCCGCCGCTGCCAGAGAAAAGAAGTAATTGGAGCGGGCACGGTCCTTGTCCACGCCGCGTCCCTGGCGGTAGCGCCAGCCCATCCAGCGGGCTGCCGTGGCATCCCCGGCTTCCGCCGCCATTTCATATAAATCTATTGCCATGGCAGAGTCAGCACTCTTGCCGCCCTTGCCCTCTGCATAACACACACCCAGCTCCCGAATCTGAGCCGGAGTCATGCCGTCAGTTTCATTGTAGGTAGGGGCTCCCTCCGTGGCAATACCGGCAGCTTCCGGCACCTCGGGCAGGTTGCCGTCCTCGTCTGCCAACTTGGGGTCTGCACCGGCCTGCAACAGGTAATGCTGAGCCAGGGCATGAGAGGTGTAGTGCAACGGGGTGCGCCCAATATGGTCTCTGACATTAGGGTCTGCACCATTCCTCAGCAGCATCTGTGCAGCCTGCGCCGCATCATACGGCAAGCCCAGCGGTTCAGACTCAAATTCGGCCTGGTAGACGGAATCCTGAAGAAGAGCGCAGAGCAGGGGGACGCGGTATCCTTTCCGGATTTCCACTTTCGCATTCACGTCAACTCCGGCTTTGATAATCTGTTCAATTTTTTCAAGCGGTTCGCAGCGGAGGATGGCCTGTTCCAGCTCTTCGGAGCCGGGAGCTATACCCCCCCCCCCCCCCATGCACAGGAGGCAGGAAAACGCTACCGCAAATGAATGTAATTGAAACTGCATAGAGACGTAACACCCTTTCGACTATTCATTATACGATATTCACCCTCTGTTGTCAAAATAAAATGACCTTATGACTTTATTTTGTTTTCTTGGCGTGATTGAGTGTTGCTGATGTGCTCTGTCAAGTTAAAAACGAATCTATTCTGTCATCTGATGGGCTGCTGGTGAGCTATTAGTGGTAAATCTACGCTCCTCCCCATATCCGCCGTATTCCCGGTTATATTTTGACGGGGAAGGATGGTTTGTATTGTGAAATCTTTCTGTCAATATGTTATTATATCTCACAAGCTGAGGGGAGTTGCTTCGGAGTTCGGTTTGCTTTAATGCCTAAAGAGAGCCAGCCGTTGCGGGTGGCAATGAAAAAGGGACTCTATTCACCGATAATTCTGCAGGATGCAACCGCGCATGGTTTGCATTTTTGCGGCGGTTTCCTGCCATTCGCTGTTTTCGTCGGAGTCCGGCATGAGGCCGCCGCCGGCGTAGAGACGGCACAGATTCGGGAAAATCTGCATGCAGCGCAGGGATACGTAGAGCTGAACACTGCCGTGCCCCCAAGGTCCCAGATAGCCTGCGTAGCATGTGCGCTCAATATCCGGATAGGTGAGCAGAATCTCACGGGCGGCCGCCACGGGGGAGCCGCAGACGGCGGGAGTGGGCGGCAGTTGCTCCAGCAGGGAAAGAATTCGCCCGGGTTTCATGCGCAGGCGGAAGCGGGTGCAGAGGTGCTCTATGTTGCCCGCCTGCAGGGATTCCGGCGCGCTTTCCGTCATTTCATCTGCCAGAGGCGCGAGGATGTCTCGCATGAAATCAGCCACGAGGGCTTGTTCTCTGCTGTTTTTTGCATCCCAGGGCAGGGGGGAAGGGGCTCTGGTGCCGGCCAGGGCCATGGTGCTAAAGGTGTCTCCGCTGCCGGAGATGAGCTGCTCCGGGGTGCAGAAGAGCCAAGTGCCGTGCTCCGGGGTGTGAACCAGTGCCTTGAAGGCGGTCGGGTGTTGGCGGCATGCCTCACGGAAGGCTTGGCAGGGGGAGAAATCCGGGCCGACGGGGGTGTCCTCTGTGCGGGCAAGGACAATTTTGTTGACTCTGCCGCTGCGGATGAAGTCTGTGTAGAGCCGGAACAGCGCGGTGTATTGTCCTCTGGTGGTTGCGGCTTGAAAAGGGTGGAGCTGCATTTCTTCCCATGCATCGGGCGCAGGCGGTGCGGTTAATTCTTCGGGAATAAACAGTTGTTTGCCGCGGAATGTGGCGAGCAGGAAGCCGTTTCTGAAGATAAAATCTTCCTCTATCCGGCCATCTTCTGCCATGCAGAAATGTTCTGCAGTTTCACCCGGAAGTGAGTACAGGGCAAAGGCACAATGCCGCCGGCAAAGTGCATCCACTCTCTCTGCAAATCCGCTGTTCACGGGAGGAGTTTATCATATTCCGCTCGTTTTTGCAAGCCCGGCGGGATTGGTGCGGGGCATGCGTTTCCCGGTGCGGGGGGTACTCTTCTCTGCGCGGTGTGGGTATGTACCTGAATAGGACTTGCCAAATCGGGGGGTGGGGTGTAGAATGGGGACATGAAGCATCTTGATGAATTGTTTGACTTTTTACGTATTCCGAGTGTGTCTGCCCAGGCTGAGCATGCCGGGGATGTGGAGCGTTGCGCGGATTTTTTGGTGGAGAAGCTCAGCTCGCTGGGGTTCGCGGCTAAAAAGCACCTGACGGATATTCACCCGATTGTGGTGGCTCACAGCCCGAAGGTGGAGGGCAAGCCGACGGTGCTGATTTATGGTCATTATGATGTGATGCCGGTGGACCCGGTGGCTGCATGGGATACGCCTCCCTTTGAGCCGACGATTCGCGACGGCCGTGTGTATGCCCGCGGGGCTTCTGATGACAAGGGTGAGATTATGGCTTTGCTGCTGGGCACGGAGAAGGTGCTGCAGGAGGACGGGGCTCTGCCGCTGAATGTGATTTTCCTGCTGGAAGGTGAGGAGGAACGCGGCAGTGAGAGCCTCTTTGCCTTTATGCAGCGTCCGGAGATTCAGCAGGAGCTTGCCTGTGATGTGATTGTGGTGAGCGATACCGGTATGGCGGCTCCCACGATTCCCTCTTTCTCCTACGGGCTCAAGGGCCTGTGCTGCTTTGAGCTGAAGGTGAGCGGCCCGGCCATGGATTTGCACTCCGGTCTGTTCGGCGGTGCGGTCAATAACCCCATCACGGCACTCTGTGAGATGATTGCCACTACTCATGATGCGGATAATCATGTGGCGGTGGATGGCTTCTATGAAGGAGTCTCTGAGATTGAGGAGTGGGAGAAGGAAAGCTGGCGCCGCGTGCCCGGCATGAGCGATGCTGAGCTGGCGGCGCTCACCGGAGTGGATGCTCTGCGCACGGAGACGGGCTACACCGGGGCAGAGTGTGTGTATGCCCGCCCCACCTTTGAGCTCAATGGTATTTCCGGCGGTTATGAGGGTGAGGGCTCCAAGACGGTGATTCCCACTCATGCCATTGCCAAGATGAGCTGCCGCCTGGTGCCGGGGCAGAACCCGGAGAAGGTGATGGATTGCGTGGAGGCTCACTTCCGCAAGGTGTGCCCGTCCGGGGTGCGGATGGAGTTCACGCGTCAGCACTCCGGTGCTGCCTACCTGAGCAACCCGAACTCTGATTTCGGTCTGGCTGCCCAGCGTGCTCTGGAGGAGACCTTCGGCAACAAGCCCGTGCTGGTGCGTGAGGGTGGTTCCATCCCGATTATTGCTGAGATTTCTCAGGTGCTGGGCAAGGATGCTCTCCTGCTGGGGCTGGACTTGCCGGATGCCCGCATCCACTCGCCCAATGAAAACATGCGCGTGGAAATCTTTGAAAAGGGTATTGAGATGACCGCGCGTCTGCTGCGGCTCATGAGTGAGGCCTGATTCTATTACCCGTACCGCCATGAACGCCGTCGAGATTGAGCAGATTCACAAGAGCTTTCCCGGCCACTGGGGCAGGGGCGGTGTGTATGCCGTGAAAGGCGTGAGTCTGCAAATTCCGCAGGGCGGTGTGTATGGCCTTATCGGCCCCAATGGCTCCGGCAAGAGCACCATCATGAAAGCCCTGGTAGGGCTGCTCTCGCCGGATGCCGGGCATTGCCGCGTGTTCGGTCTGCCTGCCACCGCCGCTGCCAACCGCCGAGAAATCGGCTTCCTGCCGGAAAATCCGTATTTTTACAAGTTCCTGACCGGGGAGGAAACGGTGCGTTTTTACGGCAAACTCTGCGGGTTGAGCGGTAAGGCGCTGCGCGAGCGGACGGCAGAGCTGCTGGAGCTGGTAGGGCTCACGGAGGCGGCTCAGCGCCGAGTGGGCGGCTATTCCAAGGGTATGCTGCAGCGCATTGGCCTGGCGCAGGCTCTGGTGCAGCAGCCGCGGCTTCTGGTGCTGGATGAACCGACCGCCGGGGTAGACCCCATCGGCTCTCGCACCATTCGGGATATCATTCTGGAGCTGAAGCGGCGCGGGATGACGGTGTTTCTGTGCTCTCACCTGCTGGAACAGGTGCAGGAAATCTGTGACCGCGTGGGTATCCTCTACCAAGGCTGCCTCATTGCAGAGGGTACTATGGATGAGCTCACCCGCGATACCCGCCGCAGCGAGGTCATTCTCCGCAACCCCACCCCGGAGCTGCTGGCAGAGCTGCAGCGTGTGGCCGGGGATGCCTGGGAATCCTGCTCCCCCGCACGCAATTCGCTCGAAAAGGTTTTCCTGGACGGCATCCGCGCCCGGCTGGAGGCGGATGGCCGCTCTGTCTCCAAGGGGTGAGCCTTGGGGCTTTCCCGTCAGAACTCGGCGGAGCTCTGTAGAACAGAGGGAGCGGGGTAAAGTGGTGCTGCGGAGTGGTGCGTGCAGCCCGGATTGGCGGATATTGCCGCATTTTGTGAGGTGGGCGCACATGTGTCCCAAAGATTTTGCCCAATGGGGATTGGTTGAAAAACGTACACGCCGCAGGCGTGCGAAATCCTGAGTCCGCAGGACGGCAGAAGGTAGACGGGGGTGGAGCTGCGGCAGCAGCGCAACCCCCGGTTCCCAACCAAGAATGCCATGGAAAGCCCGGAGCTGCATCGTGACCACGATGTGGCGGAGGCCGACAGACCCGGCGCAGGGTGTTAACCCGGAGCTTCTGC
>JAZRBU010000017.1:0-46543 GCA_045635265.1 Akkermansia sp.
CATTCTTGGTTGGGAACAGGGGGTTGCGCTGCTGACGCAGCTCCACCCCCGTCTACCTTCTGCCGTCCTGCGGACTCAGGATTTCGCACGCCTGCGGCGTGTATGTTTTTCAACCAATCCCCATTGGGCAAAATCTTTGGGTCACATGTGGCAAAAATGCGCCTTCGTTTCAGAAACAAAGGCGCATTCAGATTGCTGCTCTCTGCCGGGTGGCAGATTTATCTTCCGTGTTCATCGGCGGTTATTATTCTTCTTGTCATCCTTGCGGTCAAGCTTCTTGTCGTCCTTGCGGTCAAGCTTCTTGTCATCCTTGCGGTCAAGCTTCTTGTCGTCCTTGCGGTCAAGCTTCTTGTCGTCCTTACGGTCAAGCTTCTTGTCGTCCTTGAGGTCAAGCTTCTTGTCGTCCTTACGGTCAAGCTTCTTGTCGTCCTTGCGGTCAAGCTTCTTGTCGTCCTTGCGGTCAAGCTTCTTGTCGTCCTTACGGTCAAGCTTCTTGTCGTCCTTACGGTCAAGCTTCTTGTCGTCCTTGCGGTCAAGCTTCTTGTCGTCCTTGCGGTCAAGCTTGCCCTTCTTAATCAACGGATGCTTATCATCATCCAAGCGTATGCTGACGCCTCCGTTGCCGAAGCTGAGATTAAGGCTGAGAGCCTGAGACTGAGAGCTGAACATCACCAGGCCACCCAGGCCCAGCACCATCATCATCTGAATCATATTGTTTTTCATAGCTTTTAGTAACGGGCTTCATGCCCTTTCACCCGATAAAGCGTTTCTGCTCGCGCTTTTTGTTTATTGTTTGTAATTATTTCTCATTTTTAATCAGATTTTCATTTTATCGAGCCGAAGCCCGAAGCTTTATCTAGTCTGCAGACCCCTTCTTTAGATTTTTTCTTAGAATCGTTACATTTTATCTTGACTTTCCGAAATATGGCGGTAAGATGTCGACACGCATACAAGATATAGTTAGTCACCACAAACAACGAGAGACTCCATGCAGATAAGAAAGCGCAACGGACAGGAGGCCGAGTACCGGCGGGAAAAGATAGAACGGGTCATCCGACTGGCGTTCGGAAGCGTGGGGATGACCGACACGGAGGGAGAAGTATCACGCCTGGCCGTAAGTATAGAATCGCGTCTGCGCGCGCACGGAGGGGAAACCGTAGCGGTGGAATACATTCAGGATTTAGTGGAAGAGAGTCTGATGGTGGCCGGACACTACGAGGCAGCCAAGCGTTTCATACTGTACCGCAACGGGCGGAGCCGAGCCCGAGCCGTCCGCGAACAGCTTCTGCAGCATTTTGAACACCGTCCTGCGCTGGATGCCGTATTAAAAGAAGTGCAAACCGAGTTTCCGGAAGAGGAATATGACCTTCACCGGCTCACGGCCAAATTCCGCACCTTCAGCCGAGAGAGCACCGGAGACGATGCCGCGCTGGGCGGGCTCATCAAATCTGCTGCGGAACTGACCACGCGGGATGCCCCCCGCTGGGAGATGATAGCCGCGCGCTTCTGGCTGCTGCGTTTCCGGCACAAGATGGCACGCTATGAAGCAGAAGCCGGTATCCGCAATCTGTATGATAAAATTACGCACCTGACCAAGGAAGGCGTGTACGGCAGCTACATTACCGCCCATTACAGCCGCGCAGAGATAGAGAGTTTCGCCGGGCTGCTGGATGCCGAGCGCGACAATCTGTTCACCTATTCCGCCTTGGAGATGCTGCACGGGCGGTACCTCATCCGCACCCATGCAGGCAAGGTACTGGAGAGTCCGCAGGAGATGTTTCTGGGCATTGCCCTGCATCTGGCCATGCAGGAGCAGGAAAACCGCGCGGAGTGGGTGCGCCGTTTCTACGACATGCTCAGCACACTGAAAGTGACCATGGCCACTCCCACCCTGGCCAACGCCCGTAAGCCATTCCACCAGCTTTCCTCTTGTTTTATTGATACCGTACCCGACAGTCTGGAAGGCATCTACCGCAGTATCGACAACTTTGCTCAAGTGAGCAAATACGGCGGCGGAATGGGGATGTACTTTGGCAAGGTGCGGGCCACCGGCAGCGCCATTCGCGGATTTCCCGGAGCTGCAGGCGGAGTCATCCGCTGGATTCGTCTTGCCAACGACACCGCCGTGGCCGTAGACCAGTTGGGGGTGCGGCAGGGAGCCGTGGCAGTCTATCTGGATGCCTGGCACCGTGATTTACCGGAGTTTCTCTCTCTGCGCACCAACAACGGCGATGACCGACTGAAAGCACACGATGTGTTTCCCGCCGTGTGCTACCCGGATTACTTCTGGCAGCAGGCGCGTGACAATATTGACGGGAATTGGTATCTGATGTGCCCGCACGAGATTCAGAGCGTGAAAGGCTATGCACTGGAAGACAGCTACGGAGAAGAATGGGAGCAGCGCTACCACAGCTGCGTGGCGGACTCCCGCATCCACAAGCGCGTGGTGCCCATCAAGGATATCATCCGGCTCATCCTCAAGAGCGCCGTGGAGACGGGAACCCCCTTCGTCTTCAACCGGGATTTGGTGAACCGAGCCAATCCCAACAAGCACCGCGGCATCATTTACTGCAGCAACCTCTGCACGGAAATTGCACAGAATATGAGTGCCATTGAGAGCGTGGAACAGAAAACCGCCACCGTAAACGGTGAAACCGTCGTGGTCACCACCACCAAACCCGGCAATTTCGTGGTCTGCAACCTCGCCAGTCTCTCACTGGGAAGAATAGATGTACAAAACCCGCAGGAGGTAGAGGAAATCACCCGCAGTGCCGTCCGCGCGCTTGACAACGTGATAGATCTGAATTTCTACCCCCTGCCCTACGCGGAAATCACCAACCGCGCCTACCGCCCCATCGGGCTGGGGGTGAGCGGCTACCACCACATGCTCGCCAAACTGGGCATTCCGTGGGAATCTGAAAAGCATCTGGAGTTTGCCGACCGTCTGTTTGAGCAGATTAACTACGCAGCCATTGCCGCCAGCTGTGATACCGCCCGAGACAAGGGGGCTTACACCCACTTTGAAGGCAGTGAGTGGCAGACGGGACAATACTTTGACCGCCGTGACTACACCGCACCGCACTGGCAGGAGCTGCGCCGCCGTGTTGCAGAGCACGGCCTGCGCAACGCCTGGCTGCTGGCCGTTGCCCCCACCAGCAGCACCGGCATCATCGCCGGTACCACCGCCGGAATTGACCCCGTCATGAAACTCTTCTTCCTGGAGGAAAAGAAGAGCGGGCTCATGCCCCGCGTGGCTCCGGAGCTTTCTCTGCAAACCCTCTGGTTCTACAAGAGCGCCCACCGCATAGACCAGAGCTGGTCCGTCCGCGCCGCCGGCGTACGCCAGCGCCACATCGACCAGGCGCAGAGCATGAACCTGTACATCACCAACGAGTACACCCTCCGCCAAATTCTCAACCTGTATCTCCTGGCCTGGGAGAGCGGGGTGAAAACCGTCTATTACATCCGTTCCAAGAGCTTAGAAGTAGAAGAATGTGAATCATGTGCCAGCTGAACCGCAGACCACTGTTTAATCCGCAGGGGGAGTCCGATGTGCTCGCCCGCCGCATCATCAACGGTAACACCACCAACCTCAACGATTTTAATAATATGAAATATGCCTGGGTGAGCGGGTGGTACCGCCAGGCAATGAACAATTTCTGGATTCCCGAGGAAATAAACCTCTCTGCTGATGTGCGCGATTACCCGAAGCTCAGTCCCGCCGAGCGCCGCGCCTTCGACAAGATACTCTCCTTCCTCGTGTTTCTGGACAGCATCCAGACTGCCAATCTTCCGTCCGTAGGGGAATACATCACCGCGAACGAGGTGAACCTCTGCCTGTGTATTCAGGCATTTCAGGAAGCGGTACACAGCCAGAGTTACAGCTACATGCTGGATACCATCTGTGAACCGCAGCAGCGCACGGAGGTGCTCTATCAATGGCGCAACGATGAGCACCTCCTGCGCCGCAACACCTTTATCGGCAACCTCTACAACGAATTCCAAAAGAACCGCACTCCGGAGAACTTTGCCCGCACACTCGTGGCCAACTTCATTCTGGAGGGTATCTATTTCTACAGCGGCTTCATGTTCTTCTACAACCTGGGGCGCAACAACAAAATGCCCGGCTCCGCACAGGAAATACGCTACATCAACAGAGATGAAAGCACCCACCTCTGGCTCTTCCGCAACATCATCCGCGAGCTGCAGCGCGAGCAACCGGAGCTCTTCACCCCGGAGCGCGTAGAAGAATACCGCTCCATGATCCGCGAGGGCTGCGAACAGGAAATTGCCTGGGGCTGCTACGTCATCGGCAATGATATCCCCGGGCTCTCCACCGGCATGATTACGGACTACATCCGTTACCTGGCCAACCGCCGCTGCATGGATCTGGGCTTTGCCCCACTCTACGACGGTTATGAGACGGAGCCGGCATCCTGCTCCTGGGTCTCCCAGTACAGCAACGCCAACCTCATCAAAACCGATTTCTTTGAAGCCCGCAGCACGGCCTACGCCAAGAGTACCGCTCTGGTGGATGACCTGTAATCCCTGCTCAAATGCACGCGCGGGAGCCAAATAAATGGGCCCCGCGCGTTCCGACAGGATTATGGTGTTGACTTTTGTCCCCAAGGGGCGTATATTAGCGCGCGTATGAGCACGAAAAGCTATAAGGACACCATCTTCCTGCCGGATACCACGTTCCCCATGCGTGGTGATCTCACTACCAAAGAGCCGGCTCGTCTGGAGAAATGGGAGAATGAAAAGCTTTACGAGCGAATTATAGCGCGCCGAAAGGCGCAGAATGCTCCTAAGTTCGTCCTGCATGACGGACCTCCCTTCGCTAACGGTGACGTGCACATGGGTACCGCTCTCAACAAGGTACTCAAGGACCTCATCGTCAAGAGCAAGACCATGGCCGGCTTCTACGCCCCCTTTGTACCGGGCTGGGACTGCCACGGCCTGCCGATTGAAGCCAAGGTGGTGAAGGAATTCCAGGGGCTGGAGCCGGCGGAAATCCGCCGCCGCTGCGCTGAGTTTGCGCTGGGCTACATTGACCAGCAGCGCGTTTCCTTCCGCCGTCTGGGTGTATTCGGCGACTGGTTCAACCCGTACATCACCATGCTGCCGGAATATGAGGCATGGATTCTGCGCGTCTTTGCCAAACTGGTGGAGAGCGGTGCCGTTTACCAGTCCCTCAAGCCCGTACAGTGGAGCTATGCTCACCACACCGCACTGGCAGAGGCAGAGGTGGAATACATGGAAGACACCTCCACCGCCGTCTACGTGGCATTCAAGATGACCGCACCGGTCAAGGGAATTGACTGCGAGATGGTTATCTGGACCACCACCCCCTGGACACTGCCGAGCAACCTGGCCATTGCCCTGCACCCGGATTTCAACTACGTCATCGGCAAGTACAGCAAAGATGGCGTCACCCGCAACCTGATTGTAGTGCGCGAGCTGATGGAAACCGTCATGACCAAGACCGGCTGGCAGCTGGTGGAGGAACTTGCCACCGTGAAGGGCAGTGAGATGGAGCGCATGAACGCCCGCCACCCCTTCCTGGACCGTGATTCCCTTATCATCAACGCTCAGTACGTGACCACAGACGCCGGTACCGGCGCAGTACACATCGCCCCCGGTCACGGTATGGACGACTACAACGCCGCCATGCAGTACGGTCTGCCCGTGCTTTCCCCGGTAGACGACGATGGTCTGTACACGGCAGAATGCGGCGTCCCCTCTCTGGTGGGTCAGCATGTATTCAAGAGCAATGAGGATGTTATCACCATGCTGGTGGGCAATGACCGCCTACTGGCCCGTGAGGAATTCACCCACCAGTACCCGCACTGCTGGCGTTCCAAGACCCCCATCATCTTCCGCGCCGTCAAGCAGTTCTTCATCAGCATGGAGAAACTGCGTCCGCTCGCGCTGGAGCAGATTGACAACACCAAGTGGCTTCCCGCCTGGGGGCGCAATCGTATTTACAGCACCGTGGAGGCTCGCCCGGACTGGTGCATCAGCCGTCAGCGCACATGGGGTGTCCCCCTGCCCGTCTTCTTTGATGAGGCAGACAAGCCCGTGCTGGATGCCGACATCGTCCGCAAGGTTGCAGACCTGGTTGAGCAGAAGGGTACAAATGTATGGTTCGAGCTCAGCGATGAGGAGCTCTGCGCCGCTCTCAACCTGCCCGCAGGTCTCCGCAAAGGCAAAGACACGCTTGACGTGTGGATTGACTCCGGCTGCTCTCATGTGGCCGTGTTGGAGACGCACCCTGAGCTGGCCGCCCCCTGTGATGTGTACCTGGAGGCCACCGACCAGCACCGCGGCTGGTTCCAGAGCTCGCTCATGCTCTCCTGCGCCTGGCGCGGCACGGCTCCCTACAAGCAAGTGCTCACGCACGCTTTCGTGGTAAACCAGGACCGCTCCAAGCTCTCCAAGAGTGCTCAGGGCACCTATCAGAAACCCACCAACGCCAAGTACTTCTATGAGAAGTACGGCGCAGATATCGTGCGTCTGTGGGTCAGCAGCGTAGACTGGCAGAACGAGGTTCCCTTCGGTGAAGACCTCTTCAAGCAGATTACTGACCCCTACCGCCGTCTGCGTAACACCCTGCGCATTCTTCTGGCCAACCTCAAGGGCTACAACGGTCAGCAGCCCACCGAGCTTGCCCCGCTGGATGCATGGATTCTGGAGCGTCTCAACACCCTCATCCGTGAGGTGCGCGCCGCCTACGCTGCATACGAGTTCCGCAAGGTATTCACCGCCATCAACCAGTTCTGCACCAATGATTTGTCGGCTCTCTACATCGACATCACCAAGGACAGTCTGTACTGTGATGCCGCGGATTCTCAGCGCCGCGTGAGCAAGCAGTTTGCCATCTCCCGCGTATTTGACGCGCTGGTGAAGCTGCTGGCTCCCATTCTGGCCTACACGGCGGATGAAGCATGGGAACATGCCGGCAACAGCGGCTCCGTCCACGAACAGGACTTCCCGGAAGCAGATACGGCTTTTGATGCCGGGCTCACGGAAACCTTTGCACGCCTGCAGCAGATTAAGAGCGTCATTCAGGTGGCCATTGAAGCTCAGGTCAAGCTCAAGGCCTTCAACAAGAACAACGAAGCCGCCGTTCAGGTCATCCTCCCGGAAAATGAGGATGCCCGCGTGATTGAACTGATGTCCGATGCCGATTTCGCCAAGGAATTCTTCATCGTGGCAGACGTGAAGGTCAGCACCGGTGCCGAGCTGAGTGCCACCGCAGAGCGCAGCCCGTATGCCATGTGTCCGCGCTGCCGCCGCTATGAACCGGCGGTGAATGAGGAGGGTCTCTGCGCCCGCTGTGCCGCCGTTATGGCCTGAGCAGGAAACTTACCCCACCGCCCGGTTCCTGCAACCGGGCGGTTTTTCACTCATACCCCCCGAAGACATTCATGAAAGAACGTATTCCGCTGTATCTCATCCTCATCATTGTGGGTCTGTATGCGCTGGACCAAGTAAGCAAATGGGCTGTTGTACTCAACTTCAGCTACGACTGGCTGCGTCAGTTCTCACCGGACTATATCCGCGTGCTCAGCGATAACGATTTCATGCACTTCAACCTTGTACGCGTTCACAACACCGGCGTGGCCTTCGGCGCCGGTAACGGCACCGTGTGGGCCCCCTTCCTCTTCCTGGGCATTCAGGTTGCGGCACTGGTGTGGCTCTTCCGGCTCTTCCGCAAGGGGTTCTTCTGCACCCGCCTGCTGAAGGTAGCCTGGGCTCTCATCATCACCGGCATCATCGGCAATATGACCGATCGTCTGCTTCAGGGCTTCTTCCGCCCGGAAGCCGGGGAACTGGGCTTCTTTGCCAATCTCATGAACGGCTATGTCGTGGACTTCCTGGACTTCTCATTCCCCTGGATTACCACGGCAGACTGGCCCATGGGCTACCACTGGCCCTCCTTTAACGTGGCAGACTCCTGCGTATGTATCGCCGCAGGTCTCTTCATCATTGCCTCCTTTGTCACCCCGGAGCTCAAGGAGAAGAAAGAGACTGAAAAAGCCGCATGAAACGCCTGATTTTTCCTCTCCTGCTGGTTTCTCCGGCACTGGCCGGCTTCCCGCAGCCCACGCAGCAGGTAAAGCTGAGCTACGGCCAGCAGAAAGCCACCGTAGTCTTCTCCTCAGACGGTACGGCTGTCACCAAAGCCAAGGCCCACTGTGACTGCACCACCCTGCAAAAAGAGGGAACCAGGCTCATCGCAGAGGTAGATACCTCCAAATTCGAGGGAAAAGTAAGCAAGACCATCGATGCCACTACCGCCGACGGCAAAACCACCCGCCTGACCATGCAGTTCGAGGTACCGCCGGCCATTGTTCTCTCCGCCCGCAGCCTGCAATGGAAAATCGGTAGTTCCCCTGCACCGAAGGTGCTCTCCATTACCCTGCCCAAGGGCTCACCCGTCAAAGGCATCAGCGATGCCGGCCTCAATGGAGAGGCTTTCGACTACCGCCCGCAGACCATCACCAAGGGGCGAGAGTACCGCATCACCATTACCCCGCTCAGCACGGAAAAGCCGATTCTGAACCGTCTGGTCATCAAGACAGACAGTACGGATCCCCGTTACGCGCAGCAGATTATCTACCTGCAGATACGGAAGTGATTTTTTCACCTCATCGCAAAAAAAGTTGCGGATTCGTATGCGAGATGGATTAACCTCCATATAAAGCCATGAATACGATACCACGCTTTTTCCTGCTTGTGTCGGCATGTGCATGCCTCTTGCTGCTGAGCGCCTGCTCCGGTGAGCCTGTTCCCGTGCCGAAAAAAATTGTCTTGGATATATGTGATGACAACTTCAACCACTCGCACCGCGATATCGGCATCAGCCCCGCTGCCCTGCCTCGTTTGCATGAGCTTGCCATCAAGGAACATAAAAGGCGCGAAATTATTCGCCGACGGAAAATGATGGTGCGTCCTGCCGGAGAGCGTTTTTACACAAGATTGAGACTCACTCTGTTGGATGAGCACAATGCGCCGATAGAGTCCTTCATGCTCTACAAACACGCTCCCTTTACCGTAGAGCCCTACTACAAAGAACCCTATAACTTCCGATCAGATGTGGATACCCCCACGCAAAAGCTCCTGTTACAGCTGATTCCGGAATGGAAAGATTCCCCATCTTATTGATATCCGTCTTTCCCGAAACGTTTTGGATATCAAACACAGGAGGCTGCGCAGGTGCACCCGCGCACCCTCCTGAGCATTTTCAGATGAAGCTTTCAGTGCTCCACCACACGAAGGGGGGAAATCCCCTTACCTTGCAGGAGCTTGTCGGACTGCTCCACGGCACGCTTATCCATATAAATGGTATACGGGGCCTTGTTAAGGCGAAGTTCTACCAAGCCGTTGGGCGTGGATTCATCCAGCAGGCTGACAAAATGGCTGAAGTTCTTCACCGACTGACCGTTCACGGCCTCCACCCGGCTGAAACGGAGGGAGTCATACCCCAGAGCCGCCGGAGTGGGCACCACGGCGGTGAGCCCCACCAGCTCCGTCACCTCACCGGTATGAAGTTTATCCTCTTCTTCCACCAGTTTCTGGAATTCAAGCGGGAGATTGCCGCCGGAAGCGCGGCGTATATGGTTCAGATAAGTCTCCGTGAGCGGCTGGAAGAGCAGGCCGCCCCACATGACATAGCGGGGCTGCACGCCGGGTTTATCCTGCCCGAAGAGACGATTCTCCAGCACCTTGCGATCCAACGGAACATTAAACGTCTGCAACTGTCCGGCGCGGCTGACAGTAAGGGGCATGACAGCCCCGACGGGCTTGTGCCCGCGCAGAACGGCCTGAGCCGGCACTGTGCCGTACAGGGGATGACGGCAGCGGCCCACATTATCCACCGGCATATCATCCACGGCCATGAGTACATCTCCCTCACGCACACCTACGGCAGCAGCTGAGCCACCGGGATGTACCTTGCTGATATAGAGACCGCCGGAATCCTTATCTAACTTCAGATAACGACGGAAAACGGGGTCACGCAGCGCGGCAAACTCAATTCCCAGAACCGGGACCGCCTCATTTTCACTACTGGAAAGAAAGCGGTGAATCATCTCCGCGTTCACAACCGTGAGCACCATGTCATCGGAATCATAGTCGATGCTGAGACCCACCAGCTTGCCGTCTTTCATGATGGGGGCGCCTTTATCATGAGATGAGGGGATGGGACGGGCAACTCGCATCTGCAGCTGCGGGATATTGCGTATCTCATAACTTTCCACCGTGGCGGGCACCTTCACCGGCACCAAGCCATCCACCAGCCCTGCCAGTTCGGCAGTATCACCCTGTTTGAGGGGGTCGCCGGTCTGGAGTGCTACCCGTTCACCAATCATCGCCGCGTCCGATTCATGCAGAACGCTCAGCAGAGCCAGATTAAGGCCCTCATCAAAACGCTGCACCCGAGCCGGCACGGTGCGGGATTGATCCGGCAGGCTCAGCTCCACATAAGTGGCAGAGTTCACCACGTCACCCGTGGTCAACACCAGGCCGTTACCCAAACTCACCCCCAACGCATTCGCCTGACGCTCAGAATCCTTTTCCCACGGCTGCATGGGTTTGTAATTCTGGCGTGTACTGCTGACCAGCAGAATGGAGTTAGAAGCCTCCGGTGCAGGCTGCGAAACCACCGCAGCACGGCGGGCAGCTTCTGCCACGGCCTGACTGCGGGCAAACTCTTCTGCACGCGCCGCGACAGCAGCTTCTTCTGCCTTTTGTTTTTCCGCCTTGAGGCGTGCCTCCTCGCGGGCTTTTTCCGCCTCGGGATTGGTTCGCTGAGTCGGCTCGCATGCGCAGAGCAACATCCCGGCGAGTGAAAGAGCTATCAAATTTCGGAACATAGTTTAATGACGAAAGGTTCAGGGGTTCAGACGGGCGGGCGACGGGATACTGTATCCCTTGGAAATGCGCTCATTCGCGGCATCCAGCGTGGCATTGTCAATCACCAAGGGACGGGGAGCTCCGGCCAGTTCAATGACGGTAAAATCCGGGCGGGGGCTGCCTTCTTCCGGATACAGCAGGCTGTAAAGATGTGCCAGCCCCTTCACTTTTTCACCATTCACGCTGACAACAATACCACGCCCATGGTCATCGAAACGGGCATTCACCTCATCGGGAAGGACGCGAGTCAGCACCACCACATCCTCCATCTCAGTAAAACCGCCGTTGAGATAGGCATCCATCTCCACCATAAAGTTACGGGGCGACAGACTGTGCGCGGCAATGACATTGTAATGCAGCGGCTGGAAAACCAATCCGGCAAAGTGGACATAGCGCGGCAGGCAGTCATGCTCCATGGCCATCACCTTGAAAGCGGCAAGCGGTGCGGGTTTCAGCTCAACCATCTTCTCCTCACCGCCTCTCAGGATGCCCAGCTGCAGCACATCTCCCGAGAAGGCGCGCTCTGCAAGCTCTTCAAGCCCCACGCGTACACCATCCAGCTCAATCATGGCACTGCGGTCCACCATCAGGCCATTGACGCTGCGGACCACATCCCCGGGCTGCAGCACGCCGTCCGCACAAGAGCCCTTCACCACATCCATCACCAGGCAGCCGGGGGCGCGGTCATCCAGCCCGTAATGGCGACGCATGGCCGGATTCTCCAAGGAGCCGAAGGTGGCTCCCAGCTCTACGTAGCCGTCATACTTGCCGTCCTTCACGTCTTTCAGGAAATGGCTGATAACGGGTGCGGGAATCATGTACCCGGTGGAATTGGCCTCCAGCAGCCCCTGGAAGGCAACGCCAACCACTTCATTCCCTTTGAGAACGGGACCGCCGCTGTTGCCGGGGTTGATGGCGGCATCTATCTGCACGGCCAAGTGCTCATCCTGACGGGGATGGGCATATTTGATGGTATCTATACGGGAAACGATACCGCGGGTCACGGAAAGACGCTTACCGCCGATGGGATAGCCAATGGCGCGCACTTCATCCTCCAAATTGGGCAGCTCGCTGCTCAGCTTCAGGCACGGCACATCCGCAAAGGCAGAAGCATCTGCCACTTCCAGCAGCGCCAAGTCCGCCTCATGGGAGATATACTTCACTTTTGCCGGCAGCTGGCGGGCGTCTGCATAGGGCATCAGGTATATGCGTTCTGCATTGGATACCACGTGGGCATTCGTCAGGAACAAACCGGGCTCCACCATGAATCCCGTGCCGTTTCCTCTGCCAAATGAACCACTCTGCCACGGCGTGCGGTAATCCGGGCGGCTGGCCGCCACTTCTACCTTCACAATACCGCGATACGCAGAAACGAGAGAAGAGGAAAGGCTGCTGCCGACTGCCTGAGCCTGGGCTCCGGGTGCAGGAGCCACCTGTTGTACGGGAGCAGGCGTAGCTTCAGGAGCGGGAGTGGGCTGTTCCGGTGCGGGAGCGGGCTGCTCTGCTACGGGTGCAGGCTGTTCCGGAGCGGGAGCGGGCTGCTCTGCTGCGGGTGCAGGCTGTTCCGGAGCGGGAGCGGGCTGCTCTGCTACGGGGACAGGCTGTTCCGGTGCGGGAGAAGGCTGCTCTGCTGCGGGGGCAGGCTGTTCCGGAGCGGGAGAAGGCTGCTCTGCTGCGGGTGCAGGCTGTTCCGGTGCGGAAGAAGGCTGCTCTGCTACGGGTGCAGGCTGTTCCGGAGCGGGTACAGGCTGTTCGGGCACGGGAGCGGGCTGTTCCGCCGCAGGAGGAGCGGGGGCAGGCTGCTCTGCAGGCGTCTCAGACTGCTGCGCTACCACCGGCAGCGCCGTCATCAGAATCAAAGGAATTGAACGTAACTTCACGCTGATATTCTGACGCGAAAGCGGGGGCAAGTCAAGCTAAAAGCTCGCACCTTGCCCCCGCTGGAGAAAAGAATCAGAGATTCAATGAAACGCGCAGTAATTTATGCGTCCTTTTTCTTGGGAAGGAAGAAGAGAATGATACCGCAGAGCATCATGAGCACACCGGCCAGACTCAGCACGGTGGAAAGCGGCGTACCGGCATCCTTGAGCATACCGCCCAGCCAGGAAACCAGAGCACCGGCACCCACGGAAGTGAGGTTCAGCAGGCCGTAACCCGTGGCGGCAAAACGCTCATCGATAGTGGAGCGCAGCACCGGCATGAGGGTGGCATCCATAGAGCCCTGAGCCACACCCTGCATAGCCACGAGAGCCAGCACGGCAGTGAGACCGATTTCCACACCGAACATCATGGCCAGCAGTACGCAGGGACCGGCGATGCAGAAGGCGATACCGGGCACGTAGGCACGGGCATTCTTGTTGCGCAGATACCAGCGGTCGGCAATCACGGCACAGGCCAGCACGGAGATGTACTTGGCAATGTTAATCCACTGTGTAGCAGCAGGGCCGGCATCAGCCTCAGAAATGCTAAACATATCCTGCAGCAGACGCGGATACCAGCCCAGCAGGAACCAGTTGGCGAAACCGGCAAAGGAAATCATGAGCAGCAGCATGTACATACCGCGGCCGGTAAAGATGCTCTTGAGCATCTGGCCCAGCGTGAACTGGGGTGCGGCAGAAGACTCAACAGTCGTTTCAGCAGTCTCTGTTGCAGCAGCACCTTCTGCCTTCGGGTCACGCAGGAAGAACAGCACGATAAGACCATAGGCCACACCAATGAAGCCGAACACCTCAAAGGTGAGGCGCCAACCCAGCTGGCAGGGATCACCGGCCATCATGGCACCGTAACCGGCCATCACCTGACCGGCATAAATACCGCTCATGTGCAGACCCGTGGCCAGCGAGCGCGTGCTGCCGCGATGGTAATCCGTGATAAGAGCCAGAGCGGCGGGGATGTAGAAAGCCTCGCTCACGCCCATCATAGCACGCCAGAAAATCAGCTCTTCATAAGACTCAGACTTACCGGTCATCCAGGTCACAATCGACCAGACCACCAGTGAGCACATGATGATGAAGGAACGGCTGAAACGGTCGGCCAGGTAGCCACCCACAGGAGAGAGGGCAGCATACACAATCAGGAAGGCAGAGGTCACGATACCGAACTGAGCCTGCGTCATTTCGATGCAGCCGGGGCCTTCGGTCATGGAGGTGTTGAGCACCGCCAGCAGCTGGCGGTCAAAGTAGTTCAGCATCACCACCACCCAGAGTACAGCCACGGCAATCCAGGCCCACTTTCCGGGCTTGGTGACGGGGGCATTCTGCGGAATGGAGGGCTTGACGAGTCCTTTTTTACAGGCGGCCATAATGGCCAGTACGGCAATACCGATGGCTACCCAGGGGGTAAGGTCGGCCAGGAATGCTAATACGGGATTAGGTTCAGGCATAGTAGTATATGTTGTTGTTTATTTGGTGTTGAGAGTGGAGATAACGGGGGTGCGGACGCCGGGATGCGTCTCACCGGAGATGATGAATACCGTACCCATGACCTTGACGGCCGGGGCAGTGGCGATACCGATACTGTTCTGCCCGGCAACGGTCCAGGCTCCGGTAGACGGATTGAAGCAATACACGGTGGTGTTCTGACCGGGATGGTCAGCGGGGGCATTACCGGCCAGGCTGGCGCGGTAGAAGTTGCCGGGGTCACCGCAGAGCAGCAGCATGCCGCCGGGGGTGGTCGGCATGGGCGTAGCAGGGGCAACAATAGTCTCCGGCATATCAGCAGCCGTGCTCCAGCTGTTGGCAGCGGGGTCATAGCACAACGTGCTCTTCAGGTATGTGCGCTCAGCAGCACCTTTGGCATCCAGGTGCAAAGAGCAACCGCCAGCCACATAGATTTTACCGTTACGCCACACACCGGCTGCGGCCAGCATACGCCCTTCACCCGGCATAGGTGCCAGCTCCGTCCAGCCCTTTTCCGGAGCAGCAAGGTCCAGCACGTAGCTTTTGCTCAGGCAAGTGACGGAATCTGCCTTTTCCTGCCCGCCGAACACATAGAGCTTGCTCCGCACTTGGACAAAGGCAGGATAGGCCGTAGTAACGGGCAGGCTCGGCAAGGCCTCCGTCTTGCCGTCTGCGGAAATGCGGGTCACCGTGTCCACATGGCCATCCATGTTGCAACCGCCGGCAATCACCATGCTGCGACCCTTGGTCGTATGTGCAGCATAGCCAATCGGGTACGGCAGCTTGGCTGCCACGGCGCAGCTTCCGTCCAGGGGATTGATGCTCAGGATTTCGTCATAGAACACCTTGGCACCGCGCTCAGCCGGGGTTTTAGCTCCCGGTTTGGCATTCGGGAAGTTGGCACCGCCGATGGCAAGAATACGAGGTCCATTTGCCGTTCCGACAACGGATGCCACCATACCGGCGCGACCCACTTTATCGGAAATGGTCGGGCTTTCTGCCACGGGTAGCGCCTTTACAGTAGCCGGAACCGGCACATGGTAACAGGTTCCGCTGCAACACTGGGCTGCCAGAGGCAGAGCGGTTGAAGCCGCCAGAATTGCGAGAGTCTTAATCATAATCAACCTTTTATATTATCAGTGCAGTTTGGCGCCCCATACCTGATTGGAGCGTTTTCCGGGACGCTGCTCACCGTTCACGATAACGGCAAGGCCGTTCCACTCGGCGCAGGGAAGCACGGCTCGGGCTACGGCAATCTCACCGGAGTCTCTCCAGGTATCCGTGGCCGGGCAATAGCAAAGGCTCTGGTTGTGGAAGCCGGGGTGGTTGGCGGGCGTGAAGCCCTTGACGGTGGCATCATCACCACCCATCAGGTAAATGCAGCCGTTGATGACCGGGGCCGGCGTGGGCGCGGCTCCGCAGAAGTGCGGCAGATAGCTCAGACGGCGCCAACCGGTAGCCTCAGAGTAGCTCCAGGCCTCGGTAAGCATCTCGCGCACCTGGCGGCCGTCATCACCGGGAACAATGCCGATACCGCCCAGCACATAGAGCGTGCTGCCGATAACTGCCATCTGGTGCAGGAAGCGACCGCGGCCGGGCAGCGGTTCACCCTCGCTCCAGATATCGGCAGCGGGGTCATAAATCCACATGCGGCTCTCGGCATCCTGCTCACCTACGGCGATACTGCCGCCCTGCACATATACCTTGCCGCCCATCACCACGGCAGCATGCCCGGTGAGAGTCACGGGCAGCGGAGCCACAGGCTTGCAGCTCACGTCTCCATTCTCATAGCTGAGCATGTAGCAATCCGCCACGGCGCCGCCGGCATTGGAACCGCCGATGAGCATCATCCCCTGCGGCAGGGTGGCTGTTGCTCCATATCCCAGCGGCTTGGGCAGCGGAGTGGCATCCTGCCAACCGATACCGCCGGCGGGCATCACATACACACGATCCGTCCAACGCTTGGGGCCGCCTTCCCAGAGCGGTTTCTCCGGGAAATTGGCACCACCGGTCACGATAAGTGCACCATTGCTCACACCGGCGTATGAGCCGGCAAATCCTTCGGCATCCGGCAAATCGGCCAGACGCTTCCACTCCGGTTTGAAATCTGCTGCTTGCATTGTTGTACTCTACCATACACACCCCCTGATTTGCAAGCGCATTCTGTCAACCTACCCAAAATTTGAACAAAGAAAGCTACTGTATACTCTAACTTTCAGAGCAGCTCCTGTTTTATCCATGAAAAAGCGTTATTTTCTCCTCCCTCTCCTCGTGCCCGCGGTGCTCGCCGCTCATTGGCTGTGGCTGAAGTTCTCCCCGCACGTCCGCAGTTGCCTTCAACCGGTGAAAATCGAGGAAAATGACTTTTCCTACGGCTGGGTGCAGGATTCCAACTGGGAGCTGTTCGGCACGCTATCCGGCGGGATTGCCGCGCTGGAAGAGGTTGGCTGGGAAAACAAAACCGGCGAGCATCCCTACGAAATTTGCGACTGGAAGTGGCTCTATGAGCAGGCATTCCTCCCCCGCTGTCCCAAAAGCCGCCCGCAGGAGATGGCCTACCTCAGTTTTACAGATGACCCCACCTTCCCGACCATTCGCATGAAAGCGCTTGTCCACACCCCGACGGGGCGTGTGTACATCCAAGGCATCAGGGGCTGAGCGAGAATAGTTCCATTCTCCTCATGCACCAATGACGTTGACGAAAGGGTTTCGGAGCGTCCGGCGGAGCCGTTTTAGTGTTGCCATCCTTCCATCAGGAAATGCTGCGAGCTCACGCGGCGGGGGGCGCCGCCATCTGCCGGAGTGAACCATATTTCCCAGACTGAGCCGTAAAACTCATCCCAGTTGCCGCTTTCCACTGTTACCCACCGGTCAGAGCAAATCACGCGGCAGACGTCCCCTAACCGCATCTCCGGCAGGAAGCCCCGGGAAAAGAGAACTCTCTTTCCTTTGGTGTATTCATGCGCCCGCAGTTCAAACTCACCCTGCGGGAAATCTGCCGGGATAACCATCATCATGGAATAGACGCCGGAGCTGTCATTCCAAATACTCAGGAAAGGTTTCTCCGGAACAGGCGGCAGGAAGCTGTCCAGATAGTCACGGGTAGGATTCTGTGCCAAGGGAGCCAGCGCGGCATCAAGCCGGGCAATACGGGAAGAACAATCCGGCACCTCCCCTTCCCCCGGGCGGGCATGAGCCGGAGAACGCAGGGCCAGACTCCATCCGTTATTCAGGGGGAATTGCCATTGCCCTTCCGGAGTGTCGCCCAGCTTCACAGAAACACCGTCACCAAAGCCTATCGTATCCTCCAACCGATTCATCAGGAAGCGAGCCTGCGGATCATTCTCATGCCGCAGGTAGAGAGAATCCACCAGCACATGGGCCGTAAAATCCGGATTCACCGCCTCCGCATACAGGCAACGCAGCAGGTATTCCTGCAGCAGTTGCGGGTAATCTCGGGTCAGCTTCTGCAGATTCGGTGCCGTTGCATCGCCCGGCTCACTCAGCGGCGGCAACTTCGGCGCGGCATCTATCCTGGCTTTAGCCTGCGGACTCGCCTCGGAATTACACGCATAACTCATCCCGCGCGGCAGCACAAAATCCACCTCTTCCGGAATAGTCAATCCCCGGGCAAAATAATCACCGGGGCCGGCAATGGTCAGCACCAGCATGAGAACCAACACACCCGCCGCCACACCACCTGCACAGGCAGAACACACCCAGCCCCACACGAGCCGCGACCACTGGTGCCGCCGAATCCACAATACGGTCCTGACAACAAGCCACAAAGGCCACAGCAGAAGTGCGAACAACAGAAGCACCGACCATGCCCCCATCACACAGAGCAGCCACATCGGCGGCTCCACTCCCTCATTCAGGGACACATAACTTCCCATCCACGCCACCGCCGCATACAGCACCCAACCTGCAACTATAGCAAGTGGCAGCACCCAACAGCTGCTCAGCACCCATAAAACAGCTCTCCCTATCTTATTCTTCATAAACCGTTTTTCATCAAGCAAAAAGAGGTGTAGAGAAATAGCGGTCTGCAGAATCCGGCAGGATGACAACAATGGTCTTGCCCGCATTTTCCGGGCGCAGGGCCAGCTGAGTGGCAGCCCACAGAGCTGCACCGGAAGAAATACCCACCAGAATACCCTCGGTTGCGGCCAGAGACTTCGCTGTAGTAATGGGCACCTCATTATCCACGGGCATCACCTCATCATAAACGCCCGTGTCCAACGTGGCGGGGATGAAGTTGGCACCAATGCCCTGAATGGCATGCGGGCCGGCCTTCCCTCCGGAAAGAAGGGGAGAAGCAGCGGGCTCCACCGCCACAACCCGCAGATGCGGCAGACGCTCCTTCAGATAGCGGCCTGTACCGGAAAGCGTGCCGCCGGTGCCCACTCCTGCCACCAGAATATCCACCTGCCCCTCGGTATCAGCCATGATTTCCGGTCCGGTGGTCGCATAGTGCGCTGCGGGGTTAACGGGGTTGACAAACTGTCCGGCCTGGATGGAGCCGGGAATACTTGCCTGCAACTCGGCAGCCTTATCCAAAGAGCCCTGCATACCCAATGCCCCCGGGGTCAGCACAACCTCCGCACCATAGGCCCGCAGCATGTTGCGCCGCTCCACGCTCATGGTATCCGGCATCACAAAAATGCTGCGGTAACCACGAGCCGCCGCCAGTGCAGCAAGGCCGATACCGGTATTGCCGCTGGTGGGCTCAATGATGGTACCGCCGGGCTGCAAAAGCCCCCGCGCCTCTGCATCCTCAATAATGGCACGCGCCACACGATCCTTCACAGAACCGGCGGGGTTCAGGTACTCCAACTTGAGCAGAAGCCGAGCCGTCAACTGATGCGCGGCGGCAAATCGGGAAGCGTCCAACAGGGGAGTTCCGCCTACCAGTTCATCCACAGAGGAGAAAATCTTCATACTTCTTGAGACCGGACAAAAGGTTAACAGGTTCAATCCCCGGTGGGAGAGGTACCCCGGCGCAGTGCCTCTGCAAAGGATTCCGGCAGGCCGGTACGCGCTATCTTGGGACAAGTCTCCGCCACATCATACGCCACGCGGCGCAGATGCAGCGTGTACGTCTCCGGGCAAAACAGCCCGTAGGCCGCCCGCCAATCCATATCCCGCGGCTGCCCCACAGAACCGGGATTCACCAGGAAACGGCTGTCGGAAGAAAGATGCAGCGTAAAATCCCCCTGCGCATCATACTCAACGGGTATTTTTTCCACCACACCGTGCCGAAGTCGGAATATGGAGGCACGGTGTGTATGCCCGAAGAAGCTGACGCGGTTTTTCACGGCGGCAAAGACCTTGCGGGCATCATTCACATTGGCCACGCGCCCCCACCGCTTGGGAGCCTCCGGGGTGGCGTGAGAAAGGACGAATCCCTGCCAGAGCGAGTGGGTGGGCAGCGAGCGCACCCAATGAATCTGCTCCGGGCTCAGCATCTCGCGGGTCAACTCCATCATGCGGCGGTACAGCTCCACGCCGAACACCGCTCTGTCCAGCAGCGCCTCCTCATGGTTGCCGCGCACCGCTGCCAACAGGTGGGGTCGCACAAGATTGAGACACTCCGCCGGATTACCGTTGAAGCCGATGTAATCTCCCAAGCCCAGGGCACCATCCGCCCCCCTGCGAGACATATCGGCCAGCACGGCCTGCAATGCCTCCAGGTTGGCATGAATATCGGACAGCAGCGCAACAACCACGGAATCAGACCTCCTGAAGTATGCTCTTGAGGCGCTCCTTAAACTCCGGTATACCCTGCCCCGTTGCGGCGGCAATCGGGATGATTTCCACCTTCGGGAAACGCTGCTGCAGCGCTGCCAGATTCTCAGCAGAGGCTTCCTCATCCATCTTGTTGGCCAATATCACCCACGGGCGGGCAGCCAGCTCCTCTGAGTACAGCTTGATTTCCTTGCGCAGGGTCTGAATAGCCTCCACGGGGTCATGCTCCAGCCCGGTCATATCCACCACAAAGAGCAGAACATGGCAGCGCATGATGTGGCGCAGGAACTCATGCCCCAGACCGCGGTTGTTGGATGCTCCCTCAATGATACCGGGGATATCTGCCACCACGCAGCGGCTGTAATCCTCAAACTCCACCACACCCACAATGGGCTGCAGCGTGGTGAAAGGATAGCTGGCAACCTTCGGCGTGGCATTGGAAATGGCAGTCAGCAGGGTGCTTTTGCCGGCGTTCGGATACCCCACCAGCCCGGCATCCGCAATGCGGCGCAACTCAAAGAAGAACACGCCGGACTCTGCCTCCGTGCCGTATTCAAACTCAATGGGGGCCTGGTTGGTGGCCGAGCGGAAATGCCAGTTACCGCGTCCGCCCTTACCACCCTGGCAGAGCACAAAACGCTCACCCGGTTCAGTAAGGTCGGCTATCTGCTCCAGCTCTATGCCGTCGCCCTCACGCTCCAGCCATGTGGCTTCCTGCATGGTAGCGGCATTACTGCGGTATACAATAGTGCCGGGCGGCACTTTGCCGATAACAGTCTTGCCGTCCCTGCCGTGCTTGCGGGCATGCATGCCGGGCATGCCATCGGTTGCCAGCAGCTTGGGGTCATAGAAATACGAGCGCAGGTCATTCACCCCCGTGCTGACTTCCAGAATCACGCTGCCGCCGTCACCGCCGTCACCGCCATCTGGGCCACCCCTAGGAATGAACTTCTCACGGCGGAAACTGGCCAGGCCGTTTCCTCCCTTACCCGCACGGGCAAAAATTCGGATGTTGTCTACGAACATGCCCCAGAGCCTACCTTATTTTTCCCTGTAAATCAAGTATTATCTCGCTTTACAGCCCCCGGCGACGGTCTACGGGGCAAAAATTCTCTTGCGTTGGCAAGCGTTCGGGTGGTATGATTCAGACAGAACCGCCATGCAGACCACACCAGACCATTCGGATGCTCCGGCCGCAGCCTCATTTGCGGATGATATCCTGGCCGGAATCGAGCAGGATGCTCCTATCACCGGTGCTGAAGATATTGATTGTGATGTTGCCCCAAAAGAACTACCGGCGGGCACCATGCTGCACGGGTACCGCATCCTTCGCCCCTTGGGAGCTGGGGGATTCGGCATCACCTATCTGGCGGAAGAAGATTACCTTGCCCGCAGGGTGGTCATTAAGGAGAGTTTCCCGGATTCTATCTGCTACCGTCAATCCGGCACGCTTGATGTGGCGCTGCACAACCCGGATACCGGCACGGAAGGCTACGACTGGGCCCGAGCCAACTTCCTGCGCGAAGCCCGACTTCTGGCCACGCTGGACCACCCCTACATTGCCAAGGTTTTCTCTTACTTTGAGGAACACAACACCGCCTATTACGTCACGGATTACATCGACGGGCTTTCGCTCGGCGATCTGGCGGGAGATTATGCCCGCTGCGGGCTACACATACCGCAGGATGCTCTGCTGGGGCTGATGGTGAGACTGCTGGATGCCCTGGCGTTCATGCACGATAAGCGCCTGCTGCACCGGGATATCAAACCGGACAACGTGCTGATTTCCAGACAGGGTCTGCCCGTCATCATCGATTTCGGAGCCGCCAGAGAATCCTACGGCGACTTGGTGCCCAACTTCATTGAGTCCCACGGCTTCACCCCGCCGGAGCAGCTGCGTGAAGACGGCAAGCAGGGCCCTTGGAGTGATTTGTATGCACTGGGCGCCACCTTCTACTATGTGCTCACCGGCACCTGCCTGCCGGGGTGCAACCAGAGAGAAATCTACGATACGGCACCTCCGCTGGCCTCTAACCCGAACCTGCTGGCTCTCTACGCCCCCGGGCTGCTGCGCACCATCGACCGCGCCTGCTCTCCCATTCCGGATGAGCGTTACCCCCATGCCGCTGCCTGGCTGGCAGACCTGCATGAATCAAAACTTGCCCCGGCTTCTGCCCGCGCCATTGCCAATGCTTCACTTCCGCGGCCGTAACAGGCGGCATTTTTCGCAAGGGCGCGTATTATGCCCTTATTTTCCTACCCCCAGGGCCTCGCACACGGGGCACGGCGGACGGCACCCGCGAGCCGGGCAGAACTGACGCCCCCAGAGCACCATGCGCAGATGGAGGTCTCCCCAGGTATCCTGCGGAAATATCTTTTTCAAATCATCTTCCACCTTTTCCACGGTGGTACCGCGGCTGAGCTTCCAACGCCGAGCCAGGCGGAACACATGCGTATCCACCGGAAAGGCCGGATGCCCGAAGGCCTGATGCATCACCACGGAAGCAGTCTTGTGCCCCACGCCCGGGAGTGCCTCAAGCTCCTCAAAACTGCCGGGCACCTGTCCCCCATGCCGCTCCAGCAGCAAGCGGGACATCTCTACCAGCCGCTGTGCCTTCGTATCACACATGCCGCAGGTGGCTATCAACTCCCGCACCCGTGAAACGGGCATCTGTGCCATGGCTTCCGGGGTGTCCGCCTCCGCAAACAGCGCAGGCGTAATCAAATTGACACGGGCATCCGTACACCGTGCAGACAGCATGACTGCCACCAGCAGGGTGTAGGCATCATGGTGCTTCAGGGGCACCTCCGGTCGGGGAATCCCCGCGGCAAGCTCCCTGAGCACCACAGCTGCTCGCTGAGCCCGGGTCATAGGTCATCCCGCCGGCTTAGCGGCGGTTCATGTCACTGAGCGGGCCGAGCGTAGCATCGCCCTCCTGCTTCGTGGGCTGGCTCCAAGGCTTTACTGCGCGGGTGGTGCCTTCCGGGCCCACCACAGGGTGCGTATTCGGCGGCACATCATCCATGGGCAGCTCACAGGATACCAGAGTCAGTGCAGCAAACGAAATCAGAAGTACGAATGGGGTTTTCATGTGTATGTTAAGACGAAAGAAACGGTTATTCTGTTGAAAGATAGGACAGAAAAGCCGCCCGCCCGGAGCCTCCGGACAGGCGGCAAGATTTTCTGCGCGCCTGCGCGCGGTGCAGCATCAGCTGCCCAGCGGCTTCTGGCGGAACACGAGGTCACCCACCTCAGGACGCACGCCGGGAGCCAGCGTAGCGGGGTCAAACTCTGCCACCACCAGACCATCCTTGATGCTGACGATGCGCAGTTTCACCACTTCAATCGGGCCACGCTTCACCAGCAGCGGAGTGGAATCACCGGCAATAAGACCGCTGTCCTTGCCGGCATGGAAAGCCACAAAGCGCCAGCGCATATCCACCACCATCAGCGGGAACTCGTCATCATTCTTCATGTAATCCTTGAAGAACTTATCGTTAATACCGTTGATACGGGCGAGCTCCAACTTCTCCTTGGCAAGCTTTTCCTGGGCTGCCTTGCGGAGCACCGTCTGCTCCTCCATCTCAGTCTCCAGAGCCTTCTTGCGCTCATTTTCACGGTCCACAACAGCCTTCACGGCATCCACAAGGGCGGCCAGGTCCGTCGTATCGGCATCCAAAGCACCATCAGCCTTGAGCTTCTCCAGGGCGGCGTTGTAAGTATCACGCAGCTGAACAGCGGTCTTGGTAGCGGCATCTACCTGCACCTTCAGGTCATCGCATTCTGCCTTATCGGCAGCCAGCTTAGCCTCAGCATCATTGCGCTTGTCGCGGGCATCACGCATTTCCACACGGGCACCTTCCGTTGCCTCAATAGCAGCGGCACGCTCGCCGGAGATACGGGCAGCCTGGGCTTCCAGCTCAGAGTTAAGCTTGCGCAGACCGGTTGCATCTGCATCCGTCACCTGCGGACCACCGCCATGGGTAGCTACAAGCACATCCATGACTTTCTGCTGGTCCGCCGAGTACATGGCCAAGCCGGCACCCATCAGCAGCACGAGAAGGGAAATAACGAGTTGAGAGACTTTCATATTCTGAGAGAGAGAAGGTTAAAATTACTTATTGCGGACGGAAATGATGCGGTCACCGGGCTTCACGCTGTCACCGGGACGAATGGTGCTGTACACCACTTCAGCGCTGGAGCGATCACTCTCCACGGTAGTGACGTTGAGCTCGCAAATCTTGCGGTCACCGCGCATAACAGCCAGGCGGGAACCAATCACCACACCCTTGTTAATACCGGCATTGATGGTCACATAATCCCAGTTGGGGTCTGCCGTCACAACGGAGCACTCCAGCTCAGCGGGAGAGATACGGGCCATGCGGTCGGAATTGAGCTTCTTGGCGGCAGCGGTAGCGGCCAGAGTGCGATCACTCTCTGCACCCAGCTGTGCCACTGTGGCTTTCTCTGCGGATACTGCAGCTTCCAGAGCATTGTTAGCGCTCACGAGCTCAGCAATCTTGGCGCCCATCTGCTCAGCGGCTTCCACATCACTTTCTGCATAGCCGGCACCGTCCTCGCCTTCTACGGCGGCGGTCACCTGCTGAGTAAAGTTCTTGAACTCCTCACGAAGACGGGCAAGCTCATTCTTGGCGGTCTCAAGGTCTGAACGATGCTTGTTCACGGCTTCCACCACGGCGGCGTCTTCGGTTTCAATCTCAGCCTTATGCTCCTCATAACGCTGCTTCTGCAGCTTGAAGAACTCCGTGCGCAGCTCGGCATATCTCTTGATGGCAAGGTCAAGCTCCGCTTCCTGACTCTTCTTCACAGCCTGTGCAAAGCGGGACTGAATGGTCGCCACCTCACCCTCGGGGGCTGTCATGGCAGTGTTGGCCTTATAGAAAAAGAAAGATGCGCCCAAGAAGAGCACGCCGGCGCCAATGATGATATATTTCCACATGGTGTAAGTAAATTTTGCAGATGTACGCTAATATATCTATACCAGAATGCTTCCTTTGGCAATCAAAAAAAGCACTCTTCCACCTTTTTTTTCATTTTTTCTTCTCACCGACACAGAAAAAGCCCCGTTCCGGCTATTTTTACCGGAACGGGGCTGACTAAATCATCTTACGGAAGACCCCTATCAGGCCTCTTCCTTGGCAGCAGCCTCCTTGGCCTTGCGGTCACGGGCAGCGGCGCGCATGGACATCTTGACGCGGCCCTTGTCATCGATACCGATGCACTTGGCGGTCACGATATCGCCCACCTTCACCACGTCCTCAGTCTTCTGCGTGCGACCCTCGGCCAGCTCGGAGATGTGAATGAGGCCGTCCTTGCCGGGCAGCACTTCCATGAAGGCACCGAACTCCTTGGTGGAGACAATCTTACCCTCGTAGGTTTCACCCACCTCGATTTCCTTGAACATGCGGTCGATGAGGTAGAGTGCGCGTTCCACACCCTCCTGACGGCTGCCGTAGATGCGCACCGTACCGTCCTCTTCGATGTTGATGTCCGTACCGGTCTCAGCCTGCAGAGCCTTGATGTTCTTGCCGCCGGGGCCGATGAGCTCACCAATGCGATCCTGCGGGATGCTGGTGGACTCAATACGCGGGGCATTCGGGCTCATGGACTGCGGAGCGGAGATGCAGGCATTCATGGTATCCAGCACGTCCAGACGGCCCTTGCGGGCTACATGGATGGCTTCCTCCAGAATGTACAGCGGAATGCCGGGCAGCTTCAGGTCCAGCTGGTAGCCGGTCACACCCACTTCAGAGCCGCAGAGCTTGAAGTCCATGTCGCCGTAGAAGTCCTCAGAACCGATGATGTCCAGCAGGGTCTTGTAGCGCTTAGGCTCGCGGTCGCCCTCGTTCTCAAACTCGGTCACCAGACCCACGGAGATACCGGAAACGGGGCGCTTCAGCGGCACACCGGCAGCCAGCAGAGACAGGGAGCCGGCGCAGACGGAAGCCATGGACGTGGAACCGTTGGACTCCATAATCTCAGAGGAGACGCGGATGGCGTAGGGGAAGTCGTTCTCATCCGGAATCACGGGAGCGATAGAGCGCTCTGCCAGAGCACCGTGACCAATCTCACGGCGATTCTGACCGCCGAAACGGCCGGTCTCACCCACGGTGAAGGGCGGGAAGTTGTAGTGCAGGATGAAGCGCTTCTCATCCACAGAACCGGTGTAGTTATCCAGATACTGCTTCTCTTCCATGGGAGCCAGCGTGGCAAGGCACAGGGACTTGGTCTCACCGCGGGCGAAGATGGAGGAACCGTGCACCACGGGCGGCAGCACGTTCACCTCTGCCGTCAGCGGGCGAAGCTGCTTGATAGCGCGGCCATCGGCGCGCTTGTCATGCTCCATGATAGAGATACGGAAAGCCTTCTTCTGGATGTACTCGAACACCTGCTCCACGTCGAAGTCCGTGGACTCGGGGTAAGCAGCCTTGATGGCGGCCTCCACCTCATCGCGCAGGGCGCCCACCTGTTTCTGGCGCTGAATCTTGTTCGGAGCGTAGATAGCATCCTCAATACGATCACCGGCCACCTGATAGCCGATTTCCAGCAGCTCAGGCTTGGCCAGCGTCAGCTCGTACTCACGCGTGGGCTTGCCGCAGATACCGCGCAGCTCTTCCTGAGCAGCGCAAATCTGAGCCACATTCTCCTGAGCATAGCGCAGAGCGGCGATGAAATCTTCTTCGGGCAGCTCGTTGGCAGAACCCTCAATCATGATAACCTGGTCTTTAGAGCCGGCATACACCAGATCCAAATCGGACTCCAGACGCTGAGAGTTGGTCGGATTGATAACGAACTCACCGTTGATACGGCCCACGCGCACGGCGCCCACGGGCTCAGCAAAGGGAAGGTCGGAAATCACACAGGCGGCGGAAGCACCGTTGATGCTCAGAATGTCCGGCTCGTTCTCGCCGTCGGCAGCCAACAGCAGAGAGATAACCTGCGTATCGTAGAAGTAACCCTTGGGGAACATGGGACGCAGAGGGCGGTCCGTCATGCGGCAGGTCAGAATTTCCTTCTCAGTGGGGCGACCTTCGCGCTTGAAATAACCGCCGGGGAACATACCCGCAGCAGCGGCCTTCTCCTTGTACTCCACGGACAGCGGGAAGAAGGTCTGGCCCTCCTTAATCTTGGTGGCACTCACAACGGTGACGAGCACCACGGTATCACCACAACGGACAGTAACAGCTCCATCAGCCAGGCGGGCAAGTTTACCGGTCTCGATCGTGATGGGATTGGCGCCAACAGCGCACGTAACGGAATGTATACTCATTATTTTTCTTTCTTCTTGTCGCCGGCTCCTCGCTGCACCTCAGAAAACCGGAACCGGCCCTCGTTTTCCTCGGTAACTCACTGCGCGCCGTGGGCACACTGCACCACCACGCGACACGCGGTCGCGCTCATTCTACACGCTCAACAGCCACATAGCAAGCCAATAATGAACAAAAACCGCGCTTTTCCACCCAATTTTTCAAAAAAAGCTTGCACCCACAGCCCCCTACGCTACAATACCCCAAGTCAATCACCTCTCATTCTTCGCACCTTTTCCCTCCCATGAATCCCGATTCCTCACCCCCGGAAGAACAGCTCATGCCCCGTGAGAAGATGCTGCGCCACGGCCGCAGCGCCCTCAGTGATGAGGAACTCATCGCCCTCTTCCTCCATACCGGGCTGCAGGGCTGCCCAGTACTGGAGCTCTCTGCCCGCATCAAGAAAGCCGCCGGCTCTCTCGCCAACCTCGGTGCCATGGATGCCCGGGAAATCATGGAATGCTGCAAAGGCATAGGCCCCGCCAAGGCCACCACCCTGGCCGCAGCGTTCGAGCTGGGCCAGCGCGCCGTCCGCGAGAACATGGAACGCGCAGAAATGCGCAGCCCCCGCACCGTGTATGACTACCTCATCGGCGATCTGCGCTATGAGACAGAGGAAAACCTCGTCCTCCTCCTGCTCGACAGCCGCAAACAACTCATCCGCCGCATCCTTATTGCCCGCGGCACCCTCACCTCCGTCCCCGCTAACCCCCGCTCCATCTTCCGCCCGGCCATCATCTGCAACGCCGCCTGCTTTATCATGGTACACAACCACCCCAGCGGCGACCCCTCCCCCAGCCAGGCAGATGTGGAGCTCACCAAAACCATCGCCCAATGCGGAGAGCTCATGCACATCCCCCTCTTTGACCACGTCATCCTGGGCACAGAAGCACCCGGACGGGCACAGCCATTCTACAGCTTCCGCAAAAACAACTTCCTACACTGAGCCCCCCACCGGCAGCATCTCCACCCTTCACCATCGCATGAAAGATTACCACACCCACCACCCCTCCCCCAACGGGGGCTACCTCTGCGCCGTCACCCGCGCAGACTGGGAGCGCATTGCCGCCACACCGGGCATGACCCCCTGCTTCGGCATCCACCCCTGGCACGCAACAGAATCAGACCCCGCCGAGCTTGCCTTTGACCTGGACGACTGGCTCACCCGCTACCCCAACGCCGGCGTGGGCGAAAGCGGACTGGATGCCTCGCCGAAACACGCCGACACGCTGGAAGCCCAGCGACTCCTGCTGCACATCCACCTCGGTGCCGCTTTCCGGCACGACCGCATCATCCACCTCCACGGCGTACGCGCCTGGAGTGAGCTATTGAACATCCTCCGTGAGCGCGAGCGCAACCGCACCCTCCCCCGTGTCCTCCTGCACGCATGGAACGGCCCACATGAGCTCGCCCGAGAATTCCTCAACCTCGGCGCCCTCTTCTCCGTCGGCCTTCGCGAGCTCTCGCACTCCGCCGCCGCAGAGCGCTACGCCCGCATCCCGGAAGGCCGCCTCTTCCCGGAGACAGATGACCACCCGGAAAACTGGGCCCGCACCGTCGCCCTCCTCGGCCTCCTCCGCAACGGCCTGCGCCCTCAATAAAATGCACCGTTTCCACCCCTTTCCTCACATTTTTTCACATTTTCGCAAAATAATCCTTGCCAAACCGGCAAAGCTCTGTTAAACTTCCGCCACCTCATGCACGGGTAGCTCAGTGGTAGAGCGGCTGTCTTACACACAGTTGGTCAGGGGTTCAAATCCCTTCCCGTGTATTTGGCCAACTTTTCGACAACAGTCGGAAAGTTGGCTTTAAAGTATCTGTGAGCCTTGTATGCTTAGTACAAGTCATTCTGTTCGGGTTGCCCATCGTTCTTCCATTTGACTTCTTCATGGGGTGCATTAGTATGGTAAAGCAACAAGGTAATCAAAATATGAAAACAGAGATATACTTATCAAGGTGGGTGGAGGCAATTCTGGGCGGATCTGCAATGGTAGTATGACGAGTACATGTATTACGAGGCGTATGGATAGAATGCCTCCCGCACTTGGCTATCAAATATCTAGTGCGCCATGCCCACCATTTTAAGTAAGCTAAACAGAGGGGTCAAGCGGGTCAAGCCCAATTTATGGGTCAAGCCCAAACAATGTGGAATTTGAATTTTCATATCACAATGTGCCCACATTCAATTAACACTCTTAAACGGTAATTTTGAAAGTTACGATAGCCATAGGCTCGGCGTTGAATTAATTTCATTTTTCTATGGAAGCCTTCTGTGATTCCGTTGCTCTTTGTGAAGCGCCACATGCGGATGATAGGTTCAAACCATTGACGTATGGTGCGTCCCAGCTTCTTAAATATCTCAGGCGCATCGTGAAGCATCTGCCACACCATTTCTTTGAGTCTTTCGAGTAAGGGTATACAATTGATACGTTTCCTCTCCTTCATACTCAATAAGGTACACAACTCTTCCTTGAAGTCGTAGGCGGTCTCAATAGCCGGATGCCGGCTGAATTCTTTTTCCAGCAGCAGCCTCTGCGTAGGTCTCAAATTCGCACCTTTTGTACGCAGGGCACAGATAATGCCTCTCTTCCATTTTATCTCAGGATCGGCAGCCTTGCAGAACTCATGGAACGTATCAATAATGAGCCGTATTACATGAAATCTATCGGCCACTATCTTAGCGCGGGGAAAAAGGCGCGGCACAATGCTGCGAAAGGGCGAGCTTAAATCCATGCAGATGACTTTCACCTGTTCTCTTCCCTTTAGTCGCCTCAGATTTGCTTCCAACACCTTACTATTCTTACCCTCAAAGACTTCATAAACGCGATGGTGGCGTAAATCTGCCAGCGTAACAGCAAATTTATGCCCCTTTGTTCGGCCCCTGTGAATACTGGGTTCATCTATTCCCATCACCAGAGGACATGGGTACTGCAGCTGCTCGCGAAGAAGCTCTTCATGATTTCTGTGTAGCTGACGTTCTACGGTACTGGTGCTGATTTGATACTTCTGCGCTATTTTCTTATTGCTTACTCCGTCGGCACATTCGCGTGAGAGTGTATCATTGAGCCTGGCATTGCGCCTCTGCCATTTCCCTATGCCTATGCGGTTACAGGATTGTGAAAAGCTTATGCCGCAGCTCCGGCATTTGTATCGTTTCAGCTTAATCCTGAGTCGCTTACTTGCCTCATCCCGCCCTATGACTTTTACATTACGGTGGTAGTAACCATGCGCGTAAAGCTTATGGCTACCACAGCGAGGACATATAGGTGCCTCCACTTCGTCACACGTGGCATAAGCAAATTTGCCTTGACTATCCACGCCCTCTCCTGTAATCTTCAAGTACTTCAAGAACACAACACTGGGCATGGTAGGAGTTTTCTCCTCCATGCTCAATGTTTTTCTGCTCTTTGCTAATACTTTTCTCCGTCTTCTTCTCTTCCTTGCGGCGCTCATTCCACAATTATTGCAGAAGAGCCGGTTTTTTAGTAACAATCAACGACTTAACAACCCTGTACAGAATCGGTATGCGCCTGTTTTAGCCTACCATTTTGCTCTGAAACCATGCTTCCTACGCGCTCTAGGACTGCAAAAGACTAGGGATGCGGCAGCGCCTTGATTGGGGCAAGCCCAATTACTACTGATTCAAAGAAGTAGGGCGCCTTTTCCTAAATTGCAATCAGAACAGAATGTTTACAAATTATCGATAACGGTCTCACCTCCTTGAGACCATGGAATGATATGGTCAACATGTAGAATTGTTGAAGGGACCGTAGCGGGAGAAGATATTGCGTATTTTTGCCATCTCTTATGCCAAGGGCACCTCCGTTTTCTACAGCAGAAACGTGACATACCCGCACTTTATAACGAGGAACCAAATAGCCTCATTAAGCACGAATAAAACAAATAAAGGTATTTTTTATACCTTTTTGCTCCGCTATTGTTGACAAAACGACATTTCCTGGTACAATAATCGCGTTATGAAAACCGTGGTGCGTATATGCTCGTTTGAGATTACCAATATAAAAAATGTCAGGCATGGGAAAATAGACATGCCGAATCGGCTCCCTGGCTATGCGCCAGAAAAAGGAGAGCTGCTGGGCATTTATGGCCAGAATGGTTCAGGCAAGACATCCGTAGTCAATGCTTTCATTTTGCTGCAACGACTTATTTGCGGCTTACCATTGGAGTCAGACACTGCTTCATTGATTACGTGTGGGGAAAAGGAAGCTTCGGTTTCCATTCTATTCAGCATAGAACGCGACAATTCCAACATCTTTGCACAATATGCGGTTACTATTGGCAATGATGCTGATGGGGCGAGAGTCAAGAAAGAGAGCTTTACCATCAAGGCAAATGCCCCCAAAGCTCGAACCAACACCGTTGCTGAGTTTACAGAACCGGAATTACCGACAGTTGCAGAGTTTGTACCTAATGCATCTTTCAGTAAAGTCTTAGGCAACAGCTCCAGACAAGATTTGGTCATCAATAAGGTATTGGCATATCAGGAGCGCACCTCATATATTTTCAACCAAAGGCTGTATCCCTTGTTGATGAAGCTGGGGACGGAAGGTAGCGAGGCTCTTCGTGCGGTACGTTGCTATGCGGAACGGAATCTTTTCGTCATCGGCCACAGTAAATCTGGCTTGGTTAACGTTAACTTACAGCCCATACCTATTTCCCACACAGATTCAAACTGCGATTGTTCCGCTGTGGGAACCTGCCTGATTAATCTGAACGCACCGTCAACGTTGCCGCTTCCCATATATCAGGAGTTCAAACAATCCCTTGCGCACATGAATCAAGTGATGTGCAAGATTATTCCCGGCTTCGAATTGCAGGTTCGGGAACTAGGGCTTGAACTGAGTGCGCTTAATGAAGAACAGATGCGCATGGAGCTTTTGGCTTCCCGACAAAGTGTGGAGATACCGCTGAAGTTCGAGTCTGATGGCATTAAAAAGATTATCTCGATTTTGCTGTATTGGATTATCGTCTCCAACACTCCGGGTTCCTGCTTGATTGTGGATGAGCTTGATGCCAGCATTTTTGAATATCTTCTGGGTGAGCTTCTTTCTGTATGGGAGGAAAATGCCCAAGGACAACTTATCTTCACTGCACACAACTTGCATCCTCTGGAAATGCTCGATAAGCGCAGCGTGGTGTTTACCACGGTGGAGCCGAATCAGCGATTTATTCGCATGAAGAATATCAAAGCAAGTAATAACTTGCGAGATGTATATCTTCGGTCTATCTTTATCGGAGGTCAGGAACTCGAACTGTATGAAGAAACCAATAAAACGGAAATTGCTCGCGCTATTCGTAAGACAATTCCAAGAGATTAAGAGCCATGGCTGCAAGAAAGGTTTTATTGTTCATAGTGGAGGGACAGTCGGATGCCGCTGCTCTGGAGGGAGTACTTGCCAAGTTGCTCAGCAATGAGAAAATTCGCTTCCATGTGGTCGGGGCTGATGTGACAACGCAGGAGAGACGTGGAGCAACCAGCGTAAAGACAATGGTCAATGACTTGGTAAGAAAGTTTGTAACCTCCTATCGTCTGCAACCTAAGGATTTGTTGCAGGTTGTTCATCTGATGGATACAGATGGCGCGTTTGTTCCGGAATCTGCCATTTTGGAAGATTATTCAGCAAGTGGATTTCAATACACGACTACAAGTATCACAGCTCCGGCTAAAGACGATGTAAGGAAACGTAATGCAACCAAGAGTAAAAACATGCTCCTCCTCGCCACCATGGGAACTACATACAAAAGCATCCCCTACGAGGCATACTATTGCTCGCGCAACTTGGAACACGTTTTGTATGATATTGAGAAAGATTGTACAACAAGGGAAAAGCTGAAACTCTCCGACCAATTCGATGAGCTGTATAGGGACACCCCGACAGATTTTCTCAACTTCATTTCAGCTGTTCCTCCGGCCGTTCCTGTCAGCGAATACGTTGACTCATGGGACTACATTTCCAAACAGGGAGAGCTACATTCCTTGAAAAGAGGTTGCAATCTGCACATCCTATTGCACAAGATATTGAGTCGTCACAACTAAAAGGACAAAAACAAGGACGCCCCCTCAACGATAACACCACTACTATCTTTTAATATGAATTCAGCGCAACGACAAAGAATTTTAGATGCCATAGTAGAGTATCAAAAAGCGGATTTTGACACTCCTTTCCAGAAGAAGTACAAAGAAACCGATACAAATACAGTAGGCTCTGTTACCTTAGGAGACTACACGCTCGCAGAACTTCTGTCAGAGGCAGACCATGCTGTTAATTTGTTATACGAGCTCTTAGAAAAGGGAAATTGGAAAGTTGTTCCATGTGATAACATTCCTTTACCTACCTACGGCAACATTACATTGATTAATATCGTGACCAACATAAGGGCATATTTCCTCAATGCATCATACGAAGCTGCAGTTCAATCTGTAAAATCGCTTGTTTATTTTGAAATGCATTGTGGAATTTGGCACATCGACAAAAGACCTAAGGCCACAATTAATAAATCTATTCTAGCACTAGAAAAACAACTCACCCTTTTTTTGAATCACGCAAAAGCTAGAGAAGATAAGGTAGACGAGATGATTGAGGTGTTGGACAATAAAAAAACAGAGATAGAAAAACTTATTAGCACAAAACGACAGGAACTAGCGACATTAAGAATAAATCAATCCGAATCAACCACCATCTTAAATAACATTCGGAATATTGAAAGTAATACCGCAAGACTTGAAAAATCAATAACAGAATCAGATAACAAGACTAAAAAGATTATAGACAGCCTGGAAAGTTCCCAGAGTATTGTAAACAATCAAATTTCTACTAACATCAACAATATTGCAGCGGGCAAAAAATCCGTGGCCGATTTTACCGAAGAAGCAAAATCGAAGATAACACAAATTTCATCTGATTTCGAGCAGGTATCATCACATGCCGACGAAGTGAGAAAGATGATGCATTTTATTAACGATGGAACGTTGACTCATAGCTTCAACAAACGAAAGAGAACAATTTGGTGGTCCGTATTTGTATGGGGCATACTTTGCTTCTTGGGAATCATTGTTTTAGGAGGGTGGATATGGTATGTGTTCACTCATTTACACACGAATCTTGCAGAAGGCACTCAACTTTCTGATACAGGCATTATCATTTTTGCAAACTTAATTGTCAATGTAGCCAAAACCTCGCCTGCTGTTGTGCTGTTATGGTTTATCTTAGCGCAATACAAAAAAGAGAGACATTTGCTAGAAGAATATGCCTTTAAAGAAGCAGTAGCAGCCACTCTAACTTCTTATTTGGATCAACTTGATGGAGAAAAGGATAGTAATAAATGCACGTTATTGATGGATACTGTGGAGAAGCTGTATACTCAACCCATAATGACAAATGGGAAAGATAGCACCGATTTCTTCAAATCTGAAGAGTTTAAAATGTTTTCAAAAGCCTGTATTGACATAGCGAAAGCATATAGTAATCCCCAAAACAATAAGCTGTAATGAGTAATACAAAACAAAACACTCCTTTTTACGAAGGTGGAGATTACAAATACAACGCAGTTTTATCATGGGGACTGCCCACTTGGTACAACCATATAGAAGGATTTTATCAGGCTGCTCATCATATCGCAACGAATATGTTGAGCCACGGGAACGACACTATTCCTATTGATTCAGGTGTATTCCCGATGATTTTCTTGTATCGTCACTATATAGAGCTGTCATTGAAAGCGCAGCTTTGGAAGATGTATGATGCTCGCAGATTATATGGACAGAAGTGGAGTGCGAAAAAACTTGATGAAGTATTACAAAATCACTCTCTGAGTCCTTTGTGTAAGAAATTTGAATCTGCGTTGTTCTCGATGTGGGAAAAGACGCTTTCTGAGAAAATTTACCAGCGATACAAAAAAGAAACGCAGCAGAGTTTGAAACTTCTAAACAAGGTGTGCATAGATTTAGACGAGTTGGATAAAGGTTCTCTTGGGTGTCGATATCCTATCAACAACGAGTGGAAGTCGTATTACACAGGCAATGACCGTATAAATATTGTTCTTTTTGTTGATGCTATGCAAAAAGTTCGTGAGTTCTTAACAGGTGCAGATGATGAATTGGAAGCAGCCCTGGAAGCTATGTGGTCTCAGCAAACGTGACATCTCATTTGCTCGATCAGGGAAAATTGCCCCCTCTTTACACCCTCCTGACCATCTCTCAAACGGCTGCTGAAGAGTTTCTTGTTTTTTAGTGATGAGGGCTATGTCCTCAAAGACGGGCCCTTCTCAAAGGGTACTTCACGACCTGCAACCGCACTTCGGTCTGCAGGTCGTTTCTTTGCTATTGCCGGCGCGGCAGGAAAAGGAGAGGGCAAGCAGGATGAGCTTTACAGTTTCTCTTTTCGCTGTTATAATGCGGAGTCATGATGATGCTCCCGCCTTTGGCTCACAATCCGTCTGCGTTGATGAATACTGTGGTCATTCTGCTGATTTTCGGCTTGCTCATGGTGCCGCTTTCCTATAGTTGCATCTGCTTGGCGGGCTTTGTACTGGGACGCATCGGCAGCGGGTGCAGCCTACTGCGTGCCGGGGTGTCCGCGCTCATCTGCAGCCTGTTGATTTTCGTACTGTTCATTCCGTCCGGAATATGCCTTCAGTTCTGTGCAGGTGGTGTTTCACCCATGGAGCAACCGGACTGGTTGGTATACGGCAAATTAGCCCTGCTCCTTTTGGCCATCTTCACTCCACTTGCCGTGGGGCGGCTGTTTGCCAAACTGAGCTGGCTGCGCACCATTCTCATCACGCTGGGCATCACCTTCTCATCGGCGGTTGTATGGGCGCTGATGTTTGCTTTCGGCGTGTTCATGGTCATCATGTCGCAGGCATAACGGCAAAACATTTCTCATACTACAGAGAAACAATAAAATTGCTCAAGGACATATCCCATATTACCAAGTGCCCCATGGAAGAGGAAGAAGAAGCGGACATGACGGCAGAGGAGCTTGCTGCCCTGCGGCTGCGAGCAGAGGCAGGAGATACGCAGGCACAGTTTGAGCTGGGCTGTGAACTGGACGGCGAGGAAAGCGCCGTCTATTTTCGACGCGCGGCAGAGGGCGGTCACGCCCGAGCAATGGTTTGCTATGCTGAGCATCTGCGTTGGTCAGGCAGTACCAAGGAGCAAGCACGGGAAGCCATTCAATGGCACACCAAGGCAGCAGAGCTTCATGATGCTGCGGCATGCTATTATCTGGGAGAAATCTACCGCTATGGTCTGTGCGGCATGAAAAAGAACAGCGAACGCGCCTTTTATTACCATAACAAGGCGTATGAACTGGGGAATATGGAAAGCGCCTACGCGCTGGCCCTGGATAGCCTGTACTATGGTAGCTTCTGTCCATGGTCGGCACAGGATGGCGCGCGCGTGCTCCGAGAGGTGGCCGAGCAATCGCTCAACAGCGATCCCCTGTTCCGGTACGCCGTCATCTGTCTTGAAGGCCGCGGCATGCCCCGCAATCCGAAACTGGCCCGCGAGTGGCTGCAACGCTGCCTTTCCATGAGCCCGACATACGATGATGCCCGCCGCTTACTGACGGAAATAGAGGCAGAATCACCTCCGCATCAGTCATAATGCCCAACGAACCTCAAGCAGACTCACCCATCCCTATCAATTCCCCCCCACCCGGCAAATTTATCCTCATGACGCAAACACCTTCATTTTCTTCTTGCAATCCCCTGCTCCATCCCTTACCATCTGTGCGGGGCTGTAGCTCAGCGGTTAGAGCAGAGGACTCATAATCCTTTGGTCGTGGGTTCGAACCCCACCGGCCCTAGCTAAATGTGTAATCCTCTAACGCTCAATGCGTTAGAGGATTTTTTTTAATAATTGTTCTTAAATGTCAATGACTTAACTATAAAATTACAAGTCCTTGATATACAAATAATACCACTCATAAAAAGCTTGTACACGCCCAAAAACGACCTTTTGCACTTCGCAGGGACTCAAAAGGACTAGGGTGCTGGCATACAAATTGTATTGATATTGAAGGTGCGTTTTGCCCATTTTTTTCTGGAAAGTAGAGCAAGAAATTGCTAAAATGCCGCTGACGCTATAAGACTATAACTAATTTTATGGTAATTGATTTGCTGAGTTTGAAGAACGGGCTCCTCGAACATGTCGCTTCGAGGACGGATGCTTATATATCTGCTATGCCTAAAGAAATTCGCAAAGCTTATGGCCAATTTTTTACCAGCAAAGAGGCCGCTTCGTTTATGGCTTCATTGTTTGTTGTGCCCGTGCAGGAGCGGATTACCGTTTTGGACGCTGGTGCAGGTTCTGGTATTCTTACAGCGGCGTTAGTTCAGCGTTTGTCCTTTGAAAAGGCTGTAAAGAGCATAGAAATTACATGCTATGATACTGACGAAAATGTGTTACCGCTCCTGCGAGAAAACTTAGAATGGTTGAGAATCCATTGCGGTAAGGATTTAACTTATCGTATTATTGAGGAGAATTATATATTGAGCCAAAGTTTAGAGTACAATGATAGGCTTTGCCAATTTGCGCCCCAGAAGTATGATTTGGTAATAGGAAATCCTCCATACATGAAGATTCCGAAAGAGGCATCGGAAGCGAAGACTATGTCCGATGTTTGTTATGGTGCACCCAATTTATATTTCCTTTTTGCTTCAATGGGGATGTTTAATCTCCGTGATGATGGTGAACTCGTGTACATTATTCCTAGATCTTGGGTATCCGGTGCATATTTTGCTAAGTTCAGGGAGAAACTTTTGAACACCGGAGTGTTGACACATATTCATCTCTTTGTCAGCAGAGATAAAGTCTTTGATTCTGAAAGTGTGCTTCAGGAGACGATGATTGTAAAAATAAAGAAATCACAAAAGACTCCTGACTGCATATGCGTTACTACCTCAAATTCAAACAAGGATTTCTCTTCGATGACATCTTTTGATGCTCCATACAACGTTGTTGTGAGTGGCGCGGAAAAATATGTGTACTTGGTTACCAATGAACATGATGTAGAGATTTTGAGAACCTTAAATGCATTGCCCTGTACCTTACCAGAATTGGGATTAAGAATGAAGACCGGCTTAACTGTCGATTTCAGGACAAGAGGGGCTCTAAGGGATGAATACAGCCCAGATGCTGTGCCTCTTTTGTATTCTCAGCATTTACGTCATGGCCGTGTGAAGTTTCCTGTAGGAAAGTCTGGTGAGTATTTGGTATCAAATCAGAATTCCTTGAAACAGAAGAATTGTAACTACCTCTTTGTTAAGAGGTTTACATCCAAAGAAGAAAAGAGAAGATTGCAATGTGCTGTTTACTTATCATCAACACTTCCGGACTATACGCATATCAGCACGCAGAATAAAATTAATTTCATAGGATGTAGTCACAAGACTCTCTCCGAGGACATGGTATATGGCCTGTACGTACTGTTTAATAGTACTGTGTATGATCAGTATTATAGGATTCTTAATGGGTCGACTCAGGTAAATTCAACAGAGATGAATCAAATACCTGTTCCTCCTATTGAAGAAATAGAAAGAATGGGGAGAATGTTGAGGTCAGAGTCTGACTGGGAGTCCGTTAACGTATGTGATAAAATTATCAACTCTTGTATTTTGAATGCATCATGACTAAAAACAATAATCTAGAACAGGCTTCTTCCTTATTAGAATCGATGAAGGTTCCTGAGAAGCAGCGCAATCAAATGTGCTGTCTGGTTCTTTTGGCGATGGCTGATTTGAAGCCGGGCACAAAATGGTCGTGTGCTCAAAATAATTGGAAAAGAATCCACGATATCATCACGTTTGTAGATGAACATTATGGTGTGAAATATGCGGAGAATTCTCGAGAAACGATACGCAAACAAGCTATGCATCATTTTCGGAATGCTGCATTCATAGAGGACAATGGAATGGCTACCAATAGCCCCAATTATCGTTATCGTTTGACTGATGAAATGTTGGAACTTGTGCGTTCGTATGGCAAACGCCAATGGAACTCTAATCGAAAAGCTTTCCTAGAGATCCATCAAGGATTGATGGATTTATACGATACGAAGCGAAAGTTCACCAAAACTCCCGTTGTTATTAATGGTTCGTCTTTTTCGTTTAGTCCCGGTAAGCACAATGAACTTCAAAAAGCCATCATTGAAGAGTTTGCTCCAAGATTTGCTCCGGGAGCCGAGTGTCTGTATGTTGGTGATACGATTGAAAAAGACCTTGTGTTTGATGCTGCTCGTCTTTCGCAATTAGGGGTGGAAATGACGATTCACGACAAATTGCCGGATGTCATGCTCTATTCCCCTGATAAGAATTGGCTGTATTTTGTAGAGGCTGTCACATCTGTTGGTCCCATGACTCCTGCTCGAGTAAAGCAAATTCAAGAAATGACAGAAGGTAGTCATGCAGGGCGCATATATGTCACCGCTTTCTTAGATTTGAAAACGTACAAGAAATTTGCAGACCAACTCGCATGGGATACAGAAGTCTGGATTGCAGAAATGCCCGACCATATGATTCATCTTAACGGCGATCGTTTTTTAGGACCGAGAAACTAATATTAATAAAATTATGTCATTGCAACAAGAGATTGATTTTAGGTCAAGCAAGATATACAGAGATGCGTATCAAATGTCCATTGGAGAGCTATTGAATTTATACCAAGATGGTGAAATTGATATTCATCCAGAATTTCAAAGAGTTTTTAGATGGACAGGATATCAGAAAACAAGACTTATTGAGTCAATAATGCTCAATATTCCTATTCCTCCGGTATTTGTTAGCCAACGAGAGGATGGCGTATGGGATGTTATAGACGGAGTTCAGCGCTTATCTACGATTTTCGAATTTGTGGGCATTTTAAAGAATGAAAAAGATGAGGTTATGACACCAACGGTGTTGCAAGCTACCGACTATCTGCCTTCGTTCCAAGGTATGATGTGGACTGGCGACCGGCGTGAATACTCATTCACCACTGAACAAAAAATAAATTTCAAACGGTCACGGATCGACATAATCATTGTAAAAAAAGAAAGTGACGATAAGACGAAATACGAACTGTTTCAAAGATTAAATACAGGAGGCACAAGATTGAGTTCACAAGAGGTAAGAAATTGTCTGATGATAATGACAAATAGAAAATTGTATGATTTTATCAGGGAGCTGGATGAGTGCGAGGCCTTTCAAGCCTGTGTCCCTATTAGTGATAGGAAATCAGATGAACAGTTTAGATTGGAACTTATAGTTAGATTGTTAGTAGCAGTTTATTGTGATGTTGCTGATAAATCTCGTTCAATGGATTTATCAGCATTATTAGATGAGGAAACAGTAAAGCTGTGTACTATGACGTTGGACTACAGTAGAATTAAGTGTAATTTCTTCAGAACCTTTGAGTTGCTACGCAATGTTGAGGGGGAAAATATCTTTAAGAAAAGGAGCGATAATGGCTATCGTGGCGGTTTTTTATCAGCAGCATATCAAGGAATCGCCGTTGGAGTGTACTGTCGTATGGACTCTATGGAAAGAGGCGAAAATGAACAATGGCTAAATGAGAAGATAAAGCAGTTTTACTTATCAGATAATTTTGCGAAAATGCTTGAGCAAGGCGTTAGACCTGTACAGAGATTTATAGAATTATCTCGTTTTGGGCAAACATTATTTGCATTATGAGCAGAAGCTTATCTTCTATTGAAAAATTAAACGATGCTATAGACAAAGAGCTGTCGTGGCGAAAGCAAGAGCTTGCCCTAATAAGGTCTCAGATGTATATGCAACCTAATGATGGAAGTGTGGCATTTTTTTTAAAAATGCGATCTTCTGTAGCGTTATTGTATGCGCATTGGGAAGGAAGCATAAAAAACATAGCGCAATTGTATCTCAATCATGTTTTTGCGCAAGATAAGTTATACAAAGAGCTGCGATTAAATTTCATAGCAGTAGCAATTAAAGGTAGTGCCTTGAGATGGATGCAGTCAGAAAAAGTGAGCTTGCATACACAGTATTTAACTCATTTTTCTGATATTCTTGATAAACCAATACATAAATTGCCACAAAATATAATAAAAACTGAATCAAACTTGACTTCTTCAGTGCTTGCTGAAATTTTAAAGACGATAGGAATTGATACAACAAAGTTTGAAGTTGATTATAAGCTGATTGACAGTTCATTGGTAAAAAATCGTAATGAAGTAGCGCATGGTGAAATGCTCAAAGAGCAAGGGTTTGATAAGAAAAGGTATATAGAATTACACGATACGGTAATAAAATTAATAGAAACATTTTCCAAACTAGTAAAAGACGCAGCAATGGAAGAAAGCTACCTATCTTAAATGCAGAACGATAGCTTATAGTTGTGACTATAGTATCGTAACATGTTAACTATATTTGCAAAGGACTTGACTTTTGAGTGGAAAAACGTCGTTCTTGAGTTCAAAACAGCGGGGTGCCGTACCCCTCTCAAAGGCTGTTTATCTTGATAACTTAGGGATATAACTTGCTATTATTTCGCGTAATACATTAAATATAAGGCGGCAAACACTCATAAAAAGCAAGGACTTTCGATTTCTGCGCGTTAAGGGGGTAAAATTAAAGGTGCTTTGTAACGGCTACAATATCATTCAGTTACAAAGTGCCGTACCCTTCTCAAAGGCTATTGCCAAAGGCTGCATTCCTGAAATTGAGGGGATGCAGCCTTTTTCTGTTTATACGCTGATATTTAACGAATTGCGGAGTCATTGATTATTAAAAAGAATGTATATTAAAAGGCTCAAAACGCCCTGATTTTGCCCTTTATTACTCCCCGGGGACTCTAAAGGACTGGGGTCGAGGCATACAATAAACCCCTATTTTATTACAAAGGCTTAATGGTGAGTGGATTGGATAAAAGTATATAGTTTACCCCTCTCAAATAAAAGTGGTGTTGATAATGAATGCGTTATGAACCTGACCCATAAAAAGACTATACTTTTGCCCCTTTTCCAGCCCGGAAATCGGCAAGCTTTTTAATGATTCGAGCCTCTCCTCAACCCGGCTGACCAAGGGCTCCACTTCGAGCAAATCCTCCCCTTGCAGCCCGTTTTTGCGCTTAGTTGCATAGAATTATCTCCCGGCTCCGAACTAACAGCTTGCAGAGCCTCCCGGATTCTGGTAACATGACACCGTAACAAATACCATCTTCCAAATACTATGAATCTGAGACCTTTTGTATGTTCTGTTCTTGCCTTGTTGGCATTGGCTTCTCCGCTTATTTACGGAGCCGAAGCGAGGGAACGAGCCTTTGCCGAAACTATGCTTTGTTCCGATGTTGCACCCGAAGATGCCGCGCTGTTCGAGCACTACTTCGGCTCCTCTGCCGAAGCTGTAGCAGAAGGCTGGGATTCGGAAAATCTGGTTTCCTACGGTTCTTCTTGGTGTAGAAACAGGGCAGGCAGACGCATGCTGGTTGAGAGGATAAAGGTATATTCGGAAGATGGTACTACTATGCGGGAACTTCGGTGCGAACGCTTTAAGGTATCTCCGGAAATCCGGCGGAATTATCTGGTACGCGAATACCGGGCGGTGGTTCCCTTTGTCTTTATCAACAATCTGGTGCAGGTTGTTGACTATGATGAAGAGACTCTTTATGTTATAATGCCTCAATTTAACCCCGAGACTCGCCGAGTAGAGAAACATGAGTATAAGCAATGGACAAGGCGCGATTTCAACTCCTTAGTGGGTGATTTGACGGATAATGATAAGGCTCTTTTCGATACCTGTTTTCCCGAGCACAAACAGCGCTCCACATCCCTCAACTGGGATGCCGAACACCGAGTGGTGTATTTTGCGTGGGAAAGTAAGGGGCAAGGCGGTGCTCATGCCCTCACCGGAGAGATTAAACAAGTGGCGGCAGATGGCAGCAGCTGCCGAGTCGCTACCAAAACTATCGAGGTCAGCGGAGAGTGGGAGCTTATTGACCGCCCGTGCGCGCAAAACCTCCCCATTGTACAACCGTTCGTATTTGTTGAGCTTAGAGATAATAAGTGGCTGAGCTTCCACATCGAACAGTTTAACCCCCAGACAGGTGAATACGAAGGTACACGCACCAAGACTTACGACTTCCGCACGCTAGAGTTAATGAGTGATATAGAAGTGCCTTATCCGTCTCTTTCGGTCGAAGTCAACTAAAATCGCACAAAAGCCACTCAGGCTTCGATTAATCTACGCCCAGACAGGCTCGCAAGACCATGACCCGCACCCGGCAGACCAAGGGCTCCACTTCGAGCAAATCCTCGGCTTTTTGCCCTACTTTTGCGCCATCTGCAACAAAAATGCAGGTAACGCGCAACAAAATGCCCGCCAACGCTTGAACAGAGAGGCATGAATTGATATAGCTCAAAGCAAAGGATGTAAGTGATAAATGAAATTGAACGATACAGATTTCTCATTGCAAGACCGTGAACGGGTGGAGCGGGAACTCGATTCAAACGAGGAGTTGCTGTTAGCCTGTAAACCCGCACTTTCGCTGTGGAAACCGGGATATGCCTACCGTATGTTCTTCGCCGCTTTGTGGAATGGTTTTCTGTTCGGCATCCTCGGCATGCTGTTTATCAACCATATCACACTGGAGAAAATCATCGAAAAGCCTGCCATTCTGCTCCTGTTTCTGGGGCTGCTTCCCTTTTACCTCATCGGTATCGGGTTTATCATCAGCCCATGGTGGGAGCGTGAAAATGATCGACAAACCGTATACGTACTCACCTCTCGGCGGGCACTTGTGCTGCGTCCATCCACCTTCCGGCGTCAGCCAACCTGCAGGCAATTTCCGTTGTCGTTCGATATGATAAAGGAGGTGAAAGAACACCGCAACGGTCGTGGCGATATTATCCTGGAGTATGATGAGCACCACGGCAAAAACGGGGTAAGTCTGATGCCGGTGGGATTCCTGTTTGTGGAAAACGTGCGCAGTTGGGAGTCGTGTATTCGCCGACATCTGCCCGCAGCGCCGCCTTCCGCAACCATAGAGAAGGACTCCGACGATTCTTCGCAACGCCCCGCACTGGGTTATGTTCTGCTTGCCATAGTGACGTTGCTCTTTTCGTTAATCTATCTGGTGTGGCGTTTTTGCTTGGCTGAATCTGAGCCCCATACCAAAAGCAATGATATCTGCGTCCTATTCGCAGTATGTATATCCATCAATTCCGTCCGCATCGTATGGCGTTGGGCTAGGGAAGTTCTTGCTTTTCGAAAAAAATCGGATAACGGCACTATGCAAAGCCGTCAAAATAGAAATGAAATGTGAGATTTCTGCTACGGAAAAGTAACAGATACACGCTTAAGCTCAAAGAATCGCCGACTCAAAATCACAAGCTATGTGGTATGCCTTTTGTCAGTCTTTTTGCTGGAGGGGTGCAGCGCTTCATCCGTCTGCAGAACGATGAGAACCCTGCTGAGCGCTGCCCCTTTTCCCGCCTGCGCGAATCAGTGTAGCTATGTACTGTTTCTGAATCTTGTGCTGGTACGGGTGAGCTAAAGCCCAATCCAGCGGTGTGCGTCCTTGCTCATCCTCTGCATTCACAAGAGCCCCGGCTGCAAGGAGCATTTCGGCAGTCTCCGAACAAGTGCACTCATGCAGTGGAGTGGCGCCCGCCTTATTCACCGCGCACGGGTCAGCCCCGGCATCCAGCAAGGCGCGAGCCACATCGGGATTGTGTGGACGGAACAGCGGAGTATCACCGGATTTGAGCCGGGCATTCACATCCAATCCACGCTGTACAAGTATGGCCACACTTTCAGCATCCACCACACTGTGCAGCGCGGTATAACCACCGGCCCAAACAGCATGCGGATTCGCCCCTGCCGCCAGTAACATGCGTATTTCCTCTGCAGGGTGATAATTCATCAGTGCAGATTGTCCATATTTGCCGATAATCGAGGCATCTGCTCCGGCGGCCAGCAGAGTCTCCAACACCTCACCGCGGGCAAAAAATACCGGAGTCTCCCCATAACGAGCCAGCCCATTCACATCAGCCCCGGCTTCCAGAAGCAAGCGAGCCATCCTCGTCGAACGCGCCCGGTGCAATGGGCGATTCCCATAGGAATCCATCACAACATCCGGGCTCATTCCGGAATTCAGATATTGCTGCACCTGCTCAGCATCGTCCGCTTCCAGTGCTTGCGATAGGCGACATTTTGCCAGCTCTTCCTCCGGCATACCGGAACTTTTCTGCAGCAGGTCCACTATTTCAGCGCTTACTCCGATTGCAATGGCACTGTGAATCATATCGTCATCAGCTTTCACAAAGCGCAGCAACTTGCGAACCAGCTTAAGAGGCCCATGCTGTATGGCTTTCCACAACTGACTCCGGTATTTTTTTTGCTTGCGACGCTGACGACCGTTCACAAAGACACTATAGCACAACATGCACGAGATGGCAAGTTATGAGGAACTTTCGCCAGTACCAATTTCTTACAAAAAGCTACCTTGCCGGTCGCGGCGCAGCGAGAGCCCGAAAGAGCTACGCGAAGCGGGTCAGCCTAGGAAGGAATCCCGGCAGACCAAGGGCTCCACTTCGAGCGAATCCTCGGCTTTTTGCCTGTCACGGCGAAGCAAGAGCCCGAAAGGGCTACGCGAAGACGGACCCGTCACGGCGTCCCGGGTGGGCGTATCGAAGAGAAGCCCCCAGAAAGGAGGGCGCAAGCCCGAACTCGAAGCCGGAGCTCAGTTTTCCCGCCATCGGCAACAAAAATGCAGGAAACGCTCAACAAAATGCCCGCCGCGAGCGTCTATTTATTAGAACGTCGCATGATGAGTGATAATGACGAGCAAAAACATTTTAAAGGCATGCATTCTAATTTCTTCTTTTTTTCTCCGTTTTGTACTGGGCTTGATTAGCAGTTCAGGTTTAGGACTCTGGCTTTGTTGCATCGCCGATTTGCCGGAAGCAATGTATGAGAGTAATTCTCCTATGGTTGGGATAGCTCCTTTCCTGAACGTGTTCTTCATTTTCATCTTTGCGTGGCTTACTTATGCATTTCTGGGGGCAGCGTATAACTGCAAGCGTTTTTCTGAGGGGAAACTGCCCGTCCGGTGGGAGTGGCCCGCATTCTGGTTTGCCCTGGTAATCAGCAGTGTGGCGGCTCTCTATTTT
>JAZRBU010000018.1:0-46081 GCA_045635265.1 Akkermansia sp.
CTCTTTAGCCTCTCCGGCGTCCCTCATGGTAGGTTTACCATTGGTTCCGCATCTCTGCGGTCCCGACGCCTCGGAAAGTCCGTGCATTGAAAACTGCCTTGCCCGGCTGAGCCTGCCTCGGTGACTTTCACCGTCGGCTTGTTCTTTCGAGCTGCCCCGTAGTGGGTGCGGGGCAGAGTATACATGAAACACCTGCTCACGTCAAGCATATTTTGAAGAAATTTTCACATTTTCTTTTTCAGCACCCCAAAAATCACCCTACAAGGCATTGAAATGTGCCAGAGTTACAACAAATGAAAAAAAAGTACATTTTTCTTTTCCACACGTCAAACCGGAGGGCTCAAAAGCTTTTTTCTCCCTTTTGAGCACACCAACCGCTCTCCATACATCCCCATTTCCCGCTGCTTCCCCTACTCTTTGATTGCGAACGCGCTTACGCGCGCACATTATGCGCGCTACGCATCGGAAACGCCCGTATTCGGCATCGTTACCGACAATTTTCTGCAGAAAACCCGCCGAGTTATACCTAACACTTCTTTTGGCATCGAACACCCTGCAACGGAGAAGATTCCGAAGATTCTGCTTGCCTTGTTTGCAAGTATCAGGTAGCATGGCAACAGATGAAACTTGCCCGAATACTCAGCAACTTGCAGCAAAAACTTGAAGAACGCATCAACGCTCTCATCCACAGGTTCTTTCCCTCCGCAGAGCCGAAAGTTCTTCGCCTGTGCTGGCAGGCTTTCTACGCTGTGTTCGGTTTATGCTGGCTCGGCGGGGCTCTGTTGTCCTGTCTGGCGACAACAATGCTGACCATTGGTGCTTACATGCTACTCGAAAGCCACTTTCCCGCCGTCACCGTTGATGAACTGGCTTCCACAGCGCGCGTCGGGCAAAAAGTCTGCTTTGAAATCAATGAGCTGACCGGCCACGATTCCATTCAACCCGATGGCTGCAACTACAGAATACCCGCCATCGAATACGCTTACAAATTTTCCAAACATCTCTCCTCCGGCAATATCCGGATGAAATTTCCCGACCCTCACCTCTCACCTCTCTGGCTTATCTGCTCCGACATTGAGGAAAAAGAACATGAAAAGCAACTTAGCGCAGCTCTTCAAGCCCAAGGGCTCAGCAATGAAGACATGCAGGAGCAGATGAGAAACTTCCTCCACACCTATACGCCGCCGCATATCACCGGCCATTTTCTGGCAGAAGGGCTTCTCACCGCACCCAACGAAGTACTGCTGCACCGTATCCGCACAATGACAGCAATGCACCAAACGGAAGGCCTCTCTCTCTCAGAACAATCCGTCATTGTTGTCTCCTTAACCTCTATCACCATCTCTCTCGTCCTGATAGGCACATGGGGCTGGATTTGGTGCCTGCGTTCTTTACTGCGCATCCGCGGGAACGGCTCCTACCGAGCACCGTCCTCCCTGCTTTCCACCGCATTGCTGCAGGGCGGGAGCCTGGTGGTGCTGTCCTATCTGGCCGGCTGTGCCATCTTCTCAATTATGCCGGCTAGTATTTACACGATAGCGCCCTATAACCTTCAGCCCACCCTGCAATTTTCACTCAGCATCGCGCTTGTAGTGGTATTTCAGTTGGTCTGCTACCGCCTCCGCCAACCGACACCGTGACAAAAAAACAGCCGATTAGAAAAAACATGCTTTTTTCTCTAATTTATGTTTTTTCTTCTCGACAACGGCAGCCATTCTGGTATTATGCAGAACAAAGGAAATTTCGGCGCATCTGCCCGTTTTTTCCGTTTCGATGTTAATCGCCACACACCAGAAATACATCCATGAAAAAAACTCTTTTCCTGCTCGCAGCTGCAGCACTCGCCTTGAGTGCCTCCCCGGCCATGGCCAAAGAGGTTACTGTAAGGCCGTCTGTGCCGCAGATTAATTCACCTACGATGGGCAACACCATAGGACTGAGTGCTACTCTCATCAACAGCACTACCGGTGGCCATGTATGGTACGACCTGCGCACTAATCCCATCAATGAGCCTCCCTTTGACATTAATCAGGGGCATATCTACTGGGGATTTGAGCTCAATAATAAGTACAACGAGTCCATAGAATTGAACGACCTTAACGCAACAACTGAAGATACAGCCGTCAAAATAACGGCTGATGACAGCCTTGTTCTGGATTTCACCTATAACACTACTCTCACCGGACCGACAGAAGCAGAGTATGTAGTCGTTATGTTCCGACATCAGAAGGGTGACGGCGATTATTTCTCTACATGGTATGAGAATAACACCGTGCCCATCACCGGCAAATTTGCAAACGGAACATACGATGCCTACGTCATTGCTGAGACTTGCGACATGGAGCAGGATGCATCCACCTACGGTGGTCTGGTATTTTTCAACTACAACGTTGCCGATGCAGTCTTGGCGGCTGAGGTAGATCCGAATGCACCGGTACCTGAGCCGGAGCCGGAGCCGAGCACTCCGACAATCCCGGAGCCGACCACGGCCACGCTGAGTCTTCTGGCTCTTGCCGGTCTTGCCGCCCGTCGTCGCCGGAAGTAAGGAAGTATTGCTTTTTTTATTGGGGGAGAGACTTTCCGGGTCTCTCCCTTCTTTATTTGGCGGGGAGAGATACAGCCGTGGCACAGATTGCACTTGCGCGAGCGCGCGCAGTGCGTTAGAATGCCTGCAACGCCATGAATTACGCCCCGCTGATAGAAAAACGCCGCAAGAGATTACAGGAACTGGAAACGCTGATAGCCGACCCGGAGCTGTTTTCCGATGGGCGCAAGGCCGGCGAGCTGATGCGGGAGCACCGCCGTATTCAGGAGCTGCTGCAGGACTGGCAAAGCCTGCTGGAGACCCAACGCCAGCTCGAAGAAAACAGAGAGCTGTCCGCAGGAGATGACCCGGAACTGGCCGAAATGGCGCAGTTGGAGCTGGAGGGGCTGGAAGCCGCCCTGCCCGGCCTGCTGGAAAAGATTCAATACAGCCTGCTGCCGCGCGACACCACGGAAGACCGTGATGCGATTGTGGAAATCCGCGCCGGCACCGGTGGCGATGAAGCCGCCCTCTTTGCGGGGGATTTGCTGGGCATGTACCAGAGATACTCCGACAGCCGAGGCTGGAAATTCGAGCTGCTGGATGCCAGCCCGTGTGATGTGGGCGGTTTCCGAGAAGTGACGGCGCGCGTGAGTGGTGAAGAAGTGTTCCGCTTCCTCAAATACGAGAGCGGCGTGCACCGCGTTCAGCGCGTACCCGCCACGGAAACGCAGGGGCGCATCCACACCTCCACCGCCACCGTAGCCGTGCTGCCGGAGGCAGAGGAAGTGGACATCGAAATTCGCCCGGAGGATTTACGCATCGAAACCTGCCGCGCGGGCGGCGCAGGCGGACAGCATGTGAACCGCACGGAATCCGCCGTGCAGATATTCCACCTGCCCACGGGCATCATGGTGCGCTGTGAAAACGAGCGCTCTCAGCTCAAAAACAAGGAAACCGGCATGCGCATCCTCCGCGCCCGTCTTTTCGAGATGAAACAGCGGGAGGCCCAGCAGAACTACTCCGACCAGCGCCGCGCCCTCATCGGCTCCGGCGGCCGAGAGGAAAAAATCCGCACCTACAATTTCCCGCAGAACCGCCTGACCGACCACCGCATCGGCTACACTGCTTACAATCTGGATATTGTGGTGGCATCCGGAGCGCTGGATGACCTCATTGCCCACATGCAGCACGAGGAAATGCAGACGCGCATGGACGAGCTTCAATAAATCCCCACCCGGCATGAAAACCATACAGGAAATCCTCACCTCCGGCACCGCATACCTGGAAAACCGCGGCATAGAAGGCGCCCGCCACTCCATGCAGAGCCTGATGGTGCATGTGCTGGGCTGCAACCGCACCTGGCTGTACCTGCACTATGAAGACCCGCTCAGCGAAGAGAAACTTGTCCCGCTGCGCGAGCTGCTGAAACGCCGCGGCAAGGGAGAGCCCCTGCAGCATCTGCTGGGCTGCACAGAATTCTTCCGCAGAGAGTTCCGCACGGATTCCCGCGCCCTCATTCCCCGCCCGGAAACGGAAGAGCTGGTGGAATTTGCCCTGCAAATGGCTCCGCGCCGCAACGGCATGCGCGTGTTGGACATGGGCTGCGGCTCCGGCATCATCGGCATCACGCTGGCGCTGGAGCTGGCCAAACAGCAGCCGGAAGTGGTCATGGCAGACGTCTCAGATGCCGCCCTGGCACTCACGCTGGAAAACGCAACTGCTCTGGGTGCACGGGTCAAAACCTACCGCAGTGACCTCTTTGCCGCGTGGGATTCTCCGGCAGAAGGGGCTGTGCAGCCGCCGGATGAGTTTGACTTGGTGCTGGCCAATCTTCCCTACATTCCCACAGGAGAAGCACTGTCCACAGAGGTGCTGTACGACCCTTCGCTGGCCCTGTTCGGCGGAGATGACGGTCTGGACATCGTCAAACGCTTTGTTCGCGAAGCCATGCCCCATCTCAGCAGCAGAGCCTTGGTCATGCTGGAAGTAGGACACGACCAGGGAGAAGCCACCCGCGCCATCATGGAAGAGCTGGGGTACCAAAACACGCGAGTCCTCACGGATATGAGCGGCAAAGCCCGCTTCCCCATGGGTTTTGCCCCGATTCAAAAAGAAACACAGCCCACGGAGGCCGCCCGGGAAGATGAATGATAATTTCCCCATACTGCCCAAGGTCAGAGACTGCATCAGCAGGCTGGCCGGACTGTCGGGAACGGGGCTGACGGTCTGTGCCGTGGCGGCTATTGCAGAAATAGCCCTGTTTCTCATCGGTCTGCTGCTGCCGGGGCTCATCTGCGGCATCATCAGCAACGCCTTTTTTGCGCTGTCAACGGCGGCACTGGCCGTTCTGTTCTGCTGGGCGCACCATGTGTTGCTGCTGGAGCGAGGGCTTGCGTTTACGCGCTGGCTCAGCAACCTGATTGCCTTGTTTGCCGTTGTGTACGCGGCGTGCAAAATCTTCACCCTGTTCTCCGGCGCACTGCTGCTCCAAAACCAGGAGCTGCTGCCGTACCTGCTCTGCGGGCTCCTGCAGTTAATCTTCCTGATGAACCTGCCCTACATGGCCGCTGCCGGCCGACTGCTGAAAATCCGGCTGGGATTCTTTCCCGTGCTGATGCTGCTGATTTTCTTCTGTGACCAACCCGGGCTGCTGATACCGGCAGCCATCGCCAAGCTGGCATTTCGGGCACTCCTGGCCTCCCCGCTCAGAGAGCTGCGGGACCTGGCACCCAGAATCATCAGCATGCCGGCAAAAGAAAGTACGGAGAATGAGAACCAAGGGTAATTTTCCCCGCCGGCAGCTGTCCCGCACTCACCGCACGAGCAATTTGGCCCCCGGCACATGAAGACGGCGGGACTCTGCCGCATAGCCGAACGAGCCCTCATCTGCCCTGTTCTCATCTGCGCGCACGTGGCCGACGTGCCTTCCCCGGCGCAGATAGGCCACCACCCCGCGGCCGATGGACTCCGCATAATAGCGGGCATTGACCGGATTCACCAAATAAGCGGCGTGCTTGCGATTGTTCAGGTAAGCCGCTTCAATAACCGCGGCGGGAATCCCGGAATCATCACAGGCATTGAGCCATCCCGCAGCGCGGTCCGCATCCACATAGCGCACCTGCACCGTACACGGGCGGCCTCCGTTGTCCATTCCGCGGTTCACCACCTCGCGGTTGAGGGTCTGAGCAATGGCGGAGGCCAGCGGACTGCCGTTGTACCGATTACTCAGGACAAGGGAAGGCAACGGAGAATTGGTCCAGCCGCCGGCGCTGTTGTGGTGCAGGAACACCACGGCAGAGGCTCGCCGATAAATGGCGTAATCCGCACTCACAATGCCGCTCGCCACGCGGTCCGGATGATATCTGGACGGATAGCGAGCCGCATTCTGATCCGGACGCCGCAGATGCACCACCCGCGCGCGGCGGGCAAAAGAGCGGAGCGGCTCTGCGGTGGGGGCATTCCCGCGGTTACACACCACACATTTGTACCCGGCACGCTCAATCACCCGCTTCACATAATATGAATACTCATACCAGAACGCGCACTCGCTGATGACCTTGCCATTGATTGCTCCGGGCGTGCTGGCCCCGCCGCTGCCGACAAAATGGCCGATATCCAGCACCACAACGCCATTTCGGCTTCCGGTCGGGATACTACTGCAGCAGGACACCCCAAGTGACAGCACCACGGCTGCCAGCAGGCACGCAACAAATCTGATTTTTCTGAACATAAATCATTCTCCGCCTTCCTCATCCGGGCGCGGAATACGCGGCACAAAGCGCATCAGCTCCGCATGGAATGTCAGCGGAACATCACCCGTAGGGCCGTTACGGTTCTTGGCCAATGCAAGATTGGCATCCGAGCCGATTTCCTGGCGCTCTTCATCGTCCTCCGCATAGTAGGCAGAACGGTACAGCAGGCCAATCATATCTGCGTCCTGCTCAATAGCACCGGATTCACGCAGGTCACTCATCATCGGCACACCCTTGTTCTTGCCGGGGCGGTTTTCCGGGCCGCGGTTCAGCTGGGCCAGCACAATGATGGGCAGACGCAGCTCCTTGGCCAGCGCCTTCAGACCGCCGGAGATTTCGGCAATCTCACGTTCACGGCTATTCTGCGCCTGCTTGGTGTGAGAGCGCATCAGCTGCAGATAGTCAATACCGATGCAGCACAGGTCGGGGTGGTCACGCATCACGCGGCGGGCCTTGGCGCGCAGCTCAGAGATAGAGATACCGGCAGTATCATCAATCACCAGCTTGCAGGCACGCATCTCCGTGATGGCGTATTTCAGACGCTTCATCTCCTCCTTGGAGAAAGAGCCGCCCTTGGAAAGCAGCTGCTGCTTGCTCACACCGCTGCGGGCATAGAGCAAACGCTCCACCAGCTGCACACTGGGCATTTCGCAGGAGAACGCCAGCACCGGCTTCTTCACATCCAGCGCCAAATGCTCCAGGATATTGAGCATGAATGACGTTTTACCCATGGACGGACGGGCGGCAATAACAAAAAGCTCACCGCTCTTCAGGCCGTTAATCATCTTGTCCAGACGCGGGTAACCGGTAGAAAGGCCCAGAATATCACCATTGCTGTTCATCATGCGCTCCAGATTCGTCATGGCAGCGTTGATATCCCGGTTCAGGCTCCATTCCTCACCCTTATCCGCGCTCTGGCGAATCTGCAGCACATCCTGCTCCGTCTGATCCAGCAGCGTCTCAATCTCTGCCTCACTGGTATACGCCGCCTCAGATGCGCGGTTGGACGCCAGAATAATCGCGCGCCGCACAAACTTCTCCCGCAGCGTATCAAAGTGCATGCGGAAAAGCGCCGTCGTGGTGGCAAATGAGAAAATATCCATGAGTCCGGCATGACCGCCAACCGCCTCCAGCTGGTGGTGATCCGTCAGCTCCTGCGCCACGGAGGTGGCATCAATAGGCAAGCCCTTGTCGTAACGGGCGCGGAAAATCTCCCACAATATCCGGTGCGCCGGGATGTAGAAATACTCACCGGTCATCCCCTCGGAAATACACTGCGACACAATGTTCGTGGGGTCAATCGTCATCATGGACAGCAGACTTTTCTCCACACCGGGGGCCTGCGGCATAATCACCTGTGCTGCATCCGGTGTGACAGCGCCTGTTTTCAGGTCTGCTTTCTCTTTCTTTGTCTTTTCCCTGCTCATGATACCCGTTAGCGGGTGGACATCATACACCGCCCACCCCTGCTTGGCAAGAAAAATCACCCGCCCGCCCCCCCCTTCAGATGAGGCAAGCGGGCAAATACCTCAAACTCCCTTTTTAGTATCCCAGAGGACGAGGTGCAGCCGCTCGCCCAGGCGCACACCGTGCTGCAGGCACATTTCCGCCACGGCGGGACGCGCCGCAGCCAGCTCCGCACGGGTGGCGGCGCAGGGCATGAGCATGATTTGATGCTGCGGCAGCTCCAGCGCATCAATATCCCGCCAATCAGACTCCCCCTGCACCACAAACTTGAACCAGACGTTGGGCATCTCTGCAAAAGTCTCCAGCGCGTCAAAACACAGCGCAGCCCCCGCATCATTGCCGGAGTGCCGCAGCTTGGGAGACACATTCCACCAGTCCACCCGCTGTCGCAGTGCGCGGGAGGGCGCAATGGAGCCGTTTGTCTCCACCTCCACCACATAATCCGGCGGCAGCAGCTCCAGCAGCGTCTCCAGCTCTGCCTGCTGCAGCAGGGGCTCCCCGCCCGTAATCACCAGATGCCGGCAGGTGTACTCCTGCAGACGCCGTGCCACATCTGCCGCGGGCAGCTCTATCCCTGCCCCCCAGGAGTGCTTCGTATCGCACCAGGTGCAGGAAAGGTTGCACCCGGCAAGGCGCAGAAATACGGCAGGTGTACCCACCTGCGCTCCCTCGCCCTGGAGGGAGTAAAAAATCTCGGGGTCAGATTTCAGGCGTGCAATATTCATGATTCTGTGCTAATCTGGTGTGCGTCATGTATCTTAATAGCAGAAACAGCAGCGGCGGTCAACCTGAAACTGACGGAAAAGGCGTGCCTTTCCGCGTTTTATTCGTTTGTCTGGGCAACATCTGCCGCTCCCCTGCTGCGGAGATTCTGTTCAACGCCGCTGTGGCCTCCGCCGGGGCTCAGAACCGCATCACCGCAGACTCCTGCGGCACCGCTTCCTACCACATCGGCAGCAAACCGGATTCCCGCATGCTCGCCGCCCTGCAGCGCGCCGGCTATGCCTGGGGCGGCCACCGCGCCCGCCAGTTCCGCCGCGCGGATTTTGATGCCTTCGACCTCATCATCCCGCAGGATGAAAGCAACCGGCAGGACATCCTGCACCTGGCCCGCACCGCAGAGCAAAAGGCAAAGGTCATCCCCATGAGCCGCTGGTTCCCCTCAGATGCCACAGACCGAGAGGTACCCGACCCCTATTACGGCGGGGAGGCCGGCTTTGACCACGTGGTGCGCCTGCTGGAGAGCGCCACCACGGCGCTGGTGCAGGAAATCGAACAACAACGCTGACACAAGCCATGGGCATCTTTCAACTGGTAACGGATTACAAGCCCTCCGGCGACCAGGAGCAAGCCATCAGCAAGCTCCTCAAATCGCTGGAGGCGGGGAACCGTCACCAGTGCCTGCTGGGCGTGACCGGCAGCGGAAAAACCTTCACCATGGCGAACATCATCGCCGCGCAGAACCGTCCGGTGCTGGTGCTCTCCCACAACAAAACTCTGGCCGCCCAGCTCTATTCCGAGCTCAAGAGCTTCTTCCCGCACAACGCGGTGGAATACTTCGTCTCCTACTTCGACTACTACCAGCCGGAGGCCTACATCGCCAGCACAGACACCTACATCGAAAAAGACAGCGCCATCAACGAGGAAATTGACCGCCTGTGTCTCAACGCCATGCGCTCCCTGCTCCTGCGGCAGGATGTCATCGTCGTGGCCAGCGTCTCCTGCATCTACGGTCTGGGCGCGCCGGAGGACTACCGCAACCTCACGCTCTCCATCCATGTGGGACAGGAGATTGACCGCGATGCCATGATTGCCTGCCTGGCAGAGCTGCTCTTTGAGCGGCATGACTACGACTTCGACCGCGGCCGTTTCCGCGTGCGCGGCGACGTGGTGGAAATCTACCCCGCCCAGAGTGACGGCGAAGCCATCCGCGTCGAGTTCTTCGGGGATGAGATAGATGCCATCTCGCTCATCGATGCCGTGACCGGACGCGTCCGTGAGCGGCTGAACAGCTACCTCTTCTTCCCCGTAAAGCAGTACGTCTCCTCGCCGGAAAAGCGCCTGCCCGCCATCGCATCCATCCGCGCAGAGCTGAAAGAGCGCGTGGAGTGGTTCGAAAAGCAGAACAAACTCATCGAAGCCCAGCGACTCAAGATGCGCACAGACTACGACCTGGAGCTCATCAACGAAATAGGCTTCTGCAAAGGCATCGAGAACTACTCCCGCCACCTCGCGGGCCGAGCCCCCGGCTCCACCCCCTCCACCCTCCAGGACTACTTCCCCCTCGACCACCTCACCATCATCGATGAATCACACGCCACCATACCCCAGATAGGCGGCATGTACGAGGGCGACCGCTCCCGCAAACAAGTACTCATCGACCACGGCTTCCGCCTGCCCTCCGCGCTGGACAACCGCCCGCTGCGCTTCGATGAGTTCATGCACTGCCAGAGCCAGCTGCTGTACCTGAGCGCCACCCCCGGTCCCTTTGAATACGTCAACTGCGTGCCGGGCAACAAATCCTACATCCCCATCCTGAAAGCCAAGCGCGGCAACACCCACGCCCGCAGCCGCAAAGCCAGCCAAGCCATTACCGCCGCACCGGATGATTTCAACGGCGTCTTCTTCCACAACATCGCCGAACTGCGCGTGCCGCCGCACCCCTCCTCTGCCTCGGTAGAGAGCTTCAACCCGCGCGGCCTCGGCCAGCCCCTCATCGTAGAGCAGCTCATCCGCCCCACCGGCCTGCTGGAGCCGAAAATCACCCTCCTCCCGCTGGACGGCCAGATAGACAAAACCATCGAGCTCTGCCACCAACGCGTCTCCGTCCGCGAGCGCGTCCTCGTCACCACCCTCACCAAGCGCACCGCAGAGGATTTGACCGACTACCTCCGCAACATCGGGCTGAACGTCGAATACATCCATGCAGATGTAGACGCCATCGAGCGCGTGGAAATCCTCCGCAAACTCCGCTCCGGCAAGGTGGATATCCTCGTGGGCATCAACCTCCTGCGCGAAGGGCTCGACCTGCCGGAAGTCTCCCTCGTCTGCATCCTGGATGCGGATAAAGAGGGCTTCCTGCGCAACGAAACCAGCCTCGTCCAGACTGCCGGCCGCGCCGCCCGCCACGTCCACGGCGAATGCGTCCTCTTCTGCGACGTCATCACCGACTCCATCCGCCGCCTCGTAGACGAATCCGACCGCCGCCGCGCCATCCAGCAAGCCTACAACGAAGCCCACGGCATCATCCCCCACACCGTCGCCCGCGCAGACCAATCCACCCTTCGCCTCTACACACCCGACTCCGAATCTGACTACGACGACTTCGAAGAAACCTCCCTCCGCGCCGCCGAGGGAGAGGAAGACACCGCCGCCGCCATCAAGCGCCTGGAAAAAGAGATGAAAGAAGCCGCCGCCCGCCTCGATTTCGAAGTCGCCGCCGTCCTGCGCGACAAAATCAAAGCCCTGCGGGGAGAAAAATAACCCTCCCCCTGCCCCTCTGCAAATTGCGGAAGAAATGTGCCCATTTTTCCCGCTTTATCCCCCCCCTCAAGTCCCCAAAATGTGGTCAAAACGCCCCAAGTTCGTCCGAATTTTGTGGGAAATTGGCCCAAAGATCGTCCGAATTTTGTGGTTAAAACAGGAAAAGTTCGTCCGAATTTTGCAAATTAGTGTTGATAATGAGGAAGAAATGAATTATACTGTTTTCAACAAAGAAAAGCATGAATCGACACGCTGAACAACAACTGCTGAAGTGGAAGGAAAGTTCGTCCCGAAAGCCGCTGCTCATCATGGGCGCGCGGCAGGTGGGGAAGACTTGGCTCATGCAGGAATTCGGAAGAAAATACTACAGCGATGTGGCGTATATCAGTTTTGACAGTAATGAGAACATGCGTCTGGTCTTTGAAAGCGGCTTCGATGTAAAGAGGATTCTTCTCATGCTGCAGGCAGAAACAGCAAAGAGCATTCATCCGGAGAAAACCCTGATTATTTTCGATGAAGTGCAGGAGTGCCCCCGAGCCCTGACTGCCTTGAAATATTTCTGCGAAAATGCCCGCGAATACCACATCATAGCGGCCGGTTCTCTGCTGGGGCTCCAGGTAAACAGCGGAAGCGGCTTCCCGGTGGGGAAAGTAGATATGATAAACCTTTACCCCATGACCTTCTCCGAATTTCTGGAAGCCGAAGGGCAGCAAAATCTGGCACAACTGGCAGAGAGCATTGACCTGAGCATGGTAAATGCATTTGCTGCACGGTTTGCAGATTTACTCAAGCAATACTACTTTGTCGGCGGCATGCCCGAAGCGGTATCAACCTTTGTTCGGACGCATGATTTTTCTGCCGTGAGAAAAGTACATCAGGCGCTTCTGGCAGGTTACCGCAAAGATTTCAGCAAACACGCGCCGAAGGAACTTTCTCCGAGACTCTCGCAGATATGGAACTCCATCCCGCAGCAGCTGGCACGTGAGAACAAAAAATTCATCTGCAAAGATGTAGCCCCCGGTCTGCGAATGCGAGATATGGAATGTGCCCTGCAATGGCTGACAGATGCAGGACTCATCCACATAGTACACCGTCTCACCAAGCCGGCATTCCCCCCGGCTGCCTACAGAGACAAAGTATTCAAAGTATTCTTCGCAGATGTGGGGCTTCTGGCAGCCATGGCAGATTTACAGGCGCAAACGATTCTCGAAGGTAATCGTATATTCACCGAATTCAAAGGAGCTCTTGCAGAACAATATGTTCAGCAAGAACTCAGAGCCTCCGGTGAAAAAGAACTCTTCTACTGGTCCTCCAACCAGTCAGACGTAGAGATTGATTTCGTCTTCAGTAGTGGGGCAGCACTCATCCCGATTGAGGTAAAAGCAGAAATCAACCTCCGCGCCAAAAGTCTGTTCACCTTCTGTCGCAAGCAGCAAGTAAAGCTCGCGATGCGAACCTCCATGGCTCCTTTCGCCGTGAACACAATCCCCGGCAAAACGGAAGACGACAACTTAACCCTGCTCGATATCCCACTTTACGCCATCGAACAAGCCTACGCACTTTGCGAAAAATGGCAGCAATCGTAACAGCTCTTCCCACCGCCGTCCTCCGCGACAAAATCAAAGCCCTGCGGGGAGAAAAATAACCCTCCCCCTGCCCCTCTGCAAATTGCGGAAGAAATGAGCCCATTTTTCCCGATTTTCACCCGCTCAAGTCCCTAAAATGTGGTCAAAACGCCCCAAGTTCGTCCGAATTTTGTGGAAAATTGGCCCAAAGAACGTCCGAATTTTGCAAATGAGTGTTGATAATGAGTGAGTAATAGACTCACTCGCTTTTATCCCCCACCTCCACGATGCAGTACGCCCCGACTAGAGAAAGAAATGAAAGATTATCTTCAACGATAAAGCGTAATTTGTCGATGCGGGAAACAAACGAAGAGAATGACTGTTGTCGTTCAATTTCTGGATAAATAATTTGCTCTTTTTTCAATGCGTCGATGGTAAGCGCAGCGTATGCGGTACCCGCAGATAATGATTTCTTTCTGTACGCAATAATTTCTTCTAACAAGAACTTCATGAAAACAGAATCAAAGAGGGGAGATGCTTTAATAATCACTAAGTTCCCGTCCTTGAAATAGAAGTCTCTATCTGCATCAACAATCCAAATGGTTCCTATTGTACCAACGGCGGTTACCAATAAGTCATTTTTAGAAGGCGCTCCAAACCTTTTTTTAATCTCATCAAAACGTTCTTTGGTAATGTGTAATTCTGTTGATATGCTTTTACCTTTAGATAATTCTACAATTTCTTTGGTGCGATAAAAAGGGATTCCTTGAGTAACATATTCACTTTCAAAAATACGTTTACTAGAACCAACTGCTGCAATAGATCTTAGAGAAATTTTCTCCCATTGTTTATTGTTCATGATAGGATCTCCAAACATCTCGACAAATCGGCATTTGACGAGCTCGTCCAGCTTCGCAAGTTGAGCTCGACGAGATGTTAATACATGTTGCAGTTGATTCAGTACTTTTATTATTTTACTTTGTTCTTCTCGAGGAACTATACGTATGGCTATCTCGTTAAGTTCTTTCTTGGTTATATGTTGAAGACCGACTCCACCATGAGCTCTGCTTATTATTCGAGAAATATTGCCGTTAAGTGCATACAACAAGTAGTCTTTATCAACATCAATCTTTGGTAGTACCTTGTAAATATGTTGATTGAGAATTGCTTTCCCTCTATACCAGCGAAAAGCTCCGAATGATGTTCCTGGTGTCCCTGACCATGAAAAAAGCAATTCGCCGTTGTCTATTTCATGAGAGAGACTATATTCTCCTGAAAAATAGTTAAATGGAGCAGATTCATTATTAAGATTCTGAATTCGGACAATGGGTAATCCTGTAGTATCCCAGTCTTCTGGTTTAAATGCTCGACCATTTATTAGATCGCAAATTTCGCTCACCTTCATACACCCCTACAAAGTCAGATTTGTCAACCCATGAACTTCTGGTGTGCCGTTTTAACATTGGTCTGGTTAACTATGGCATACCGTAGAGTAGTATCAATCTGCGAATGCCCTAGGATTTTCTGCACTTGTTCAATCGGCATACCTTTATCAATGGCACGAGTAGCCATGGTACGCCGGAACTTATGAGGGTGTATTCTTGGCAGATTCAGTTTTCGCCCTAATGCACGCAAGCGCATTTCAACACCGCTTATCCTAAGTCTATTATGCGGTGCTGACAGAGATACAAACAAAGCTTCTCTTTCATCTGTGCGGCTATTGATGTATTCCCGTAAATGTATCTTCGCCTTGGCATCGAAGTATACGCGCCGCTCTTTGTCACCCTTGCCATATACCACACACTCGCGCTGTTCCAGATTTATATCCTGAATGTTGAGGTTAACCAACTCTCCCACACGCATACCGGTCGAATAAAGTAGGTCTATGATGGCAACATCTCGAAGTTCCGTACACGAGTCACGCAATTTTTCTATATTCTCATCGGAAATAGTTTCCTTCACTTCCACTTTTGTCTTTATCTTGTGTATACGACGCATCGGACTTTTCAGGATGTAGTCTTCCTCTTCGAGCCATGAGAAGAAACTGGACATATTACGCCGCACATTATCAACCGTAATCTTTCCGCAGTTATTACGAGACTGATAATCGACAAGATACTGTCTTATCGTATCAGTAGTAATTTTTCGTAACGGTGTAGAAATTGAGCTTAGGAAGTGTTTGACAGTCACTCGATAGTAACTGATAGTCCTTTCAGAACACCCCTCCAGCTTTTTGGCATTGAGAAACATCGTCAGATATTCCTCATTGGACGTGTTGCAAGGCTGCGCAGCCTCGCCATTACCAAGGTGCTTCACCAGCACCTCCTGCAGTTTTTTCATTTGCGGAATAGACAAGTATTCCGCCATCTCATTGATGATATTGACTAATGACTCTTCCATGGTATATCTCCCAATCATTGAGGGAGTAATATACCATGAAAATCGCACAGAGCTCAAGCAGCCGGAACCGTTATGGGGTCGTGCAGCTTGTTAACTATCTGAATAACAGTCTGATATCGTGCACCAAAAAGCTCTATAAGGTCATAGTTATTGAACGGCTCTTTATTCACCACATCACTTTTAACCATATCGCCGTTTACACGCACATAGTTAATAATAGTACGTATGTATTCCTGCTGCATGGAGTTGAATGTGTTATCATTCAGATATTCGCTAAACTTCTCATTAACAGCGTTCTGGTTAAGTCCTACAAGACTCCGCACAAAAGCCGCCAAATTTTCGTGGTCGCTGATTTTGGAGTAATCTTCTTTGCTTCCAAGTTCGTGCCACAAAATGCGTTCGAGTTCCAACAAATCCTCCTCGTTAATCGGCTCAAGGTTGTAAATCTTACTAATCACTTGGCTATTGATATTTTCCATCAGGTAGTCAATAACCTTTTGCCGATAAGTGCGAATGTCGATAGCCGTACCGTCAACGCCCTGTCCATCGCTGATAGTATCAATAATATCGATATCGTACTGAGCTCGTCCCTCTCCTTGTAAGAACTGCATCAACTCGCGCAAACTTTGGCGCAATCTCTCAAGCTCAGGTACTGATGGTGATTGCCAGAAATTATTGCTGACAATCATCTTCAAGTCGGCCGCTTTTGCTAGGACTTGCGGAATAGAAGCCTTTTCCGTAAGCAAATAGTTCGCAACCTCACGGATTTTTTTCACATCTTTCGCCGCTTCCTTCACGTCACCACTACATACAAGAGCCAATGCTACATGCAACATGCGGCAATCAAAGGCCAGAGAGAGGGGATGACCCTGAATCCCGGAATCAAGTAACGGAACAATATGTTTTCTGAGCTCTTGTAATGCTACAGGCGTAAGAGCCGTCCAGTTCTCCCAATCGTAGAACTTATCCACGTATTGCATTTCAGCCCGCACTTGTATGCGGTGGCTGTGGGATTTAATAACGCCTATTTGATGATGAAGCGCTTCCTTGAGTTCATCATAGTATCCTTTGAACCATTCGTCTTCTTGATATTGAATATCTTGCAAGCCATAAAGAATATCAGCTTGCAGAGCAAATAAGCGTTGTGTCAGACTCATCTGATTACCTTGCGATGGCTTTCCTTCCGGCAAATTACCAAAATATTCAAAGTTAGCACAATAGTCAAAAATGTAGAATTCGCTCTTATGGCGCCCGGGACCATAAATATTTTCGCACAGTCGTGTGCCTCGTCCAATCATCTGCACAAACTTTATCTTAGAGCGTACTTTCTTGAAGAACACAAGATTAAGAACCGCCGGGATATCAACGCCAGTATCAAGCATGTCGACCGATACAGCAATACGGAACTCTGAGTTGGTATCAAATTGCTCAATAAGACTATCAGCATTCTGCACATAATTATCCACCAGCTGACAGGTATTCGCCGGATAATCAGGGTACAGCTCGTGGAAACAATCAACAATCATCTGAGCATGTTTATGATTGTAAGCAAAGATGATGCTTTTGCCCAGAGTCTCTCCATTGTTTACTTTCAAGCCTAGAGTCATCAATTCCTCAATGACTTGACGGCAAGTGTTCCTGTTGAACAGGAATCGGAACAATTCATTCCCGGGAACATTGAAATCCGGCGTGGGCAAACGCCTCTCGGCAAAGTAATCATCCAATTGCTCCCGTTCTTCCGGCGTCAATTTACTCGGGTCAATACCTTCGGAAATTAAAAGCGAGGTGCGGTTGATGACTTTGTACCCCACCAGATAATGCTCATCTATGGCTTCCTCCAATGAATAATCAGAGTCAGGCACGCCCGATTCGCAAGCAAACAAGCTGTAGGTATTGGCATCCACCTCGTTCTTGGGGGTTGCCGTCAGCCCCACGAGCAAACTATCGAAATACTTGAAAATGGAACCATATCGATTGAAGATACTGCGATGCGCCTCATCAATGATGATAAGGTCAAAACGCCCTGATTTGAACCGCTTATCCTCTGCATCAATGTAGTTAATCATCGTCTGATATGTACAGAACATCAGACGAGCATTGTAGTCAGGCTTCTCCCTGCCGGACAATTCGCAGATGCTCGTATTCGGCATGAGCTTGGCATAATTCTGCTTGGCCTGATGCACCAGACTGGTGCGGTCTGCTAAGAAAAGTACATTCTTCACCCAGTTGTTGCGCGTCAGAATATCGACCAATGAGATGGAGACTCTCGTTTTTCCCGTCCCCGTTGCCATCACCAGCAAGCCACGCCGCTGCATCTTGTTAAGTTTCTCACAAAGTCGAGTAATAGCTATCTTCTGGTAAGGGCGATTCGTGATGTCATCGTTAATGGTGAAATCCGTTATATCGGTGCGCCCTCTTTTATGGAGCATCAGCTCCAACTCTTCTTGCGTATGAAATGCCAGCACTTGCCTGTCCGGGTACAGGCCGTCCATTACCTTGGTGGTATAGCCGTTGGTGTAATAGAGCACAGGCTTGTAGCCATAGCGTTTCTTCATGCATTCGCCATACAAATCCACCTGGTGGCGGCCTTTCTCCGGGGATATGGATGTACGCTTGGCTTCTACGATAGCAAGGGGTTTACCATCCCGTCCATAGAGCACATAATCGCAATAGCCCAAACCTGTTGCGTTGGGCATGCCATCTACTTCTATTTCAATTCCGGCCATGCTCGGCTGAGCCACATTCTCACTCTCAAGCACCACCCAACCGGCCTCTCGCAGATACAAATCTATATAGAGTTTGCGCGTATTTGCCTCGCTCATGTAAGGCGGCTTCCGGTAGGGAATGTCAGGGGTATGCTCTCGGTGTTCAATCAGTTCCGCCACGGCGGAAATATTCTCAACAGAAAGTTGAGCTTCTGCCTTGCGTATGCGCACTTCATGCTCTGCATTCATACCCAGAATGCGCACATAGTGCATGGCCTGTATCACATCTGCATCGTTGATAAAGTCGACAACAACCGAGTTGTCTATCAACTCCAGCAAAGTCGCTTTTTTAGGGAGCTTGAAGTTGAGATGCTGATAGATACCCTCCACGAGTTCTTTGAGCATTTCCCGGCTCAATCGAGCCTTGTCTCCGGCATTTGCAGCAGAGCGTATCTGTGTGAGCTTGGTCTGTACCTGTTCCCGATTCATAGGTGTAGAGAAATTTATTACAAAAGCTTACGTAAGTCTTCCATGCTGGGTAAAGCGCGGCGCAGCTTCTCCGGCAGTTCATCCCGAGTCTTGTATACCGCTACGCCCATCGGTTTGGCATAGTCTCGCACGGCATATTCCACATAGGGCTTTTCTGCATCCGAACACAAAATGATGCCTATGCTCTGGTTCTCCTGTGGCTTACGCACATAATCATCCAGCAATTGCAGATACATATTCAACTGCCCCAAATACGCCGCCTTGAATGGTCCGGTTTTCAGCTCAATAGCCACGAGTGCCGAAAGCTCACGGTTATAGAACAACAAATCTATAAAATGCTCCTTACCGTGCGCTTCGATGCGGTATTGATTGCCCATGAAGGTGAAATCCCGACCAAAGGTCATGATGAAATCACGAATGTTGTGTACAATGGCATTTTCCAGCACCCGCTCGTCTATATCTTCCTTGTCCCTTGCGCCAAGTTCTTCCACATTGATGAAGTCCAGCAAATACTCATCGCGGAACATTTCTACGGCTTTCAATGCGGAGCGTGAATCACTGAGAGTCTGCACAAAATTATTAGGCATCTGCCCCAGATGGCTGTAGGTATCGCTGGCTATGGCAGACTTTAGTTGAGATAAAGAAAGTCGCTCCGCTGCACTTAATCGCACATAAAAAACACGTTCGGGCACCTTCTTTACCTTATTCAATATCGCACAGTGATGAGAGAATGATATGGAATTGAACTCCTCTGTGCTCATTCCATAATCCCGAAGCCGCATGATGTTATTCCCGGCCCCGGCCAAATCGTCAGACGCGTCTGACGATTTTGTAACATACGCATTTTCAATCTTATGAGTCTCATCAGACGCGCGCTCTCCATAACCCGACCAAGCCTCATAGAACAAGCGCATCTGCTTGATATTTGTGGCCGAAAAGCCTCTCAACCCCGGAAGCTGCTCTTGCAGCCGCCTGCTGATATAGTCAATGGCTCCTTTCTTCCAATAGCCCGATCTGGAGTTTTCCGATACAAACTTCCCAACACTATAATATAGCGTAAGCTGTACAGCATTAACCTGTCGAGCAGCATTAACCTGTTGCAGCAGGATGGCATTCTTAATGGCACTTACTGCTTCTTCATAGCTCTTTTGCACTTCTCCCACATTTCCGTCCTGAGCTAAGTTGTCGTCCATGTCTTTCTCTTTTACTATGGTTTTAGGTTAAGGTCAATCAAAATACTCCTGCATCAGACTATCAAAAAGCTTCTGCGTCTCATCAAGGGATTGCTGAATGACAAAGCGTAATTTGTCGATGCGATGAGAAAAATTGAGAAAATCAATTTGTTGGTCATGAGGCAAGAGTGGTACTTCCAATGCTGATACTATCGGAACATTCAAATTCAGCATTGTTACTCCAACCGCTTTACCTTCGATGATTTTCTTATACTCAGGTCTGGAAAGTATATTTTGTAAAAAATAAGGTTCCATTTGTCCATGTGTACGTATAATGAGACTACCTGTTCCACATATAAGTCCTTTGTCCTCAACAACTGCACAGCGCCCCATTTCTCCGCGCCTTCCCATTACAATATCACCAGGATTGAGCCAATATGCAGACAACTCAATATACTTCTCATTAGATACGGACAAAGTGGTGTCTACTTTAATTTTCCCTTCAACAATATGAGATGGGTTGACAAGCGCATGATTACCACTTTGGTAGTCTTCTTTGTGGAGTAAAGAGCCAAACGGCCCTATACGAATGTCGGCAATGGCATCAAGTCGTACTATTGACCACCCTTTATCGTTTGCCACGGGATCCCCAAACATTTCGACAAATCGGCATTTGACGAGCTCGTCCAGCTTGGCAAGCTGGGTGCGACGGTGAGAGATAATTCGATTGAGATGTCTGACTTGCTTCTCAAAACGGTCTTGACTTTCAATAGGATGAATGGGAATGATTACAGACTGAAGTGATTTTGCGGAAATATGTTTGATTAGCGCTCCTGTAACACGTTGAAGCAATTGAGTTTTCTGGTGACGTATAGCATAGCTTAGATATATAGGGTTCAAACCTGTCTGTGGGCGAAATCCGATAACATCACCGCCAAGAATAACATCTTCCTGCATAATGGCTGAGCATCGAGTCAGTCCAGCAGGGGTAACATCAGATGCAGGAAAGAGAATATCGCCCTTTTGTGATAATCTTTTTGGGAAAACATCGCAACGTGAGCTAACACTATCGATAATTGCTCCATACTTAGAAAAGAGCTCGCCATAATGGAGACACGGGTATTTGCCGGTTTCAACAATGTCAGTTTTCTTGAATGGCTGCCCTTTAAACCAAAGAGTACCTATAGAGTCAAGCCTCCGCCTTTCTGGTTTTGAAAAATCGCCCATACTCACCCCCCCTACAAAGTCAGATTTGTCGTTCCAGCAAACTGCGCAGCTCTGCCATTTCAGCTTGAATCTGCGTTTCCAACCTCTCGATATTATCCAAGATTTCCGAAGAAGGGGGATATTCGACCGGGATATAAACTGTTTTCTTGTACTTATTGATGCTCAAGTCATAGTCGTTGTCTATAATTTCCTGCTTCGGGACAAAGAAGCTCTGCTCGGTACGTTCTCTTGCTGTTTCGGCATCGAGATTTTCAAAGCGGGCAATAATATCGGGGATATCATTCTGTTCGATTGGCGTACGTTTATCGTCAAGACTGTAGCCATCAGCTTTCATATCGTAGAACCATACATTATCTGTTCCTCCGGCATCTGTACGAGTGAAGATAAGTATGGCTGTAGATACACCGGCATAGGGCTTAAAGACCCCGGAGGGCATAGAGATGACAGCTCTCAGTTGCTGATTTTCGACAAGCTCCTTGCGCAGAGCCTTGTGCGCCTTGGAACTGCCGAAGAGTACGCCGTCCGGCACGATAGAAGCGCAGCGCCCGCCGACTGTCAGCATTTTGGTAAAAAGAGCCATGAAAAGCAGCTCTGTCTTGGTGGTAGAGCAAAGAGCAGTCAAATCCTTGCTGATATTTTCCTTAAACACGCTGCCCTTAAAGGGCGGATTAGCCATAATGAGCGAGTAGCAGTCACGCTCAGAATTCTCCTTGGAGAGCGAGTCTCGATACTGAATATTCGGCTTCTCTACGCCATGTAGCATCATGTTCATTGCACCAATGCGAAGCATGGACTGGTCTGTATCATAGCCGGAGAAAAGTCCTGATTTGAAGTACGCCATGTTCTGAGTCTTCATCAACTCGGCACGTTGGTGCGCACTGATATAAGCACAACTCTGCTGCAAGAATCCGGCACTACCCATCGCGGGGTCAAGGATCTTGTCCTTGAGGGTAGGCTTCATGAGCTGCACCATCATGTCGATAATATGGCGAGGAGTGCGGAATTGCCCGTTTTCACCGGAAGCAGCAATCTTGCTCAGCAGGTATTCATAGACATCGCCCATGAGGTCTTTATTATTCATGTCCAGCGCATCAATACCATCCACAACCTTGACCAACACATTACCGGTGGGAATCAGGAAGACGGTGTCCTTCATGTAGCGGCTGAAAGCCGTGTCTTTACCTTGGCCTATCGACTTGATGAAGGGGAACACATAGTTACGTATATTCTCCAGCATTTCACCCGGCTCCATGTGATGGAAAACACTCCAGCGCAGATTGCGGTAATCCGTTTCAATGCGTGGTGTTTCGCTAATGACGCAGATTCCATCGCCAAACACTTTATTGGTCAAAGGCACGCCAAGGATATTGGCGTTGGCCTCAGCCTTAAGCTGATTATCATCCAGCAACTTCATGAACATCAGATAGGTAATCTGCTCCAGCACCGTAATAGGGCTGGAAATGCCACCCGTCCACAGAGTTTCCCAAATGGCATCTACCTTGTTCTTTAACTCGCCTGTAACCATGATATCGAAAATTAAATATGCACCGCACTCGCTTATGAACGAGCCAACTATCACACGGCAGCATTCTAACACACCATCAGGCATTTCTGCGAGCTTAAAGTGTGTTTGTTAGATTTTTTGGTGACACACCGCATTACATCAAAACTTCTCCTCACTCATATTTTCCTACGGATAAGTAAACAGCTTCCTACTCCCCTTTAATTGTTGGGAAAGTTAGGTTGCATTTTCATTAACAGGCGGCATAATACCCTCATGACACGAGATAATAATACTGACAGAATTAAAGCAGAAATGGTCAAGGGGGCTATTGAACGCTGCAATTTTTCACCTCTTGCGAAGTTTATGATGAAATGTCCCCTTTCCCGTACCCCGCTCGAACGGTTTAGTAACACACTAAGCAGCATAAGCTCCTTATTCCGAAACCGCTACCGCAAGTAAACGCTAAACCTTTTTCACATCGCCGCATGATTACCCAAAGCCACCCACACCTCATGAATCACGAACCTATGAACCAACCGCAATCACCGGAGGATATGCTGAAACAGCTCATAGGCGTTTGCGATTTCTTGTCGCAGATGTTTCCAGGGCAATGTTTCGGGTTGAAATCAGCCTTAACGGAGCTGATACCGAATGTCACATCCCGTAACTGGCAGCGAGCTGTCAATGACATTGACATCAAGCGCGACATCTTAATATGGCAGATTGAACAACAACCCAAAACACCTGTAGAAGTAAAAGAGCATCAAAAAGAGGGTGTTCGCTGGCAAGCGCAGGCTCTCAAATGGCTGCTGAATGAAATGCAGTTGCAACACAGAATGCACATACTCCACGACAGAGCGTAAATAACGCCCATGGTTCTAAAAGAGCCATGGGCTATATACCTTCCCTCCCCATAAAAGCATCCGTCGCATGACCTGCGCGGGGGCGGCGGGGTATTCAGAAAGGGCAGGACTCAAGTCCTGCCGCTACGACGTGTGAGGAAGGAGAAAAAACGGGAATGTGTTTGACAGCATGGTGGTGGCTGTATGGTATCTTCGAGAAAGTGCAGGACCTAAGTCCAGCTTCCTCCTACTTCCTCTATCAGGGCGTCAATCATCGTGGCCAACATACCGTTGGGAGAGATATCACCAACCCGTACTTCCTGTGCCTGCCGAAGCACATATTCATTGCACCATGTTGCCACTTTTTTATTCAATCGTGAACCACTCGGTTGTGGTGAGATGAACAAGATTCTCTTTTCCTGCAAAGCTAACTTCTGGTCAGCGGTCAGTTCCTCCTCCGGAGGTATCCCCTGAGGGCACACATGAATAACTCTTCTCTTTTTCGCCAAGGCGCGGTGAAGCACCTCTCGTTCCTGCGCGCTTGTAAAGGTTGAAATCAGCACCGCATCCTCACCGAGCGGGACAGAAGTCCCGCGCTTCAACGCCTCTACGCATCGAGGCGCGAGAGCAGATGCCGGAAATCCCTGAGATGCCACAAAAGCAAGCTTCGGACAATTCAGAAGCCCCTCTACCCCCAGCATATGCGCGGTCACTGTTCCCCAACGGTCTCGGGACCAATTTCGCGGATTATCGCGGATGTAGCACTCATAGTGCCGAAACTCATCTTCGCTTGAAATCAAATCGTCCCAATAATCGAATTGCCACAGATGCTCACCGATGTCCGGCACGAGGCCGTCGCGTTTCATCTTACCGTACAAAAACGCCGTCGCGCCCTTGAAACGGCCAACAAGAAAACCGAGATGGTTTTCCTTGTTTGTCGGTTTGCGTCTGATGATGATAATCGCGTGGACATGATTGGGCATAATCACATGCTCACCCAGCACCATCTCGGGGTACTTGAGCGGCAGCTCCTCAAGTATCTGCTTCACCCCTTCACCCAGTTCATTCAAAACGCTTTTATCGCCTACAATTGCCCCCAATACGGACATATTGTGTGCAACTTGAATCGTCACAAAAAAATCGCCCCTTTCCGTAGTCGATATTTTTGTTCCGAAGAGATTGATGAAAACGCTTTTTCAGCATATCAAGGTCCTGTCATCACAGAGAAAGCCAGCTTTTTCTTCCGACCAGATCGGAGCAGCAGGACTTAAGTCCTGCTTCCCCGACCGTCGGATCGGGAAAGGATGTGCTACTCCTCCACCTCGTCGGAGTCGGAGAATTTGAGGCGCTTGGCGGGGGAGATGCCCATGGAGCGGAGGTCGTCCAGCTGGCGGGCGTAGTTGCCGCGGCCGCGGTAGAGCTGGTCGCAGGCTTTGGTGTAGGCGTTCTGTGCCTGTTCGATTCCTTTGCCGACTTTTTCCAGGCTGTCCTGAACGAGGCACATTTTTTCATACAGCTTGGTGGCGCGGTCAAAGATTTTCTCGACGTTGCGGGTCTGGCGCTCTTTCTGCCAGAGGTTGTAGGCGAGCTGCAGGGCCATCAGCAGGTTGGTGGGGCTGATGAGGATGATGCGGCGGCGGTAGGCCTCCATGGGTAGCTCCGAGCTGTGCTGCAGGGCGGCCATGTAGGAGGCTTCGTTCGGCATGAACATGAGGACGTAGCTGATGGTGCCCTTCACGATGGAGGAATAATCCTTGCCGGCCAGTTCGTCGATGTGTTTGCGGACGGAGGCCACGTGGGCATCGAGGTAGTTTTTCCGGTCTTCTTCCTTTTCCGCAGCGGAGTAGAGGGCGTAGGCGGTGAGTGACACCTTGGAGTCCACCACGACGCAGCGGCTGTCCGGGAAGCGGATGACCACATCCGGGCGCACATCGCGGCCGTCCTCTGTCTTGTGGTTTTCCTGCACAAAGTATTCTTCCCCCTTGCGGAGTCCGGATTCCTCCAGCATGCGCTCCAGAATCATTTCTCCCCAATCGCCCTGCTTTTTGGTGTTGCCGCGGAGGGCGAGTGTGAGGTTCTCTGCATCGCGCCCCAGGCTCTCCGTCTTCTCCATCATGGCTTTGATGGCGGATTCCAGCGAGGCCTTGTGACCGGCGGCGGTTTCGTTCGTGTGGGTCACGGCTTTGCCCAGGTTCTCCAACTGCTCGCGCAGGGGCTTGAGAATGCCGTCCATGCTCTCGCGGTTGGTGTCCTTGAGCTTACCGGCGTTCTGCTCCATAATCTCGCCTGCCAGGTTGCGGAACCGGGCAAAATGCTTCTCCTGCATTTCTTTCAGCCTCTCCTCCTGCTCCAGCCGGTGCTGCTGCTCTTTTTCCAAAGCGGTGCGGCAGCGCTCCAGGGCAGTGAGCGCCTCCGTATGCTCTGCCAGCAGGCGTTGCTGCCGGTCGCTCAGTTCACTGTAACGGGCGCGCTCCGTCTCACGGTTCTGCTGCTCTTTTTCCAAAGCGGTGCGGCACCCCTCCAGGGCGGTGAGCGCCTCCGTATGCTCTGCCAGCAGGCGTTGCTGCCGGTCGCTCAGCTCACTGTAACGGGCGCGCTCCGTCTCCCGGCTCTGCTGCTCTTTTTCCAAAGCGGTGCGGCACCCCTCCAGGGCGGTGAGAGCCTCCGTATGCTCTGCCAGCAGGCGTTGCTGCCGGTCACTCAGCTCACTGTAACGGGCGCGCTCCGTCTCACGGTTCTGCTGCTCTTTTTCCAAAGCGGTGCGGCACCCCTCCAGCTCTGCCACCTTGGCGGCATGCACGCCGTTGAGCTGTGCGTGCTGCTCTGTCAAGGCAGACAGGCGGGCGGAGTCCTCCTCTCTCTGCTTCTGCAACCCGGACAATTCCACCTTGGCGCGCTCAGCTTCCAGACGGGCGGCATTTGTCCGCTGAGACAGGATGAACATTGCCACAAAAAAGCCCAAAGCACAACCGACAAGACATAAAATGATAGAGGTAGCCATAAATCAATTTTTCTCTGTTAGAGACGGGGGGATTGTACCTACTTTCCCGCAAGGCGTCAAGTACTATTTCCGAGGGGTAATTGGCGGCGATCACAGACGCACGAGCGAAGGATGAGGGGGCTATACGCGCGAAAAATAAGCTACGCACCAGTTTTTGCCTTGAAACAACAGAGGTCTGAGGGTAGAATAAAGCCAGAAACAGGGTCTACCGACCCCAACTTTCCATATAGTCATGAAAACGCTCATCACGAACGCACACATCATTTCCCCCGGCATTGATATCGTCGGCGGTTCTGTTCTTATTGAAGGCAAGCGCATTATCGCCGTGCTTACCCCCGGCGAAACCGCAGAGGCCGACAAGGTCATCGATGCCGGCGGCAATATGCTGATGCCCGGCTTCATCGACATCCACTCCCACGGCGCCGGCGGCTGCGACACCTGCGACTGCAAGGTAGAGAGCATCCGCACCATCGCTGACTGCAAGATGAAAGAAGGTGTGACCACCTGGCTGCCCACCACGCTGACTCTGGGCACCAACACGCTGGCAGATGTCTGCCGCTGCGTGAAGGAATACGCCGAAGCCCCCAACGGCTCCAAGACCCCCGGCGTGCACCTGGAAGGGCCCTACATCAACCCCCGCCAGTGCGGTGCCCAGAACCCCGCTTTCGTTCGCGAGGCTGATTACGAGGAAGTGAGCATGCTCAACGATATTTACCCGGTGAAGCTCATCTCCATGGCTCCGGAAATGCCCGGCGCAGTTGACTTCATTGCCAAGGCAAGCGCCGCCGGCATCACCTGCTCCGCCGGTCACTCCGCCGCCGGTTATGCCGATTTCCTGAAGGCCAAGGCCGCCGGTCTGAAGCACCTGACCCACTTCTGCAACCAGATGAGCCCGCAGCACCACCGCGAAATCGGTCTGGTGGGCGCCGGCATGCTGGACCAGGACATCCTCATCGAGGTTATCTGCGACAAGATTCACCTCTGCGCCGACATGCTCAAGCTGACCTTCCAGAACAAGGACATCTCCCAGATGGTGATGGTGACGGACTCTCTGGCATGCTCCTGGATGCCGGACGGCCCCGGCCAGCTGGGCGGTCTGCCCATCATTGTGAAGGGCGGCGTGGCTCGCCTGGAATCCGGCAACCTGGCCGGCTCCACCCTGCGCTATGCCAAGGGTCTGCGCAACGTGCAGGAGCTTACCGGCAAGCCGCTCAGCGAGCTGGTGAAGGCCACCTCCTGGAACCAGGCCCGCTCTCTGGGGCTGCATGACCTCGGCAAGATTGAGCCCGGCTACACGGCCGACCTCGTTCTGCTGGACGGCGAGTACGATGTACTCAAGACCATCATCGACGGGGAAGTGCGCTACGAAGCCTGATAACCGCCGCATGATATAACACTCCCCGCGGGTGGGGAGATGCTCCCCACCCGCACCCCCTTTTCTCCGCACAAATCATCGCCATGCTCATCTCCCCCCTTGCCAGAAAGCTCTGCGCCAAACAGGGCATAGACCCCGCCACCCTCCGCGGCAGCGGGCCGCGAGGGCGCATCATGGCGGCAGACGTAACCACTCCTGCCCCCCGCGGCAAGGGAGAAACCACCATAGCGGACAACTGTCTCGGCATTACCCGCCCGGAGAAAGACGGCTTCCACATCTTTGATGACAGGGCGGATATGTCTGCCCTGGCCGCCATCAGCCTGCCGATTGCGGTGCAGTGTGAAAAGCTGCTGGAGAACCGCTATTCTCTCTTTGACTACATTGTGCGGGCCGTTGTGCGGGCGTGTTCCGGTTTCCCGGAATGGATGGATGCGGACGGCAATGTGAATGTGCTGCTTTTTGAGAACGCCGGCAACAAAATTGCAGCCATTGCCAACGCCGCCCAGAAAAGCATCTTCAAACTTTCCCGAGAAATCAGCAAAGCCCCTGCCGTGCCGGAGGGCTTTGTGCCGCACATCATCATCTGTGACACAAAAACAAGCCGTGAGAGTGTCGCGCAGCACGTTGCCCCGGAGACAAGACCGGCTTTTGCCCTGGTGATACGCGGCAATACACCGAAAGACGCCATCCGCGCCGGTCAGGAAGAAATCCGCAGCCATATTCTGGAGTATACCTTCTACGCGGCCACCACCATCAGCCAGAAAGTGGCCGGACGCATCGCTGCGCGCCTCAAATCGCTTCTCTACAATCCCGTGAGCCTCCTGCTCATCCAGAATTAACCCACTTTCACCCCCTTCCCGCCCGCCGGAACCAAAAAGTTCAATTTCAAAATTGACTTGATGGTTCAGATAAGGCATAATATCAACATAACTAAAACTTCTACCATGTCTTTCAAGATTCAGAATGTCGAAATCGGTGGCGAAACGCCTTTCTTCCTGCTGGGCCCCTGCTCTCTGGAAAACGAGGACTTTGCCTGGGAAATGGCTCGTTCCATCAAAGAAATCTGCGCCCGCGTCGGCGTTCCTTTCATCTTCAAAGCCTCCTACGACAAAGCCAACCGCACCAGCGTGAAGAGCTTCCGCGGCCCGGGCATCCAAGAAGGCTGCCGCATTCTCGCAGAAATCGGCAAGGAGCTCGGCGTGCCCGTGGTGACGGACGTGCACACGGAAGCCCAGGCTGAGTATGCCGCCCAGTATGTTGATTTGCTGCAGGTACCGGCATTCCTGAGCCGACAGAGCGACCTGCTGGAAGCCTGCGCCAAGACCGGCCGCCCCGTCAATGTGAAGAAGGGTCAGTTCCTTGCTCCCTGGGACTGCAAGAACATCTGTGAGAAGATGGTGGCCTTCGGCTGTGAGCAGTTCATGCTCTGCGAGCGCGGCACCAGCTTTGGCTACAACAACCTTGTGGTAGACATGCGCGGCATGTACTGGATGAAGCAGTTCGGCTATCCCGTGGTGTTTGATGCCACGCACTCCGTGCAGCGTCCGGGCGGTCTGGGCGGTGCCACCGGCGGCGACCGAGATCTTGCCCCCGTGCTGGCCAATGCCGCCATGGCAGTGGGCATTGACGGCGTGTTCATGGAAGTGCACAAGGACCCGGACAACGCCATGAGCGATGGTCCCAACCAGGTGTACCTGCATGATTTGGAGCGCATCCTCACCAACCTGATGCTGGTGCGCAAGGCATACGCTCAGATGAGCTAATCCAACCTATCTGTTCTGACGTGAAGCGACTGCTGACAGCTGCCGGAGCCGTATTGACATGCGCCATAGCGCAGGCACAACTACCCTCCGACGCCGTGGGCCCGGGAGAATTTCCCGGGCTGCAGCTGCTGCCGGCCGGCAGCGTCATTTCCGGCATCACCATCCCCCGCTATGAGGGACACAAGGTAACGGCCTACATGCAGGCGGAGGAGATGAAGGTCATCTCCCGCAGCGTGGTCCGGCTCCGTGACATTCTGGTGCACCTGTATGATGACAAGGGCTATGCTACCGTTGCCACCACCACGGGGGTGGAATACAGCTTCAAGACAGAGATGGCATTTTCCACCGGCAAAATGCTGCTGAAGGATGCACGTTTCTCTGCAGAAGGCTCCAAGGCATTGTACCACAGCGGACACCAGCGCGGCATACTGATCGGCCCCGTGAAGACGACCATCTCCGCAGCTGTGTTCAACAAAAACAAGAAGTAACACCGCATGTCAAGCATCAATCGTTTTGCCACCATCATTGCCCTGCTGGCACCCGCACTGTATGCCGCAGATTCGGCAGATGCAGATGCCCCTTGGTTGGCAAAGGCATTACCGGCCGCGCGGGAAACAGTAAACTCATGGCTGCGCGGTTCAGAGGGGGTAGCGGCGGAGCTTCAGTTCTTCCGCTCTGAGCTTCCCCCCGCAAGCTCTGCCTCCGAGCTGCCGGAGTCACCCAACGGAGACACCATCATCCTCTGCGACAGAGGTCTGCTGTTTGATGCCAAGACCTCACGTCTGGTGTATGTGGGCAATGTCCGCATGCGTGACAGCCGCATCACCATGCTGGCAAGAGACAATTTCTTCCTGCGTCTGGAAGAACTTGGCAGCGACAAGTCTGATAAAGATAACAAGAAAGCACCTGCAGCAAAGCCGGCGTCTGCAGCAAAATCCGCACCTGCGACAGCACCGACGTCTGCAGCAAAATCCGCACCTGCGACAGCACCGACGCCTGCAGCAAAGCCTGCGCCTGCGACAAAACCCGCTGCCGCTAAGCCCAAAACAGATGATGCCGCCAAGCAGGAGGAACCCCAGATACCGCTGCACATTGTCACCGGCAGCGCAGAGGCCAACGTGGTGGACAACCGCATCATCCTCTACAGCCCCGCAGGCAGTGCCCCCATTGATGTGACCCGCGGTGAGGACAGACTCATTGTCACGCCGTCAGAATCCGCCCCTGCTCAGGTGCTGGCAGATTCTCAGGGCAATATCCTGCTGGAAGGCAAGGAAATACACATGACCTTCACCGATCGTGACGGCGGCAAATCCATAGTGGATGTGTCCGGCGGCCCGGCATATTACCATGCCGAGAACCGTACGCTGTACCTGAAAGGCGACATCCGCCTGACCCACCCGAACGGCAAACTGAGCTGCACGGAGTCGCTCTGCCTTTCCCTCCTGCCCGGTGACAACAAGGAGACACGCAAGGGCGAGTTCATGAGCCAGTTTGCAGGGCTGAGCTTCTCCGGCATCCACTCCGCAACGGCCAGAGGTCAGGTCTGCGCGGAAACGGGAGGCGTAAACGGCAGCCAACCCGGCACAGCCCAAGGGGATGTGCTGGTATACAACAGTGAAACCGGCCATTGCAGCATCACCGGCAGCAACAGTAAACTCACTTACGGCGCTAATAACACCATCTATGCCAATGAGGGTATTCATCTGATGCCCAACGGCGATATCGAACTGCGCGGCACCGACATCCACGGCACCTATGAACGCCCCGCGCAGAAGGAAGGGGCCGCTCCCGTGTGCGGCACGTTCAAAGCCGGTGCCAACATCATTTTCCGCGCAGATACCGGGCATGTGACCACAGACAACGGTCTGGTGGCTCAGGATGCGGAATCCGAGTTCTCCTGCACGGGTCCGGTGCGGCTCACCCTTTCCCGCAAATCCGTCACGACGGAGACGGAGAAGAAGCCCGGTCTGCCTAACCTGGCCATCACGGAGTTCGGTGACATTGTGACGATACAGGCTCAAGGTGACGTGAACGCAGCCCGAAAAGTCAACGGCAAGGTTATCAGCACCCTGAAGGGCGACTGCGCAAACATCAATATGGGCAACGGCTCCGCCTCTCTGACCAGCTCGGCAAACGCCCCCGCCATTCTGACCCACGAGTCCAACCGTCTGGAAGCTACCCCCGGCAACGAACCGGCCAAGCTTGATATTCTGGAGAACGGGGATATACAGCTGTTCGGCAAGCAGCTGGCCATTACGCTCAAGAACAAGAACCGGGTTACCACCGTTACAGGCAGACAAAGCATGAGCTTCATCCGCAGCGAGAACCGGGTAAACACCGGCAGCGGAGTCGTGCTGAAATCTCCCTCTGCCATCATCACCACCACCGGCCCCGTCTCCGCCGTCCTGCAGCCGGAGGAGAAAAAAGACGAGAAACCGGCCAATCACGCTTTCGCGCGCCACAGCTTCAATTACAGCGGCATCCGCACGGCAGACACGTACAACGGCGGCACCGTGCGCACCACCAAAGGCTCCATGCAGTGTACCGGCCCCATCCATGTACAGATGGACCCGAAAGCCGGGGAAAATCATGAGCTGGGCGGCGTGCAGCATGCCGTGGCCAACGGCAATGTCATGCTGCTGATGCAGGATGCATCCAAACGCCGCGTACGCGCCAGCGGTGACCGCCTGACCGTGAACGGCAACACCGGCATGAAGGTTCTTACCGGCAGACAGGTGGTGCTGGAAAATGAAAGCAACCGCCACACGGTTTCCGGCAAGGGTGCCGCCATCCATGTCGATAAACGCAACAATGTCCGCATCACCGGTGCGCTCCATGACACCAAGGTTACCAAGCTGGATGAGCAGGCAAAGAAGCAAAAGAAGCAAAACTCTCAGAAAAAGGATAAGTAATTATGGATATTCTTCTTGAAGCCAAGGGGCTCTGCAAATCATACAAGGAACGCAAAGTAGTGGACTCCGTCAATCTGACGGTGAAGTCCGGCGAAATCGTCGGTCTGCTTGGACCGAACGGCGCCGGAAAAACCACCTCGTTCTACATGGTTGCCGGGCTGGTGCGGCCGGATGTGGGCACCGTGAACTTCTGCGGGCGGGATGTCTCCGGTCTGCCCATGCACCTGCGTGCCCGCCTGGGTATGGGCTATCTGCCGCAGGAAGAATCCATCTTCCGCAAGCTCACGGTCCAGGAGAATCTCATGTCCATCCTGGAAACGCGCAAGGATTTGAGCCGCAGGGAGCAAAAAGAAAAGGCAGACGAGCTGCTGGAGCGCTTCAACATCACCAAGCTCCGCAAGAGCCAGGCCATCCAGCTCTCCGGCGGTGAGAAACGCCGTCTCACCATTGCCCGCGCTCTGGCCTCCAATCCCAAGCTGCTCATGCTGGACGAACCTTTCGCCGGTGTGGACCCCATCGCCGTGCAGGATATTCAGCACATTGTCGCCTCTCTGAGAGAAACCGACGGGCTTTCCATTCTCATCACCGACCACAACGTGCGCGAGACGCTCGGTATTGTAGACCGTGCCTACATTCTGTTTGAAGGGCACGTCATCAAGGAAGGTAATGCGCAGGAAATTGCCCAGGACCCCAAAACACGAAAGATTTACCTCGGCGAGCAGTTCAAGATGTAACGCTCAACTGCAATCGTTTTCAATGCCCCACGCCCGTTTCTCCCTGCGGGCGTGGGCTTTTTTATGCCGGCGGGACAAACAAAAAGCGCCTGCCGGAACCCGCCCGGCAGGCACTGAAAATGACAGGTGCGGAAAACTCAGAGCCCGCGGCGGGCCAGATACCAGTTCACCGCAGCCACCACAAAAAGCAGGAGGCATATACCGGAGCAAAGCACCTGCTCCGCCAGCTTTTTATCACTGCCGTACAAGTGCGCATACACTGCGCCCAGCACGGTAAAACCCACCAGCAGGGCGATGAGTGCTCCTTTATTTGCTTTCCAGAACATGGGAAAACGCAAACCGCATCAGTAATTCATTGCCGCAATGCGGAAATGAGCGCGGGGGTGGGCGCACACCGGGCATTCCTCCGGAGCAGCCTTACCAATCATCAGATGACCGCAGTTGCCGCACTGCCAAATCTGATCACCGTCGCGGGAGAATACTAAACCGCCTTCAATGTTCTCCAGAAGCTTCAGATAGCGTTTCTCATGAGCAGCCTCCACTTCACCCACGCCGTCAAACAAAGCGGCGATTTCATCAAAGCCCTCAGCACGGGCCTCTTCGGCAAAAGTCTTGTACATGTCCGACCACTCATAGTTCTCACCGCCGGCGGCATCCTTCAGGTTCTCCACCGTGGAGGGAATAGCCCCGTCATGCAGAAATTTGAACCAGAGCTTGGCGTGCTCCTTCTCGTTGCGAGCGGTTTCCTCAAAAATCTCAGCAATCTGATTGTACCCGTCCTTCTTTGCTCTTGAAGCATAGTAGAGGTACTTGGTATGAGCCTGAGACTCCCCGGCGAATGCAGCGGCCAGGTTGGCTTCCGTCTTAGTTCCCTTGAGAGGTTTCATGTCTGTGCGTGTATGTTAACGTTCTACTGTGAGCTGCGCTTACTCCGCAGCACTCTTTCTCTGAAATATCACCTTTCACGCCAAAAATCAAGTTAAAATCGTTCTAATGTCTAACTTTTCGGGAGCAAGGTAAATCAGAGGGGCGTGACAGGATAAAGGCTTGCAATGAGAGGCCGGTTCTGATACCCTCTTGCCGTATGAAAAAATCTTTAAGCATTCTCAGTTTAGGCGCCGGCATGATGGTGGCATTCACCGCCTGCCAGCAGTCCCAGAATGACTATCCGGGAGGAGTTGAAGAGGCTATGCCGATGAGTGAAATGGCAGTAGCCGACGGAGAATTACCGCCTTGGCTGTTAGAAGATAACGAAGACAGCGACCAGGTGCCTGCCGGTTCTCACACGGATCACTCTTTCCCGGATGACGAAATTGTGGTGGCAGATGAGCCGGAATCCGGCGCAGCATCACAGAATCAGCCGGAATTGGCAGCCGATGATACGATTGTAGACGCCGGCAGCAGCGGCTCAGAAAGCGCAAGCGGTGCCACTGTCATCCCGGCTCCCGTAGCGGCAAATACCCCCACCGCACCCAAGCCTGCCAAGCCGATTGCCGTTGCCACGCCCAAGCCGGTCAAAAAGCCAATCAAGAGAACAACCGGCCCCAGCACGGCTGACATCAAGAAGCTCACCGCCAAGGAGCGAAAGAGCATCAAAAAGCCTGTCAAGCCCACAGTGGTTACCTATAAAGTGCGTCCCGGTGACAACCTGACCCTCATTGCCAAGCGAAGCAACACCACGGTTGCCCAGATTCGCAAGGACTCCAACATTGTGGGTGATAAGATTCATCCCGGCCAGATTATCAAGGTGAAGTACTATCCCAAGGGCTCCAAGGCTGCCGCCCTCGCTGCAGCAGAGGCCCGCAAGGCCGGCACTTCCCACACCGTGAAGCGCGGAGAGAGCATCTCCTCCATCGCAGCCAAGCATGGAGTGACCACAGCCGCCATCCTGAAGGCAAACAACATGTCCATGAAGGATGCAGCCCGCGTGCAGTCCGGCCGCAAGCTGATTATCCCCGGCAAGAGCAACGCTTCCTCTTCCTCCGGCACTTCCACCTCCGGACACACCGTGAAGCGTGGTGAGAGCATCTCCACCATTGCCGCCAAACACGGCATCACCACCGCAGCACTTCTGAAGGCCAACAACATGACTCAGAAGGATGCCGCACGCATTCGCCCCGGCCGTGAGCTGGTGATTCCCACCAAGGGCAAAGCAAACTCCGGCCGCTCCACCGGCAGCACCGCTGCCACCTCCTACACGGTCAAGAACGGCGAAAGCATCTCCGGCATTGCAGCCAAGCACGGCGTTTCCACCTCTGCGCTACTGAAGGCCAACAACATGACCATGAGCGATGCCGCCCGCATCCGCCCCGGTCGCAAGTTGACCATCCCCGCAAAGGCCAACGCCAAGAACAGCAAAAAGCGCCGTTAATCCCCATATTTCCGGGGAATATAAAGGAATCATGAAATGTAATCGGTTCACGACTCCCTGTTTACTGATGAGTGCGGCAGCGCTCACCCTGAGCTCCTGCCGCATCATCAACAACAGACCGGATTTCCACTGGCTGGGTGAGCAATTCACCCCCCCGGTGGATGATACTGTCATGATTGACAGCGAGGTGGGCGCACTGAACACTCCGGCAGCCCCCTCCGCCCTCCCTGAACCGATACAGCCGCTTCCCCCGCCCCCCGCTCCGGCACCGGAGCAGCCCGGCTTCTTTGCCGGAATCGTCTCTCAGATGAGCGGGCAGCACACAGCCCCGGCGACACCGCCGCCTGCACCGCAGGCTCCCCCTGCCCCCGTTGCCTCCACCTCCTACACGGTAGTGGCCGGTGACACCCTGAGCAAGATTGCGGCGAAGCACAACACCGGAGCCAAGACGCTCCTGGAGCTCAACCGGCTGGATAAGAACAAGCCCCTGCAAATCGGGCAGAAATTGCAAATTCCGGTCTCAGCGACGGCAGCCGCCCCGCAGCTGCCTAGGCCGCTCCCGGCACAGCCCCGCAGGCCCGGCTTCTTCAAACGCCTGTTTGACAAAAACACCTACCTGTCTCAGATGCAGCCGTCCCCGAACGGCAGCTTCACCACCTACACCGTGGTGGCGGGTGATACCCTCAGCCGCATTGCAGCAGCCCACGGCACGAGCGCTCGCTCCCTCGTCCGCCTCAACCGGTTGGATGTGAACCGGCCGCTCCGCGTGGGGCAGAAGCTGCAAGTTCCGGCAGGCGCTTCCGCTCCGGTTCAGCCGGTCCGGCCATCTGCCCCGCGTCCTCAGCCTGCAACTCGCCCCGCACCGGCAGCAAACACACCGCAGGCACCAGTTTCTGCCGTTCTGCCCACTCCGGCCGCTGCACCGGCGGCTGCTTCCTACACCATCCAACCCGGAGATACGTTGTTCGGCATTGCCCGCAAACTGAACGTAACCCCGGACGCACTGATGCAAGTCAACGGTATCACGCCGGAAACAGCAGACGCGCTGAAAGCCGGCGATATCCTCAAACTCCCAACCTCAACTCAACCATGAAATCAGCAACCATTACAACCGCTTTACTGCCCTTGCTTCTGGCGGCCTGCGTCTCACCGCATGCAAGCACCCCGGCAACGGTTCTTCCGGCCAATCTCCAGCCCGGCATGCCTGCCGGCTTTGGACAGCCCGGAGCGCCCAATCCGCTGAACCTTCCCAATAAGGACCAGCCCGGATACCAGAATCCGTATCCCGCAGGTACTTACGAGCACTTTGTGGCCAAGCCGGCCTATCCCAAGACCATGGATAGCTATTCCGACGATAACCTGCTGCGCCAGATTACCGTCAGCAACTCCAAAATCATCATCTGTATCCCCCAGCAGCGTGCCCGCCTGTACGTGAACGGCAAGGTGGCTATGGACTGGCCCGTCTCTACCGGCACCAACGGTCATGAAACGCCCACCGGCGTCTTCCTCGTCATGGAAAAAGACAAGGATCACAAATCCAGCCGTTACGGCAAGTTTGTCAACGCTCAGGGCAAAACGGTAGATTCCAATGCAGACCTTTCCAAGGGCTTGCCGGAAGGCACCACATTCCAGGCCGCAGGCATGCCCAACTGGCACCGTCTCACCTGGGACGGCGTGGGCATCCACGGCGGCAAGGTCATCCCCGGGCGACGGCTTTCTCACGGCTGCATCCGCACGCCGTATCCCATAGCAGCCAAACTGTTCCAATATTCCGTCAACAACATGCCGGTTTATATCTCCCGCGCCGTTGAGGATTACTACAGAGGCGGCTATGTGCGCCCCATCGATGTGAAGTACCGTCCGAAACCGGGCAACGACTACACCGATATCGCTCCGCAGCAGATCCGCACGCTGCCTGCCGTTCCCACTCCACCCATGACGCGACAGCCCCAGTATCTGTACTGATTTTTAATACGCTCACATGAGTCCCCGCACTCTCAGAAGCGCAAACGCTGTCATGTACGCAGCCATCACCCTGCTGGTGGTGGCTGCGGACATCTATGTTTGGTGCACGGAGCCCGGCACCATTCGCTGCATCGCCGCCACGGCAGCTGTGGCGGTGGCCATCATCTGGGCTCTGCATTATATCTTCCTCCGTTACGACATTGATGCCGATGGCGTGAGGGAACACAGATTCCTCAAAAAAACACGCAGCATCCGCTGGGCAGAATTGACAGGCGCCCGGCTGGAGGAAGTGCAGCTGCAGGGAATTGCCGGGCTGAGCATTATTCTGGAAAGCCCGGATACCACCATCTGCATCAGCAGCAGAACTCTTGCACTGGAAACGGTTGAAGAGCTCGCCCAAGATTTGAAAAACAGCGGAATTATCCACTGAACCGCCGCAGCCCCGCCACCGGAAGCACATAGCTGTCCTTTTTACAGCTCTCCCGAACTTCCAGACCTACAACTATTTGCGGGTATTTTTCAAAAAAAAGGCTTTTCATGCGGATAAATTCTGCTATAATTACCCCGCGCCTGCCCGCCGGCGCGCGATATGACGCGTCTGCGGAACCCAGCCGCACACCACAATTATGTCAGATTATACTACGCGTGTATTGGAACAGGTTCGCGCTAAAAACGCCTCCGAGCCCGAGTTCCTTCAAGCCGTGCAAGAGGTGATTTCCACCATCACCCCCGTACTTGCTTCCAACAAAAAGTACGAAGACAATTGTATCCTCGAGCGCATCGTTGAACCGGAGCGCACCATCATCTTCCGCGTACCGTGGATGGACGATAAAGGCAAGATTCAGGTCAACCGCGGTTACCGTGTGGAGTACAACAGCGCCATCGGACCCTACAAAGGCGGCCTGCGCTTCCACCCCTCCGTCAACCTCGGCATCCTCAAGTTCCTCGGTTTCGAGCAGGTTTTCAAAAACTCTCTGACCACCCTGCCCATGGGTGGCGGTAAAGGCGGCGCAGACTTTGACCCCAAGGGTAAAAGCGACCGCGAGGTTATGGCTTTCTGCCAGAGCTTCATGACAGAGCTCCAGCGCCACATCGGCCCGGATACGGACGTACCCGCCGGCGATATCGGCGTGGGAGGCCGTGAAATCGGCTATCTCTTCGGCCAGTACAAGCGCCTGCGCAATGAGTTCACCGGCGTGCTGACCGGCAAGAAGCTCAACTGGGGCGGCTCCCTCATCCGCCCGGAAGCTACCGGCTACGGCTGCGTATACTTCGCCCAGAACATGCTGGCCACCCGCAACGATGGTCTTGACGGCAAGGTCTGTGTGGTCTCCGGCTCCGGTAACGTTGCCCAATTCCTCGTAGAGAAGCTCAACCAGATGGGAGCCAAGGTAGTCACCATGTCCGACTCCAACGGCTATGTCTTCGACCCCGCCGGCATCAATGCTGAGAAGTTGGCCTGGATTATGGAGCTCAAGAACGTGCGCCGCGGCCGCATCAAGGAATATGCAGACGCTTTCCCGGGTGTGCAGTACTTCGAGGGTCAGCGCCCCTGGAGCGTACCCTGCGACTGCGCTTTCCCCTGCGCCACGCAGAACGAAATCAATGGCGCAGAAGCCGCCACGCTCATCAAGAACGGCTGCAAGCTCGTGGCTGAAGGTGCCAACATGCCTACCGATCTGGACGGCATCAACGCCTACCTGGAGGCAAAGATTCTCTACGGACCCGCCAAAGCTGCCAATGCCGGCGGCGTAGCAACCTCCGGTCTCGAAATGTCCCAGAACAGCATGCGCCTGAGCTGGAGCAGCGAGGAAGTGGATGCCAAACTCTTCAGCATCATGAAGAACATCCACGAAAACGCTTACAACCACGCCCGCGAGTTCTCCGCCGACAGTCAGGGAGACTTCACCAACTACGTGGCCGGTGCCAACATTGCCGGCTTCGTGAAGGTGGCAGACGCCATGATTGACCAGGGTGTTGTGTAAGTCAATCCCCCCCTTCTTTTACCATCCGCAGGCGTCTCCCGGGCGTCTGCGGATTTTTTTGGCCTGAGTTTTACCATAATCTCTTGCAATCACGGGGATATATGGTAGAATACAGTTGAACCAACAGTTTTCATGAATCATTACATTTCCAGCATTCTTCTGATACTTGTTCTGCTGTTTACCGGGTGCCAGCAGCAGAGCTACCGTCAGGGGGCATCTGCGCGCACGCCGAAGTACGTCTACCGCGCAGGCTACACTCCCCGCCTGCTTCCCAGCGGCAAAGCCAGTATCCCCAGGTACGCTCCGCCCCGTGTTAAAAAGGCCATCATGGCTGCCAACAAAATTGTGGGCAGGCCCTATCGGCTGGGCGGCGGTCATGCCCGCCATCACGACAATGCCTACGACTGCTCCGGCAGCGTGGCCTTTGTCCTGAGAGAAGCCGGCATGCTGCGCCAGGGCCGCCAGCCGGTCTCCGGCTACTTCCTCCGCTGGGGGCGCCCCGGATTCGGCAAATGGATTACGGTTTACGCCAAGCGAGGTCACGTTTTCATGGTCATTGCCGGTCTGAGATTCGACACCACCGGAAGCGGACGGGGTGTAGGCCCCCGCTGGTACACCAGATCACGCGCCTGCGGTGGCTTCTATGTACGGAGACTGCCCGGCTATTGATTTTCCGGAACCTTTCCCCGGCTACCCACCCCTAACAAACAAGACATATCCTTAAAGATGAACGAAGAAAACGAACGCAACCACGGCCCGCAACGCATTGATGACATCATGCAGCGCTGGGGGCTGGATAATCATGACTTAGTCACCTCCTCCATCGAGCAGCTCACCCACAAACAGGTACAGAAAGCTCGCCAGGGCCGCCAGCTCACCCTCAAAATGATGCAGAAGGTAGCCCGCACCCTCAACATCTGCATCTGGGACGGCCTGAACGATGAAGAAAAAGAGGCGTACTATGAATACATTCACCGGGATCTCTTCACCTATGCCAAGGGCTACGACCCGGACTGGGCAGACCCGAACATGGCTATTCTGAACGCAAGAGCCGGTAAAAAGTAACCCGGACGTATGCCGCTTAGTGTCACAGAACTGGTGGCCCGCCTTAAACAAGCGGTGGAGCTCCGGGTGGGTGAGCAGTGCGTGGTGGGAGAAATAGGCTCATGCAAAGCAGCCGCCAGCGGCCACATCTACTTCACCCTCAAGGATGCACACTCGCAGCTGCAGTGTGCCTTGTACTCTTTCCGCGCGCGGACTTCGCGGGTGCAGCTTCGCGAAGGCATGCTGGTAGAATTGTATGGCAAGGCAACTGTCTGGGAAGCGCGCGGCAGCCTGCAATTCATCGTTGAACGAGTCAAGGAAGCCGGGCGCGGCAGCTTGCAGCAGCAGTTTGAAGAGCTGAAACAGCGACTCATGGCTGAGGGGTTATTTGCCCCCTCGCGCAAGCGTCCCCTGCCCGCTTTCCCGCAAAGCGTGGCCCTCATCACCTCACCTACGGGTGCCGTCATTCAGGACATGCGCCACCGCTTGGAACAGCGTGCCCCCTGGATGCAGGTATGGCTCTACCCGGTACAGGTACAGGGCAAGGGTGCTGAGTACGGGCTTGCGGAAGCGGTGCAGCGCTTGGGCCACCCGGAAGAATACGGCTATCCCCGCGCAGACTACCTTGTTCTGGCACGAGGCGGCGGCTCCATGGAAGATTTATGGTGCTTCAATGAGGAAGTGCTGGCGCGAGCTATCGCCGCCTGCCCCATTCCCGTTGTCTCAGCCGTCGGGCATGAGACGGATTTCACCATAGCGGACTTCGTGGCAGATTTGCGCGCCCCCACCCCCACGGCAGCCATTGAACTGACCACACCCGACGCAGCGGAATTGCTCTCCCGACTGGACGGCACGGAACACCATCTGCACAAGCGTCTCTCTCAGGCCCTGCAGCTGGCACAGCTACGACTCAAGGCAGCCGCGCAGGGCAAACTGAGCCGTCCGCAGGAAATTCTGGCACCGTTTCAGCAAAAGCTGGACATGCTGGCCGATGACCTGTCACAGGTCAGCAGCAGAAAACTTCACCAAGCGCAGGAGTCACTCAACACGGCAGAAGCCCGCCTCTCCCCGCGCATACTTTCCCGCGCCGCATCTGCGGCACAACAGCGACTCGACTCCACGGAACAAGCTCTTCTCCGCAGCTTTTCCGCACGCCTTCAGCATGCCGCCGCGCATCTGGACACGCTGGAAGCAAAACTCTCCGCAGCCAGCCCGCAGCACGCATTGGAACGCGGTTTTGCCCTCGTTCGCACTACCAAAGGCAGGCTCGCCCGCCGGGCAGCTGATTTTTCTCCCGGAGATTCTCTGTTCATTGGTCTGTCAGAGGGTCAACTGGAGGCAACCGTCACCAAAACAACCCCATAATCCCCATGATAAAAGCATTCATCATTACGTTCCTTGCAGCAGCATGCTGCTCTGCTCAGCAATTCTACGGCCCGAACGGCAGCTTTAAGGGCAGTGCCCGCACCTCCGGCAACACGACCCGCTACTACGACTCCTCCGGCCGTCACGTCGGCACCGCAGAAAAATCCGGTAATACCACCCGCTATTACGATTCCCGCGGCTCCTATCAGGGGTCGTCCACCACATCCGGCAATTCAACCCGCTACTACGATTCCCGCGGCTCCTATCAAGGCTCCGCATCCCGCTCCGGAAACAATACTCGCTATTACGATTCCCGCGGTTCTTACCGTGGTTCGTCCTCAGAATCCGGCGGAAATACCCGTTATTATGATTCCCGTGGTTCCTACCAAGGCTCGAAACGCTGATTTTTTTCAACTTTTTTCACAAAACTATAAAAAAAGGCTTGCATCTGCGGTATAATTAGTGTATATTCTGCCCGTGCCCATTGTGGCAACCGATGCTCGGTTGGCGGAATTGGTAGACGCGTTAGACTAAGGATCTAATGGTGAGAGCCGTGGGGGTTCGAGTCCCCCATCGAGCATAAAACGCTCAGGAGTCACTCCTGAGCGTTTTTCGTTACCCTCATTCAGGCTTCGTAAGTATTTCCAGCATGTAACGGCAGTTTCTGTCAAAAACGAGCGCTTGCATCGGCTCAGTAACGAGTCCACGCTTCATCAGCTCGCAGTATTGCTCATACGGAGTCCAGGCATTCCAGCCATCTTCCGCATGGTACAGGCAAAACCCGGCATTCCTCAGCAGGGTATAGGCATCCTCCGCTTTCCGGCGGGAAAACACATCACCACCCTCTGCGCTGCGCATGGGCACCGGAATACGGCAGTAACGGTAGCTTAATTCTGAAAACGAAAGCGGGGGCGTTAACGCTCGTCCCAGTAACGCCCTGCCCCACCGGAGCAACTTGTGGCACAGGGATTCCTTACAATACTGTTTCAAGAAGCCGGGCGGCAGCGCAGACCTCTGCCCTACATGTATCAGAAAAATCAGCTCACCGGTGTTTTTGTCTTCCCCTATGTCGCACAGTACAACATTCCTGAACGAAGCATGAAAACTACGTTTGACCGGCACCTGATTCATCTTACAGAGAAAGCGTTTCCAGCAGGTCCTGAACCTCCAGCCCAAAGAAGAGCCAGACAACAGAGGCAAGAATGAGCGCAGGGCCGAAAGGCATGGGCTTGCCGAAGCCGATGCGCGCCACTACTGCCCACAGCAACCCGATGAAGCTACCGGCCACCAGTGAGAATACAACCGCCTGCCAACCGCCCACGGCACCGATTGCCAGTGCCAACCAAGCATCCCCGCTGCCCATGGCAGCACGCCGGGCAGAGTATCCGGAGGCCATGCCGGAAAGACTCTCCACGCTTTCCAGTTCAAGCCGAGTCCCATCCGGCAGTTCCAAGGCATCTGCACAGAACTTCAGCTCTGCGGGTGTAGTGACACGGCCATCCAGCGTGGCAGCAGTCAGGGCAAAGCGATTTTCCTGCTCCATGAACAACTCACTCCACAGCAGTTTTTCCTCGCCCAGTGTCAGCTCAATATCCTCACCGTCAGCAGCCTGCTTCATGCTCCATGCCACCGGTTGCGGATAGGCGGCGCGGCGTCGGCCAAACAGAAGTCGGCCCACCAGCCCGACTGCACGGAAAAGCAAAAAACCGCCCACAGCGCCCACCACACTCCACAGCAGGCCCTCCGTCGGTTCCAGAGAGGTAGGCTCCACCATCCAGGGAGAAAGACCGGCCAGCAGCAAACCGATGACAGCAGCCGCCACCGTCAAAGACGGCAGCACCACCATCTGCTCCCAGTCAATGCAGAAACAGGCCAGCATCAGCGCAACCCAGCCGCAAAGCAGAATCTGGGTAAATATATCATCCAGGCAGAAATACCAGGCAATGATGCCGAACAGAGCGGCACAGGCAACTTCCACCAGCCAGTATCGGATAGAAATACGCTGCCCGCAGCAGGCACTCCTGCCACGGAGCGTCAACCAGCTGATGATGGGAAGATTCAAATACCAGGGAATGGGTTTCTTACAGGTGGGACAAAACGAACGCGACGGCTCATTCACACTCAGCCCCCTCGGCATACGATACACTACCACATTGAGAAAAGACCCGATACATGCCCCGAACATGGCAAACGCGAGCGGCAACAGCCACGGTGTTTCTGCCGTTATGCCCTGCGTCTGCAAATAAATCAATTCCATCATACGTTCTGCATCATATCACCAACATTCCTCCGTTGCAAGCTCTCAATGAGTCGGCAGATTGTCAGCGGCTCCTGCTGTTCACCCGGAAATCACACGACGGAAAAAATCATCCAGCGGCGCAAAATCCGGAGCAGGTGCAACAGGCTGCGCCCGCAACACTGCATCCAGCGCCGCCATCTCCCGCACAATGAACGCCATGGCCGCCGGGTGTGCCGGGCCGGAGGCTTTTTCGTCAGAACCGTTGCGCAGAGCCAGCAGTTCATCCGTTACCTCCTGCATCTCATCCGGCAGCAGATGCCGCAAATCTGCAAACGGTACGGGGGCTGGCTTGTGCTCCTGCAACACCCAGCGGGCTGCCAACAGCGGACGCAATGCATAAAAATATTGCTTGTAGGGCACTTCTTCCCGCTCCAGATAACGGTGAATGGTGGATGCAGCCATACCGAGATACCGCGAAGCCAGCAAGCCGGGCTGCACAACACTCCGTATCAGTTGACGAAACTCCGGCAACCACGGACTCTCCCGGTATATGATCGGAGAATCCGCCCACTCATAGACGGTCAGATTGGATTTCAGGGTAAGTCCCAATGCCTTGCGCAACTCCCATCCGGTAATATCAAAGACCTCATTCAACTCCCATTCCACGGTATCCCTCGGCGGGCGAACAGAAAGATAACGCTCCTGCGGGTAGTAGTAAATGCAGCGCACATCATAATCACTGTTGGCAGAGGCATATCCCCACGCGCGGCTCCCGGACTCCACCGCCAGCAGGAGGCGGCAGTCCTTCTGTTGCTGCAAATCGTCCAGTTTGCTCTGAATTTGCTGTTCAATATCCTTCATCATGCAATCTTATACGTAGCTCTGCCAAATCCTGTCGCCATGTACCGCATGGCGGCGTCTCCGGCAAATCTGACTTTTCAAAGAGTTCTTTCAGCGCGGCCATCTTCTCTTCTGCCTGCTGCAACAGCTCCTGCAGCGGCAGCAGCCCCGCCTTAATCTGTCGCAGGAAGTCATTGTCCCATGTTCGGCGAACATGGATTTTCCCCTCTCGGGCAATTTCCTCTGCGGTATGCAGTAGACGGAACACATGTGACATGTGCTTGACATCATACTGCCCCTGCTCTGCGCTGAGCCCGCCGGAGGTCACCAATCGGGCCGGGTTGCGCTTCTCTGCCCATTCACGGTACTGGGCACAACGTCGGTTCTGCTGCGCATAAGCCTCCGCTCGGAACAACATGTTCCCCAGCAGCACTGCTGATTCCGGTATCGCCGGGCATGAAACACCCGAGCCGTCCTTTCCGAAAAGCCCGTAGCGGGAGGCATGCCGATACAGCACATACATATTCTCATCCGGGCTCACGCGCCGGGCCGATACCTGTTGCAGTGTCAGCCCCTGCGTCTCCAGCCATTCTGCCAGTGGAACGGATTTCCCCTGTACTACAATCAGAGCAAAATCAGCTGCAACCGCCGGCTGCGGTTCGGGCTCCGTTGCCTTGTCATGAGTGGCGGCTATGCGTTTCAGCTGCCTCCGCGCATTCGCCAGGTAGGTGTAATAACACTTTCTCGAGAGAAATTGATACTTTCCCAGAAAATCTTTCAGCCAAGGAGCGCAGTACAGCTCCTGCACCCCACCCATACAGGCCAGCAGCTCCAGCGCACCGGAATTATTCAGCTCCAGCTCACGGCAAAAGGTCTCCAGCTCCGTATACTGGCGGTCATGCTTCTCATCCTGCACAAGAGAAGGAGCCTGCCCTGCCAGAACCAGTGACAGAGGAGCCAGATAAACGCCCTTGAAATCGTCATCACTAGACGGCGTATCCAGCCCATACGCCTTGCTGCCGGCGATACAATCCAGGCAAATATAGGGGCGTAAGTTGTCGATATTCAGGGGCATAGGCCCATGCTGCCAGATTTTTCGTAAATTTCAAGTCTTTTCAGTATATCCGCCCCGTTTTCATTGATTTCATGGAGCAAAAAACACCCTCCGCCCGGCATGCAGGCGGAGGGTGTCCAATGAATCAGAAAAGGCTACATCAGAACTTGTAGCTGGCGCCGATGTTGGCAGAGTGGCTGTTGGCGCGCTCCATCAGCTCCATGTTGTAGCTTGCGTTCACGCTCCACTTCTCGTTGAGCGCATGGTTCACGCCGGCGCTCAGGTTGATGCCCGCGCGGC
>JAZRBU010000019.1:0-93226 GCA_045635265.1 Akkermansia sp.
ATAGAGGAAACGCCGAACTTTGATTCATCACCACCGCATGGGGCGCCTCACCCCGGTTGCATGGCAGTCTACCGGTCATGGCAGAAGCTCCGGGTTAACACCCTGCGCCGTCTCTGTCGTCCTCCGCCACATCGTGGTCACGATGCAGCTCCGGGCTTTCCATGGCATTCTTGGTTGGGAACCGGGGGGTGCGCTGCTGCCGCAGCTCCGCCCCCGGCTACTTTCTGCCGTCCTGCGGACTCAGGATTTCGCACGCCTGCGGCGTGTATGTTTTTCAACCAATCCCCCATTGGGCAAAATATTTGGGACACATGTGACAGGAAGGTGTATCTGTATGGCAGGTTTGCGTCCGTGGATTCGCCGTCCCACACAAACCCTCCGTGTGTGGCGTCAATATAGGATGCCTGAGTGTTACGGTAGCAGCGAAAAGAAATGAATCAGGCTGCCAATAATTGTGGATGGTGACCATCTGCTGTCCGTTTCTTGAGGATACCCTATAGCGGAACGCATCATCTGAGCACTCCATCTATCAGCGGAAAATTCAGTTGCAGCAGTCGCTCTTTTGTATTTTTCATCAAAAGCCATAAAGTATGGTTTCTGATACAGCGGAGCTTGTTTCTTTTTGATGTATTGTCTGTTGATCTGACGCACGATGTCGCCCGGAGTCATGCTGGCTTTTTTCAGAATGGATATGTTGATGCCTAGCTCGTTATCCCTCCTTTTGATGGTGAGTTCTTCGTATTCGGCCAATTCTGCCGCACTGGTGGAATTAGTTTTTGCTTTTTGACGTAATTTGGCAACATAACGGTCTATGTCATCCTTCCAGCTGCCTGCAAGGTTTTTAGCCTGGCATGCAGCCAGATAGATTTCGTCCGGATCCATATTCTTCATTTGTTCCGTAAATATGTTTCCCCCGGGCGCGGTGCCGTAGAGTCGTGTTTTCCTGATGAGTTCCACAATGTCCGGTTGGGTGAAGCATTCGCATGGGTAGCTCCCGGCTAATGCTCGTCTGACCACTTCTTCCTTAGCCAGTTGAACATTGCGAAGTAATACTGCTCTCCTAACGGCTCTCTCCGCACATGATAAGCCATCCAATCCCCCCCATTCGCCTGTAAGCCCGGTTGCTTCGCCGGTTAACATTCTACGAAACGACTCTGTACGCTCAAACGAAGCGGCCTCGCGTCTAGCCTTCAAAGAATAAGCATCTCCGAAAGATTCTAACGACTTCTGCAGATGGTCTAAATATTCCTGATCACCTGTAGAAACCTGTGCCTGAGAAGGCGTTGTTGAGATGCAGATGAGGATAACCAGCAAGAGGTGAGAGAAAGGAGGAAATGGAGTTTTCATGTCTGTATCGGATATACATGTAGCACCGCGGCGGTCTTTAGTCAAGTTGTTTTGTGTAATAGACCTGAAAAATGGATATCACAAGATAGAAAAATAGGGAAAAAGATAAAAAATGTTGACATTGATTATCTGCTTGTTATAATGCCATCGATAACAGGAGTTTGTTGATGAATAAGTATTACATAGCTCATCCGGATGGAACTCAAAGAGGCCCTATACTGGAGCAGAATCTGGTAACAATGGTGAAAACGGGGAAGTTAAGTCCGAATACTCTTTGCTGGAGGGAAGGCATGCCCGATTGGGAGCTACTGGAGAAGGTCATAGAGTTGCCGGAGGTCGTGGAGAAAGAAATGCTCCCATTATCGGATATGAAGTCCTCGCGGTCAGAAATTAGAAAGAAAGAAAAGTCTTTCGCGCAAAATGTTTTGCCGCAAATGAAGTTGCGCGTCGTAAATATGTCCATGGCACTATATCGGAATGTGACGGGAGCCTTTGTATCCATGATTCGGGAAAGGCATCGGCTTAGCGGTTGTGCCGGCCGGGCCGAGTACTGGTGGGCGTATGCCGGTATTATTCTGTGCTATTTGGCAGTACAGCTACTGTACGGAACGGTTAATTCTCTTCTGTCTTTCTGTCATATTGAGCTTGTTGTCGGCATCTGCAAGGTGATAGTTGCGCTTCCCGTTGTTGTGGGGTGGTGTTATCTGGTGCGTCCTTTTGTTGCACTAACCGTCAGACGCTTGAGAGACGTTGGGCTTTCAACGCATTGGTCTTTGTTGTTAATTGTACATCCCTTTAATTTTGTATATATTGCAGTATCTGTGATGCTCTTGGCAGAACTGGGTGACAGTATGATGGGCGCGTGTGTATTCATGCTGCTGACGATGGGGAGTTTTCTTTTCTTTATTGTATCGGCCATGTTGCCCGCGAAATCTGTTGTTTGTGACGATGCATCTTCCTTAATAACGAAAAATTAAGAAGCTATCTGTATAGAAAATGAAAAAGTATTATATCACATTGCCTGATGGAACTCAGAAAGGCCCTATTCTGGAACAGAATCTGATAGCCATGTTAAAGACAAAACAAATCTCGCCGGATTGTCTTTGCTGGACAGAGGGGATGACTGATTGGGAAGCGATAGAAAGTGTTATCGTTTTGCCGGAAGAATGTTTGCTTGCCGAGCGCGGAAAGTCTACAATTCAAGTGCCGGATATAAAAGGTTTATTGGAGAAAGTCGACATGAAGGGATTACAGGCAAAAGTGAGGAGCCTGAAGAACCCTCTCAAATCTTCTTCGTGGAATATTTTTAATGCCTACGTTAGTTGTTGGAAACGATTTGCGAAGTTTTCCGGTCGTGCATCACGGTCCGAATATTGGTATTGGATACTTGCAAATAATATCATCTTTTTACTTGCTTTCCTGTTGTTTTTCCTATTTGTTGATTCAGGTGATATAGCATTGGATGCCTATGTAGCCATTAGGTATGCGTATGGTATATTTATGTTGTATTCGCTGGTAACATTTTTGCCTTCTCTGGCAGTCACGATGAGGCGACTTCACGATGTGGGGTATGGTGGTGTGTTCCTGGGTATTTGTACATACATTTGTATGGGAACTGTTTTTGGAAGCATTTTGGTGCTTCTGTACGTCATCAGACCGGGAAAGCCGGAAGCCAATCGCTTCGGAGAAGCACCGGATGGACCTGCATAGGATGGTATAGGAAAAGCCCCGATATTCTTTTTTACCGAATATAGGGGCTTTTTTCACACTTCATCCCACGGGGTGCCGGAGAGGGCGCCGTAGAGTGGGTGGGCCCAGAGACGGCGGGCCATCAGTCCGGGGCTGGAGATGCCCAGCAGAAAACGTCGGCGCTGGGAGTCACGGGAAAATTCCGGGAGTTTATCGGGTGTGAAGTCGTGCGGCGGGGGGGCGGTCGGCTCGGGAAGTGTTGCTGTGTTGCCGCAGCAGATGCCGCAGTTGCCGCAGGGCGGGATGGGGGAATCCTCTCCGGTGAAATAGCGGTGCAGGGCAGAGTTAAGGCACTCCTGCCCGGTGAGCATGGCCATCAGCGTGTCTAGCCGTTGCAGGCTGCCGGCGGTGTGGCGGGAGAAAGAGGCGGAGAGGTTTGCGGCCTCTGTGCGGGTATCTGCGGAAATGCCTGTGGAGCGGATGCAGAGTGCCCGGCGGCGGTAGCGTATATCCCATTCCTGTGCGGCGAGACAGTCCTCCAGCTGTTGCATGGCCTCTGCGTAGCTGCAATCCCAGGCAAGTGCGGCATCTGCCACTTCTCCCTCTCGGTGTTCTGCCAGCCATCGGAGTCTGCGTGATTCTGTCTCGTCCCGCCCGTCCAGAATGGTGCTGAGGGGGAAGAGCGGTTTGGCTTTGTAGAACTGATAACCGGCGGATTCCTCTATTACGGCTCCCAACTCTTTGAGCCTGCGGAGGGCGCGCTGCGGAACATCTTCCGGGATGTCGCATGTGGTGGTCAGCTCCCATGGGGAGACAACCCGCCATGCTGCAGGCTGCAGCCAGCGGACGCAGCGCAGTACGCCCTCTGCATCCGGTTCTGCGGCAAGGATGCGGTTGCGGGCATCGAGCAAATCGTTCCCGTTGAGCAGGACGAGGGATTGCGCCGGCTGCCCGTCCCGCCCGGCTCTCCCGGATTCCTGCAGGTATGCTTCCGGAGATGAGGGGGCACAGAAATGGATGACGGAGCGGACGTCCGGTTTGTCTACCCCCATGCCGAACGCGATGGTGGCCACGAGGATGTTGAGCTTGTTGAGCAGGAAATCGTCCTGAATGCGGGCGCGAAGCTCTGCCGGTTGCCCGGCGTGGTAGCAGGTGGTGTGCGGGTATCCGTCGGCGGTCAGTTCTGCTGCCAGTTGTTCTGTTTCCTTTCTGCTGCGGCAGTAGATAATGGCCGGCAGATGCTGTGGCTCAGAGAGGTGAGCCTGCAGAACCTGCATGCGTTCTTTGCAGGTGACGGCTCGGCGGAAAATATTCGGGCGCGCCGGCGGCAGCGTGATGCTGTTTTCCGGGGTGATTTGGAAGGCCTCCTGCAAATCCTGTTGCACGCGGGGGGTGGCGGTAGCGGTGAGTGCCATGGTGCAGAGGAAGGGGAACTGTGTCCGCCATGCCGGAAGTTGTAGATAATCCGGGCGGAAGCTGTGTCCCCATTCAGAGACGCAGTGGGCCTCATCTACCACAAAAAGCCTCAGCTGAGCACGGCGTAACGCTTCCTGCAGTTCTCGGTTTTCGAGCGATTCCGGCGCGACGAAAAGCAGTCGTAGCTCCCCCTCGGCTGCAGCTCTCAGCGTTTGCTCTTTTTCTTCCTGCTCCAGCGTGGAATCAAATCTTGCGGCCGGAATCCCTTTGCGGGTGAGAGAATCACACTGGTCTCTCATCAGCGCAATGAGCGGGGAAACCACCACAGAGGTTCCGCCCAGAAGGTGGGCAGCGGCTTGGTAGCACAGGCTCTTGCCATGCCCCGTGGGCAGGACTCCCAGAGAGTTTTGCCCGCTCAGGGCGGATTGAATGAGCTGCCGTTGCCCGGGTCTTAATTCACGGACACCGAAGGTGCGCAGGAGGTCCTGCTCTTCTGTGGTGCGGAGTTTCATGCCCTGTCGAGAAAGACTCGGATATCTTCCAACTGCGCGGTTGCGGTGGCTCGGCCGATATCGTAGGCAGCCTGCAGATTTTCCGGATTTTTTTCTACGCGGCTCACAGGCAGGGCTGTTGCCGGGCGAATGACGAGGATGTTGCCGGCCGCTTCCTGTTGGGCAATGTATTCCAGCGTGCTGTTGTACATCTCGTGCCGGCGCTCCATGGCTTTTACCAGTTGCGGGTATTTGCGGTACATGAGCCGGATGAAAGGCATGGCACTTGTTTTTTTCTTGCGATAGTCTGCCGGCTGGGTGAGGATGACGATGTTGCGTCCGTATCCCTTCTTTTGGAAAAAGTGCAGCGGAATGGCATCGCAGATGCCGCCGTCCAGCATCTTCTGCCCATCAATCTCCACAATGCGGGAAACAAGCGGCATGGAGGCAGATGCGCGTATCCAGTCGAATCCGTGGTCCCGGTGCCCCTCATAACGGTGATAGATGGGAAGACCGGTTGTGATGTCCGTGCAAACGACGTAGAACTCCATGGGGTTGGCTTCATAGGTGGCGAAGTCAAACACATCCAGATTCAGCGGGACTTCCCGGTAGGCGAAATCCGTGTTGTAGATATTGCCGGAGAGTAGCAGACTGCGCAGCCCGCAGTATCGGCTGTCGTGGCAGAAGCGTTTGTTGTAACGTATTGCCCGCCCAATCTGGCGTGATTTGTAGTTGCACCCGAACGCTGCTCCGGCAGAGACGCCCACCGCCCCGTCAAATGTGATGCCCTGTTCCATCATCACATCTATGGCTCCGGCGGTGAACATGCCCCTCATGGCGCCTCCTTCCAGAATCAGTCCTTTTTTCATGGTACAACCGGAGTATACACGAAAACTGATATTCGGCAACGGAAAATTCGCTTTGCTGGGTTCAATTGACGGCAGCGGTGGCAATTTTACTTGACTTTTGAGGGATTAAAGGGTAGGCTTGGCGCGTCAATAACAAGACACTGAATAACTATGTCCCGTACCCCCATCATTGCCGCTAACTGGAAGATGAATATCGGCCCGAAGGAGGCCAAGGAGTTCCTCGCCGCTCTCAAGAATGAGCTTTGCGAGTGCACCGCCGCTGTAGACAAGGTAATCGTTCCCCCGTTTGTGACGATTCCCGCTGTCATGGACACGCTGAACGGCTGCAAGTGCATCGGCGTGGGCGCTCAGGATGTGAGCGACCGCGATAACGGTGCTTTCACCGGTGAAATTTCCACGACGATGCTCAACGAGCTGGGCTGCACCTATGTGGTGCTGGGCCACAGCGAGCGCCGCCAGTACCATGGCGAAACCAACGCTTACATCAACAAGAAGATTAAGAAGGCTCTTGCCGCCGGTATTATCCCCATTTACTGCATTGGTGAGACTCTGGAGCAGCGCCAGGGCGGTCAGCTCGAGGCTGTGCTCAAGAGCCAGGTGGTTGAGGGTCTGGAAGGCCTGACCGCTGATGAGGTTGCCGGTATCGTGATCGCTTATGAGCCGGTGTGGGCCATCGGTACGGGTGTGACCGCTTCCGCTGCTGACGCTCAGGCTGCTCACGCCTTCATCCGTGGCGTGCTGGCCGACACCTTCGGCGCTGAGGCTGCTGACAAGGTGCGCCTGCAGTACGGTGGTTCCGTGAAGCCCGATAACGCTGCTGAGCTGATGAGCCAGCCCGACATCGACGGTGCCCTCGTGGGTGGTGCCGCTCTCAAGGCTAACTCCTTTGCCGCCATCATCAAGGCTGCTGTGTAATTGATACACCGTTTGATATTTACAAAAAAACTCCCGACCGTGAGGCCGGGAGTTTTTTTGTGATAGAAAGAAGAGCCGCAGCGTTATTTGTAGATTCTGGGTACGCGACCGGTGATGCTGGTGATGATGTTGCTGGGAATGGTCTTGGCACGGTTGGTCAGCTCACTCCAGGGAACATTCGGCCCCATAATCTCCGCTACATCTCCGGCCTGAACTTCATCCAGATGAGAAACGTCCACCATAATCTGGTCCATGGTGACGCGCCCGAGTACGGGGCAGTATGAACCATTGAGGTACACTCTGGCACCGGTGTTGGAAAGGTAGTGCAGGTAGCCGTCTCCGAACCCTATGCCGATAGTGGCCACGCGGGTGGGGCCGGTGGTGATGTAGGTGTGATTGTATGAAATGCCGTGGTCTCCGGGCAGGGTGCGGACAAGGGTAACTCTGCTGTACAGGGTCAGTGTATTTTGCAGCTCCCGGTTATACGGAGAGGGCATGGGAGAATACCCGTACAGGATGCGCCCTAACCGAACCATGTTGGTGCTGGGGGCTCGGTAATTGAACACGCCGGAGCTGCTGCAGAGGTGGCGGTAGGGCAGGGTGAGTGCCTCACTCAAGTCTCTCACGGCGTGCTCATAGCTGCGTATCTGTCGGTGTGTAAAAGAAATGTCTTCTGCAGCGGCGGAGAGGTGCGAGTACACGCCCTCGATATTGAGGTGCTCGTAGGAGGCCAGTTTGTCCCGCAGGCTCGGAATGTCGTTGGGCAGCAGACCGGCGCGGCCCATTCCGGTATCTACGTTGATGTGCAGATTTACCTTTCTGTCATACAGCTTGCCGAGGGAGTTGAAATGCTCTGCTTCTTCAATGCTGCAGAGCGCAGCCCTCCAGCCGTTCTGCACCACACGTTCCCGCTCTGCGGGAAAACAGGGTCCCAGAATAAAGGGGCAGGTGCAACAGCCCGCCGCCATTACCCGGGCAGCTTCCTCCGGAGTGGCCACACCGAAGAATTCGATATCTGCGTCATCCAGCGCCTTCACAACGCCCTCCAGCCCGTGTCCGTATGCCTCTGCCTTGACGATGGCCATGCGCTTGTGGGTCGGCAGAATGCGAGCCACGATGCCGAGGTTATGACGCATGGCGGCGGTGTCTATTTCTGCCCAGGCGCGGAAGAGAGATGTGTCCTGCATGAGTCTATTTTATGCCTGCTCAGGAGCAAATGCAACACTTATTTCCCGCAGATTGCTGTAAAAAAACACATACAGACATCTATCGAGCTTGAAAACAGACAGGGGATGCGCTATAATTCGCGCGTAATGATGCCAACGTTTATGATTGCCAATATAGGAGACCTCGCTGACGGTTGGGGTGTGTTGGAGCTTTTTGATAAGGGCGGCCATTTGATGTGGGCGCTGCTGTTCCTTTCCATTCTCGCTCTGATGGTGTTTTTTGTCTGTATGTGGACCACTCGCCAGTCTGCGGTGCTGCCGCCGCGCATGGTGATGTCCGTGGAGTCCTGTATCCGCCGCAAGGATTACGCCGGCCTGATGAGCATGTGTGAGCGGGATGGCTCCAGCTTTGCGCTGACAATCCACGTTATTGTGATGTTCCTGCAGCGTAACCCCCGCGCAGATATTGAGGAAGTGCGAGAGGTTGCCGGTGCGGAAGGTACCCGCCAGGCGAACATTCTTACTCGCCAGATTAACTGGCTTTCCGATATCGGTGCCATTGCTCCCATGATTGGTCTGCTCGGTACGGTGATTGGTATGATGAAGACTTTCATGGAGATGGCTGCCGGCAACTTTGAGGGCGTGAAGCAGATGCAGATGGCCCAGGGTATTGCAGAGGCTCTTATCACCACGGCAGGCGGTCTGGTGCTGGCTATTCCGAGCATGGCTGCCTATGTCTTTTTCCGCAGCCGTATCCAGAAGCGCATTACGGATATGGAAGTGGCTGTCACGCACATCCTGTCCGTCATTGCCGTGCAGATGGACCGCGAGCGCCGTCTCCCCGCTACCTACCAGCGCGGTGTGGGTGCGGAGATGATGGATGATGATGATTATTGATTTACCCGCTGAGTAGCACATGAAGCTGAAAGCAAAGTTACCGGAGCCGATAGGCTTCCAGCTCGCCCCGATGCTGGATGTGGTGTTCCTGCTGCTCATTTTCTTCGTGGTAACTCAGAAGTTCATTCTGAACGAACAGGACCTCAAGGTCAAGGTGCCGACTGCACCTAAGTCTACGGAAGAAACATCCCGAGCCATTGATGAAATCATCATCAATGCCAGAGAAGAAGACGGAGAGCTGGTGATTACGATTGACCGAGAAGTCTTTACCCGTGAGAAGCTTTCTGCGCTCATGAAGAAAATGGTTGCTGTGAACCCGAGCCAGCCGGTGCGTATCCGTGGTGATGCGGATATGAGCTGGCAGAAGATGGCGGATGTCATTTCCACTTGCTCACTGGCCGGCGTTTGGAATGTTTCCTTCTCCAAGCAGATGCCCAAGGAGAAACAGTAATAACTCTTTTTCCCGTCTTTCCCGGACGGGAAGCCTTTTCTCGGATAAACCCTCATACTATTCACCGTATTAAAGATATGATGAAGATTCCCTTTTTCTGTGTGCCGGCCATCAGCGCTCTGCTGCTGGTGCCTGCCTATTCCCAGACTCCTGCTGCAAAGGATGATGCTCTGGTGGCCAATGAGGAGAAAGATACCTACGATATTGCCAACCAGGTGTACCAGCAGGCCCGCAGTACACAGGACCCCGCAGCGCGCTCTGCCGCCATGGGGCGGGCTGCCGCACTGTTCGGAGAATTCGTCCGGAAGTTCCCCAAGTCTGCCAACCACAATCGTGCCCTCTATCTGCAGGCTCTTTGCCAGGCAGAATCCGGTGCTGCTGCTGCATCCAATAACAATCTTGCCGTTTTGGCCAACAAGACCCACGGTGAGTACGCAGCCGCTGCCGCCTACAAGCTTGCAACGGAGGCTGCCGGACGTCAGCTCTGGGATAAGGCACTGGGGTATTACTCCATTACCGTCCGTGAGACCCGCCGTGAGGATTTGCGCAATGATGCCCTGTACCGTCAGGGCCGCGCTCAGCTTCAGTTGGGCAAGCGCGCAGACGCAGAGGCTTCCTTCCGCAGTTTGCAGGTCATCAAGGGAGTCAAGCATTCCATTGCTCAGTCTGCCTTGCTTTCCATTGCTCAGATGAAGACGGAAGATGGCCAGGACGAGGAAGCGTATAAGCTTTTTATGCAGCTGCTGGCCATGCCGGCGTTGGATAGCCGGGTGCAGGGTATTGCCACGCTCCAGGCAGCCCGTCTGGCGGCCCGCTTGGGTAAGAGCAGGGACTCACAGGATTTGTATGCGCGTCTGAGCCGTCTTCCCGGCATGGAAAAGTATGCGGCAGAAGGTCAGATGGAGACGGTGCTGGCTCTCTTCAAAGAGAAGAAGTACCAGGATGTGGTGAACCGTGTCGGTAAGAATTACACGCCTCTGGAAGATGAGGAGAAGGAGGCACGCCGAGCCCTGATTGTGGGGCAGTCTCACATGGAAATCCGCCAGTATCAGGCAGCCATGGAGTGGTTCCGCATGGTGGAGGAGGTTCTGCCCGCTTCTGCTCTTGCGGCAGATGCCGGCTACCGTCGCATTATCTGCTCTCAACAGGTGAAAGGTACGAATCTTTTCCAGCTCGCAGAGCGTTTCCTGAATACCTATGCCGGTGCCGGTAAAGCCACGGCGGGGCTGCCCTGCGTGGATTTGGTGCGCCTCATGTATGCCGACCGGATGATGCTGCATGATGCCGCTGCCGCGGCCCGTCAGTTTGATGCGCTTAATATTGACCATCTGCCGGAGACAGTCCGCCCGGATGCCGTGTACAAGAAGGCATGGTGTGCGGCTCAGGGAGATACCTATGACCCGGTACCTTCCCTGGATTATTTCATCAATCATTTCAAGGAAGACTCCCGCATGCCGGATGCGCTTGCGCTGCGCGGTACGGTGCTGGTAAAACAGGGTAAGCCGGCTCAGGCGCTGGCGGACTTTGACCGCGTCATCCGCGAGTACCCGCAGGCAGAGGTTATTGCCGTATGCTGGCAGCGCGCGGCTCAGGTGAGTGCCACCACCAATCCCCAGAAAATGGTGGAGTATTATGAGGGCCTCATCAATTATTACCGTGAGCTGGTAAAGCGCGGCGGTAAGGATAAACCTGCCGCCATTGCGGAAGCTCATTACAACATTGCCTGTGCTCTCTACGAAACGAAACCGGCGGATGCCGTGCCGCATTTCCGTGAGGCGCGCACCATGAACCCGGAGCAGTACGGCTCTCTTGTGGACCTGCGTTTGGTTCACTGTTTCTTCAAGATGAAGGATGCGGAGAATCTGCGTATCTCTCTCAAAGCGTTGCAGAACACCAATGTGGGTACTTACAACGCTCTGCCTCCCGCTATTCTGCGCTGGTGCGGGTGGATGTGCTTCCAGGCCCGCAATTACCCGGACGCCAACAAGTATCTTTCCGATGCTCTGGTGCGTGAGCCCAGAGAGAATTACAAGGATGCAAGCGGTAATGAAAAGAGCCGCCCGCGTGTGGAACCTCTGGTCTGGAAGACTCTTGCGCGCACCCGTCTGGAGCTGCGCCTCTTCAGTGATGCTCTGGAGCCGGCTCAGTTCTACGTCTCTATGGAGTCTCAGCCGTATCGCAAGGCTGAGGGCCTGCGTGACAATGCCCAGATTCTGATTGGTCTCAAGCGTGCGGAAGAAGCCCGCAAGCTGTGTGAGGAAGCTATTGCCATGGGTATTGACGGCCCCATCAAGTCCACGCTGTTCATTACGCTGGGTGATGCGTTCTTTGCTGACCGTCAGTATGCAGAAGCCGCCAAGTACTACGGCCGCACGGCCAACGTGGTGAGCGACAAGGAACTCAAGCCTCTGGCTCTGTTCAAGATTGCCAGTGCGTTGAATCTCTGCGGCAAGACCGGTGAAGCGGCTCAGTATGAGCAGAACCTCAAGACAGAGTTCCCCGGTTGGGTGCCGGAGGCTGCTGCACTGCTGCTGGTGGAGGAAGCGGAAAAGCGGGAGAAAGAAGCTGCCGCCCAACCGCAGACTGCTCCGGAGCAGCCCGCTTCCCCCGCTGATGCCCAGCCTGTGCCGGCTCCTGCGGCTCAGGCATGATGGCCTGCCAATCACTCACCGGATTCATTACCTCTGTGCAATAGCATGTTTTACGCCAAATCTGAGAATAAGCGTAAGCGCTGGTATCGTCTTCTGACCATTGGTCAGAAGAAGCTGGTTCTGATAGGTGTGACCATGGGTCTGCTTGTCTTGGTATTTTTTGCCGTGATGGGTGTGTATGCCTACCGCGCTTTTCAGTTTGACCTGAGCCGTGTGGGCTGTGAGCATGGCTCAAGCATGCTGTATGATACGGCCAATAGGCCTATAGCGTCCCTTTCCTCAGCAGAGGAAAAGCCACTGCTCTGGAGTGAACTGCCGGAGCATCTGGTGAACGCCTTTGTGGCGCGGGAAGACGCCCGCTTTTTTGAGCACGGTGGTGTTGTCATGAGCTCCGTGCTGCGCTCCGTGCTGCGCAATATCACATCCTTGCGTTATGAGCAGGGGGCTTCCACCATCACCATGCAGCTTGCTCGCAATGCCTTTGAGCTGCGGGATAAATCTCTGGACCGCAAGCTTGTGGAGGTGATGCTGGCGCAGCGTATTGAGCATAATTTCGATAAGCAGACGATTATGCTGCAATACCTGAGCCGTATTTACTACGGGCAGAATTGCTATGGTATCCGTGATGCTGCTGAACGCTATTTCGGTAAGAATGTGTCGGACCTCAATCTGGTGGAGTGCGCCACGCTGGCCGGTCTGGTGCGTGCGCCCTCTCTGTTCAACCCCGTGCACAGCATGGAGAATGCCATGACGGTGAAAGAGGAGACGCTGCAGCGTATGCTGGAGTGTGAAATGATTAGCCGGGAGGAGTGTGATGCCGCCTGTGCCGCACCCATCATTCTTGCAGAGGGGAAGGGGAGCACTGCTTCCGCCGGTTCTTATGCTGCTATGTGGACGCAAAGTGAGCTGCGTGACCTGCAGGATCAGATTGGCAGTGACAACGGCGGCGTGCATGTGGTCTCCAATCTCCGGCTGCCTTTGCAGCAGTATCTTGAAAAAGCTGCGGAAAATGCCATGGTGGCGGTGGAGAATCCCACTTTCTATCCGGATAGCTGGCTCGCGGTTTCCGGTGAGACTCCGGAGGATGCGGAAGCGCGGAAAAAAAGCTTCATGAAGCTGACTCGTCCGGCGGGTCTGAAGGCACGCGGTCAGAATAATGATATGACCGGGCTGCTGCAGTGCTGCGTGCTTGTGGTGGATAATCGCAAGCGGGAGAAAGGCAAGGTACTGGCGCTGATTGGCGGGCGCACGGCGGCAGATGGTATCGACCGCTGGCAGACGCATCTGCAGCCGGGGCGGCTTGCGGCTCCTCTGGTGTTCTGCTGTGCCTGTCTGCCGCAGAATGAGGGGACCCATATCGTGACCAAGGACGCCTGTGTGACGGGTGAGGGGCTTGGCTACCCCGTGGTGAGGGCTTTCTTTGATTCGCTGAAGCTGGATTGGAAACTGCCCGGCTCTGACCGTGCGGAGGATTTGTACGGCGGTCATTTCCGCATGCGGAAGATAGACATTGCCCGTCTGCTGTATGATGTGCAGAATCTGGGCACCGGCTATAAGCTCCGCCTTATCAATTCTATCTGGAGCGCTCAGCGCAGCCTGGTGTATGCCTATGAGCCGGACCGCACCCCGGATTACATTGACCGCCAGTCCGCCCGTGCCGTGGCGGATCTGCCGCCCTTCAGGCTCAGTGAGGGTAAGCCGGTTATGGTAAATGAGACCTTGCCGGGCAACTCCGGGCAGTTCTCCATGATTATCCGCCCCAACGGTGTGTGTGTCTTTGTCTGGATGGGCTTTGATGACCCCTCTCTTGAGGTGGCCGGCAGCAGCCTTTTGCCCAGGATTCTGCGCCTCGCCTCCATGAATCTGGCGAAGGAGATGTATGAGGAAACCCGCGCAGAGCTTCGCCGTGAGTCGGAGCTGAAGAAACAACAGGAGGAGCAGGAGAAAGCAGCTGCACAGGCCAAGTCATGACCGATTTTTCACCACATCTGCAGACCGCAGAGCGCGCTGCACGCGCCGCAGGTGCTTTTTTGCGCCGCCGCTTTCATGAAATTAAGGTGGTGGATGAGGAGCTGCCCACGGATATTAAACTGCAGTTGGATAAGGAATGTCAGGCGCTCATCACCCGTGAGCTGCTGGCTGCCTATCCGGAATCCTGTGTGTTGGGTGAGGAGGGGAACGCCGGTGCTGAGGCAGAGCTGCAGTGGATTGTGGACCCGATAGACGGCACGGTCAATTATTTTTACGGTATCCCGATTTTCTGTGTAAGCATTGCGCTGCGTGCCGCCAGTTGCCCGGTGCTGGGCTGTGTGTATGACCCCATGCAGGATGAATGTTTTACCGCGCTCCGTGGCGGGGCGCCCATGTGCAATGCTCGCCCGATTCGCGTTTCATCCCGCAATACCATGGCTCAGGCAGTAGTATTCATTGGCCACGGGCGGCATGACGGTTCCGGAGAGACCGGGATACGCCGCTTTGCCCATGTTTCTGCTCAGGTGCGGAAAATTCGTATCCTCGGTTCCGCAGCGCTGGCCATTTGTTACATTGCCGCAGGGCGTATGGATGCCTATGTGGAGAGCCGCATCTCCCTCTGGGATTTTGCCGCCGCTCAGGTCATTCTGGAGGCTGCCGGCGGGGTGCTTGAATTTTCTCCGACGGATGCCGACGGCATTGCCGGTGCCGTGATGGCCTGGAATGGCAGGATTCCCCTGCCGGAAGCACTTAAAATGGATTAATCACATGCCGCCGAAAATTGAAAATGCCCGCTCTCTTGCCTGGAAAGCGCTTCTGCGTTGGAACCGGGGTGGTGTCTTTGCAGAAACCCTGGTGGCGCGGGCTTCCGCAGAGAATCGACTCTCTCTTTCGGACCGCGGATTGATGCAGAGCATCGTATACGGCACTCTGCGCCACCTCCGCTTGCTGGAACACTTGCGCTATACTCTCCGTCCCGGTGCGCTGGAGGAAAAAATGCACTGGTTGGTGCTTGCCGGGCTTTGTGAGCTGTTTATTCTGCGCCACGCAGAGCATGCGGTGGTGAGCGAGACGGTTAAACTGGCTCCCGCACGGGTTCGTGGGGTCATAAACGGCATGCTGCGCAACGCGCTGCGCCGGCGGACTGAGTTTGAGAAAGCCTTTTCAACCCTGCCGCCGGCGGTACGTTATTCCATGCCGGATTGGCTCGTGAATCGCTGGCTGAAGGAGTTCGGGGAGCAGGAAGCCTCCGCCATGATGGAGTGGAACCTGCAGACTCCCCCGGTCTATGCCCGCCTCAACCCGCTCAAACCCATGGAGCCCCCGGCCGACTGGACTCCGCACCCCGGTGCCCCCGGCTGGTACTGCATCCACGGCCCTCTGCCGCTGGAGGCGTTGCAGGCAGGGCAGGTGTATGTGGCAGATCCCTCCACCCGCCATTGCATCCGCCTCCTCAATCCGCAGCCGGGTGAGAAAATCCTGGACGCCTGTGCTGCGCCCGGCGGCAAATCCGCCGCCATCATTGCTGCCACGCAGGGAGAGGTGCATCTGCTGGCCACGGAGCTGGAGCCCCATCGCCTGCCGCAGTTAAAAGAGAACCTTCTGCGTGCCGGAGGTCTGCACACACAGGTGGCACAGCATGACTGGACCCTCCCGTGTCCGCCGGAGTGGCGGGGGACTTTTGATGCGGCGCTGTTGGATGTTCCCTGTTCCAACTCCGGCGTGTTGCAGCGGCGGGTGGATGCCCGTTGGCGCATGCAGGAAGAGGAAATTGACCGTTTGGCCGCCCTCCAGCTGCAGATATTGGAACGTGCTGCGGAATCTGTTCGCCCCGGTGGGCGGCTGGTGTACTCTACCTGTTCCATTGACCGCCAGGAAGACCGCTCTGTTGTCGACACCTTCCTGGCATCCCATCCGGACTTTTCCCTGAAGGAAGATTATCTGGCTCTCCCACACCGCGAGCAGGCAGACGGCGCTTACGCAGCGCTGCTTCTGCGTGCCTGATTCCCTCCGTGCCCGCCACGAGAGACGGGAGAAAATCAATTCCGGACCAGCTCTCGGAGCTCGTCTTCCATCCGTTGGGTTAATTTTTCTATAAATTCTTTCTGTTGCTGCTCCGGAACCTTGTTATCCTCAGCCTTCGACTGGTAGACGAGCAGCGCCAGTTGGTATTTTTCCCAAACTTTCTCAATTTTTTGTTTCAGTTCATCACCATTTCCTGCCTGTTTACCGGAAGAATCATAGATGACCGTGCCGTCTTTCAGACTAATGATTTCCGGGGTTTGTTCCAGCTGTCGGAGCTCCTGTGTCTTCTGCTGTTGCAACTCCTTCACTTGCCGCAGGTGGTTGGCGGCATCCATCCCGGGCTTTATTTGCGCGTTGAGTGCATCCAATTTTTCCTGATAGCGGTTGATAATTTCTTTCTGCCGAGCCTGTAGCGTCGAACTCCTCGCCGTAGGGTTGGCAGAGGTTGTGGGGGCTGCGGAAGGTGCCGGTGAATCCGTGCGCTGCTGTTGCAGGGCAGACCATCCCAGAATGCCGACGCCTCCTCCCGCCAGCAGGGCAATTGTTGTGGGAATCAGGGGGACACGGATCTGCGGTTTGCGGATAGCCTCCTGCCACAGAGAGGCAGAGATATATCTGTCCTCCACCTCATGAGAACCCGCCTTGTGCAGCGCTTTGAGAAAACGTTTCGGATAGCGTTTCTTTTGCTCCCTGGGAATCAGGTGCAGAAAACTTTGTGCCAGCGCATACAAATCTGACCATGCTCCCACCCGCCCCCTGGGGCTGAACTGCTCCGGCGCAGCATAGCCGGGTGAGCCTACCGGGGTGAGGGTGTGGTTGGTTGTGCCCAGAAGAGCCGCGCCGAAATCAATGATGATGGGCTGACCGTCTTCTCGGATGATGATATTGGCCGGCTTGAGGTCGCGGTGCAGTACGCTGTTTCCGTGCAGGTAGTGCAGTGTCGTGAGTAGCTTTTCCAGTACTCTCTGCACGGTGTCGGCATTTCCTGCGTTTTTCGTCATCCAATCTCGCAGGGTTTCGCCATCCACATATTCCATCACCAGGTAGGCTGTCCCGGAGCCCTCAAAGATATCAAACACCTTCACCACATTCGGGTGACTCAAGCCGGCGAGGATTCGGGCCTCCCGGCAAAAGGTGCCCAGTGAGCGTTTATAGTTTTCCGAGTCTGTCGCTTGGATTTCGGCACTGCCCGGTACTCTGTGACAGAGCCCCATGGGAAAATGCTCTTTAATGACCACTTCGCGCTCCAGGGCGCGGTCGTAAGCCAGATAACTGATGCCGCAGCCGCCCTGTCCCAGCACCGCGCGAATCTCGCAGCTGCCCAATACAGCTTTTTCCGGCAGGGCGGGGGAAGTAATCATTCGTCAGGGGGGAGAGACTTTGTTTTATTGATTGGTGGGCAGAATCACCTTGCGGCTGCGCAGCACCGCAGCGGAATCCGTTTCCGTATCGTTTACCAGCCCGTGGATAGCCTGTGCCACCAGAGCTTCCATGGTCAGCCCCTGTGCTGCGGCTCGCTCCGCCAGACGCGTGTACATCTCCGGGGTAATCTGCACCGTCAGTGCAAACGTGGCATTCACGCGCACCCCCGGCACCTCTGCCTCCGGTGCAAGCTCTGCCGGCATGGCGGAAGGCATCTGCACCATCACTTTTTCCAACAACTGTTGCTTGAGCGGCGGAATGTTCTTCTGACTCATCCAGTTGCGTACCGTTATTTCAGACACGCCACACTGTTCTGCCACCCAGCGATAGTCAAGACGATGGCTCTTGAGCCACCTCTTCACCTCCACTTTGAACTCAGCTTGTTCCGCACTATGCGCCATGCCCCTGAGTGTATCACATAAGCATTGATTGTCAAGACAACACTTTGGCGCACTTCATCATCGCTTTGGCTCTTCCTGCAATAACTTACTCACTGTCTGAGCCACCAGAAGTTCCGGCGTCATTCCCTCCTGCGCCGCCCGCTTTGCCAACGTGACGTACACACTCGGCGGAAGTTCTACGCGGATGGGCTGAGGGTTTGTCTCACGCGGAGATGTGGCGTGAGATGGTGTTGTCTCCCCCTCTGCCGTGTCGGCTTTTGCTGCGTAATTGCTTTCCATAAACGAAACAACTTGTTTTTCCAAAGCCTTGTCTTGTCGGTTCATGACCCCGTTATAACACGAAAACTAATACTTGTAAATTATCTTTTCGATATTTTTTATTGACAATATCGCAGGAAGAGATAAAATGAACTTGAAAAGCGAAGCTGTGGAGAGCTGTTCTGGCGATAATAAAGAGTGGTATTCTCATTTCGTGCATGAACCACACAGGTGGACAGCCCCTCCGGAGCAGGTTAATCAGATTTTTATCAAATCAAAACCGATGAAAACAGAAAACAATACTAATATTGGTTTCATCGTGATGCGTAGCATCCAGGTACTGGTGTTATGCAGCGTGGTGAAGTTAATGGGTACGGTCATGTCATGGCCGATGCCCGCCGGAATGACGGAACAGGATTGGAGCGCGCTGCAGGGCGGAGGCTGTGTGACCTGTCTGTGCAGTATTGCCGCTCTGTATCTTTATAACTTTGCCAATAAAAGAGCAGGGTTAACAGGTCGCAATGGTTCGCTGGCTGATCATGTACGAGTGAGTGCAACGTCTGTGGCTCTGCTCGCGATGCTCCTGTATGTATTCGGGCTTATCCTGCTGAGCCCGGGAGAGGCAGCGGCTCGGGGGGCAGCGGTAAGTTGCGCGGCACTACTGAGCTTTCTGTATGCTGCATATTGTTTGCGATACTGTTGGTACCTGAGTTGGATAAACACCTATCATAACCCGTTGCGCAGCATGTTTGCGCGGTATCTCACGGAAATCGGTCTGTTTATCATGGCGGGATACGGCATTGCCACTGCTGCACAGGGGGCAACATTCAGCTTTTCCCGAGTAACGGAGATTTTATTTTAATCCTACCCCCATACAAACTTATGATTCAGAATGGAAATGCAAGCATAACGCAGATGAATGTCGTTCAGGCATTGTTGCTCGGTTTGTGGGATTCTCTGCGCATTTTTTTGCGAATGTTGATGGATTGGCTGTTGATATTCAAGTTTTTATTCTTTGTCTCGTTAATCATCTGTTGGAAGGTGATAGCTCTCCCCTTCATTATATTGGGGAAGTTAATAGCGTGGCACAGAAGACAGCAAGCTATCAGGAATGGTGAATTGCCTCGACCTGAACCCTTTGGTTGGCAGAAAATCAAGCGTGGGTATCAGGCTGTTATGAAGGCGTGCCGTTGGGTTATCAACTTTATCGGTAAGTGTTTTCGCTTTTTGTGGAAGAGTTTCTTATTCCTGATTTACCTGTTAACGTTCTGCAGCGATCGGCTGGAGGGATTTGTTCCCGCCGCTCTTACTTCTGAGCCGGATGATTCTCCGGAGGAAGGGAGCCATTCTTATGATGCCGGGTATGAGGAAGATGAGTACCCCGATTCCGGCGAAGAGGGGAATTACGACGATGCTGAGCCGGAGGAATATGAAGAGATCAATTCCGATGATGACGCCGGGTATGAGGAAGATGAGTACCCCGATTCCGGCGGAGAAGAGGATTACGATGATGCTGAGCCGGAGGAATATGAAGAGATCAATTCCGATGATGATGCCGGGTATGAGGAAGATGAGTACCCTGATTCCGGCGAAGAAGGGGATTACGAAGACGATAACGAAGATTCATACAGATAAACGAGCCATGAAAATAAAATCTATAATGATGTTGGTACTCACCGCCGGGCTGTTGCTCAGCTGCGGTGAGCGGGAACAGGCGGCAGCCAAGGTCACCTACGACAAGGCGGTGGATGCACTGGTGGAGCAGGTGGGCAAGGCAGATGTTGCCCTGGAGCTTTACAAGAAGGAGCTGCGCCAGCGCCGCGAAAACTGGATTAAGCTCAAGCAGTTGATTCTGACGTATGAGCGCCGCTCCCGCGAGGCTACGGCAGCTGCTGCCAAGTATCGCGCTGCAGGAAAGGAGAACCTGGCTGTGCTCAAGGAGCAGGAGGCAGAGAAGTTTTCCTCCCGTATAGGACTGTTCAAGGAACGGGAAGCAAAGGTGGAGGAGGCTTTCAAGTGTATCGCGCCGCCGGAAGTGCGGAGCTTTTGTTGAATAAGTGAGGAATACCACCCCACCCGGCAGGGGTACAGCCGGGGTGCGGCGGTGGGGCGGCGGGGGTACGGCAGGCACCCCGCTGGGTTATATCAGGGGGCTGGGTAGCAGCTCTGCAATGCGTGCCGCTGCCGTCTTGTAATTGTCTGCTGTCTTCTCTATGCCCACGGCATCCAGCCCCATCTGGTGGGCTGCCACCAGGGTGGCACCACCACCGGCGAACGGGTCAAGCACCCTGCCCCCCGGGGGCACTACCTGCATCAGATGGCGCATCAGGCCCAGGGGCTTGGCCGTTGCGTGGTAGCGTTCCTTCGGGCTGAGCATGCCTTCCCACATCTGGGCATAGGTGCGGGCACCGGTGCCAATGAGTTTTTGCCCGCCGGGCGGCTCGCCCTTCGTGCCTATCACGATGAACTCATCCGCGCGGAAGAATCTGCCCAGCTGGGGCAGGCCGTTTGGCTTGTGCCAGATATTCACACCCTGCCACATGTAGCCGGCGCACTGCATGGCGTTGCATGTGAGGGGCAGCTGTCGCCAATCTGTGAACACCATGCACCAGCCGCCGGGCTTCAGCAAGCGGTAGCACATGCGGAGCCAATCACAAGTCCACAGGTGGTGGCTTAATTGGTCGCGGGTGCCATCGTCAAAATCTGTGGCCACGGTTGAAAAATACTTTTCCCCATTCGTCTTGCCCTGCTTGCGGGCCATGCCCTTGCCCCCGCTGCTATATGGCGGGTCTGCTATAACGGCGTCAAAGCTGCCCGCATCTAACTGCGGCAGCACCTCAAAAGCATCTGCGTGGTATAGTTTCATTATTTTTTTTCTTTTAGTTGTTTTCTTGCATATTCTGCCGCCTCATACCCCCAAGCATGCCCGGGCCAACGGTAGGTGCCACAATCCCGCGACGGGTCAAACCCCACCAGCACCACCGGCACCCCCGGCGCAGCTTCTCGCGCCAGATGCCAGCAGATAAAGCCTGTGGTCGGGCACTTGCCGGGATTCGCGCGGCAGTATTCCTGCCACCACCTCCGGCGCGCACGCATCGGCACATCCTGCACATGCAGCACCTGAGAGAACCCCGCCGTACTCGGCGGGTCAAACCATATCGGCCCGCCACCGGCGCGGTCTTTCCCGCGCCGCACCACCAGCGCGTGCGTCACCCCAGCCACCAGACGTGCTGCCGGAAATTGCCGCGCCCGGTTGATATGCACGGCTAAATCTCCCGGTTTCAGCACCGCTTGGGCATCCAGTCCCGGCACGTTGCTGAAAACGACAACCCGGCACACACCTCGTGGAAGCGTCAAGCCGTCCAACAACGTCTGCGTGGGTGGTTGCACCAACCGGCGGCGTGGGAGCGTTTTCGGAAGCAATCGCGTGCCTTGCGGTCGCAGCCAGACAGGCAGCGCAGCATTGAACTCCGCCTGTCGCGCCGCCAAAGCGCGCGCCTGCCAGAGCGCCGCCAGCGCCGTGCCGCTCTGCTCATGCCAGCGCGCCGCTCCCATGTGTACCAGCGCAGCTGCCTCGCGCCATTGGCGGTGTCCCACAGCCGTGCGCGGCACAAAAGCCCAATGCACTCCCTCCGCCTGCCAGAGCGGCAGCACTACGCGCCGCCTCCACCCGGGGCCCACCCCCCGCTGCGCCAGCCCACCACCGGGCACATCCCGGCGGCATTCTGCCACCAGCCTCGTCGCAAAATCCGCAGCATTCGGCGGCAGCACCCGCAGCAGCTGCTCCGCCGCCGCCTCTACCGCCAGCCGCATCGGCCACCCATCGGCACACGCAAAGAACCCCGCACACGGCACCGGCTTGAAAAACTCCTCCAGCACCATCACATCCACCCCGGCCGCCGCCAGCAGCCCCTCAAAATCAGGCCATCCGCTGCGGCACTCAAAATCTGTGTCAAGGTATACCCCTCCGTCATCCGCAAGCACCCGGCTGCGGTAATAATCGCTCGCCAGGCTCGACACCACCGCCGGGGATATAACCTCACCCGGCAACGCAAATGCCCGCCGAAACACCTCCGCCACCGGCTCCGCGCCAAACTCCCCCAGCAGCTCCTCCCAGTCCCAAAGCTTGTACTTCCACCCGGCTTTTACCGCAGCAGCGCGTACCTCCGCCACCCAGCCACGTTCTGCCTCCGGCATAGCCGAACCAAGCCATATCTGATGCACTATCCGCCTCATGTTGCCACCTCCCATGCTCCGTTTACATTATCCTGCAGCGCCGCTTGCAGCACCACCTTGCCGCCGGAGAGAGAGAACCTCATCAGCTGACGCCGCAACACGATGTGATTCATATTGCCGGAGTACACATACCCCCGCCACGTCTCATCCCAACCATCCACCCCGGGTGCGCAACCATCGGGCTCCCTCAGATAAAGCTGCTCCACCATGAACCCTCTTTCTGCGCTCCCTGAGCTACTCCCCGAGCTACTCCCCGAGCCGCTGTCACTCCCCTCATGCGAGCAACTGCACGGTCGCATATTCCGCAGCTCAATCTCCAGCTCCTGCAACTTATTCCACAAATCCTGATTGTTTACCCGTTCCCAACTCCAATTTTCAGAGCAATCGCAGCCGGAATCTGAGCGACTCTCATGCGAGCAGCTGCACCCGCGGATATTATCCAGCCGCCGCTCTATTTCCGCTTTCCAGCGGCGCAGCTCCTCCCACTCATCAGAGCACCCGCAACTCCCATCCTCACTAGCAGAGGCAGTGGCCGATTCACTAGCCGTTGAGCTTGCGGATACCGAAGCCGGTGGGGGAAGCGACTCGCCGCTTCCGCTGTCCTCGCCGGGATTAGAAATCCACGGCCATCCTCCACCGCTGCCGGAGCCCGTTTCCTCTGAGCTTTCCTCATATTCTTTCACCGCCGTGCCGCCATCCTCCATTTCCTCCGCATCCGCAAAGGTCGGGTCGGAGAACTCTCGGCCAAGACTCGCCGTTACTGTACCCGCCAGCAAGTCCCAAGAGCATTGCGTAACCACCGCCCCCATGCTGTTCCAGCTGGCGTGCGTCCCCGGACCCACCAGAGACAGCCTGCACCCAATCGGACTCACCGACAGAGACCGGGCCAGCACCGTTACCGTACCCCCCCACTGAGGCACATTCGTGGCCTCGTAATACTCCCTCGCCACTTCGTCCCAGCTCGTCACATAATACGTCCCCCACAGGTGAAACACCTTCACCCCATCCTGCGCCATATCCAGCCCATCCGGATAAGTATGCACCTCCGTCTCATTCTCGTCATTTGTCCAGACTATGGCCACACCGGTGACGCTAGACTCAAATTGCTGGGATATGTCGGAGATACTCAACACCGTACCGGCATTCGTGTCCAGAGTTATCCACGGCAATTCGCCGATGCTGATAGCCGTAACCGTCCCGGCAGCATAGTCCACAATATACTGCACATCCTGCGCCTTGCGGCGCATCTTCCACAGAGCGCTTGCCGTGGTGATAAGCTTGTCCGTCACCGTCCACACCTGCCGCTCGGCCACCCCTCTGGAACAGGTCACAGAAATACCGCCATCATCCGTGGTGCGGCTGCGCGGCACCTTCCAGCCAAAACCGCCGGCGCGCATATTCGCCGTCGCCGCAGACCAATTGACTATATACTTACCGTAGGGATTCTTTTTAGCTTCAGCCTTGCCTATTTGCCCGGCACCACCCCATCTCCCTATCGTGTTCACGTTCGGGCCGAGTGGGTTATCGTGCGAGCCGCTGCCTCCGGCACTACCGCTGCCCAGATTCTCCTCAATTTCTGCTATTTGCTGCCCAAGCGTCTGCCGATTCAACAGCCACATGAAATTCTGCACCACAGCCCGCGCGGACACCTGACCGCCGCAGTTCGTGCGTGAAAAACTCGTCATCTTCCCGTGGAAAATGAGCCCTCCATTGTGATAAAGACTCACCGGCACCATATAGCCCAGCCAGTCCGGCCCGAAGCCCGTAAACTCGAGATTCAGCACACACTCTCCGGTCGTGTACTCCTCCAGCGTAGCGTTAATAATTCCCGCCAGCTCTCCCAAACTCTCCGTATATAAATCCATAGCAATCCTTTTTTTTTTACTCCTGGCGCAGCTTTTCAACCGCCCTGCGCACCTGTTCCAGCTCACGCTTCAGGCCGGCCAAAGACGCCGCCGCCGTCTCTGCCGCCGCCAGCGCCGCAGCGGCACACTCCTTGCTCGCGTTTGTACATTCAGCCGCAATCGATGACAACCTGCCAATGGTATCATTTATTCGAAGAACCGCCCGCTTTTGAGCCTCAAGCGACTGATTCGCCTCTGCCAGCTGTGTGGTGAGCTCTGCAATTTCCCGCGCCTGCTGGCGGGGCCGTGACTTCTTCGTATCACTCTTGGCATCCTTGGCCGCCTCCTCCAACGCGCGCGCCTCGCGCTCCTGCGCCGCAGCAGCGCGTTTTTCCGCTCGTTCGCGGCGGCGCCGACTACTTCCACCCTGTTTCCCAGACCGCGCCGCGCTCCTCGCATCCCTCTCTTCCTCCTCCGCTGCCGCCGCCACTAGCCGCAAATTCCTTTCCACCTCCTGCGCATGCTTCGCCGCGCGCCCCGTGTGCCCCGTCAGCCGCTCCTGCTGCTCTGCATAGCTATTCATCGCCGCCAACGCACGCTCCATCCCCGCCGTGTTACCCTTCGCCGCCTGCCGCTCAGCCAGCCGCGCCATATTCAGAAAAGCCCGCTCACTGATCTTGAGCGCATGCGACCAATTGCTCTTCGCCGCCTGCTGCCCCAGCGGGCGGAGAGCCTTCAGCATCTGCTGCGCCTCCTCAGCACTCGCCGCCATCGCAGCCTCCAGCCCCGCCAGCTGCCCGCGCGTCTCTGCCAGCTTGTCGTTAATCTGCTTCTGCGTGACCGCATCCAGCCCCGGCTGCTGCCGCAACTGCTCCAGCGCCGCCTGCCGTGCCTCCAGCGCCGCTCTATCCGCTGCATAAATCTCCGCCTGCGTGCGGGAATCCTTCGCGGCATAGCTGCCCGTCACCTTGTAAACATCTGCCAGCCCATTGAGCTCCTCCTGCACCTGCCGCAGCTTCACAGCTTCCAGCTGCCGCGCCCATTTTTCCGCAGCTGCACTTCCCGCCGCAAAGTTGGCGGTGGTTGACTCCAGCCACTTGACCTGCTCCGCAAGCTCGCGCCGCTGCATCTCTGTCCATTGCTCCTCCAACGCAAGCTGATGCTGCTCCGCTTCCTGCATCTTGCGGCGGGCATCACGGGCTGCAGCCTCTGCCTCTGCCTCTTGCTTCTTTGCCGCCAGCTCCAGCTTGGCCAGCTCAGCCTTTTGCCCGGCAGTCTCTGCTTCGGCGCGGGCGGCCTCCAGCATGCTGTCGGCTTCTTCCCGTGCGGCGCGCAAATCATCCAGCCAGCGCAGCAGCTCCTCGTCACCGCCCTCAAAGGCAATACCCATGGATTCCATCAGGCGGCGCAGCTTCAACAGCTCGCCGCGTATGCGCGTCTCCTGTGCATTCTCCACCGCATCCGTCAGCCCCTCCGTGTACTTGATTTGCAGCGCCTCCCACTCCTTCGCCGTCGGCAGCTCCAGCTTCAGCAGGGATTCCGTCCCGGCGAACTTCGCCGCAATCGCCGCCTCCAGTGCTGACGCTTCCTTTTCCGCGCGCCTTTTGGCTTCAATCGCCGCAGCATTCGTGCGCTTCTTTTCCAGCTCATCCACCGCCGCCAATTCAAGGGCCAGCGTCTCCTCCGCTGCCGCCAACTGTGCCGCCGCTGCTGCGTCCGTGATTTGCCCCAGCGTGCGGGCCAGCTCCACGCGCGCCTTTTCTGTCTCAAAAACCGCTTGCGCCGCTGCGCGTCGGCGTTGTTCCGCTGCCGTCTCCCGCTGCTCCGTGCGGCGGGCAGTCTGCTCCTGTTGCGCCGTCTGTCGGTCAAACTTCGCTGCAATATCCGCCAGCTCCGCGCGGGCTCCTGCCAGCATATTTTCACGGGAAAGCGCCGCCAGCTTCTGCACCTGTTCCATGTGCCTCGCCAGCGCTTCATTGTTCGCCTGAATCCGCGCCCGCTCTGCCTCTGCCGCCTCTTTCTGGCTGTCACTGTACCAGTCCCATGCCATCTGGAGCCCCTGAATCGCCAGCATAACCCAGCCCAGCGGCCCCATGCCCGCCTTGATGGCCGTGCCCAGTGCCAGCGTGGCATTGGCCAGCCCCATCACGTTCGCCGTCCCATTGCGGCAGGAATCGCCGAAACTCTGGAGCGTGCCGCCCACCTGAAGTGCCAGCTGCATCTGCCCCATCATCCCGATTTTGGCAACCTCCAGACTCTGATTCATCTTCTCATAGGCAGAGCGGACTTTCTGCACCTGTGCATCCAGCTCGCGGAACGCCTCCACGTCCCCCGCCTTGGCCGCAGCAGAGCGAGCGGCATTCAGCCGATTAAGCTCCTGAATCAATCCATCACGCCCCTTGGCTTCCAACGCCATCTGCGCCTTGATAGCTTCTATCTCTGCCTGCTCGCGCTCCAGCGCGGCAGCGCTCTGCTCACTCGCCTTGCTGCGTTTCTCTGTTGCGGCCACACTCTTCTCTGCCGCCTGCTGCTCCGCATCCCCGGCGGCAACACTTGCCTGCGCGGAGTCCCTGCGTTGCCCGGCCAGCTGCTGCTCAGCCCCGGTGGCCTGCGTGGCGGCGGCTTCGCTCTGCGTGCGGGCAGCACTCAGCTGCTCATCTGCAGCCGTGGACACCTTGCTTACCTCCGCTGCCTCCCGCCGGGCATCCGCCAGCCCCGCCTCCGCTTGCGTGGCCTGCTGTGCAGCGGCAGCCGCCCCGCCGGAGCCCGGAGGGGGCTCCGCCGCACTCCCGCCGCTACTCGGCGGCTGCACGGCGGCTGCATTCTGCTTCAGCTTCTCTATATCTGCATTCGCTGCCGCTGCTCCGCTGGGGTCGTAAGCCATCCCCAGCCCTATCTCCATATCAAATGATTTTTCTGCCATGGTCTTTAGTTTTTCGGTTGAATATCCAGGCGGCGCAGAATATGCTCCGCCCCCTTCCGTGCGGCTGTCTCCATCTTTTCACGCGTGGGCATTACCTTCTTATTCGGTTTGTGCGTGGTGCTCTTTACAAGCTGGCCAAGCACGCGCACCGGCGCATCCTTGCCCATCTCTTCCACCAGTAGCACACGCCCCGCCTTTGTCTTCACCACATGCACCCGCTGCGGGTCGCCCACAATGTCGAACAAATCGCCGCCATTCGCCCGCAGCTCTTTGCCGGGTATCAAAATGCTTTTGGTAGGCTTGCCGGTCAGCTCGCTGATATTCCCGCGAGCCTTTACCTTGCCGCCGTAGTAGCGCAGCGCCACACCGCGCTTGCGTATCTCCACGCGCGTGCGCACCGTCTCACCCTTGCCCTCTCTGGTAGTCCATTGCGGGGCTACCACCACATCGTCTGCCGCTTCTTTCCAGAATCGGCGGGAGGGTAAACTGTCAAAGTGTTCTTCTACCACAGAGCGCACACGCCCCGCCGCAGCGTTCAACACATCCGCACGCCCCTGCGGAGGCAAATCCCCCAGAGTCTTTAATCCATTTACTTTGAACGTTAGCTTTATCATCTTTGCACTTGCTTTATTCATTTGCTATGCTACACTCAGGGCATGAAGGCACGCCCCGCCAAGTCGAAAAAGCGTACGCTGCACCAGACTCCTCCGGAGATGGCGCGGGCTCTTCGTTTTCATAATGAGGGCTGGGCAAAATCTATGGAAGACGAACGCCGCCGCCATGAGCCTGAGCGGCAGGCTGACTACAAGCAACCTTACAGAATGAATCAGGACAAGCTGAGAGACTGCTACTGCCTCAATGGCCGCACGAAAAAAAAGCTTGTCAGACTTTGGAAGAGCCAGGGGCTGAATGTGGCATCCATGATGGAAAGATACGGATTCAATAAATAAAGCCTTCATAATTCTCTCAGGGTGTAAACATCTCTCTTGCCTCCATTGGGTAAATCATAGCGCTGCACGCTAACCACCTCAAACCTGGTGCCGGCAATAAAAAACGATTCGGCTTCCAGATGCGTAGGCGTTACCGGGTCTTGCTGCACAGTGGTGATGACCTCATACAGAGGGCGCATATCCTTGGCGCTGTGGTGACCTATAACCTTGAGGATGGCCTGATACTTCTTCTCTTCGCCTCTTTTCTTGCCTTGCTTTTCGGCGTACAATTTAGCCATCGATTCTGAGCTCGTGAAGGAATCGGCTTCTTTCCATGGTGCCGGGCTATATGTTCCCCCATTCCTTCGGCAGATGTCGCGCATTTTCTCCATCTCTCCTATATCATCCCAGCCCATGCCACGATACAACGGCTCTGTGGATTCTTCGCTTTTGAGACGCTGCAAAAAGTCGCGGAAAGATTGCCGCATTGTCTCGCTTACTGTTCCCTTTTCGGGGCGCTTGTCAAAAGCGTCATTTGTCCGCACCCATTCCACAAGCGCCTCTTTCTGCTGATTGGTGAAACTGCTCCCATTCGGTTGCTTTTTTGTCACCCATTCCGGCAGCCCTTTTGCCCATATATCCGCAAGCTCCTGCGGGGTATAAGGGCGGGTGCCGTTCAGGTCTGTGCTGATAATCTTGCCGTCCCTCACTTCCACAAGCGCCCCCATTTGCTCACGCATGGCCTCCACCACCTTGTCATCCAGGTGGCTCACGTCTGCTTCCAGATGGTCATTCAGAGAGGTGCGCGCTGCTTCCGTCAGCTTGCGGCGGGCTTTTGTGCCAATGTCCGCCAGAGCATCTTCCAGGCGTTCAGCACTCAGCTCCGGTGTGGCCACTTCTATTTCCTCCGCTTGCTCCGGTGCTTTTTCTTCGGGCTTCTTCTTCTCCTCCTCTGCTTCCACCGTCAGGCGGTCGCTCTTCTCCCCTGGCACAAGTCCCAGCTTCTCGCATTCCTCATAAGGCACCGCACGCACGCGCATCTTGCTGCCGAAGTCGAACGGCGGGTACGGTTGTCCGAAGCGTGAAAGCTTCACCCAGATGGGGGATTCTATCAGCGCCACCATCTGGCCACCCTTGGCCACGCCCTCCCAGTCTACCGCCGCCGCAGCCTGCTGCCACCGGTCAGCCCAGTTGCGGGGCTGCCGTGCCTCCTGTGCGCGGTACAATCGCAAGCCCGGCTGGCTCTTGTCCTTCTTCATCTGCTCCCGCTGCTGCCACCCGCGTGCAAGGTCTACATTGGTCTGCAGCGTCACCTCCATGCGCCGGCGGCTGCTTAGGTCATGAATGCCCCCGCGCTCATCCTCTGCCGGTTCATACCCCGCAGCGCGCAGCGCAGCACGCAGCTGCTTGCGGGCTTCGTTTGTTGTCAGTTGCCCGGCTGCTATCGCGTGGGCGGCGTTCCTGAAATCTTGCAGAATGCGGGCATTCTCCACCCCCGCCATGAAAAAGGCTCGCTCGCGGATCTGCGCGTCTATCATGTCCCACTCGGCAGTGGTCATGGCGCGGGTGTCTATCTCGCGGCGGTTGATGTGTTCGGTTGCGTACTGTGGCATGGCGTCAAATCTCTTCGGGGTTCGTCAGCGTCAACTCCACCCGCAGCGCGCCCCATGCACCCGGCAGCCCCGGGGCTGCTTCCAGCGGCAGCAGCCGCACCGTGGCGGCGCTGATGACCGCCCGCCAGTGCGTCAGCATCGTGGGCACACCCCCGTGCCAGGCTTCCTCCATATCCAGCGTTCCGCTGCGGTGCGTATTGAGCGCAATTTCCATCTGCCGCAGGTGCTTTTCCAACTCTGCCACCGTGGGGCGGCACACCAGCACCTCCCACCCCAGCAGCAGCCGCGCATTGCCAGCAGGCTCATCCAGCCCCCAGGTACTGCCCACCAGCTGGTGGCTCGCCGTCTCCGCGCTCCACTCCCGCGTGGGTTCACCCGTCAGTAAATCCGCGTACTCGGCCAGCGTATAGGTCGGTTGCGTGGTGCCGTCATCGTAGTAATACGCCGCGCGAAAGCGGCTGTGGTAAAAATCAGACATGGTTATTTATTCAGTTAAAAATTCTTCTTCCAGAGGCTCGATACCAAAATGCTCAAAAGCCTCAGCCACGTTGGCAAACCATTCCCAACCTTCCCCGGTAGTCTCCTCCGTGTCGGCCTGTACCTCCAGCTCTGTCTCGTCTGCAACCCGGGCATAAACTCCGCTGGGTGCTGTGTAGTACGGGTCACGCAGCGACATGGGAGCGTGTGTCGCGCCTGTGTTTTTGATGCGGTAGCCGAATGTTCCTTTGCCTTTATTATAGAAACATTGACGGCTCACCTTGTCGAACATGCAAGGCACACCATCTGCATCTAGGACTGGTATTAAGTCCATGTAAATATCTTCACGTTGTGATATTGTTGCATAATAGATTTTTCCTATAAAATTGTACGACCCGCCGTTAAATGTAAATAACCAAAGATTTTTATTCACCTGCTCTAGTTGACTGGTGAATACATTATTGTGGCTATATGTCCAATCGCTGTAAGGGTCTTTAAGTAGCGCATTTCCATCCATTTTCCAGTTCTGGAAAATTTCTATTTTGCGTGACACAACTTCTTTTAGGGGCCACACAGTCTGTTGTACATTATTAACACCACCCAACATACTGACTGTGGTATCTGTTAGGGTGCCAGTACATCTAAAAAATGCGAATTCATTTGATGCTGTCGATAATAAAAATCGGTTGGCAAAGTTATGGCAAGTAAGCATAGCACGCGCACCGATATAAGTGGGGCATTTCCCTAAGTTCGCCCACTGCGTTCCCGAACTCTCCAGATACTCCAGCTCCGTGAAGCCAACAGGCAAACCCGGTCTCAGCCCAAGCGGGCGCATCTTAAATGGTATACTCATACGCTCTGGTGATGATTAAATTTCCACCCGGCTCACGGCGCAGCGCAAAGCGGTATGCCGTCCCGCTATTCAGCCCAGTCGGCGCAGTCTGCCCCTCCTCATCAGGCCAGATTGCCGCAGTCGGCCAGCTCACCTCCGGCACAGAATCAATGCCGGTAATAAACCACAGCTCACAGGTCTGTACCACTGTGTTATCCGCTGCAAAAGCCATCGCGGACAAATCCGCCGCACCTGTCAGCTCGCCCAAATCATAGACCACATTCCCGCGCAGCACCTCCGGCATACCCATCTCATACGCCTGCTTATCCACTCTCTCCGCCGCAGCATTCCACTCCGCCCGCTCCGCAGCGGTAACGTGCGCCGCGTCATCTCCCGCATGCTCCGCCAGCTCCTCTGCCCTCGCATACTTTTCCACCGCCGCCAGCACATAAAACCGCGCACATACAGCCGCACCCACCTCTTCACGCTCCGTATGCGTCACCCCATTACCATCCGTATGCCGTGCGGTGCGCATACTGCACCCGGCAAATGACTTCGTCCCGTAAATAAAAGCCGCATTCCCCCCGGCGGCAGCATCCACAGCAATCATCCGCAGCTCCTGCCCCGCACTCAGCTCACACCCTTCAAACACCCAGACAGGAAAACCGGTGCCGCCAATCTCTTCCCTCGCTTCCTGCTGAACCACCGTCTGCCCAACCACACGCCAGTCATCCTCCGCACTGGCACGCTGCTCCAGCCGCAGCTCTCCCGCATAGTCCACACCGCACACCAGCCGCGTCAGCACACCACCCGGCACAAAATCCCCCGACAGCACAGCATACTCACCAACCACAAAAACCCTTTCATCCCCAAACGGCCCGTCCACCCTCACCTCGCGCTCCTCCGTCAGCGCCTCCAGCGCAGGCCCGGCCAGCTCTGCCAACTGCTCTTCCGTCAGGTCAGCGAACTGGAATGCCTCCCCCTGCGGCCCTCGCTCCCCCTGCGGTCCGCTCTCTCCTTGCGGCCCTTGCGGCCCCTGTGAGCCTGTTTCTCCGGTGTCTCCCTTCGGGCCCTGCGGCCCTTCCTTCAGGGTGATGCTCACCGCTATGGCCGTGTCTTTTGATACATCTGCGGCCACCTCTATGGCCGTGGCATCTGCTGCGGTGGGGAATGCAGAGGGGCGGGCGCAAAGATGCCCCCACAGCACCACGGCACCACCGGCGCGCAGTTCGTAAAGGTAATCACCCGCCGGGGTGGCAGGTGCTACAAGTTCATTCTCGCCGCCGGCAGTCATCGGCAGGCTTTCCCCGCCCACCTTCACATAGCCGGCAAGCGTGGTGTTTGTGCCTTCGTCAGCTGTGATGCTGCACAGAAAGCGGGTTTTCACCCCTTCAACAGTGGGCAGGTTCTTGTGCATGGTCTTCCTTCTTCTTCGGATGGAAGGCAGCAGGGCAGCCGCAGCCACCCCGCTGCCATTGGTTCAGCTTTCAGCCGTGGGATTCGCCACAAACATATTCAGCGCATTCGGCTTGATGTTCAGCTCAAAATCCGCCTGCGCAGGGTCACTCTTCGCCTCCAGCGGATTCTGCAGACTCAGCACCCCGCGCACCAGAATGCGGGCAATGCCCGTCTGTGTGCGGTAAGCGTCCGTCAGCTCGAAGCACATCCAAACCTCCAGCGAGTCATTGCCGCTGGCGAATACTGCCTGCTCCTCACCATCCACCACGGTGGAGGTCAGCCCGTAGGTCATGCGCAACGCCTCCTCGTTGATGTCATTCGTGCTGAGTTGCAGCTTGCGCTTCGTGGCCACCTTCAACTCCGTTACCTTGTAAGCGCCGGTATCGTCCACGCCCTCCACATCAGCCGTCTTGTAATCCGTCTGTGGCTTGGCCGTGCGCACCTTGCCCAGCGGCGCCCAGTCGCCGGGGTTCGCGTAGCTCTCCGGCAGCTCCGGCAGCACCGTGTCGCTCACCGTGTTGCCCTCACCGCCGGCGGTGATAGTCTGGCCAATCGTCACAATCCAGGCGCGAGCACCCAGAATCATGGCCGCATCCAATCGATTCTTGAACATGTCTTTTTTCCTTTCTGTTTAGTAAAGAATCACCGCCACACCATCTGCCACCAGACGGTCGGCGCTCTCCTTCGTTACGTTAAGCACAGCGCCCGGGGCAGCAATGCACCCGGCCACATGTGCCTTTTTCTTCATCTTCACGCGCACAAGCTCCGGCTTGTCCGTGCCTTCGGTGTTCGTCTTCTTCGTGCTCATGGCTTACTTATCGCAAGAGGTTTCTACAGGAAGCGGAAGCGTCAGGCTGTGGCTGTAATCCACATCCCCGGCAGCTGTCTGCTTGTAACTAGCGGTGCACCCCGTGCCGGTAAGGGCAGCGGCGGTGGCAATCGCTCCAACAATCGCACCGGCAATGATGCGCGCAATCGTGCCGGGAATACCCCAGCCCGTCAGCAGACCGGTCACCCAGCCTGCGGCCTTCTTGGCCTTTTCGTTCGTGTTAGTGCTCATTTGATTAGTTGCTTGTAGTTGTAAATAATAGAGGCTTGTATCAGCACGCCGCTCAGGTTCGCCAGCTTCGGCATATCCGCCAGATTCAGCGTGTTGATGCTGTCAATCTTCGGCTGTGTGTACGGGATGCCCGCGTCCATCACATCCCAGCGCAGCACCGCATTCAGGCACTTATACAGCAGGCTTGCCTCCTGCCGCCCCGTCTGGCCCCCCGGCACATTCTGCGTGCAGAGGATGGCCACCGCCACACGGGCGCGCAGCGTCCCCGCCTTTCCGTCCGGGTCATCCGTATTGGGGGCGGGCATCTGCGGCACCACTGCCACCGTGCCGCTGTACTGGCCGACGGCCATGGCGAGTGCCTGCGCCTGTTCGTCTCTGTCCCAAGGCTGCTGGTACACATACGGCGCCAGCACTGCATCCCGGCGCAGCTCTGCAATCAGGTGTGCCGCCAGCTTGTATTCGGGGGCTTCGGGTAAGTTCTCCATGGTGTCAGTGGGTGGGTGTGGGGTACCAGCCTATGCCGTCATTCCCGTAGGCCGGGGTCGGCGCTACCATTTCCGGCACCTGGCAGGGCTGCTGCGGCAGGTTGCCCGCCTCATCCAGCACAGGCGCTGCGGCACTGCGCACCGCTTCCAGCCTTGCCTCTGCGGCGGCTGCTGCCGCCTTGCGCTCATCCGTCACGGTGAGGGCAAAGCGCTTCAGCAGGCGCAGCGCGGCAATATCCAGGGCGGCGGGGCGCAGGCTGCGCGGAATGCTCAGCGGGTCACTGCCCAGCCTGTTGGCCTTGTTCGTGGCCACCGCTTCCCGCACTATGGCCACAATGTCCGCCAGCGTGTCTTCCACATACGGCAGGCATTCCGGGCGCGTGAGTTCGTCCAGCTCCGCCGTGGCGAACACGGCGGAAAGGTCTTGCACGGTCAGCGGCAGCCAGTACTTCATGCGATTAGTGCGGCGTTGATTTTCTCAGCAATCTGCATGGCGGCCTTTGCCAGGTGCGCCTGGTGTTTCTCATCCCTCAGCTTGATGGAATAGCCGGGGGATTGCAGCAGGGCGCAGGCAATGGCCGTCACCTGTTCAGTGGTGGGCTTCCCCGCTACCGGCTGCTCAGCTTCGGGCTGCTCAGCCGGGGCGGCCTTCGTTGCGTCTTTCTTCGTACCCATGGCGTCAGGAAATAGCAAGACGGATATTGCAGGACGGAGCGGTCACGGCATAAGCGCGGTGCAGGCCTACTTCGTAGAAAGTAGTCTTCTTCCCGCGTTCGTAGTAGCTTTCCACATTCTCCACCGGGCTTTCGCCACCGGCGTGCAGCTGGCGCATGCCGCACATGTCACCAATCTGCTGGCCGTCGTCCACATAGGTGACCCACACATCAGAGCCCAGGGCATTGCTGCCCGTGAAGGGCACCTCAGCACCGGGGCGGTGTACACCCACAGGCACAGTGGCCTTGAGGAACTGCGGCGCCGTCTGGCCCTCACCGGTCAGGTGCAGCAGCTTGAAGAGCAGCGCCGGGGTCAGCACCTTGGCGTCATTGTATGCCACCAGGTCTGCCACGGCGGCATTCTCGCACAGCGTATTCCAGGCAGCAGAGCTGAACAGGAAGCGATTGGGCAGCACGCCATTGGTGGCCTCATATTCGGCCAGCAATTCGCGCAGTTCCTTGATGGGGTCAGCATCTACCCCGCTCCACGTACCCTTGCCATCAGCGGCGGCCACATTCTTGCGGAAGTAGTCAAGCCCCTGGGCAATGGCAGAGGTACGCCAAGTGGCCAGCAGGCTGCCCGTCTTGGCTAGTGCAATCTGGTCTGCGGCCTCCTTCTTATTACCGGCTCCCGGCTTAATTTCTCCATCGTCCACGCCAATGCGCAGGCTGTGGTCTTCCAGCAGGTACGGCACATCTTCCGCCAGCACATCCACGATGCGGGCTTCCTCATACGGCGCGCGGCGCGTGTCTACCTGGCGGAAGGCATAGCCCTGCGGGTAGCGCTTGAATGTACCGGTCACTCCATCCACAGACAGAGCGGGGGCAATGAAGTCAAGCGGGTTCGGGGCCTGGCGGTTAAACCAGCCCACGGCGTAATTATAAATCGGATAATTAAACTGATTCATCTTTATCTTGCGGGGTTAGGGGTTAGAGCAGAATAGCATTCACCATCTGGCCGGCCTGGCCAGCAGGGGCAGACTCCACAGCCACGGCCACAGCCGTGCCCGTGCCGGTAGTCAGCACACCGCCGGAGCTATAAACAAGCTTCGTGCCGGGGGTGATGGCGGCACCGGTGCTGCCTACGTTTACTTGGATAATTCCAGCGAACTTGCGGTGCACCAGCGTGGCGCTGGTAGCATTGCCGGCCACAGCGGTGGCCAGGCTGTCAGGGTCACTGATAATGCCGAAAGCATCATCAGCGGAAGTGGCAAGCTCAATCTCGCCGGCGGCGTTCAGCTTGCCCAGCTTGCCCTCATGAATGTGCGGCTGAGACTTCAGCGCGGCAGCATACGGGGCACGGATTGCGGGGGTATGATTCGTAATCATGTGTCTTGTATTGTTTCTTGTTTGGGTTAGCGGTTCACGCCCTGGCTGTAATCTGAGTTGGCCTTAGCCCAGGCGCGGCCATATTCGGCGGGGGTCAGCGCACGGCCCAGCGCTCGCTCTGCCGTGGTCACGGCGTTGGTGCAGTAATCCACACGCGCCTTGTCCTGGCAATTCACAGCGCGGGTGCCGTGGCCCACGCTCACCGTTACGTCGCGGTTAGGCGTGGCACCGGTCAGCGCAGCCGTGCTGCGGGTGCTGTGATTCAGGGCGCGCAGGTGCGGGTAGCGCACAGAGTTGGCAGCGGTGCCGCCATTCATGCTGGCATTCTTGTTTGCCTCTGCAAGTGCCGTGCGCAGCTCATCATTGCTGCGCTGAAGCGTCTTCACAGCGTCCACAAGGTCGGCAGGCTTGGCGCTATCCGGCAGGCCCAGCAATTCGGCCACCGCCACCAGCGCGGCGGAAAGGTCATCACTGGGCTGCAGGTCATCGTCATTGGTGGCGGCAGGTTCCTTGGCGGGCTCTGTGCCGGTGTTGGTGGCTTCCTCCTTGGCGGGGGTGCCACCGTTGGTGGCAGCGCTCTCCTTGCCCTGGGTGGGTTCGGTGCCGGCGCTGTTGGTCTGGGTGTCCTCCGGCTCCGTATTGGTGGCCGGGGTCTTCTTTTCTTCCGTGTCGGTGTTCATGTTCTTATTGTCTTGGGTTGCGCAGGCACGGGCCTGCAAGGTCTTCATGTTCGTGCAGGGCGTCTGCGCCGGGTGGCGCGGCCCGTTCGTCAGCGTACAGCCTGCCAGCCTCTGCGGCTCTGCTCCCGCTGCCGTCTGCTTAAAATCGCGGTAATCATATTCCGTGGAGAAAAAGGCAAATTCTGCGCTATCCACCAGCCCGTGGCCGTAGGGCGTCAGCTCAATCCATGCCCACAGCTTCCCGCCATCCGCGTGCAGCGCCTTTATCCATCCCGCCGCCCGCGTGTCCGGGCGCTCGCCCACCCCCGCATGGTCTACCGTCAGCAGCACGCCGCGCCCATCCGCATCCACCGCGCGGAAGGTATCGGCCAGCGCGGCCAGCGTCTCCGGTGTGGCTACCTCACGGTCAAGCCCGGCGCTCACGCAAGCGGCCCACAGGTCTGCCCCATCTTCCGGGTGCAGGCCATGGCTCCGCAGCATTGCCCCCGGGTTCGGGCACGCGTGGCAGAATACGGTCTCGATGTTAAACCATGCAGCCCCCGGCACGCTTCCGGGCTTAAACGGCGCGCGCGGGGCTGTCTTGTCTGTAAATGCTGGTATGCTCATATCTTCGCTGTCTCTCTCTGTCATTTGTTGCTTTTGCCGCGCTCTGCCGCCTGTCTGCCGCCATGCTTCCCCGTCCTCGCGGGTACACTTGCCACTTTTGCCTGCGGCGCGTTTTTACGGGCATTCTGAGCGTTCGCCACATCCTCCGCGCACCACACCAGCTGCCAGTACCCATTCGCTCCGCGCCATCGCTGCGCACGGATTCCTTTTTGGTGCAGCTTCGTGGTGGCCGTGTTGTGGTACACCATCCCCAGCCGTGCCACCGCCTCGCGGGTGCTCACCCACCCCTCCGGCGGCTGCGGCTCCGGCGGCGGCTCCGGGTACTTCACTCCCGGCACATCTTTCCAGTGTTGCGCTCTATACCTCATGACCATTGACGATTTTTGATTGTCGATTGACAAATTGAATTCACCCTTCACTCATACGGGTCATATTCATCCTCGATATAGGCCACCAGCAGCGCCACCAATCCCCCTATCAGGAGAAATGGAGCCGCCAGCAGCTTGCCGATTTTGTGTCCGATGTTCTTTTTCATTGCTTTTCTGATTTTTCGGGGTTGACTTTTGTGCGTCCCTACGTTACCTTGAAAGTCCGGTCGTGCAACAGATGACAGCCTGTCAGGAACAACCAGTGGGGCTTCGTCCGTAGGTAGAGGGAAGACCGCCCCCGTATCGTCTGACCGTAGACCCCAAGTCCCGCTTGGGGTTATTTCTTTTTGAAGGCTGTGATATTCGTCATTTCTTTGCGTTTATTCTCTTTACCTGTCACTGCATGAATGTTTTTATATAAGCGCAGGGCAGCTTTCAGCGGGGTGTTGCTCTTGATACGGATTTGCTGCGGATTCCCCTTGCTGCTGCGGGAGTCTTTGTTTTTCCTGAGCACGGCACCGGTGGGGGCAAAGCGGCCGTGGCTGTCGCGCTTGTAAATCATCCGGGCGGCATTGGTGGCAAGCTCTTCCTCCTCCTCCGGTGATTCCTCCTGCGGGTCAACTTCCATACCCTCGCGCAGGGCGGCGGCGGTGTACTCCGCGTCGGCGGCGATTTGTTCGGGGTCCAGCTCCCCACCCAGCGCTCGCAATGCCGCAAGCTCGCCGCCGGTCAGCGGCGGCTCCCCCGCAGCTTCGGTGCGCGGAGCTTCAGGCCCGCTTGTCACCTTCGCATTCAGCGCACGCTCAAACGCGGCACGCGCGGGCGGGTAAAGCATGGTCGGGGCATAGCGCACGCGCAGGCTATTGAGAGCCGGGGGCAGCCCCCCATCTTCCTGCGGTGCGGGCTGAAGCGGCATGCCCATGCGTTCGGCCATTGCTTCCTGGGTGGGCACATAGCCCGCAGCCTTGGCCGCGTAAATGGCGGTGCTGTCCATGTTGGCCGATGTGACTTGCAAGCCGGTGAGCTCTGCCACCTGTTCGTCCGGGGTGCGGTAGCCATTTTGTGCCAGGGTGGCGATATTGGCCACGCTACCGGCGGCATTGTCACTATCCGGGCGGCGCATGACGAACTCCACAAGATGCGGCTGGCCGGGGTGCCATTGTTCCAGCACCGGAGCAAAGAGCTTTTCTTGCAGTATGTTTGCTATCTGCTCCGCTTCACTCGCGGCCAGGTCGTCAAAAGCATCCTGGTGCGCGCTGCCGGTGGCGGTGTTCGTACCGGCACCGGGTGCGGTCAGCATGGTCATCAGGCCACCGGTGGCGCGCAGCACCAGTTCCTGGGTGCTCAGGTCAATCATGCGGCTGAAGGTATCGGGGCCACCATTGCCAGGCGTCACAGTCTTGACATCTGCCCCGGCGGGCAGCACGCCCGCTGCATTGCTCACGCACTGCATGGCAAATTTGATATACTCCTTACGCAGCGATTCGTCCACGCCCTGCGGCATGATGGCGAACACCGGCGGCGTGCCGTAGCGCCCATTGTATACCAGCCATTGCGCTTTTGCATTCTTCCTGTCCAGGCACAGCATCATGGCCGGCTGGTCAATCGGGCGGGCACAGATGCGGGTCACAATGCTGGCCGGGTCTACCGGCAGAGGCAGGCCACGGGTCAGGCCATAGGTGGCGGCGGGGTTCCATTGCCAGGCACCCGCATAGCCATCACGCGCCCAGTTCCAGTTCTCTGTTAAGTTCAGGCGCAGGGCTCCGGCCTCCGTCTCCAAAAGCTGGATGTGGCGGTAGTGGCGGAAGCTCGCCTGTGCCAGTGCTTCGATGCCTTCGTCCAGGTTCTCTATGGCGTTGGCAAAGTCTTGCAGCGTCCGCAGCTGGGCTTCGGCAAGTAAATCTTCCGCATCCGACAAGCCGTCTTTCTTGCGGATGTCCCAGGGAATGCGCTTCAGCGCACCCAGACGGCGCTCCACACAGGTGGCAAGAATGGAGTCCGCTGGCTCCAACTGTTCCCAGAGCCATTGCAGCTGGGCATAGGCTCCGCGCGTGGCTTCATTCTGGGCACGGCGTACCACATCCACGCTGAGAAAATCCAGCGGGCTGGTGAAGTCCAGCCATCGGTCATGCTCGCGGGCTACGTCTTGCAGGTCAACCGTGCTGAAATTCCACGGGTGGCTGTCTGTGGCTTTCCTGTTCTTTCTGCTCATGTCTTAAAAAGGGCGGTTCATAATTTCACGGCTTACGGGCTGCGGCAAATCCCATGCGCTCGCACGGTCTACCGGTATGGGCATGTCTGTGCAAACGGCATCGGCTGCCGCACGCCATGCCAGGGCAAGGGCGGTGCAGCGGTCACTGTGGCCCTCTGAGGTGTGCGGGGCACTGTAGGTGTATTCCCCATTTTTAATGAGCTGCTGCATGCTGTGCAGGTCTTCGCGGATGTCTTCACCGGCAGGGATGCGCACCCGCACCGGTGCCTCAAAGGCGCGGCGCAGCTTCGGGAATATGTCGCGCTTGAATGCCACCGTGAAGGTGCAGAGCTCAATCTTGCCGAACTCATGCTTGCCCGGGTTCCATTGCCCGAACTCTTGCACCAGATGGTCGCCCATGCCTATGCCCGGGCCGGTGTAGTCAAAGCACACACGGCGAGCCACGCGGATGCGGCTGCGCAGTATCTCTTCCTGTGCAGGGGTGGGGCAATTCTTCAGCACCAGCACCTCCCTGGTATAACACACATCGCCCACGCGCTCGAACATCCAGCACACGGTGGGGTCATTCGTTCGGCCAAAGTCAATGCCAAGGCGGATGTCCCGCCCGCTGCCGGGGGCGTAAACTTCAGGCGCGGCCACGCTGGTGGCATCCGGGCTGGTGGCTCCGGCTATCAGCTCATAGCTCAGCAGCTCGCTGGTATCGTCCAGGAACTCACAGTCCAGCTCTTGCGCCTGGGCTACGGCATCGTCCATTAGGTCTGCCAGCTCCTGGTAGTCCGTGGGCAGCCCTTCGGCAATGGCGCTTTTCAGCGGGACAAGGTGGCGGCTCCATGCGCCTTTTGTCTCGCCCATCATTATCTTGTAAAATCGCACACCTCGCACACCGCGCCCGTTCGGGGTGCTGGTAATCATCACGGTCTTTTTACCGCCGCGCATGCTGTTGGTGATGGTGGGCAAGATGGCTTTCCACGTCTCCTGCGGCTGCTCAAAGAATGCGAACTCATCCAGCCAGATGTCACCGCTGAAACCACGCACGGTGCTGGGCTTGCCGGGCACCGCAATGCAGCGGCTGCCGTTCTTCATTTTGATGCTCTTGGCGAAGAGGTCGGCCTCGATGTCGCGCAGGTCTTCCACCTCATCGGCCCACGCCACAGAGAATGCCCGCAACCAATCCTTGACTTTGTCTAGGGATTCATTGCTCTGGCGGCCAGAGGGGGCGGCAATCACCACCGTGAGCCCGGGAATCGCTATCATGCGCCCGGCCACACGGCAGGCCACGGAAAAGCTCTTGCCGGTCTGTCGCGCAAAGCAGGCCGCCACAAAGCGGCTTTTATCGAACACAAGGCGCTTTTGGTACGGCAGCAGCAGGTCAAGCGGGTTCGTGGGTTCCGCGCCGGCTTCCTCTTCCATAGGTGCAAACGCAGCGGCCACAGCCTCCACCGGGGCGGGGGCTTGCGCCTTCGCTTTCCCCGCGCGGCTTTCGCGCTTCCGGCGGGTCACATTGGCGGGGGCTGTGGCTTTTTTCTGCATGTTATTTCGTTCTTACTTACTACCTATGAAACCGGGCTTCACTCTCTCAATTCAACCCGAAAATTTCTTTAATCTTCCGCATGCGCTCTTCCGCGCTCTGCGTCTTGTCTCCGGCTACCGCCTGCGCTTCATCTGCGCGGCGCGCCTTCGCTTCCAGCAGTGCCAGCTTGCGCTCGCTCTGCGCCGTCTGTTGCCCATCGTTCATGAGCTTGTAAAACTTGGCCAGCAGCTCCGGGTCTGCCTTCGGGTCTGTGCTCAGCTCGAACACGCGCTGCGCTACGGCGCGGTGCGCGGCATCGGTCACGCTCTCGCCCTCCACCTTGCTGAGCACGGCAGCAACCGTGGCCATGCGCTGCCACTTGCAGGGCAGCACATGCAGCCTGTAAAATTCGCTGATGCTCTGCAGGCTCACTTCCACCCCACGGGCGGCAAGCCACTGCTGCGATTCTTCCAGGCTGTGCCCTTCCAGGTACACGCCCAGCTCGCTGCGCTGCTCTTCCGTCAGGCGGGCAAATTTGCTGTCTTTGCGGAGCTTCTTCATGATGGGGCTTTTTCTCTTCAGCATTCGGCTAGTGCGGCACGCCCCACGGCGGTGATGCACCAGCGCTTCACGCCCATGGCGTCAATTTCACAATGAATCAGGTCATCCGCTTCCAGGCGGCGGAAGGCGCTGTCAAATTCGGCATCCGTGGGTGGCGGACACACCGCAAGCCGGGCGCTGCCTTCCAGCGCTTCCTGCGGCTGCAAGTACCCGCGCGGCGTGTTGGCCAGGTCTTCCAGCAGGGCGCGGCGCACGGTGCGTTCTCTCTTCTTTTGGTCAATCATTAGCTTGCCTTTCCGTTAAGTAACAAATTCAGAATCTGCGTCTGTTTCTGGGCTATCTGCTTCAGTTCCCCCTTTATCTCAGCCACGGCGGGCATGACTGTATCAAGTCTCTTATGTACGCGCTCAAAATCGCCGCCAACTTGCTTGCGGTAATCCTCAAATTCGCTGCGGGTCACATAATCCTTGCTCATGGCCACCTCCAGCGGTTGCGGTTCAATCTTCACTTGCCGGGCTTTTTGCCACAGCATGCCACCGCCGCCACACGCGCCGCACAGCATCACAATGCCCATCACCTGCTGCCAGGTCAGCCCGCTGTCATCCTCCGGCTTAGGGGCGGCAGCTGCCCACATGGCGGTGCCGTCTCCCTGCTGCGGGTATCTGCCGGCGGGGGTATCTGCACCGGCTCCCATAACAGAGCCGGTGCAGCCAATGACTACGCAAAGCGCTACTGTATGCAAAATCTTCTTCATGCTGCTACCTCTTCAAAATAATGGCGCACCCCGGCGGCTATGCACTCCGCTATCTGTCGCGGCTCCGTGGCCGCGTCTTCCGGGTTCGTTATGAAGCCGCACTCCACCAGCACCCAAGGGGCGCGTGTCTGCTTCAGGATGTAAAGGTCGCCGCGCTTCACCGTCTTGCTTGCTCGCCCCGGCAGCAGGGTGCAGAGCCAGCGCGCTATGCTCTCCGCCATGCGCTTGCCGGTGTTGCTCACATAGCACACATGCGCGCCGTGCGGGGCGGGGTCTTCCCCGATGATGGGCTGCTTGCATGGCTCGCCGTCTTCGTCTATGCTCTCAACATAGCCCACCACCTTGCTTGCGGCATCCATGTGCAGCGAGATGCCGAACGCGGCGCGGCTGATTCCGTTGGCAGCCTTTACCGTGGCCACCAGGTCTGCACTGTTCGTGCTGTCCGGGTAGTCCAGCACGGTGACGGCGTACCCATCGTTCCGCAGCCTTGCGGCCAGAAAGGTGGCGATTATCTCGCACCGGGCATGCTCTTCCATGCCGCAGCCTCTTGCCCCGGTGCCACGGGCGTGGCCTATGTCAATAATGATGTGTTTTCCTTTGCTCATGTGCTGTGCGCTTCGTTTGCGTACAGCATAGCACCGCCGGGCGCATTCGTGACGCCCCGGCTTCCGCTCTTTCCCCTCTTTCCTATCTTTCCGCTTTTTCCCGTTTTTCCGCTGATTGTGTCATACCTCACTCCCAGGGCGTCACTCTTGCCGGGTCGCGTGTTATAATTCTACCGTTGCCCCCGTTCTTCTTATGCCTTCCGCCGCCTCCAATCTTGCCACCACTATGCCCACCCCCTCTGCGGGCTTGCCACGCCAAAGCTCTGAAAGAGCGGCGGCGGGGCTCTTCATGTCCACGCTGGATGCCTCCCGCGTGCTCTGCATGTCCGACCGCTCCGTGCGCAACCTGGTAGCCCGTGGTCACCTCCACGCCTTCCGACCCTGTATCGGTGGCCGCAAGTTCCTGCTCTATTCCTCAGAGGTCATGGCCTACGCCCGCACCGCTCAAAAGCCCGCCCACGATGCCGCCATGGCCAACGTGCAGCGCCTCCGTGCCCTCATTGCTTCTGCTTGACGTTCCAAAAAAATCGTCAATCGTAATTCGTCAATAAAAAAGCCCCGGAATCACCGGGGCGGGGGAAAAGATGAGGAGTATCTCAGCGCATAGCCGCTCCCATCACCACAAACATGGCTACGCCTATCACTTGTGCCACTATCAAAAATATCACGATATTTTTGAAGAATCGAGCCGTCTTATTGAGCTCTACCAGTTGCCCCGCCATAAAGCGCAGCATCTCATATGATTGTTCGTCCATGTCGCTCATTCTAATCCATCCCCGCATCCAGTCAAGCTGAAATGTTATTTTTCCGGCAATTTCCGCCACGCACAGGGAGGAACGGCATTATCAGATGCCCATATTCCTGACCCGCACTTTCGCCAACGTCCAGCGCCTCCGCGCCCTCATCTCTTCCTGACTTCGCAGCGGCGAACTTCAGTCCGCTATCCCTCCACCCCATAATCAAAAAAGCCCTGGCTCCCCGGGGCTCTTCGTTTTACTTGTGCGCGGCCTTGTAGGCGGTGAACGGCGTTCACTTTCTGCACGCGTTAAGTTTATTTTTTGCGGTGAACAGTGTTCACTATCGTGCCGCGGAACGTTGTTAAAAACGCTTTTAGTTTCTGTGCGCGCATACTTGGTGAACGGTGTTCACTTTCTGTGCGCGCACGTTTTAAGTTCTATAAATTCTTGCTCAAAATTGTGTTTACTTCGTTAAGCATAGGTATGACACCACGCAGCACTTCAAGCTTTTTTTCGGCCTCTAAAGCTCTTCTTTTCCATTCGCTGTATGATGGCTCTCCGGGCATTGTTTGTGTGTCTTCATCGCCGCTCAGTAGCCAACTTACCGAAACATTTAATTCTTGAGCAAGGGTGATAAGATAGTCGTTTTTTGGCGTTGAAACTCCGTTAACATACTTAGACATAGTTACCTCCGTTATCCCTAACGAGGCTGCAATGTCTTTAGCCTTGCGGCCACTTCTCTCTACAGCAAGAGAAATTCTTGCAGAAATTTCCTTTTTCTTTAAGTTTTTGCTTGCCATATACTTTCCTTTATGTTTAACTTTGTCTGTGCCCGCACAGTATGTGCGCGCAAATTATACCAAACATGCCATGAACACGCAAGCCGAAACAATTGACAAAACTTGGTTGAATCTAAGGGGTTACACCGTAGCTGCCGCAGCTAGACGCATCGGGCGCAGTTGTAGCCATGTGAATCGGGTATTGAACGGTAAAAGAGAAAGCGCAAGCACCAAAAGGGCTTTGCAGCTTCTGCCTCTTCGCCCAATGAATTGGCGCGAGAAAATCACCCATTAACCAGCACCATGAGCCAACACACACACAACGAAAGCCAGAGCGGCGGCGGTTGCGGCTGCCTGATTCTTCTCTTGCTCTGCTGGGCGCTGCTCTTCCGCAGCTGTGCCACAGAGCTGGTGCGTGACATCTCTGCCGCCTGGCATTCCGGCAAAGCAGCAAACAGATAAACCACCGCCATGATTCAACTCTACACCGGAGACAGCGCAGAGCTGGTGCAGACGAAAGCCGGCATCTGGGTGCTGAAGCACCACCAGAAAGACAGCTGCAGCCTGTTGCGGTTCTGCCAATCGAAGGAAGAGGCAGACGCTGTGCTGGCCTACCTTGTCGCCAATGGCGTGCTGCCCCCGTTCCCCGAAGATTCAGACGATAGCCAGCCGCACAGAATAATCCGCGCCCACGCTGCCGGCCCTGTTTCCCGCAAGCGCTAACCACCCCGCTTTTATCTATGGAACAAATACCCCTTGCCACCGCCACCGATACCCCTACCGATGCCCGCCGCAGGGCATACAGTCGCGCCCTGACCGTGCTGCCCTCTCACCGCACGCCGATGGCCTTCCATGAGCTTGCCGCCCACCTGGTAGCTGCTGCTTGTGGCCCGGAGCCGCAAAACTGTGACGGCCCGGTCTTTTATGCCCGTTACTTCCTGGATAGGTTCCTGCATGTCCGCATTGAGCGTGACCAATGGGGAAACATCCGCGCCTTTATTGCCTCCCGCTAACCTCTTCCCCCTACTTGCCTATGTACCACGCAATCACCCCCGAAGCCGTATCAGTCACCCTCACCCATGAGGGCAAGGCCGGACGCTGCGCCCCCGCTGCCGAAGGTCTGGAAACACAAGCCCGCGCCGCCGCCCTGGTGCTGGGTGAAGAAAAGCAAGCCGCCATCCGCCGCAGCTATACCCGCATCCTGGCACGCCTGCTGGAAAAAGAGCAGGCCCACACCCTCACCGAAAAGGGACTTGCCGGGCTTGAATTCATGAAAGCAGCCAACAAAGACTGCAGCACCGCCGCCGCCCTGGTGGAGTACCTGCTACTCACCTGGATGCTGACCGCAAAGGCCAGACATTCCGGCTTGCTCACACTGAAGATGGAAGCCGCCGCAGACATGGTGGAGGGCGTCTTCATGTTCGCCGGCATTAAGCTGAAAGTAACCCACTAACCCCACCCCCGCCGCCATGTTTGATGCTCTCATTGACCTGTTGCGCTTTCTCTTCTACCTGCTCGCCTTCATGTTCTTCATGATGGCGCTTCCCTTCATCATCTGCCATGTGGCAGAGCACTGGGACGGCCCGCCTTATCCCCACAGCGGATTTACCCCCGATTGCCCCACCTGGGAAGAGCCGGAAAACACCCTGCCGCCTACCGATGTGCAAGCCACCTGCTGCACAGATGACCTGTGATTCTGCCCCATAACCGCCCGCCATGTACACCACAAGTGACACTTTCACCACCGAAGAGCTGGCCATCATCCAGGCGCTGCGCTGCTGCCCGGAAAGCCGGCTGGGGCGTGAGTTCCCGCCCACGGCGGAGCTGTCACTTGCCAGCGTGGCGCTGCTGCTGGGCCTGCACCCTGCCGCAGCCCGGCGGCTACTCCGCCGGGGGCTGTCTGCCCTTTCCCTGAGCATTGGAGCGGATGCGGAGCTCTGCCGCCTCATTGCTCATTACTACAACATCGAAGAGCCCACAATCGAACAATGACAAACGCAATCACAAACGAAACCGCAGGCGGGCTGGCCACCTCATACGCCGAGCCCACCTTCGCCACCCCCATGCCCATAGGGCTGCCCACCGCCATGCCGGTGAATGCAGCCGCTCCGCTCATGCACCTGGTGCAACTGGCCAACACCGCCAACACATCCCGCGCCGCTGCGGAAGAGGAACTGGTGCGCGCCGGGCGTGCGCACCTGGCCTATTCCTGCCTGGTGGGTGCATGCGTGCAGCAGGTCTACCAGCTGGCCAGCGCCAACGGTGTGAGCATAAAAACACTGTTCAAGAATTATTACAAGGAAGGAACCAAAGCGGTGAAGCTCGCCGGCGGCTGCTCCTTCTCCTTCACCTATGAGCACGGCAACAAGTGCCGCAAGGTGTTTGAAGGAGTGCGCGCTCGCATGCTGCAAGATGGCGGGTACACACCCGAACGCCTGGAACGCGTCATCGCGGAGCATGTGCAAGCCCTCATTGCCGGTGCCTACGGTGACGTGGATTCCCTGCGCCTCTTCGGCCCGTTCCTCACCGCTGACAGCATGCGCCAAGAGCTGCTCAACCTCTTCCCGCCCGCACCGCCCACCGCCGGCGAAAAGGTGAGCGAAGAGGTGGCCAATGGCCAGCCGCTCTTCACCGGCTGGGAAGCACAGCGCGCCCACCACAAGACGGAATTCCTGGGCTTCCTTTCCTGCATTGATACCTACATCGACAATGTTTGCATGTACACCACCGATGCGGACAGAGAGGAACAGGCACAGCGGCTGGAACAGGCAGCCCGCCGCTTGCGCGCCGCACACACCCAGCCGGACTTGCCCGGCCTCCCCGCCTGATTAAACCCACCCGCCAACGATAATGAAACCGCTTTTCGACCCGTCCCTTGCTCTGCATGACCTCCCGCTCCCGGAAGCTACCCGCATCCGCGCGCTGATGGGTGCTTGCAAGTGGCTGGATGCTCAGTTCTCGCCTACAAAGCACTTTGCCCAGGCTGCCGAAGCCGTCACCCAGGAAGTGGCGGGATTGCGCCGCGCGGATGGTGGGGAATGCCCTTCAGCTCGCCCGGTGAGCGCAAAGAGCATGGAACGCTATTACTACGCATGGAAGAGCGGCAAGAAAGACAAGCAAGGCCGCAAGGTGACGCAGCCCGGCTGCTGGCAGTGTTTCCTGGACACCCGCACCGTGGCTGCTAACCGCAAGCAGGTGCGCACCGCGCTGCGCCCCTTCCGCGCACACCTGGCCTTGCTCTTCTCCCGGCACAAAGCATGCGCCACCTCTGCCATTCATGAGCTCTGGCAGCAATGGGATGAAGGCAAGCCCATTCCCGGTTATGAAGGCATGAACTACCGCCGCAACATGGAGCGCCCGGCGGGGTGGAGCATGGAGAATCTGCTCCGCTGCATGCCGAAGGCTCGCTCCCTCAAAATCGTGCGCGAAGGCATCCGCGCCGCCTACAATGAGCTGCCGCAGCTCTTCACCACTCGCCGGGGCGGTTGGCCCTGCTGTGAAGTCTACTTTGATGACGTGTGGCTGGACATCGAAGCCACCGGCTACGATGCCGCCGGCAAGATGCAGATTGGCCGCCCGCTTCAGCTGGGCTGCCTGGATGCCTTCACCGGCAAGCGCCTTTGCTGGGGCACGAAACTGCGCACGGACAAACAAGACGGCCACAGCGTGGGCCTGAATGCAGACGAGATGGTCTTCGTGCTCTGTGACTACCTGGCCAACGTGGGCTACAGCAAGCGCGGCACCGTGCTGGTGATGGAGCACGGCACGGCTCACATTTCCGATGCCCTCAAGGAAAAACTCTACCAGATGACCGGTGGCCTTGTCCGCGTGGAAGAGGGTAGCATCCAGGGCAAGGTGCAGCCCGGCAGCATCTACGGCGGCAGAGGTGCCGGCAACCCGCGCCGCAAAGCTATGCTTGAAGAATGGCACGGCTTGCAGCGCAACCGCCTAGATTCCATCATCACCTACACCGGCCACGATAGGAAAGAGCCCGAAGCCCTGCACGGCATCCGCGAACAGGCCAAAAAGCTCTTGAAACAGGCCGCTATTCTGCCCGCAGATATGGCCGAGCTGCTTGTCAATTTTGTGCCCTCCCTGGCAGATGTCACCACCATGCTGGTGCAGGTGGTGGGCGCTATCAATAACCGCACAGAGCATGAGCTTTCAGACTGGGCGGCATGCGGCTTCACCGTGCTGGAATACTCTGCCGATGGCCGCACGAACTGGACGCCGTTCCACGCCATGCTCCCAGCCGCTGCCGAAGCTGCCAAGGCCGCAGCAGCCCAGGAGCCCCGCTTGCTGCGCCAGCGCAACATGAGCCCGCAGGAAGCCTGGGACACGTCTCTTGCCCGCCCGGAAAATGAGCTTGTGCGCTTCACTCCGGCGCAGGTGGTGGAGCTGCTCATAGAGCACAAGCCGCAGCCGCTCCCGCAGATTAAGGGCGGGCATTTCCGCCTGAATAATCGCCGCGTGTGGCATGAAGAATTGATATATGAGGCTTGCGTCATTACCTCCCAGGGCTTCGAGCGCGAACTGCCCACCGGCCCGGATTATTATTATATTTTCAACCCGATGGGGCAAGGCTGCTATGTGCTGGACGAACGCGGCACAGTGCTGGGCGCTGCCATCCTCTCCCAGCGTGTGCCCATTGTGGATGAAGCCGCCAAGGCTCGCCAGATGGGACGCGTGCAGCACAGACTTGCAGAGCGCCTGGAAGCCGCCCGCGTTATCGTGGCGCAAGACACCGCCGAGCAGTCCCTCATTGCCGCCCACAATGCCGCCGTGTTGGAAGGCCAGCCCCTGGATGCACTTGCCCGCCTGGATGCCGCACAGCTGCGGAAACCCCGCCGCCGCGCTGCCGCCACCCTGCCGCAGCCGCTCTGCGCAGCCGATGAATACCAGCTGCCCAGCAGCTATGATGCCCCCACTTTCCTTTAACCCATAACCAATGACACACACAATGACAAACGCAATCACTACCACCACACACCACCCCGCCGTCCAATGGCTCACAGGTGAATTCTTGCCCACCATCGGCGGCAGCCTCAATGAAGCCGAACGCCAGCTCGGGCTCTCTGAAAAGGTACTTCGCGGCCTGATTCGCGGCAGCTATGAGGGCAACGCCGCCCGGCAGCTCGCCAAGCTGGATGAACAGCGCAAACGCATCACCGCCCAGGCATCTGCTGCCATGGCCGGCAATACTCAGTACATCCCCACCGAAATCATGCAGCGTGTATGGAATGCTTGCGACTTCGCCAAGGCTGCCCGCCTCATAAATATGGTGGTGGGCGTCTCCCAGATTGGCAAGACTACCGCCGCCCGCGCTTACCGGGAACGCTACCCGGAAACCACCATCCTGGTGGAGCTCATGCCTAAGCCCACAATGTCCGGCATTCTGCGCGAACTGGCCACAGCCCTGCGCTTGCCCGGTAGCGCCTGCCGTTCCCTGGCAGCCACCCAGCGCGCTGTCCGTTCGGCGCTGTCCCCGCGTCACCTCATTATTGTGGATGAAGCCCACCTCGCCCTGGATAGACAGCAGGGGGCGGACGCCCTTGACATCGTGCGCCGCCTGCATGACCTGACCGGCTGCGGCGTGGTGCTGCTTGTCACTGACCTGGACGGCTCCAAATTCACGAACAGCCCGCACGCTGGCCAGCTTGACCAATTAAAGCGGCGCGGGCTTTCTGAGCTGCTGCCGGACACACCCACGGCCAATGACGTGGCACTCATCTGGCAGGCATTCCAGCTGCCCGCTCCCACGCCGGACATTCAGCGCACCGTCCACGCCCTGGCAAGGAAAAACTGCTTCGGCACCCTGCTGGCCATTGTTCGCCTGGCCGTGGCTGAGGCTCGCCTCAATGGTGCCGCCGTAGATTTGCAACACTTCAGCGCGGCCCTGTGCCGCATGGGAAGGGGGCTGGCGTGACCAATGCCAAAAGCGTAGCCGCCGCCCAGCAGCTGGGTGACATCTTCGCCCGCTTGCAATGGCACCGCCGTGGCATCTACGCCACGGCGGGCAGCGAGCCCACAGAGGTGGCCATCCAGTACAAAAGCGAGCAGCACGGGTGCTGCCGCGTGGTCATCTGTGACGCGCTCGCCCTCATGCGTTGGCTCAGCGTGAATGCCTGCAAGCTGGGCTCATGGGCGCGCTTCCTGGCCATCCTTGACAAGAAAGAGGAACGCCGCACACCAGTGCAGCAAGAGCTGCTTCCGCTGGGTTCCCTGTCACCGGTGGCACGCCGTTCCATGCTCCCTGATTAAGCAATTTTCCCGCAAATCTGATTTGGATCTGCGAGCAAAAACCAAAAATAAGCACAAAAATGAAAGCAAAAAACACAATAAAGACGGATGCGGCTTTCCGCCACATGGTGGATGAAGTGGCACAGCTCATGCCCGCCATTGAGGCAAAGAAAGCCGAACTTGAAGCCAAGCTTCAGGCCGTGCGCGAAGAGCCCGAAGCTGAGCTTGCCGAACTTCAGGCAGACTACAAGGCCAAGATGGAAGCCCTGAAAAAATACTTTGCCAGCGACAAGGTGCGCGCGCGCCTGCTCACGCCCGGCAAAAAGTATGGAGAAAGCACCGCCGCCACCTTCGGCGTGCGTGCCGGCAAGCCTAAGCTGGGCTACCTGGACGGCAAGACGGAAGCAGACATCGTGGCCGCTCTTCAGGAAGAGGAACGCACAGAGTGGCTGCGTGACCGCGCGCCCGAACTTAACAAGGCCGCCATTCTGGGTGCCGGTCTTTCCGAAGACGAACTGCAGGACTATGGCCTCACCATCACCGCTGCTGATACTTTCTATGTGAAGCCTAAAGACGCCCCGAAATCATGAAGACGCTTTCCAAAAAGCAGCTTGCCACCCTGGGCTCTGTAAGCTCCCGCGCTTACAAGCACCTCCAGGGCATGGGCTTGCCCCTGGGCTCATACGTTGAATGGCGGCATGAGTTCACCGGCTTGCACTGTGGTGGGCGTACCTCATGGCGCACCCTCTTCCAGACGGACTATGTGCCCCTCCTGAATGCGTTTGCCGCCTGTTATGGCGGCACGCAAAAGGAAGACAACACGCCGCAGAGTGACGCCGAGGCGCTCATCTACGAAATCCGCAACGTGGTGCGCTACTGGGAAATCCCGCGCGCCTACGTTGCCAAGGTGGTGGCGGGTAAAGCCCGCCGCCCCTGGGTAACTCCGGACATGAATCTTGATGCCATGCTCACCGGCGTGCCTGAAAAAATACTTCGCCAGCTGCTCATTACCCTGGAAAATCGCGGGCGCGCAATCAATAAAAAAGAATCAGCAGCCCTGGGCCTTGATGCCCCCGCCCGCGTGCATGTCAGCCGCTCCACAGTACCGCCCCCGCGCCTTGTAGACTACCACGGGGACGTGGTGGCCACGCCCACCGTTAAACCCCGCCGCCGCGCAAAAGAGGCACCGGTTCCACAGCCCTGATGCCGCCCATTTTTACACCCGCCCCGCTTAATTGCCGGGGCGTTTTTTTTGCCGTTCGCTGCCGATGCTCTTCCTCACCTATTCGACAGTCTCGCCGCTTTTACCGGGTGCATTCCGCACTTACTTCCTCAACCGCTAATCGCGCCCGTATCCCCTGCGTTTCAAGGCTTTTCACCCCTCTTTCAGCCTTCCTCACCTCTCCCGCCGGGAATCACAAGTCCTTCCAGCTGGAATTGGAGGAAAAGAAGGTTGCTCTCCAGATCCTGAAGGATGAGGTGGCCACTCTCCGCTCCGTGGGAAATCTGGGCTCTGACCTGATGACAGATGAGTCTGAAGAACGCCTGGAGCGCGCCCGTGCGCTTGAGGAATCCATCAAGCAGGATTGTGAACGTGCACAGGCTGCTTTGGATGTTAATCTCTCTTCTCTTTAATTTGTAGCGGTGCGGCTCCGGAGGAAAACAGCCGGAGCCGCCTTCTTCCATGACCCTAAATGATGGAAACGCTGGGCTCAATCGTGGATTTTGTTGGTGTACTGCTGGTCATCGTCGCGGTGATTCTCTTTCTTGTCTCCATGTGCGGGGAGGTTGTCACTATGGTGGTAAGCCCCCTGTTGATGATTGCCGGGGTGTCTTTGATGGGCTTGGGGGATATGTGCCATGTGGATGACGAAAAATTGCGTGATTTTGCGCGGGACTGCATGAAGAAGCAGGACGGTAGTCTAATCATTGCTGAATACCGAGATGAACTGGATACATTTTACCTCTCTCTGACAGATATAGATAGAAATAGGAGTAAGATTCAGAACATCATTATCAGTCTGCGCAACAAGAGCAACATGGTGTCCAATGAGCAGGCTAAACAGATTTTTAACCGCAAGATAGAGCAGTTGAAAAAGCAGCGGGCTCGGCTTGACCGCGCACAGGAGAAACTCGAGCTGTACGCCTATGAGCAATTGCTGGTAAACTTTGCCAAGACGCTGGAATACGAGGGAATTAGCTCTGACATGGATTTTGCCCGGGACGTGCAGCGCGAACTGGAGACGGTGAAAGCTGTCATGGATGAGGTGGCGAGTATCAGTAATTTGTGAGTTGGTCATGGTGCAGGTTATTTCCATTGTTTTAGGCATTATAGGGTTAATTATTGCTGCATCTATTTACGGATGCTGTGAGGAGTCCGCATTGGCAGACCGTCAGGATGAGGCTTTTGAGCTCTACCGTCGGGAGTTGGAGGAGGTGAAGCTGCCGCCGGATTTTGACGCCTCATTGTCCGTGCCGTCGGACTTGCAGCGGTTTTCTGAGGAATATCTGCCGTTGCTGCATGGTAAGTGGGAGCAGATACAGGGAGAATACACGGTAATCAACAGGAATTTGAAGCTCATGCAGGTGAAATGCAGCAAACTGCAGGAGCTTAATGAACTGAATGACAATAAAATCGATTTATCCGGCAGCAAGTTTTATGTGCGCTGGCAGTGCAGGCAGAAAAACCGCTTGGCTGCCTTGGAACGGGCTCACCGGGATATTCTAGCAGCCGTCGAGAAGTACTACGCAGAAGCTCAGATAAGAAATATAGATTCAGATGCGGAGGTGAAGCAGCAGGTAGCCGGGTTGATTCGCGGTGCAAATGCCGTGTTGAAGGAATCCGGCCTGTCTGTGGAGCCCATTTCTGAGCAATCTGCCGCCGGAGTTCCTTCTTCGTCCAAAAAAGAGGCGCCGCCGGCAGCTCCCGAGAAATCTGCGCCGTCTGATGCAGGCCGGAACGCCGATGCTCCCGCACAACCGACCTCCTCAAACGCAGCGGCGGATTTTGCGGAAGGGATAGAGTGGCAGCATGGCAAAAACGGACGCTCCAAAAACCTGGTGAAGGCCGCCGCCTGCTACCGCCGTGCTGCAGAGGCCGGGCATGCCGCTGCGCAGAACAACATCGGGCATTTTTACCACAGGGGATGGGGTGTCAGCAAGGACTTGAACCGGGCCGCTCACTGGTACAGGCTCTCTGCAGAACAGGGGGATGCCTTCGGCCAGAGCAATTACGGCACCTGCCTGGAATTCGGCTGGGGAGTAAGCGCCAACAAGCCGGAAGCCATAGAGTGGTATCGCAAAGCCGCCCGGCAGGGTCATTCCTCTGCTCAAAAGCATCTGCGGCGCTTGGGTATGTCCTGGTGAAGCTTGGCTCTCTCAGGTTTACGGGATATCTATCCCCAGAAATCTTTTGGCGTTGAGGGATAGGATATCCTGCGAGGAATAGCGACTGCCCTCACGCCGCAGATACGCGGAGATGCTGATGGAAGAATGCCTTTGCGGTGCAGGGATATCGCTTCCGAACATAATCCGCCGTTCGTCCGTTCCGGCTTCCAGCCAGGCTTGCACCGTTTGGTGGGGTACAAAGGCTGTATCTACGTACACATTGGGCAATTCTGCCAATGCCGCAGGCACATCTTCATGCGGTTTGCCGTGCGCGAGGTCGATGGTCAACTCCGGGAAACGACGACAATAAGGTAGATATTCGCTGATGGTGTTGCTGATGCCATTATCGTTTATCCCCGTATGTATTTGCACCGGGTATGCTCGCTCCTGAGCTAAACTTAGAACTCGATTCAACAGTTCTGGATTGTGTAACCAAGGTGATTCTCCACCATGAAGTTTGATGCCCTCATATAAACCATCCGGTAATCGTACCAAATCTGAGTCATGCTCCAGGTAACGCATGCTTACCCAGAAAAAACGTGCGCTCGAGATCCGGCAAGTCTCTTCATTTCCCTCGCCTCGGCGTGCATGCTCGTTCCCTCGACATCCCAGATGACATTGGTCGAGGAAACGATAAATTCACCCACCCCGGCACGTGTCAGCGCACCGTATATTCTCCTGGGGGAGTAGTAGTAAGGCTCGTTTTTACCCCGGCGGGGGAAATATCCCATGTGGACGTGGGCATCGAACATGATAATCAGGGCCTCATTCGGCGCATCTGCTCGTGTTTCATGTCCACTACGATGTGGTTTTGCTCCGCCACTTTGCAGAAGTGTTCCGCCGGGGTAAACATATCACCGGTTTCATTGTAGTTTCGGCACAGGCAAATGGAGCAATAATCCCGGTCTTTGCACACCGCACATTTCGGGAACTTGGCCTTGGTGACGTGTCGAACCGCATTCAGCTTGTTGGAATGCAGCCACACCTCTCTCAGAGATTGCTTGTGCAAATTGCCCACGACATAATCCCCAAATGCCGGGCAGGGATAGAAATCGCCGTTGGCCGCCAGACACAGGGAGTCGACTCCGGCACCGCAGGCTTTCTGCTTCATCCAGGCCTCCGGGGTAGGCATCATCTCTCTTTTCCCAATAGCGAAATATTCGCTTTCGGTCGGCACGGCGCGTAAGACAATATCTTCAAGAAGCTCGCGCGTCTGCGGAATCGTCAGGCGGTTGCACAGGTTGGAGCAATCGCCATCGCATTTTGCCATGATAATGAAATCCGTCTGGGCGGACATTTTGAGGCTTTCGGCAAACTTGATGACATCCGGGTATCCCTGGTAATTGATTTGCAGACAGGGGCAGGAGATACGTACCGGCACATCTGCCGCACGCAGACGGATAATCGCATCCACCGTGCGTTTCCACGAGCCTTTCAGGCAGGTGACAGCATCGTGAATCTCCGGGTTCATGCTGTACAGAGATACCTGTACCGTGGCATCTGCTTCACGCAGAACGCGGATTTTTTCATCCGTGCAAACTGTCAGGTTCGAGAGTACGCCCACTGTGCAATCCCTCTCGCGTATCGCCTGCACGATGCGGGTGAAATCCTTGTGCATCATACACTCTCCACCGGAAAGAGTGATACTCAACCCGCCCATAGCGCGGAACTCATCCAGCACCGAGCATATTTTCTCGTAGGACAGATAGAGCGGGTTATACGCCGGAATATAGCAATGGCGGCAGCGCTCCGTGCAATTCTGCGTAATGTCTATATGCAGCGAGAACAGCGTCGGGTGCTCGCGGAAATACTCACCCAGCACATCCTGCGATATTTTGGAAAATCCCCCCTCGGTAGTCATCCGGCGTTCACTCTGAGGTATTGTCTTCGGCTTTTCCACATTGTAGGTGAACCGCTGCTCCTGAGCATCCAGTGCCTCGGGCGTATCCCCGGCAAGCAGATAGCCCTCCTGCAACAGCAGACCGACAAATTCATCGAAATCACGGCTGATTTCCTCTGCATCGCCATCCGTATAGACGGAGAGGATGTAATCCAATATCTCGGATTTCTCCGTGGGAACACGGGTCAGTTTTTCGCAGAACATCACGGCATCGCGGAACACACGGTCGCTGGCATTGAGACGGTGAAAGAAATAAGTAAACGGCCCGAATTGGCGTTTGAAAGTCTGGTTGGAAAGTCGAAGAAGCATAGGAATTGAATGTTAGTTGTTACTGAAAAGTTTCCGTCTTATCTGTGCCGCTTGGCAGCGAGCCTCTGTGTGGGTGAACATATTAGCGGTTTCATTAAAATTACGGGTGGGGCATACCTTACACCAAGGGCGGTTTTCACAATGAGCACACTCACCGAAATCCTTATTTTTTAATGCTCTCAGTGCTTGTAATTTCTCGCCGTGCCATACCTCGGCAAAGCTTTGCTCGTGTGCATTGCCCAGCACAATGCCGTGGCACCCATCGCAGGGGTAGTAAATCCCCTCGGCATTGAGATTGATGCTCTGCTTGCCGATGTCACACACTTTGGCTTCCGGAGCACAGCGTTCGGGTGATGCCGGTGCTTTGTAAAATAAATCACGGTGCTCGCACCAGACGCACTCCGTTTCCTCCGGCGAAAGGGCACAGGATTGGTTCGAGCAATCATGGTCTACCTGCCCGAAAATATCGCAGTCGGGTATCAGATGCATGCGGTGTGCCTTGGCGAACTCCCGCAATTCCGGCAGCGCGTGGCGATTCGCCTTCATGATGGGCGAAGCCAGCCGCACCGGGACTCCTGCTTTTTCTAACGCCAATATGGCATCCATCGTTTTTTTCCAGGAACCGGGTATGGTCGTGATGGAATCGTGTTCTGACGCATGCATGCTGTAGAGTGATACATTCACAAACTGCGGCTGTACCTCCGCCAGAAAGGCAACCATATCCGCGTCGCAACGCGTCAGGTTCGACATGACGATAAAATTCAGATTCAGCCCCTTGGCATAGCGGATAAAATCCCGGAACTGAGGGTGAAGCATGCACTCGCCGCCGGAAAACATGACGGTTAGTCCTCCGGCTTCGCGGAACTCCCGCAGCACGCGCTGCCCCAGCTCCAAGGGAAGAAATCGAGGCTTGTAATCTGCTATGTAGCAGTGAATACAGCGCTCCGTGCAGGCATTCGTCAAGTCTATATGCTGGGAGTTTGGCAGAGCATGACTCTCGTAGAAGGTGCCGACGGGGAAAGGCTGTTCTTTTTCTCCCTCCTCGTTGGAGCCGCTGAGGGAATCGGGTGTATCCGAAGGAACTGACGAAACTTCCGCCCCCTCGCTCTCGCAATTCAGAAAGGTGGATGCTGCCAGTTCTGTATAAAAAGCTCGCACATCATCTGCTACCTCCTGCGGCGACACTGCGAATGCCTGCGCCACTTCGGCTATAATCTCGTCCAGTTCCTTTGTTTCTCCTTGTTCGATGGGGAGCAAAAACACCTGCGCATCTTTCAGGATACGGCATGCGTAGGTGCGTTTATTCCAGAGGAGTGATTCTTCCCCCGCATGGCGAAGGTAGGTGTGTTCATTCAACGCGAATTTCATAAGCCGGAAAAATCGGTACTTTAGCGAGATTATAATAATTCAGTTTTCTACAATTTTCCTAGGGTAGTAGGTAAGGCTTGAAAAAACGGCAGACGGGGAATATCTCCCCGCCTGCCGGATAAGTCGGTTTCAGTTTATCTCAGCGGCCCGCACATGCACTTGGTGTTGCTGGTGGAGCAGCTAGTGTTTACCACATAGTTCGTCGGGCAGCCGGCGACATAGGACTGAGTAGCCTCGCTGGAGGCAACGATTTCGGGTTTCTTATAGCTCATAGTTTTGATTTCTATTGGTTTGTGTTTATTTCCGGTATTGCCGGCTTTCCACGGTTTTGTGGGAAGATGTTCGCGGGAAGACTGTTTACTGATGCGTGTGTTTCGGAGCATGAGTGCCGTGCATCGAGCGGCTTTGCCCCCCCAAGACAGTGGAAGCTTATCACAAAAAGCGAATAAGTCAACAACAAAATAGCAAAAAGAGATAAAGCAACAACGAAACGCGAATATAAAGAGCTTTTGGGTATCTTCTTGTCTCAAAGGCCGGATTCCTAACTAAGGGGAGTGCCGAACTCGGAACTTTTTGTATCAAGGTGGCAACATGAAGGAATGAACTGTTGCCGACCTTTCGCTAAGCCCCCATCCCGATCGTCAATTGATGGGCGTTTGGGCATCTTTGGAGTTTTTATTGAGAACCTATGAGGTGTTGCTTTTGTTCGTCCTATTCTCCAAGTGTCGAAATTGTACTCAGCTATATAAAAGTTGAAACAATACGAGGTTTTTTCTTGCTTGCGTGGCAAAATGTAGTACGATGTACCCATCGTTGCGTCTCATGCTTTCATTGGAAAAGAAGCACAGATGTAGTGCGTAAAATAAAGATACATTAAACTATATGAAAATAAATAACATTGTTAGAAGTAAAACAGCAACTAAGAATAATCCGGATCGTTGTTGGATGAATATCAGCCTTGAACGTATGGGAATGTTTTTGAATACAGATTATGTGTTCGAGTGTATTATTGATGGTGTTGAATATATATATAATGGCAGCGTTAGTGAATTACTCAATGCTTTTAAAGCATATGAAGTAGATGTTATGAAGAATCCGGATAGATATAGTTTTTACCTTGATTACAGAGACGGGAAAATATACAAGAGAGTTTCGGAAAACGATCGTGATGCTGTCTTCTCGCTGCAAAAAATAGAAGATGTAACTTTGTCTGTTCGTCAATCAAGAAATTGTAATATTACATCGGAGAAAAAGATGAGAGCTCTCTTTATGGATTGGTTGATGGAGAATGAGTATGCGCCCAATACCGCTAACAACTATTCATCCCTCGTTAATACTTCACACAGGTTGGCAGAAAAAATGCGAAAAGATAACTTTTATACCATCAGTGATGCAGAGACCATGGAGAGAATTAGTTGCGAACTTATGCAAACCGATGAATTTCTGCATTCTAATAACAGAGAAGTGCGCAGGAATGCTTTGGCTCGGTATGTTGAGTTCCTGCGGAAGAGTCAGGCTGATGAGGAATCGATTCGTGAGATTGAGGGAAAACAGGAAATGAAACCTGTAGAATCTTGCCAATGGGAAAAGTTGTTACGGACTGTTGGAATTTCGACATTTGTCAAATATTATTTTGTTTTCAAATTCTATTCAACTGATAAATGTGTTCAGGCATTTGTTGAAGATTACACCTTAGATTCTAAAAGGGCAAAAGCCAGCGCCGCAAGGGCTATTTTTAGCAATGGTTCGCATATAGAGGTGCTTAAATACATTCGTGATACGGCTGGAAAGATTCCTGATGAGCAAAAAGCAAATGCCTCATGGTATTTGCGACTCGAGGAGTGATATAATGACGCGGGGGGGTGGCGACAGACAATTAATGCATGTTTTTAGTGTGTACAACATATGGCGTGTGTGTAATCAAACCGTCACTCTTCTAGGCAAAATAAAAAGGTACATAAGAGAGGGGATTGGAGTATCGGCCTTGTTTGTCAATAAAGTCCCTTTTGAGAGGAGGCTGGGAGCGACCAGAATATTAAATCCGACTGGGGCGAGTTCGATACCACACATCCCGTAACAAAACCGAGGGCACCCGGATTCGGGTGCCCTTGTTTTGGGGCTGGACTATGCTGCATGCTCGCTGTTGTCACTGCGCCAGAATGTAAGCGCACTATCCGGACCGGGAATCTGCTCATTCAATAACCGCTTGCAGCTGCTGTGGGTGGCGGGCGGTTTCTCGGGAATACAGAAAGGCGGGGTTGCCAGGAGCCTGAATCGCTTCATAGAGTATGTAAAAAGCTCTATGCGCTGTAAATACAGCGGTCTGGAAGCGTTAAGCGTTCTTTGAAAAATTGGTGTAGATGTATATATATAGGGCGCGACCGGAAGAAAGGTTCTTCCGGGCAGTTCTGGACCTCACAAAAAAATCACCATGACAAACGACCAGGAAACATTGTTGCAGGCGTCTCGGGATAACGACCTTCAGTGTAAGCTGAGTTCTTCGTGTTGAAATCAAAATTACACAAATGTGCAAAAACGAAAAACTCTAGAAACACAAGAAGTTGTGTTAAAAAATGAGCGTTTTTTTGTTTTTTTTACATTATTTACACCTATATATAGAGGGCAATGATTTTTTTCACTCCCTCGTTTCTACCAACAATACCACATGCATACTCATCACAAATCCGCTAATATGACCACTACCCCTGAATCCATGAATCTTCTTTCCCGTACCCTGTGGGCCGGGTTGATGGTGGGAGACGCCCTGGGCTCTCCCGTGGAGTTTAACTATGCCGTTAATATACGGAGAGCCTTCCCGGATGGGCTGGACCGCATGATTGAGGGATTCGGCATCTGCACGGATCGCCGGCTCGGGGTGGTGACGGATGACACGCAGATGTCCTGGTGTCTGCACCAAGCCCTGCTGGATGCAGACGGCTGGTCACCGGCGGCCGCATGGGCTCGCTACCAGGAGTGGCTGGCTACTGACCCTCCTGATGTAGGGGATGCTACCAAGGATGCACTCATGGGGAATCCTCAACCGGATGCACAGGGCAACGGCGCGCTCATGCGCGTGATGCCGCTGGCGCTTTGGGCAGCACAGCACCCCGGGTTCGATTGGGTGACCGCTGCACGCGAGGATGCCGCACTCACCCACCCGCACCCCGTGAATGGGGATTGCAACGTGGTGTATGTGTACGCCCTCCTGCTTGCCATGAAGGGCGGCATGAGTCCGCAGGAGATTTATACCTCCACCCTTTCCTGGGCAGAGGAGCAGGGGATTATGCCGGAGGTAATCGATACGCTCCGCCGCGCAGCCACTGAGCGACCGGATTACGATGGTGAGTACATCGGTTGGGTGCATGTGGCTTTGCAGAGCGCGTTCTACCAGCTCCTGCACGCGCGGGACTTCCGCTCCGCGCTGGTGGATATCGTTTCCTCCGGCGGCGATACGGACACCAACGCCGCCATCGCCGGTGCGTTGCTGGCGGCGGTGCATGGTCCGCAGAGCATTCCGAGCAAGTGGCTGGCCTGCGTGCGCATGTTCAATCAGTATCGCTACACCGAGCTGATGCTGCGCCGAAAAGATACGCGCGCCTCGGGGGATTTGCCCCAGAGGTTGTGAGGCGAACTTTGTTGAAGCTTGTATTTAAGGTTGTAACGGGGAAACCCGCCCGGTGCAAAAATGGTTATTAAATTAAACTAGAAATTTTACATTTAATTTTTGTGATGACTCCCAAACAATCCGAACTACTGCAGGCGATACAGAATAAAAAACAAGACGTGAAGATTTTTGAACTGCTGGCAAAGGGGGTGAACCCTAACTGTCGGTATGAAATAACTCCGGTTCAGGCGGCGGTAATCCGTGGGGACCTGAATATACTGAAGGCCGTGCTGCAGGCAGGTGCAGACCCGAATCAGCGCAGCTGCCTGGGGCATACAGCCCTGGAATTTGCCATGACCGGCAAGCGCCCGATTGAGCAGGTGTACAAGCTCGTCACGCTGCTGCTGCATTATGGTGCAAAGGCAGATGCGAAAGGCTCGTTCCTGCATCACCGCGATCTGGCCATGGCGCTAAAGTGTCCGAAGCTGGAGAAATTGTTCCCTTCTTTACCGGAGACGGCGGAAACCCGAACCCTCGTGCGTGGCAGCCTCCGGGCGCAGGCCGCTTGGGCCGGGTTTATGGTGGGCGATGCGCTGGGCGCACCGGTTGCGGCTTGCAGCCGGAGAGAGGTACAGCGCATGTACCCGCTGGGGCTGCGAAAAATGGAGGCCGTCTGCGGCGCATTCGCCGCTCGGAAAGCCGGCACGGTGGCAGATGCTACCAAGCGGGCGTATGCCCTCCATGCTTCATTGCATGAGGCTGAGGGGTGGAGCCTCAGCAAGGTTCTCACCGAATACCGGAAGCCATCTTCCGCCATGGGGAAGGTGGAGCGTGCGGCTCTGAGCGGTGAGCCGGATGCCGCGAGCCGGGACAACGGAGCGCTCGCAAGGGTGTTGCCCATCGCTCTGTGGGCAGCGGAGCATCCGGACTTCGATTGGCAGACTGCCGTCCGCGAGGATGCCGCCGTCACGCACCCAAACCCGGTGTGTGCCGAGGTGAATGCGGTATACGTGTACGCCCTGCTGCAGGCCATGCAGCCCGGTGCCACGCCGCAGGGTATCTACGAGTCTACGCTGGATTTTGCCGCGGAGCAAGGGGTAAGCACCCCGGTTCAGGAGGCTCTGCTCTGTGCCGCATCGGAACGCTCCGTATACGACGGGGTGAAGTGCACCGATGCGCTGCAGAATGTGTTCTGCATGCTACTGCATGCGGCGGATTTTCGCAGCGCGCTGGAAGAAACCGTGAATGCCGGCGGCGATACGGCCACGAACGCCGCGCTGGCCGGTGCGCTGCTGGCACTGACTCACGGAGTGGAGAGTATTCCCCGCCCCTGGCTGGTCTTGGTGCGCAGCGTGAACGATTCCTGCTACACCCGCCTCCTGCCGAGGCGTGCGTGATTCTGCCCTTCCGGGCGTGGGTAATAGCCGGCTATTACCAACGCCCCGGTTGGGAGACTTCATTGGAAATATGGATTGAATTTCAAATACTGAGTACAACATTTCCGGTTTGATGGTGGGGGAGACCCCGGGGCTTCCGGATTGCGATGTCGAGTGCGCCGGAAGGATACAACAATAAATCTCTAGAGGATAAAAAAATGAGACTTTTCCGGAACAATAAGAATGACTTTGTTTCCAAATTGTGTTATATCTTTTCACAGGCTTATTAAGGCCAATGGTGATGATGCCGCATCCGTAATAAATGACAGAATAATACCTATGATGAACAACAGTAAACTACAGCCCGGTCTGCGAGGACGTGGGAAAAAGGGGCACCGCCGTGGGCGGCGCCCGCGGCGTGGGGCGGCGGTGGGGAAGAGTACCATCCATGAGTTTGCCACGTGCGACTCCTGTGAGCCGCTGTTGCGCTGTATTCATGCCGGGGCGGATGTGAATGCACCGGATGCGGCGGGGCTTTCTCCTCTGATGCATGCTGTGCTTTCTGTCAAGGTGAATAATGTGCTGGCCTTGCTGGAGTATGGGGCGGATGTGAATGTGGAGACGGTGTTGACGCAGCACGTGATGGACCACCAATGCGCCAAGCGGTTTAGAACGGATTTTAAACTGCTGTTGCACGGCCTTAGTCCGGAGAGATGGCTGGTTCCGGTGACTCCGCTGCATCTGGCCTGTTTGTGCTGGGAGCTTCCGATGATAGCTGTGCTGTTGGCAAATGGAGCGAATCCGCGCGCGGAGGTACAGGGCCCGATTCCGGATTTCTGCGGCACTCCGCTGGATTTTTTTGCGCGCTTCAGCAAGGGGATTTTCCCGAAAGATTTTATGTTGAACCGCGAGAGTACGGTGGATTTTCTGGCCGATTACGCGGATAAGATAGATGAACGGGTCTTCCGGATTTATTTGCACGGGAGCGGGATGGTGAGCGCCTCCAGTCGGGCGACCTGTGTCTCGCAGGTAAACCTGTGTGCCGCCAAGGTGAAGACGGATTTGTTCGGTAACACGGACTCGGAGGCGCTGCGACGGAGTGAACACTTGCTGCGGGTCATGGACGGCTTCTCTGAGTGGCAAAAAGGCGGTGTTGCCAGGAGCCTGAGTCGCTTCATGGAATACGCAAAAAGTTCTACCCGTCGTAAATACAACGGTCTGGAAGCGTTAAGTGTTCTTTGAAAAATTGGTGTAGATGTATATATATAGGGCGCGACCGGAAGAATGGTTTTTCCGGCAGCTCAGAACCTCAAAAAACATACCATGACAAACGACCAGGAAACATTGTTGCAGGCTACGCGGGATAACGATACTCAGACTGTATTGGCGCTGCTGGAGAAGGGGACGGATCCGAACTTCCGGTTGAGGATTTTTCCGGTGCATGCGGCAGCCATTGTCGGCAACCCTGTTATTCTGGAGGCGCTGCTGAAAGCCGGTGCGAACCCCAATGCCCGCAGCATGATGGGGCACACGGTTTTGCAGTACGCCATGACCCGCGGCCATTCCCTTAGAAAAGTACTGAAAATGGTAGGGCTGCTGCTCCAATACGGTGCGGTGGCGGATACCCACGGGAACTTCAGCCATCACAGTAAAATAGCATACAATCTGAAGAGTCAGAAGCTGATGGACCTGCTCGGGTTCTCCATGGAGGAATGCGCGGAGCGCGACCGCCAAGAGCGGGAGGAAAAAGCAAGGAAGCGAGAGCTGCGGCGCGCGGAGCTTCGCGCGCGGAAGCTCAATGCCGCCGCTCAGTCAGAGGAAGCCTGAGCAGGAGAGCAGATTTCCCTATTAGTGAGGCTCGGATGAGATATACAGACATTTAACTCAAATTATCAGACAGATAACACAGAAAAAAGATATGACCAAGGAACAAGCCAATGAAAAGTTGTTGGACGCTGCTTGGAGCGGTGATGCGGAGTCTCTCCGTGCTGCTCTTGCCGCCGGAGCGGATGTGCATGCTGAGGATTTGGAAACCCTCAATGGCTTGATGCTGGCTTCTCTGAAAGACCATGTGGAATGCCTGAAAATATTGCTGGCCGCCGGGGCAGATGTGAATGCTGTGGATGAAGATGGAGTCACTGCTTTGATGTTTGCTGCTGCTAAAGGCTCTGTGGAGAGTCTTACCTTATTGATGGAACATGGGGCGGGGGTGAATACCAAGAATGAATGTGGAGAATTTGCGCTTGTTTATGCTGCCTATAATAATAAGTATCAATGTCTTAAGTTTTTGTTGGAGAATGGTGCAGACGTAAATGCCGTTGCTGCTGATGGGAATACGGCTCTCATCAATGCTGCCGGTACAAATGCGCATCAGTGTCTTAAACTTTTGTTGGCAGCCGGGGCAGATGTGAATGCAGTGAATCATGAATGGATCTCTGCGCTTATGGTGGCAGCCGAGGCTAAATCCCGAGAGTGTATGGAGCTTTTGCTGGCCGCCGGGGCAGATGTGAATGCAGTGAATCATGAAGGGAACTCTGCGCTGATGGCCTATGTTAGTAGAGCGAAGTTCGATGACGATGAGGCTTCCCCGCGTATAGATACGGAATGCATCAAGATGTTTGTTGATGCCGGGGCTGATTTGAACATCTTGAATAATGAGGGAGAGCCGGCTCTTATTTTGGCCTTACGAAATCAGTTTGGTGGGGCAGAGGCGTTTGAGTTTTTAATAAAAAACGGTGCAGATGTGAATGTGGCAAACTCCTTCGGGCGTACGGTGTTGATGAGGGTTTCTGCTCCCGATTTCGTTCGTTTGTTGCTGGCTGCCGGGGCAGATGTGAATGCCGTTGATAGGGGGAGGAAGACTGCGTTGATGTACGCAGAGAAGCTTGAGTCCATTCGCTTGTTGCTGGAGGCCGGGGCGGATGTAAATGTAACGGATTTCACGGGGTGTACCGCGCTCATGCATTATGCCGAAAAAGGAGTTTTCCATTACCAAGAGAATATGGACGACGATTTGGAGATACTCAAACTCTTTATCCAAGCGGGGGTGAATTTGAATGCGGCAGACAATGATGGCCTCACTGTGTTAATGTATGCGGTGCGTTATAAATGTACATCCGGTAAGTTGGTAAGGTTTCTCATTCAATCCGGGGCAGATGTGAATGCCGTGGATACGAATGGTCGTAACGCGCTGATGCTTGCTACCAAGTGCGCGTGCGAGATGGATCAGTCTAGATTAGCACGCGGCTATTTGCCTTTCCTCAAGACGCTGATTCGCGCCGGGGTGGATGTTAATGCAAAGGATAAGAAAGGGCGCACGGCACTGGTTCGCTGTGAAAGATTTTATTACCTGCACCCGGAGGTTTTGACCGTGTTGATTTGCGCCGGGGCGGATGTGCATGTCGTAGATGCGCGTGGCAGGACTCTGTTGATGCATGCTGTCGGGAATGGGATAATTGACAGTGCGAAGCTGTTGCTGACCGCCGGAGCGGATGTGAACGCCGTTGATGAGGTTGGCTTGACAGCCTTGATGTATGCTGTCAAGTGGGGGAAATTTGACTGCGCGAAGCTGTTGCTGACCGCCGGAGCGGATGTGAACGCCGTTGATGATGTTGGCTGGACAGCCTTGATGTATGCTGCCGAGGAGGGGGAATTTGACTGCGCGAAGCTGTTGCTGACCGCCGGAGCGGATGTGAATGTCGTAGATGCGCGTGGTATGACTCTGTTGATGCATGCTGCCGAGGAGGGGAAAGTTGACTGCGCGAAGCTGTTGCTGACCGCCGGAGCGGATGTGAATGTCGTAGATGCGCGTGGTATGACTCTGTTGATGCATGCTGTCGCGAATGGGATAATTGACAGTGTGAAGATGTTGCTGGCCGCCGGGGCAGATGTGAACGCCGTTGATGAGGTCGGCAGGACAGCCTTGATGTATGCTGCCAAGGGGGGGGAATTTGGCTGCGCGAAGATGTTGATTCGCGCCGGGGCAGATGTGAACGCCGTTGATGAGGTCGGCGGGACAGCCTTGATGTATGCTGCCAAGGGGGGGGAATTTGACTGCGCGGAGATGTTGCTGACCGCCGGAGCGGATGTGAACGCCGTTGATAAGGTTGGCTGGACAGCCTTGATGTATGCTGCCGAGGGGGGGGAATTTGATTGCTCGAAGCTGTTGCTGACCGCCGGGGCGGATGTGAATGCCGGTAATGTGCGTGGTCGGACTGCGTTGATGATGGCTGCCGAGGATGGAAATTTTGACTGCGTGAAGCTGTTGTTGGTCGCCGGAGCGGATGTGAATGCTGTTGATGAAGCGGGAGATACAGCCTTGCATAAAGCTTCTCGTTGGAGTCACGAAGATGTTGTAGAGTTGTTATTAAAGTCCGGGGCAGACGAGAATGCTCTCAACAAAGAGGGGAAAATGCCGCATCAAGTAAAGATAGAAGAGTTGGACATTGAATCCCTTCTTGATGCTGATGACGATTAAGCAATATGAATGAGATGATGAAAAAACGTCTCGTACAAGCTGCCCGAGATAACGATATGTGTTTACTGATTAACAGAAATAATCCGCAGTTGACGCCTCGCCAAGAGGCTTTTCGTGACTGGCTTGAGAATAAAGGGCTGGCAAACTCTACCATCTGGAATTACCTGAGCGGCGTGGGTGAGTGTTCTCATTACCTGTGCCATATAATGGGGCTGGAATTCGATTTTTATGAAGAGAGTGACCCTGTGCGCGCACGCAAGGCGGCAGATGTTCTTGTGAATGACCAGGGGTTTAATGCGTTTTTGACAATGGCCGGCGTGAACCATTGGAAAACCGGTCTGAATCATTATTTGGAGTTTTTGCGGCATGTGTGAAGCTGTTTTGCTGGAAGCCGGGGCGGATGTGAATGCTGTCAATGAGGATGGAAGAAGCGCGTTGCAGTTAGTCGAAGAAGAAGGACATGCCGAATGTGTGGCACTGCTGAAAGCGGCGGGTGTCGTATCCTCAGACTCGAACATGACGGGGAATCATGACTAAGGAACAATTAAACAAAGAACTGACGGAAGCCGCTGCGTCCGGGGACGCAGGGGGACTGCGGGCTGCGCTTGCCGCCGGGGCAGAGGTAGATGCCAGGGAGTCTGTGGCGACGGCACTGATGATAGCGGCGCGGCATGGGCATGCTGCATGCGTGAAGCTGCTGCTGGAGTCGGGGGCAGATGTGCATGCGCGAGCCTACGGTGCAGGCAGTCTGGAATGGGCTGCCGGCGGAGGGCATGCGGAGTGTGTGAAGCTGTTGCTGGCCGCCGGGGCTGTGGGCGAGGGCGGAAAGTGGGAGGAGGGCTGCACGGAGGTTGATACGCACTGGGTGGATGAGGAGATAATGTGGGCGGATGAGGAGTCGATATCTTGCTCTGCCGCCCTGATATGGACAGTTCGGTACGGGCATGCAGACTGTCTCCGGTTCCTGCTGGAGGCAGGGGCGAATCCGGGGGCGTGCCGATATGAGTACGGTGATGAGGGACAATCGTATTCCGGGCTTCTTGTTTCGGCTTATTATAATCATTTGGATTGCATGAAACTGCTGTATCCGGTTGGACGCATGCCGGGGAATGATGCATTCATGGGCAATGTGCTTGGCTGGGCTGCTGATGGTGGTGGGGCGGATTGTCTGGAATGGTTGCTCAGCCCGGAGGTGGGAGAGGAGTATACCGCCCTGCAACTGAATTTTGCTCTGCAAACTGCGGCGCGGCATGGGTATGCAGCATGCGTGAAGCTGCTGCTGGAGGCGGGGGCGGATTTGCCGAATGGTAAGAGCCTGGCGTATATTTATGAAGAATTGGAGTACGGGGGTGGGCACGAGGATTGTCTCTCTCTTCTGCGTGCGGCTGAGGCAGAGGAGAAACATGTTCTGCTGAAAGCGGCACAGCGCGGGGATGTCGGGGAAGTCCGCCGCTGTCTGTCAGCCGGGGCAGATGCCAGAGCTGTCGAAAGAGCGCTGTTTCCTGCATCGGAGGGTGGACATGCGGCATGCGTGAAGCTGCTCATCGCTGCCGGAGCGAATCCAAATGCTGAAGACACAGATGATAAATACGGAGACAGCTGTCTGATGCTGGCAGTCAGGGAGGGGCATACCGAATGTGTGCGCCTGTTACTTGCCGCCGCAGCGGATGCGAATGCGGTGGCGTATGGAGGGCAGGACAGCTGTCTGATGCTTGCCGCGAAGCGCGGGGATGCCGAATGCGTGAAACTGCTTATTGATGCCGGGGCAGATGTGCATTTTGAGGATTGTGAAGGCTACAGTATCGTGATGCGTGCGGCGGAGAAGGGGCACATGGAGTGCCTGAAACTCCTGTTCGCAGCCGGTGCAAGCACCCGCGGTCTGGCAAGTGTGCTTCGCTGTTAGCGGCAGAAAAAATGTAACAATGTATATTCTTGTGTTGACTTTCAATGTTTTAACTTTAATACACCGGTAAATCAGAAACGGGGCTCTTTCGCTCATTTCGGCGAGAGGGGGCATTGACAATCAAGACGGATACAGGTAGAATAGATGCGTACCTCCTCTCGATTTCTCACGAATATGAAAATTTTTATCACCGTCCTTTTTCTGCTGTTGTCCGTCGGTGCGGTAGCGTATTTCTTAACGAACGACCCGTCGGAGATGCTCAGTCTGCAAAACAAAGAACAGACTGTAGCTGCGGTTAATCCGGCACCTGTCGCGCCAGCAGAGGATGTCGCCACTCGTGTGATGGACGAGCCTGTTGATGATGCAATGCATACAGAGGCGCCCACTCCTGCTGCGGAACCGCCTGCACCTCAAGCGCCGTCTCAGGCAATCCTGCCCACGGAGCCGGAAACGCCGAGCCCGGCAGCAGAGGAGCCCGCCCCGGCTCCGGAACCCGCCCCGGCTGCAGATGTGGATTATGCCCCGGAGTCATTGAATGGTAAGCGGCTTCTGTGTTCTTATCTGGATGCGGAGATGTCTACCCGTTCTGATGAGGATGAGAACGGCGATTTTTCTGACTATGCACCGATTAGCGATAATGGCAAGGGGGCATTCAGTACGGATGTAGGAGACATCCCGATGCTGCGCAGGCTGACCGTATTCACGGCGCGTACGCCTGAGTCTGCTCCTTATCTGTTGAAGTATACCCGAACCGGCAAAAATACGGCAGAGGTGCACATTTATGCGCTGATGATACCGGATGCCGCAGCCGCGCTGGCCATCTCGAATGTTGTTTCTTCTATTGATTATCTGACCAATGAGCAAATTGGTGAGAAAATCGGGCAGTACTTCCTTGATTCTTCCGATACCTTGAAGCTGTCCTTTACCGGAGAAAATACCGCTACCGCAGAGGGTGAGTATTGTGCCGGCAGCGTGGAGAATAAGATGCGGGGAATTCTCGTGCGCCTGGAACCCGGAACCGCTGATGCGGTGGAACCGGAAGCCGGAGCAGCAGATTCCGGGACACCGTCATACACGAATTCCTCTGCGGCATCCGCAAGCTCCGGTGGGTGGAGTGCCGCAGATGACCGCTCCTCCCTGGACCCGCTTATTGCCCGTATGCGGGCGCTGCGTTGTCGCTATGCGACGTCTGCTTTGTACCAAAAGCGTCTGCTGACGCTGCTGCCGATGATTCGTAACGGAGCAAATGTGGATATTACGCTGCCGGAGACGAAGGGTAACACAGCATTGCACTATGCCTGCGCCATCGGCAGCCTGGGCATCACGCAGTGGTTGCTGGAGCACGGTGCCAACCCGAATGCTGTGACGGATAAGGGCGCTACGCCGCTCATGTGTGTGGGGAATGATAACCGTGCGGCCATTACACAGGCTCTGCTGAATCACGGTGCCCGCCAAGCGCAGCCCTCCTATCAGTCCACACCTTCCTACGGTGGCGGCAATCGCGCCTCTCTGGATCCGCTCATTGCCCGTATGCGGGCGTTGCGTTGCCGCCATGCCACGTCTGCTTTGTACCAGAAGCGCCTGCTGACGCTGCTGCCGATGATACGCAACGGAGCCCACGTGGATATTACGCTGCCGGAGACGAAGGGCAACACGGCACTGCACTATGCCTGCGCCATCGGCAGTCTGAGTATCACGCGGTGGTTGCTGGAGAATGGTGCCAACCCCAACGCCGTGACCAACAAGGGCGCCACACCGCTCATGTGCGTGGGCAGTGATAACCGTGCCGCCATTATTCAGGCTCTCCGCTCATACGGCGCCGTCCGCTGATAGCCGGTTCCCCGTTTGCGTACAACAAAAAAGGCTCTGCTATGCTCAGGGCCTTTTTTTGTTGCGGGAAATAGAAAAATGCTGCATTGACGCGTATTGGCTGATATGGTAGTATGAAAGGGTCAGTTTAACTGTTTTTTTACCATGAAGGCACTTCTTTCTTCTCTTCTTGTTGTGGCGGCCTGCGTTGCTCCGTGTGAGGCTGCTCCCGCTCCGTTCAATCTCAACGGCCGCACGGTGGTGCTGAATTATACGATGTCTCAGTACTCGTACACGGAGACGGACTCAAATATTTTTTACGGCTGGGAGCCCTACCATGTGTCCAAGCAGCGCCGCACGGATGCGGCGGCGGCATTCTATGCCCTGAATCTTAAACCGAAGGCTACGCGCAATCTGCTGCCGATTACGAGCCCTCGCCAGGGTGGCAAGTATATGTACTCCCGCCGAGGCGGTTCCGTGGGAGTTATTGAGGTGGATTCAGAGGGTGGGGATTACAGCCGGACCATCACCATTACCTTTACAACGCCCACTACCGGAGTTGCAACGGAAACCGTGGGCGCAGGCTGCTTTGTCGGTACTTGCCGCAACATCATGGTAACGATTAAATAAAGGCACGGAAGTATGAAAAAAACGATTGTTTTATTGTTCGCGCTGCTTTGCGGTGGCATGAGTGCGGGTTCTGCCGCTTTTGCCGTGGATACCACAGAGCTGCCGGTTCTCATTGCCGGACTGAAGTCGGAAAAGTACAGTGGGGCGGTGCAGAAGCTGTACCAAAAGCGTCTGCTGATTCTGCTGCCGCGTATACTCAACGGTGAATCCGTGGATACCGTGCTGGAAAATGCAAACGGTACCACCGCTTTGCACAATGCCTGCGGCCTCAGTCATGTGGCTATTGTGCGCTGGCTGGTGGAAAACGGAGCCAATACCAAGGCCAAGACTGCTAAGGGGGCTTCCGTTGCCATGTGCGTGGGCGGGCCGAATGCAGCCGCAATCAACCGTATCCTGAAGTCTGCCCCCAAAAAAGCCTCTTCCGCTTCGACCGGGGCAGGGAACGGCACCGCTCCGGCATCCGTTGCCGGTAAAAAGATAGAATTCCGTTGTGCCGACAATTCTAAATTGACTTTTGCGTTTACGGATTCCAACGTGAGCATCGACAAGACAATTCCTGCGGGATATGGCAATAGGGTGGAGTATAAAAAGACCGGGGCTGCTACTGCTAAGCTGCATGTGGAGCTTTGGGAATCCATGGGCGACTATACGCTGACCTTTGTCTCCGCAACCTCCGGTACGGCTGATTATAAGGGTGTAACGGAAGGCTGTGAGGAATCGGAAAAAGGGATTCCCTTTCAGATTAAGTAACGGAGCGGAAGCCTCGCTTTGTTTTTGATGCCGTTTTGCCCCGGGCTCCGGGGCGGAATGCCGGAGCGGGGTGATAACGGATGCAACGGATGAGGTTGGCATCTCCTACCTCATCCGTTTATGTTTGCGGGCGGCGCTCAGAACGCTGTTTTTCCTTACGGAATCACGGAATTTGTGAAAAAAAGCTCGCCAAGAGAAGAGGAGAAGGGTATAATGCACGTTAAAGAAAGTATCCCCTCGAAAACCGTATGATTACGAAAACTCTCACCGTTCAGAATAAACTTGGTATCCATGCTCGTCCTGCTGCTCAGTTTGTGCGGGTCGCTAGCCGTTTTCAGGCTGATGTGACGGTGGTGAAAGATGATGAATCTGTTGACGGTAAGAGTATTATGGGGCTTATGATGTTGGCGGTGGGCTGGGGAGCTGAAATTATGGTGACAGCCGATGGCCCGGATGAAGCGGAGACCATTGCCGCTCTGGAGGAATTGGTCAACGGCAAGTTCGGCGAGGCCTGATTCTCCGGAAAGAGCACATGATGAAAGAAAACGACACTCATGAGCGAGCATTTTGAGCGTCGACTTTCCGGTCAGCCGGTTTCCCCCGGCATAGCCATGGGCGTGCTGCGTGTGGAGGCTCGCGGGTGTGAAGCTCCGGCCACGCGGATGATACTGCCCACGGAGATGGAGCAGGAGTGGCAGCGTTTTGACAGCGCGCTCAGCCGCACGGAAGCGGAGCTGCACTCTCTGAAAGCCCGTGTGGAAAAACTTTCCGGTGCTACGGAAGCTGCCATTTTTGATGCTCATCTGCTCTTTTTGAGGGACCGCACCATCATGAGTAAACTCCGCAAGGAGTTTTCCTCCCGCATGCAGAATATAGATGCGGTGTATTATGCGGTGGTGCAAAACTTCATGGAGGTGATGCGCCGGGTGGATGACCCCTACCTGCGCTCCCGTGTGGTGGATATTGCCGATGTGCTGCAGCGGGTGCTTAAAAATATGCGTCCTGCGGAGGAGAGCCCCGGCTCCCGCTCGCTCTGCGAGCATTGTCCCTGCGTGCTGGCCGCTTATGATCTGACCCCCAGTGATACGGCGGATTTGGACCCCAACAAGGTGTTGGGTTTTGTGACGGAGGCCGGCTCCGCTGTTTCTCATACGGCCATTCTGGCCCGCTCTCTTGGGCTGCCTGCGGTAGTGGCAGTACCGCGTTTGGTGATGGATTCCCGCGCCGGCCAGCAGGTTATTCTGGATGGTTATAACGGCGAACTTATTCTCAACCCCACGCCGGAAACCCGTGAGTACTACCGCGCTCTCCAGCAGGAGAAGGATAAAGCCTATCAGACGCTGGTGGAAATGCGTGATTTGCCGTCGGAAACGCTGGACGGGCGCCATATCCGCCTGGCGGCCAACGTGGAGTTTGCGCATGAGTATGAGGCTATCCAGCGCTCCGGTGCAGAGGGTGTGGGGCTGTTCCGTACAGAGTTTTTCCTGCTGGGCGGGGATGGTATTCCGGATGAGGAATCCCAATATGAACATTACCGTGTGTTGGTGGAGAGCTGCTCTCCGCATGAGGTAATTTTCCGCACGCTGGATTCCGGCGGAGATAAGCTGCCCTTTGAAGTGCTGGAAGAAAAAGAGGATAATCCTTTCCTGGGGTGGCGCGGCATCCGTGTGTCTCTCAGCCGCCCGGAGGTTTTCAAAGAGCAGCTGCGGGCCATTCTGCGTGCTTCTGCACATGGAAAGGTAGGGGTCATGTTCCCCATGGTATCCGGGCTCACGGAGGTGCGGGAGGTGCATGAGTTGCTGGAGGAATGCCGTGCAGAGCTGCGCGCCCGTAATCAGCGCTTTGATGAAAATATGCGCGTGGGTATCATGATAGAGGTGCCCAGTGCCGCCATGATGTCGGATGTTTTGGCTCGCTATGTGGATTTCTTCTCCATCGGTACCAATGACCTCACCCAGTACACCATTGCCGTGGACCGTGTGAACTATCGTGTAGCAGGCATGTTCCGCGCCACGCATCCCGGTGTCATCCGGCTTATGCGGCAGACCATCAACGCCGGTATTCCCACTGCCATTTGCGGTGAAATGGGGGCGGACATCAAGCTCATTCCCCTGTTGGTGGGGCTGGGGGCAACGGAGCTTTCCGTGGGTACGCACCTGCTGCCGCTGGTGCGCTATGCCATCCGCCATCTCAACTACGAGGAGTGCAGGGAAATGGCGGAAAAAGCACTGCAGGCAGAGGATAGCTACACCATCCGCGCGCTGTCCAAGGCTCTGGCCGTAAAATCGTATCCGGACCTCTTTGCCTGAGTCGCGTCCGCTGCTGACGGAAAAAGCGCGCAAAACCACTGCCGGACAGCAGATTTTTCTTGAAATTTAGACGCCTCTGTGATAGTAGCTGACAAGGTATTTTTGCTGTGTATCTATTACAGCAAATGTCAACGGATATTCTGTACTGAAAACAACCATGGCTACGCCGAAAAAAACGACCACTGAAAAAAAGAACACTGCGGACAAAACGACCAAGCCCGCGGCAAAAAGCAAGAAGTCTTCCTCTGAGGCAGCAGTTGCCCACAAGGCTGCGCCTGTGCGCGAACAGCTCACCGCAGAGGAAAAAGCCCGCGTGAAGAAACTCAAGGAGACGCTCGCTTTGTTGAAGGCGGATCCGGAATGGCCCGCTTTCCTGGAAAAACAGAAAGCCGCCCTCCTCAAACTGCATGATGAGCTTGTGCCGAATATGCAGAACGTAACGCGCGACCACCTCCGCAGCGGTGCATCCAATGTCTCTTCCTCTTCCGGTCAGCACATTGGTGATGCCGGCAGTGAGGCAGAGGTGCGTGACCTCACCATCCGTCTGCTGGACAAAGACCGTGAGCAGATTTTTGAAATTGACGCCGCTCTGGACCGAATCCGCCGCGGTACTTACGGTATTTGTGAAATTTCTCTGGATCCCATCCCCAAAAAACGTCTGGAGGTGCGTCCGTTCTGCCGTCTTACCGTGAAATGTCAGGAGGAATACGAGAAAAAATATGGCTCTTATGCCGCGTACAGAGCCAAAAAACAGGACCATGTCGGGTATGCTGACCTACAAAATGACATGGAAAATGCGATTTCTCTTGACGATAACGAAGAATAGTGTATTATAGGCGCCCGCAAGTCAACAATTCGCAATTATGCCTAGAGATATCATCATCCTGGAATGCACGGAAGCTAAGGCTGAGGGCAAGACCCCCTCTCGCTACGTGACCACCCGCAATAAGAAGAGTCAGCGTACCCCCGGTCGTCTGGAAAAGGTTAAGTTTAACCCCTACCTGAAGCGCCGCACTCTTCACCGCGAGATGCGCTAAACCACCTATAAAGCACAGATAAAGCTATGATGACTGAATTCAAGAGCGTTGAGCGCCGTATCCGTTTCCGCACCTGCAACAAGACGATGCCCCGTCGTCGTATCGACATCCCCGCCGGTGCCGTGGATATGTGCAATCCCGAGTTCCTTTCTAAGTTCACGTCTGAGACGGGCAAGATTCTGCCCCGCCGTGTGACCGGTGTTTCTGCCAAGATGCACCGCAAGATCACGCGCGAGATTCGCCGCGCCCGTGCCGTGAATCTGCTCCCCTGAGCCGAAAACTCTTCAGAGGAGTTCTCGACGGCAAGTTGTCGTTGATTGAGGGGGCTTGTGCGCTTCGGCATGCAAGCTCCCTTCGGCTTTTTCTCTGATTTAAGTTAATTTTATATATAAGTCGCTTACGATGAAAGAGTTGAAGGATATGCAGAATGAGCGCGATACCCGCGAGATTTCTATTGATCGCGTGGGTGTACGGGATATCCGCTTTCCCATCGTCGTGAGCGATAAAGAGCGTCGCACACAGTCCACCGTAGCCCGGGTGGCTCTCATGGTAGATTTGCCCAAGGAGTACAAGGGCACGCACATGAGCCGTTTTGTGGAGGCGCTGCACGAGCACAACCGTTATCTGGACGTTCGCACCGCCGTGCGTTTGCCGGACCGTCTTCTGCGCAAGTTGGATGCCCAGCGCGCGCATGTGGAGATAGAGTTTCCGTTCTTCCGCCTGAAAAAGGCACCGGTTTCCGGCATGGAGGGGATGATGGATTACGATGTTCGTTTTGTGATTGATGCCGAGAGGGGTAAACCCGGGCAGTTTACGCTGACGCTGAAGGTGCCGGTAACAACGCTTTGCCCGTGCTCCAAGGCCATGAGCGAGCACAGCGCTCACAATCAGCGTGGCATTGTTACCTACTCGGTGCGTTTTTCCGGTGCTGCCATCTGGATTGAGGATCTCATTGATCTGATTGAGGATTGCGCCAGCTGTCAGCTGTACAGCTTGCTCAAGCGACCGGATGAAAAGTATGTGACGGACCACGCCTATGAGCGGCCGGTATTTGTGGAGGATTTGGTGCGCAATGTGGCTGTGGCAACGGAGCGTTACAACGCCTTCAGCTGGTACCGAGTGGAGGCGGAGAATTTTGAGTCCATCCACAATCACAACGCGTACGCCATGGTGGAGAAAGAACTCTGCTGAGGCTGCAAAACCCGTTTTGTGAGATGAAAGCACCCATTCGCCGGCTTGTGGAGGCTCTGGATGCCCGGTTGGGATTTCTGCCGGGTGAAGCCGTGAGAAAGGGCAGGGAGTACCGCTGGCTGCATGCCGAAGACGTGCGTGAGCGGATGTGTCACTACGGAGCGTGGGTGAATTTTTGGGGCATCAGCTGCCTGTTAATTACTCCGGCGGTGCCTTTGGCTGCCTTGGCAGTGTATGCAGCGTGGGGGTGCGGTGATTTGTCCGTGCTCCGCTGTATGCTGTGTTTCCCCGCTGTGATGCTGGGTGTCAAGTATGCCGGGGATTTGTTTATTTGTACGGCGGCCAATATTGTGCGCCGTTTTGCCCCCGGTGCGGGCTGCACGGTGCAGCCGCAGCCTTGGGAATTCCGCGAACTGAGAGATGCCTATGCCTGGTATTGCGGCGTGCCGCGCTATTGGGCACGGAGAATGAACCGCGGCCTGTTTCTGCTGGCTGCTTTGGGTGTTTGCCTGGCGTATTACCTTGGGGCTTAGTTGAAGAGACTCAAGACGGCTTCTGCCGCCTTGGCTGCGGCACCGCCGTGGCCGAGCTTGTCCATGGAGTCACGCATGCCTGCCAGCACCTCTTCACGGGGACCGGGTGTGGTGAGCCGCTCCAATTCGGAAATGCAGTTTTCTACGTTGAAATCATGCTGAATGAGCTCGCGGGTCACGGGCTTATCCACCAGAATGTTGACCATGCCTATGTATTTGATGGTGAGGATGAGTCTTGCCACCCAGTAGGTAAATCCGGCCACCTTGTATACCAAGGCAAAGGGAAGCTCATGCAGGGCAGCTTCCAGTGTGGCGGTGCCGGAGGTCACCAGCGCGGCTTCTGCACGGTCCATCAGTCCGTGGTAACTGCCCGGGCAGATATTGATGAGCTCTTCCGGCATGTTGGCCGCTTTGGCCATGGCGAGCATCTTGTCTGCCAGTCGCTGCGTGCTGGCAGAGGTTTCGAATCTCCATTCCGGGTGGCGGGTACGGAGCTCCTTCACCACCTCCATGAAAACGGGGAAGTTGCTTTCCACCTCACGGTTGCGACTGCCGGGGAAGAGGCCGATGAGGCCTTTCTCCCGCACATCTGTCTTGCGTTGAGCCAGAATATCATCCACCAGCGGATGCCCCACAAACTCCGTGCGGAGTCCGGCTTTTTCAAACAACGGTTTTTCGAAGGGGAAGGTGCACATCATCAAATCCAGCACGCGGGCTAGTTTGGGGATGCGGCCTTTTTTCCAGGCCCATACCATCGGGGCAATGAACCAGGCAATCTTCGTTTTCGGGGAAACCTTTCGCACGCGCTCTGCCAGCCGCTGGTTGAAGCCGGGATAGTCAATGAGTACCAGTCCGTCCGGCTGTTCTGCTGCAATTCTAGCCGTCATTTCATTGAGATGGCGGGCAAAGTAGCGAATATGCTTGAGCACCTCCACCAGACCGATGACGCCGGCCTGATCTGCCCAGTCTTCAATATTGGGAGCCAGCTCGTGCATGCGTGCACCGCCCAATCCGGTTATCTCAATATCGGGGCGGCGTTGCAGCAGTTCCCGAATCAGCAGGGCACCCTGTTTGTCCCCGCTCTTTTCTCCGGCTACCATGAAAAGCTTCATGCACCCACTCTACCATGATACCCGTGAATTGGCAAGAAAAAGACTTCCTTTTTAAGAAGATGTGTGCATAATACCCTCCATGTTCCACGAATTTGTGAATGCTTGTATGCAGTATGTAGAAGCCTGGGGATACTGGGGCGTGGTTATTTTCATGGCTATGGAGAGTTCCATCATACCGGTGCCCAGTGAGGTGGTAGTGCCGCCGGCGGCTATTGTGGCATCACAGGAAGGTGCGGATATGAGTTTCTGGGGCGTGGTGCTTGCCGGTACGGTGGGTTCTTACATCGGTTCTGTGGTGATGTATGTCTGTGCGCTCCTGTTGGGGCGCCCGCTGGTGCTCCGTTTCGGTAAATACTTTTTCATGCCGCAGCATAAAGTGGAAAAAGCGGAATTGTTCATGCAGAAATACAGCTCTGCCGGTATTTTCTTTGCCAGATTCCTGCCGGTCATTCGCCACCTCATTTCCATCCCGGCCGGTATGGCGCGGGTAAATTTCCTTTCTTTCAGCATTGCCACTATCACCGGTTCGGCCATCTGGTGCTGGGTGTTGGCCTGGTTTGGTGATAAAGTGGGCAGTGAGCATCCCGGTATCATGAAATCACCGCAGGCGTTGATTGAGGCTGTGAAGGCAGAATCTCACCTGGTGGTGCTGGGCGTGGTGCTGCTCATGGTCTTGTACGCCATCATGAAGTTCATGACCCGCGAGAAGAAATAAGCACCCGCTGCCGGTTTTTCCGCTGCGGGCTGACGCTGAAAAGGAGCTGCGAGCCCATGCAGGAAACTGGATATTGCAGCCGGGCTGTGTTACCATGCCCGGCACTATGGGTTTTTCATCAGTAATTACCGCAGCCGGGGCGCTGGCGGGCGGTGCCATGCAGGCATCCGCTCAGCGCCGTCAGTCCGCAGCATACCGCCAAGCCGCAGATGAGCAGTGGAAACTGGCTCGCAACTCGGCGGAAATCATCACCAATACCGCCTTGGAGAACAACCGCCGCAGTGAGCGCAACGCGCAGATGCGGCTGGCGGAGGCCCGTGCCGCCGCCGGAGCGTCTCATTTGATGCAGGAGGGCAGTGCCGTGCGCCGGGAAACGGATTTGGCCACCCGTCTGGAGGATGAGATTTCCAACGCCACGCAGGCTGCTCTGCAGGAGGCTAATGATACCCGCACGCAGGCGTTGTATGACCGCCGCAGTCTGTTGATGCAGGCAGATACGGCTCGTGCTAACAGTCGCATTTCTCTGCTTGGCGGCGTGGTGGGCGCAATGGGGGCTCTTACTGAGGACTCTTCCTCACGGAAGCAACGTTGAGCAGGTAATGCACGGCCAGCTTAATTACGGAGGTTCTGTCCAGCCGGTGACGCTGAGAGTAGCGTTCCAGCCGTTCAAATAGTTCCTGCCTACAGCGGAATGTAATCATGTGGAGCGGTTTCATCTGCTCCACTATGGCAGATTTTACGCGAGCGGACAAGCAGAGTTAGGCTTACTCCTGCCTAATTGTCAGGCTTGCTCACTGCAGAGCCGCCGCCGCCTGGTATATGGCGATACGGACAATCAGCGCAAAAAGCATTCCCCAGGTAATGGCTATGGTGAGGCGGTGTTTGGGGGACAGTTTGCGGTTGCGGGTCAGCCAGAAGAACACAAAGAACTGCACCAGAGCAGAAATGGAGGCCGCCGCCGTAGTGTTGAAGCCCACTTTATCCAACAGCAGGGAAATGGGCAGCAGGAACGCGGCAGCGCAGTCGCTCAAACCGCCGCCGGCCAGCCAGACCACCACTCCGCTGGGGACAATGATGCAGAGCAGCAGTGTCAACCGTGCTGCTTTACTGTAGCGTTCCTCCTGAGTCGGTATATACATGGTGCGGCAATATCATGCCGCAGCTCCTGCAGATTGTCAAGGGATTTGAGCTGCATACCCCTCCGTCCGTCTCTCTCCGTCGGTGAGCCTCGCAAACGAAGCGTGAAAAATGAAAGTCAGATGTTTGTCTGCCCGATTTTGGACTTGTCAAAGCGACTGTTTGTGGTATTCTGCGGGTAGATGAGCGTGTGATAGAGTCACCACCCATTGAGTATCTATAACACAACCTGCGCGAAAATGATCAGATTTGCTTCTACGGACTGCCGCCGAGAGACCGGTAACATCAAATGGGACCTCCAGGGCCCGCTGCCTTTCGGTATTGCGGATATGGATATTGAGTCGCCGCCCTGCGTGGTGGATGCCCTTCAGCAGCGCCTCAATCACCGTTTTTACGGCTATGCTTTCATGACGGATGAGCTGCGCGAGGCCATCGTGGCCTATCTCAGAGAAAAACACGGCGTTGCCAAGGCCGCCCCGGAGTGGCTGCATGAGCTGCCGGGCTGCGTGCCGGCCTTCACGCTGGTGGCCCGCACGGTCTGCACCCGCCCGGAGCATGAGGTGCTGGTGTGTTCTCCCTCCTATCCGCCCATGCTGCATTGCCATGAGGATGCCCACTGCAGCCTGCTGACGGTGCCCTATGTGTACCGCGATGACCGCTGGGTGTTTGACTGGGATGCTATGGAAGCCGCCGTATCACCCAATACGAAGCTTTTCCTGCTGTGCAATCCGCACAATCCGTTGGGCCGCTCCTGGAGCCGGGAGGAAATGGAACAGGTGGCGGATTTCTGTGTGCGCCACGACCTCATCCTCTGTTCGGATGAGATTCATTGCGACCTGGTGCTGGATGAGGATTTGCGCCACCAGTGCGCGCTGACTCTGCCGGAAAATGTTCTGGAACGTGTGGTGATGCTGAGCGCCCCCAGTAAGACGTTTAACATTGCGGGCATCTGCTTCACCTACATGGCCGTGCCGAATGCGGAGCTGCGTGCTGCCATCCGTAAGACACAGGGGCACAGTCTCCCCACGCTCAACGTGTTTGCTTATGCTGCCTCTCTGGCTGCCTACACGCAGGGGTGGGCCTGGCATGAGCAGCTGCTGCAAACCCTGCGGCGCAACCGCAAAACCGTGGTGGATTTCATTGCAGAAGAGCTGCCCATGCTTCATACCCGCCACCAGGAGGCTACCTATCTGGCCTGGATTGACTGCGCTGCGTTGGGCGTGGAATCTCCACACAAGTTCTTCCTGGAAAAAGCCGGCGTTTATCTGGACAACGGTGCCAACTTTGGTGATGGCCAGTGCGTGCGGCTGAACTTTGCCACATCTCCGGAGATGCTGATGCAGGGGCTCACGGCCATGAAAAAGGCCGTTATAGAGCATCTGGCAGCTCAGAAGTGATTTCTGTTCCTCTCAAACAGTCAGGCGGCAGGGAGTTTTCTCCTTGCCGCCTGTGTTTTTTTGTGGGGAGGGGATAAATGCCTCGTTATCAGAAAATACGGGTGAATCCGGCGCTGATGACGTGTGCCGAGGTGGAGCTGCGGGATTCAAACGCATAATTCAGATTGAAATGGCGGTCGCTTGAATCCGGGTGCAGCATCATGCCGCAGCGCAGGGTAAACCCGCAGCGCTCCGTTTCTGCCGTGCGGAATTCCCGGCCGCCCATGTCGGTGGTCGGGTTGTCTCGCACAATATCACCGTTGAACTCCGCTTCCGCATACAGCGTGGTCTTGTTGGAGGTCCAGGCAATTCCGCTGCCGATGCTGCCGCGCAGGTTACAGATGCCGGACGTCTGCTCATCATCCGCGCTCACGTCGCTGCCGTGGTAATAGTCTGCGCCTCCGTAAACATCCCAAGTGAGCGTTTCCGTCAGCTTCATTCCCCAGCTCAGCCGTGTTTTTGCCATGGCACTGTTGTGGTACCAACTCTCCAGACCGGAATAGCTGCCGGGGTCCGTTTCCGTGCGGCCCAGCCCCAATGCTCCGTAGAGCCGTAAATGCTGGCGGGAATCCGGCTTCATGAATGAATGGCGCACATACACCGCTGCATGCACGGACATCTGGTCCAGCTTACCGAAGCTGTCTCCGGATACCGTGCCCAGAGAGCCGCCCAGAGCAAGGCCAAGCTGTGTCTGCTCCGTGGGGTGCCCTTCCACCCCCAAAGCCAGACCGTATACGGAAGCATCTCCTCCCGGCAGATTCTGCTCGTTATCCGTTTCCTGTACACCTCCGTAGAGTGCGGCCCAGGTGGTGGATTCCCGGTTGCGGGAATTATCGTACACCGCACTCATGAAGGCGTGTGATGCAAACATAGACCCCCAGGCACTCTGCATGCATGCCTGACTCAGCGCCGTGCCGGATTCCTCAGAGAGCAAATCATCCACATCTGCCGTATCATCATTGTCCGTCTTGTCTTCTTCCTCCTTGTTCTGGTGGGGATCATCCGGGTCATCACCGGAAGAATCGATGACCGGACCGTGTGGGTCATCTTCATCCGGCTGCTCATTATCCGGTATCTCCGGTCCGGGTTCGTTTGGGGTATCATCATCCGTGTCAGGCGGCGTGGGTGAATCAATATCCGGATCATTGGGAGTGGGGGAGATGACGGGCGTATCCGGGGTCGGTGCTTCCGGCTCCGGCTGCGGTTCAATGGCCGTGAGAGTCATGCTTTTATCGCCGACTTTCAGCTCATATTCATCTTCACTCAGCCCGAAGAAGTCGTAGTAATCCGTTACGCTCCCGCGCAGCAACCGGTTGTAGGTGAGGAATGTGTGGCTTTCTCCGGAAGCCGGGGCAACCGTCGGTGCCAGCGCGGTGGGCGCGCTGAGCGCCACGGTGGAAGCGTGAAGAGACGCCTGCGTATCGCTGAATTTCAGCATACCGCCATTGAGGGTGAGGGAACCGCTCAGACTGCATTTTCCGCTGATGCGGAGCAGGGAGCCCGTAGACGTTCTCGCTGCAGCAGCGGCGGCGGTAGCAAGATTACCGCTCACCTTAGCCCCGTTCAGGTGCCAGTCGCAGCCGTTGCCCATGCCTGTAGTGCCCGTGCTGCTCAACTTGAGCACCCCATCGGATTCTACCAGCAGCTTGCCCCGAAAACTTCCTCCCGCAGATAAATCCAGGACAGAGGCCTTTTTCAGCTCCAGTTCCTCCTCCAGCGTCAGCGTGGCTCCGGCGGCCACGCTCAGCCTCAGTCCGTCTGCCAGATTCATGCCGCGGGCGGAGATGTTTTCCGTAATGTTGTACTCTGCATTGACCACCAGTAGGTTGGCAGTGCCGGCTGCACCAATCAGCACACCTCCGTTCAGATGAATTTCGTTGTCAATGGCAATGCCGCCCAAATCGAGCGTTCCGCCGTTCAGCTCCACCACCCCGCTGCCGAAGGCTGTTGCACTGCAGGACTTGACCGTGCCTGCCGTAATCTGCGTGCCTCCGCTGTATGAATTGACCGCATTCATCTCCAGCGTGCCGTTTCCTTCCTTTATCAGTTTTGTTTCTCCGGTAATTTGTCCCAGCCCGCTCAGCGTCGTTTTTCCTTCCCCTTTTACTAATATGGATGCAGGCTTGACCGCATCCTCAATGGACACCGTTCCCGCATTCTCAAAAATGACCGCTTTCCCCTCCGTGAATCCATACAAATCATTTGCCCAGAAAGAGATGCTGCCGTCAAACACAATGTCCTTATTTCCATGCGGATCATCCCCGCCCGGCAGCAGTATATCCCCGTGAACAACAGGCACTATTGAGAGAGTAAATAACAAAAGTTGTTTAAGAAATGGTGAAAGTTTCATAGTTAAAAAGGAATAGTTCGGATAATAGCTGCACAATAAAGGCCTTGCAATGGAAAACGATGTCATTTCAGTAAATCGGAGCCTTTTGGTCTTGTCAGAGTATAGCGCGTAGGCATCCTTTGCAGCCGCACCTCAAATTACTGTAACGCAGTAGCCTTTGGCTATTTGATTCCGCCCTGTCAGAGGCTCATTGTCGTCTCTCATCCCTGTTACGTATCATGCCTGACGTATAAGAAACCAGCCCTGCACAGAGACATGTGCAGGGCCGGCTGAAACGAATGCAGGAAACCTTACTTGAAGATGACCTCGTTCACGAAGGAATGGGCTTGCTGCGGATGAGTAATGCGTACGCTCTTGGCACCGGGGGCGAGCTTGTAACGCCGAACATGTTCACCTTCGGAGGTGAGGGTGGCGTTGGTGATGCCACAGCGGACATTGCCCACGGTGATGAGTTCGGAGGTGCCTTCCGGGACGGGCATAGTGATATCCAGCGGAGCCTTGGCGCAGAAATAGGTGGTGGCGATATCCGCATCACTAATGCAGCGTGGATCCGTAGCTTGAGCTTCTGCCGTGGTGCCGATGCGGAACAGGGTAATCTTGATGTCCTGAGCCGTATTGCTTCTGTTGGTCAGACAAAGCGAGGTTATGCGACCGGCCGGTAACTCATCTTTTTTCAGATAGAAGCGATTATTATCAAGCTTCTTTTCCAACTTGATTTCTTCTCCGGATTCCAGCGTGAGGTTGATGTCTGCCCACCGCCCCATATCTGCGTTTTCCAGATTGATTTCCAGCCATTCCGGACGAATCGGGTGCGGGAGTTCCAGGGAAATGCCCTCTCCGGAGCGGATGGGGAACACCTCCATAATGCGGTTGATGCCGATGTCTTCCGTGTTGCTGTAGGCGGTGAAGTTACGGCCTGCCACGGTGCTGGAAACGTAGGGCGGCAGGGTGCGGTTGACCGCAAAATCACAGATGGAGAGCCAGTTATTGCGCGGGCGGGTGATGCGGAAACGCACGTAACGGGCACGGATGGGGGATTTTGAGCAATCCACGATAGCCATGTTGCCATGCTGCGGAGCTCCCGCCGGCTGCCAGTTCATGGCATCGTCAGATACCTCAAACTGAATTTCTTCCGGATAGTCATTGTGTCTGGAGCCGCCCATGACCAAGCTGATATTGTTGATGCTGATGGGGGTGCCGTGGTCCAAACAATACCATTGCCCCTCTTTCTGTCTGGTGTTGTTGGACCAGAACGTTTCCGGGCGGGCGTCCATGATTTTTGCGGCATCCGTGGCAGTATTTCCGACGGAGGTCGTAAACTTGGGCACTGAACGCACCTGGCCGGAGAGGTCTGCATACACGCGGGCGTTCAGATAGGAAAAGGCGGCGTTAAGAACGGGAGTCATGGCATAGGATGCTACTTCCACGTCATCTACCTGTCGTATGCCCTGCGCAGACCACTCGGCGCGCGTTATGGTTCGCATATCGTACAGGGCGTTAACGGTATCAAAGAAGTAGTGGAAGAGGTATTCATCCTCGGTATTGAAAGCCGTCATGAGGGATGCACCTGCCACGCCGACCAGCTCGAACTGGTCGAGCCAGGGGCGGATTTCCTCGCAAAGTCCGGCAACGGGATTGCGTGTGTGCTTGAGCTCACGGGCGGCGGTGACCATGCGGTCGAACTCCAGCTGCAGAAGCTGCCCGGCCTTTTTATCCGGTTTGCCGGCATGAATGCTGTCGATGAAGGCCTTGGCTGTATCTGCGATGTGAGAGGACTCCTCTCGGAAATAGCCGTGAGCGTTGGGCAGAAGATAGGAGTTGTGAGAGCAGAGAATCTTAATGGCTTCCCTATGGCGGGGATAGAGCCGAATCATGCCGGCTTCCCATGTGGTGGTGGATTCAAAATCTCCGATGTTCCAGGTATAGTTGGCCACGCCGAAAAGACCCACCTTGCTGGCTTCCGCATGTTCCATGGGGTTGGCAACGAATCCGCTCATCTGGTTTTTCATGTCGTCGTTTGTATCCAGCCCGTAGGTGCGCCCCAGAGAAAGTCTGCTGCGTTTGAAATCGTTGCAGGGCCAGTTCCACCAGATGAAAGTGGGGCGTTGTACATGTTGATTGACCCATTTCTGCCCCTTGAGCGTGATGTCGTGCACAACGGTATCGCCGGTCCACATGACGGGGATGCTCTTATCCAGCCCGCTGCCGAGCGTACGCAGGAAGTTCTCATTGGTCCAGCTTCGGTTGTATCCGGTGGGGCACATGATGAGCGTCTGGTTCACGTCCGGATGTTTGCGGATAAAGTTTTCCAGAATGTAGTTGGTGAGCTGCACCTGGCGCTCCGCTTTGCCTATTTCCCCGCTGGAGTCATCTACCAGTACGCCGAAATCCCGGACTCCCAAGTCATACATCTGGCGGAGTTTGACACAGAGGGCATCCAGTTGGGGCTTGCCCCCGTTGTCATTCCAATTGACTGTGTTGGCCGGGTGAATGGCCCAGACAAAGCGCACAAAGTGACGGCGGGCGTATCTCACCAACTCTGCCAGTTCTGCGGCTTTTTCTGCGGGGTAGGCTTGGTAGCAGCCTCTACCGTGGTGGTAGGGGTCATCCTTGGGTGCGTAAATGTAGGTATTGAGTTTGTTGCGCCCCATGAAACGGAAGATGGAGCAGCGAGCCTCAAAACTCCAGGGGGCACCGTAATATCCTTCTACTACGCCTCGCCAGGGTAAATCCGGCCAGTCTACCAGAATACCCATAGGAAGCTCGCCCAGTCGGGTTACCTCTCGCAGGCTTTTGTCGGCAAAAACATCGTTGTGGGCCAGAGTGGCATCCTGCACGTTGTAAAGCATTTGAATGATGGATTGCCGTGCATAGTAGACGCCGGCTTCATCATTGGCGTAAATGGTCAGTTTTCCTGGGGTGATATTGATGGCGTAGCCGTCCGGGACATTCGGAAGGCGTTTCCACATGGGGTCTGTGGTGTCGGAATGGCGCATGACAACCCGGACCTCTTTTACCCGGGTTGTGACGGAGCGGACTCCGTTGTGCTGAGGCGTGGGGTATATGACAACGGCTTCTGCACGTTGTGAACCGGACATGAACGCGAGCGTTGCGCAGAAAAGGCCGCTCAACAATGACTTGAGATTCGGTTTCATATAGAAGGAGAGAGACGGGGTTTAAGCCGCATTGTCCGTATAATATAAGGGATTTTTCGGCATAAGGCAAGCAGCAAAATGCCTGATATGAAGTAATTCCTTCAGAAAAAGCGAGTCTCGACCGTCTGGTGCGTTTTCTTTGTTTTTTGTGGAGAAATCAAATTTTTTCTGATTGTTTTATCTGTTATTGAACTTTTTAATTATAGAATGATTCTAAGATTTAACGGAAAGGAATTCGACGTTATGAAAAAAACAGTGATAATGGCAATGTTGGCGGCTGCGGTAGGACTGGGGAGTGTAGCTGTGGGTCAGAATGTAGCTTCTTACCGGATAGGGAAAGGAGCGGTGAAGTCTGCGTCTGTGGCGCAGCTGCAGAATGCACTGCAAAATGGGGTGAGCCCCAATGCTCAGGATGCCGATGGCGAGTCTCTGCTAATGGAAGCGGTTGAAGTCGGTCATGTTGAGATGGTCAAGGTTTTGCTGGCTGCCGGAGCGAATGTGAATGCTGCGGATGATGACGGTGAAACAGCGCTGATGATTGCGGCGGAGGAGGGACGTGCGGATATCGTGAAGCTGTTGCTGGCCGCCGGCGCGAATGTGAATGCTTTTGATGATGACGGCGAAACGGCGCTGATGATTGCGGCGGAGGAGGGGCGAGCCGATGTGGTTCGGGCGCTTATTGCCGGAGGTGCCAATGTGAATATGATGGATCATGAGGGGCGCACTGCTCTGCAGCAGGCACGAAAGGAAGGCCGCTCCGACATTGTGTCCATTCTGCTGAATGCCGGGGCTCAATGATGCCGGGGCAATAATTATTTATCGCAGGTTAATTGAGTTAGAAAAGAGAAATCCTGCACCTCTTCCGCTAAGGGGTGCAGGATGATTTTTTGTCCCCGAGACGGTTCGGGCAACATGTTCAGTCAACGATGCTGCCGGCTTTCCACCGAGGGAGAAGATGCTGCCGCCAGAAGTCGTAATGAGGACTGTTTTTCTCCTGCAACAAACGTTCCTTCGTCATTTCAAAGGGGAAGATGTGGATGGGAACGGAAGTCTGACCTGCTCGCAGGGCTTGGTGCACAAGCGTGTAAATTTCTTCGATGGCCGGATCTCCCATGGCAAAACAGCCAATGGAGCGGTCTCCCCCATGTACCATAATGAATGAGCCGGTACGACCAAGGGATTTGTCGTAGGCGTTTGGGTAACCCACGTTGAAGGAAAGGTGGAATTTGCTGCGGGGATTGAGCAGGGGAAGGGTGGTGGCGTAAAAGCCTTCCGGTGCCTGGCGGTCACCCTCTGCCGTTTTAGGCCCAAGCTCACCGCTCATGGCAACGATGGGGTATGCCTTTGCCAGCCGCCAGGTTTTCTGCTCGTTTACGTAGACTTCGAGAATCCGTGTTTCCTTGATGATTCGGATGGCTACTCTGCGACCGAACAGATGGCCCAGTTCCGGACTGACTCTGCGGTACGCTGCTTCTGCTCTATTCTTATCTTCGGATGGCTCGCAGCCTGTAATGCCGATAGCCATGACCGCAAGCAGTAAAAGGCGACGCATAGAGAATCCCGGAAAGGTTTATGCTCCGGCCTTGGTGTCTTCTGCGGGCTTGTCCTCAGCTTTGGAAGACTCTGCGGCAGGCTTGGCTTCCTCCGCGGGCTTGTCCTCAGCTTTGGGAGCTTCTGCGGCAGGCTTGGCTTCCTCCGCGGGCTTGTCCTCAGCTTTGGGAGTCTCTGCGGCAGGCTTGGCTTCTTCTGCGGGCTTGTCCTCAGCTTTGGGAGCCTCTGCGGCAGGTTTGGCTTCTTCTGCGGGTTTGTCCTCAGCTTTGGGAGCCTCTGCGGCAGGCTTGGCTTCCTCCGCGGGCTTGTCCTCAGCTTTGGGAGCCTCTGCGGCAGGCTTGGCTTCCTCTGCGGGTTTGTCCTCAGCTTTGGAAGCTTCCTCAGCGGGGGGGGCAGCCGGCTTCTTCACCACAAGCTTAGGAGCAGCGGGTGCAGCGGCTTTTGTCGACGGCTTGATAATAATGGTGCGGGGATTGTCCTCCGGAGCAGCCAGCGCTTTATCTGATGTTCCCTCCTCACTGAGCTCCTCAGCAGCAGATTTTTCTTCATCTGCCTTCTTCTTTTCTGCACGCTTCTTGCGAGCCTCTTCACGACGGGAGATGAAGGTTTCGATGAAAGCGGTAAGGATGGCATACACCAGGAAGAATGCACCCGGAATAGCTGCGATAATCCAGGGCGCGGACTGAATGGCATGCAGGAGTTCCGGCATGGAGGGCGTGGGGGATTTTGCCCACATACCCACCATGTAATAGAAGACTTCTGCAAAGCCATACCAGAGCGCAATGCTCAGCAGGCAGGAGAACGTGATGCGGAAGGGCGCGGTGGAGCAGAGCCAGCCCATGAAGAAAACGGCAATGATGATACAGGCGGGCAGGGGATAGCTCCGAGGCAGTGCGCAGAACTCGAGCACGGCACGGTTGTTTTCGATGGCTGCGGGCAGGACGGTGACCGGATCCAGGAAATCGCAAAGCCCAACCACAATGAACAGGAGCAGCGCGGTCGCATAGCCAATGTTCCAGAGTGCTTCCTGAATCTTGAGAACGGCCAGCACCAGCAGAATAGCCGCGGTGATGGTAACCCAGTTCAGCGAGCTTACCAGAGGGAGTACGCTGTCGATGGAAAGCTGATGGTAGAAATCTTCAGGAGAAATGTGTGCAGGTGATTGAATGTAAAGAGCCAGTACGAGAAGGATTGTCCAGCTGCACACAAGGCGGAAGAGAGTACACAATACGTTCATTGCTCATGCATTTTAGGGAAAGAAGCGCATGGCGTCAAGGTAAAAGAGTTACCACGCGCTTCCTTTTCAGTCATATCTCGGCATTTTTCTGCCGTTGGTAACAAAACAGCCCGACTGATGTCGGGCTGTTGTTCAACATTGGTATGAGTTGGTGAGTCGTTCAGCATTCGCCGGGCAGGCATTCTCCGGTAACGATTTCCTCCGGAGTCTGGCGGCGGCGGATGATGTACCACTTATCGCCGTCAACAAGCACCTCTGCTGCGAGCGGACGGGAGTTGTAGGTGGATGCCATGCTGAATCCGTAGGCCCCGGCGCTCATCTCTGCCAGGATTTCACCGGGTTTCACATCGGCGATGGCACGGTTCTGTGCCTGGAAGTCACCGGACTCGCAGATGGGGCCCACAATGTCAGCGATGATGGTGTCGTCTTTGTGCTCCCTGACGGGCCAGATTTCATGGTAGCCTTCATAAAGAGCCGGGCGGATAATGTCGTTCATGCCGGCATCAATCATCTTGAAGGTCTTGGCTTCGCCTTTCTTCTCGTAGAGGCAGGTGGTGAGCATGACGCAGGCATTGCCGGTGAGACGTCGGCCCGGTTCCACGATGATTTTAATTCCAAGCGGCTGGAGCAGGGGAATGATGGACTCTGCATAGCTGCGGATAGTGATATGCTCCGGATGCTCAGCCCACCATTCCGGTTGACCGGAGGCCAGGCAGCCGTCGTATACGATGCCAATGCCACCGCCGATGGACCAGAACTCGATGTTGTAGAGCTCAATGAACTTGCGAACAACGGGAGTTACTTTTTCAATGGCATCAACAAAGGGTTTCACGTCTGTGAGCTGCGAGCCGATATGCATCTGGAGTCCGCGGATATGCAGATGCGGCATCTCTGCCGCGATAGTGGCATATAAACCTTCAATACGGGATAAGTCTACGCCGAACTTGTTTTCGTTGGTGCCGGTGGTGATGTACTTGTGCGTATGGGCGTCCACATTGGGGTTTACGCGCACGGCAACGGGGGCTTTTACGCCCATTTCTCCGGCAATTCGATTGATTTCCCGCAGTTCGTTTTCACTCTCGCAGTTGAAGCAGTATATATTCTGCTGCAGGGCGTAGCGAATTTCCTTCTCGGTTTTGCCCACTCCGGCGTAGGTGCAAAGGGTAGCGTCGCCCCCTGCATTGATGGTGCGCCACAGCTCGCCGCCGGACACGATATCGAATCCTACCCCCTGTTGGGTCATGAGGTTAAGTATGGCTTTGTTGGAGCAGGCCTTCACCGCATAAGCGAGATGGACATTCAGCGGTGAGAGCGCTTCCCTGAACTCTGCCAAATCCTCAGTGATGGTTTTCTTGCTGTATACGAACGTGGGCGTTCCCACGGCTGCCGCGATGTCAGCCAGGTTCACGTCCTCACAGTACAATGAGCCGTTCTTGTAGGCGAATGAATGCATGTGTCTGTCTTATGATTTCTTTTTGAGAGTGATGGGAGGACGATCCTCAATGATGGTGGCAACCCAGGAAAGGTCTCGGGAGTTTTCCAGTGCCAGTTTGATGAGTACGGTGATAGGCATGGCCAACAGCATGCCGCAGGGCCCCCAGACCCACCCCCAGAACAATACGGAGAAGAGTACCACGGACGTGGCAATGCCGAATTGCTTGCCCAGGAAAATGGGTTCGATGCCGTTACCAATGGCGAAATTGATGGCTACATAGCCCAGCGCAACGATAAAGCAGTCTCCCCAGCCTCCCATGAGCAGGGCCATAAGAATGGGCGGTATGGCTGCTACAATGGAACCGATGGTGGGGATGAAATTAAGTACCAGAGCCAGCATGCCCCACATAAAGGCAAATGGTACCTCCATGGCGGCGCAGAGCCACCAAGCCAACAGCCCGGTGGATGTACTGGCCACGGTTTTGATAAACAGATAACGCTGGATGCCGCGCAGGGCGTTCAGGAAATCTGTCTTGCCTTTGTTACTGTTGGGGAGACTCCGGAAATTCCGGGCAAAAAGTGTGGCTTCGCCCAGCAGGAAGGTCATGAGCAGCAATACAAGAGTGCAGGCTGAAATAAGGGAGACAATCTGGCCGGAAAGTGCCTGCACCCAGGATATCATCATGGGTACGTTGATGATTTCCAGAGGGGAGGCAATCATGGCTCGTGCATGTTCCTCCAGTCCCAGCCCGCCCAGATACCCCATCACTTCATTGTATTTTTCTACAACTCGGACGGTCACTTCGCCCTCCAGAGTCGTCTTGATATCACTTATCATGACGTTGAACAGGCTGATGATTCCGAAAATGATGCCGAAATCTGCCAGCACGGTGAAGGCTACTGCCAGCCAGTGCGGAAATCTGAGGAAGCGGCGCAGCAATCCGGTGAAGGTATAGCTGATGATTGCGAGGAAACAGGCCATCATAATGGGAAGAATGACGCCCCGAGCCTGTTGCAAGCCATAAATCACCACCATGGCGGCAGCCACGGTGATGAGGGCTCTCGCGCCCTCTCCCAACAGGAAATTCGTTTTTTCTGTATCAGGCGAAGGAGATTGTTCGGTCTGCATATAGATTGCTTCATATTCTACACATCTTGTTCCGGCATATCAAGCTCAATGCTGGCTCATGGCAGACTTTTTCGGCCTTGTCGGATGCGCCGTTACAGAAGTTGAGCCCCAAAAAAGCGGCCGCCGAGCTTGTCCCCGGCGGCCGGTTGAATCATTGTTACGTTGCTTAGAACTTGTAGCTGGCGCCGATGTTCGCGCTGTGGCTGTTGGCGCGCTCCATCAGCTCCATGTTGTAGCTTGCGTTCACGCTCCACTGCTCGTTGAGCGCATGGTTCACGCCGGCGCTCAGGTTGATGCCCGCGCGGCCGGGATTCGCGCCGCGTACGCGGTACTCGCCGATGGTGGCGGTCGGGTTGTTGCGGGCCATGTCGCCCACAAAGCTCAGCTCGCCGTAGATGCTTGTCTTGCTTGTGGCACGGTGTCCGATGCCTACACCGATTTCTCCGCGCAGGTTCTGAATGCTGCCG
>JAZRBU010000020.1:0-144182 GCA_045635265.1 Akkermansia sp.
GTTACCGCTTGTTGAAAATGGCACTTAAACATCTGATTCTGTGCATCTTCCCAGTTCGAAACATCATTGCTTGCCGATATATCTCCATCTGCTCAAAACTGCCTACTTGTCGCGGCGTAGCACGCAGTGCGAAGACGGAAGCTCACAGAATCAGCGGATTATAGATTCGAAGCATCTTTAGTGACCCTAAAAGGCGTTCGCGCTTAGGAAAACGGGCTTCCGTCTTCTCTACGATACGCCGTGACGGGTAGGCATAGCAGGCTTTTTGGCCTTTTGGGGGCGTTTTGCGCCCGGCGGGGCGGTGGCGGGGCTTGCGAGCGCTAGGGTGGGCGTAGCTTTAGCGAAGCCCCCTGCAATGCCTACGCGGGCGTAGGTGCTGAAAATCAAAAATGCTTTATGGCGTATGCTCTGCCTGCACCTGTTTTGAGATATCGCTCATATGCAAAGGCTTTTTCTTTGTCACGAAAAGCGATGGCGGTTTCAATATACCATGGTGCAAATTTGGAGGTGTGCGGTACATGCCCTGCATTGTGCATAGCCAGGCGTTCTTGCAAATCATGCGTCACGCCTGTGTAATGGCGTTTGCCTGTAGCGACATCACGCAGAATGTAAACGTAGTAGAAATGAGAGGTAGGCATTGGCATTGCAGAGTTTTTCGTTTACCGCATGTATTGCGCCACGGTAGTTCGCCCGCTTCCGCTCATCCGCCATCGCTCCTTCGGAGCTATGGCGTGACAAGTGCTTCAGCGTGGCAGCCTCCCTTTTTTATTTCGCGTTGCTGCATAAAAAAGTTAGCTTGGCAAACCTAAAGGCTTGCCAAGCCGAAGTTTTTTCTCCGAAAAAACGGAGGCTGGAGCATAGCGGGTTCGAACCGCTGACCTCTTCAATGCCATTGAAGCGCTCTACCAACTGAGCTAATACCCCGTTGTATGTCATCCCTTGCAGGACGCGAGCATTATACACGTCTGCCCTGCTCTTGGCAAGCTAAATTTATTTTTTAGGCAAACTTTTTTGTTGTTTGTGAGAAGAATTGGGGCTAGAATGGCCTCATGGAAAAGGATGAGATGACGCCTGAGCTCAGGGAGATGATGAATATCATGCTGGAAATGGTCACGCCGGATGATACGGAGGAGGGTGAGCAGGATCTGCCGACGGAGGATGTTACGATGGATTTTCCGGCGTTTCCGGAGCACCGGGAGCTGTACGACAAGGTGTGTGTGTTTGCGAAAACTCAGGAGAGAATCAATGAAGAGATGCTGGAGAAGGTCTTTGAAATTGGTTACGGGATGGCGGCGCGTATCATTGACCGGATGAAGGATGAGGGCCGTATCTCCCGAGAGCGGGATGAGGAGTATTTCTACCGAACGCTCTGATTTGTGTGTTTTCCCCTGCTCCGTCTGCTCAGCAGCAGCCATACGGCTGCGGCACAGATGAGCAGTTCCACCAACATGGACCAGTGCAGGAAGAAATTCAGCCACCAAGGCTGCACCCTTGCCGGGACAGTCGCCAGTGCATAATAGGTATCGCTCCATGGAGCGAAGAGCTGAATGTCTCCCACTACGCCGTCCAGCAACACATGCACCAGCCCACTGAAGGCAAAAAAGAATACCGGAACAGCCATGTTGCGCCGACGGCACAACCAGCCTATTCCCGCCGCGGCCAACAGCAACAGCCACACCACGGGCCAATGCGTCACATAGCTGTGGTGGTGATACCGGCACCCATCTACCAGGTAAAACCACAGCAAATCAATATCCGGAAACAGGAAACCAAGCAAGCAGGCCGCCATACCGCCGCGAACCATTGCTCCGCAACGGTGAAAACCACGGGCTATTACATAACCGGCCGGCAAGTGGGCAATAAACATAATTGCGCTCACTATACCTTCAGCAAGCGCTGTGTACAAGTGAATTCAGATTTTTCTGCTTTTTTTTCTGCATAAAAAACCGCCCCGATGGGTTACACCGGGGCGGTTGATGATTTTCTACTAATGCGCGTTATCAGGCTTCTTCTGCCTTGCAGAGCGTATCGCAGGTGCAGCAGAAGTTGCGGTCACCGTAGGTGTTGTCCACACGGGAGCAACCGGGCCAGAACTTATGCAGCTTCAGGCAGGAGGCCGGGAATGCGGCCTGCTCACGGGTGTAGGCGTGTGTCCACTCATCGGCACAGACGCTCAGGGCGGTGTGCGGAGCGTTCACCATCACGTTGTCGTCTGCGGGCACGGTGCCTTCTGCCACGGCGTTCATCTCGTTGTAGATGCCAATCATGGCATCGATGAAGCGATCCAGCTCGTACTTGCTCTCAGACTCCGTGGGCTCGACCATGAGGGTGTCGTGCACGGGGAAGCTCATGGTGGGGGCGTGGAAGCCGTAGTCCATGAGACGCTTGGCCATATCATCCACGCTCAAGTGGCTCTTGGCCAGCATGGGGCGGGTATCGAGAATGCACTCGTGAGCCACCAGGCCGTTGGCACCGGAGTAAAGGGTCGGGAAGTAGGGTTCCAGACGCTTGGCGATATAGTTGGCATTCAGGATGGCCATCTGGGAGGCACGCTTGAGACCCTCGAAGCCCATCATGGTGAGGTACATCCAGGTGATGGGGTTGAGCGCGGCGGAGCCGTACTCTGCGGAGGAGACGGCACCCTGGGTGCGGGTCTCAGCCGTGCAGCAGTGACCGGGCAGGTAGGGAGCCAGGTGCTCAGCACAGCAGATGGGGCCCACGCCGGGACCGCCGCCGCCGTGGGGCATGGCAAAAGTCTTGTGCAGGTTGAGGTGGCAGACGTCGGCACCGATGGTGCCGGGGTTGGTCAGACCGCACTGGGCGTTCATGTTGGCACCGTCCATGTACACCTGGCCGCCGTTCTCATGCACGATGCGGCAGAGGTCGGCAATGCCGGACTCGTACACACCGTGGGTGGAGGGATAGGTCACCATGAGAGCCGCGAGGTTGTCGCGGTGCGTCTCTGCCTGCAGTTTGAGGTCGGCGGGGTCGATGTTGCCGAGGTCGTCGCACTTGACGGGCACCACCTTGAAACCGGCCATGGCGGCAGAGGCAGGGTTGGTACCGTGAGCGGAGTTGGGGATGAGGCAGACATTGCGGTGTCCCTGCCCCTGAGCCACCTGGTAGCGGTGGATGGTAAGCAGGCCGGCGTATTCACCGGCGGCGCCGGAGTTGGGCTGCAGGGAGCAGCTGTGGAAACCGGTCACCACGGACAGCATCTTCTCCAGCTGCTGCAGCATGGTGGTCATGCCCTTGCACTGGTCTGCGGGGGCAAAGGGATGCAGCTCTGTGACAGCCTGCCAGGTGATGGGCATCATGATGGCGGCGCAGTTGGCCTTCATCGTGCAGGAACCCAGCGGAATCATGGCCTCATTGAGGGCCAGGTCCTTGCTCTCCAGGCGGCGGATGTAGCGCATCATCTCCGTCTCGGAGTGGAATGCGTTGAAGCACTTCTCCTGACAGAAAGCGGAGGTACGGGTGAACTCCCCTGCCCACACGGCAGCGGCGGGCACCTCACCGGCAACGGCACCGAATGCGGTGCAGAGGGCGGCCACGTCGGCATCCGTGGTGGTCTCATCGAAGGAGACGGACACGGTGTCTGCATCAATACGGCGGATGTTGTAGCCGGCGGTCAGAGCAGCGGCCACCAGGGCATCTGCCTCACCCGGAGCGGAGACGGCCACGGTGTCAAAGTAATTGGCGGACAGCACCTTCTTACCGGCGGCGGACACGGCGGCGGCAAAGGCAGCAGCGAGACGGTGAGCCGTCATGGCCACATCCTTCAGCCCCTGCGGGCCCTGGTACATGGCGTAGAAAGTGCTGAGCAGAGCGGTGAGCACCTGAGCCGTGCAGATGTTGGAAGTGGCTTTCTCACGGCGGATGTGCTGCTCACGGGTCTGGAGAGCCAGACGGTAAGCGGGCTTGCCGTCCTTATCCACGGAGAGGCCGATGTAGCGGCCGGGCAGCTTGCGCTTCAGGGCATCGGAGCAAGCCATGTAGGCGGCGGCAGGGCCACCGAAGCCCATGGGGATACCGAAGCGCTGGGTCGTGCCAACGCAGACATCGGCACCAAAGGCACCCGGTTCTTTCAGCACGGTGAGGGCCAACAGGTCTGCAGCCACCACGCACAGCACCTTGGCGGCATGGCACTTGGCAAAGAATTCGGAGTAGTCCTCCACGCTGCCCATGTTGTTCGGGTACTGAACGAGCACGCCTGCAAGGCCGGCCACGGAGGCGGGGTCCAGGGAGCGCCAATCACCCACGATGAGGTTCACGCCCGTGGTCTCGCAACGGGTGCGGATAACATCAATCGTCTGCGGGTAGCAGGTATCTGCCACAAAGAAGGTGTTGCTGCGGTTCTTGGAGCTGATGCACAGGTTCACGGCCTCTGCTGCGGCGGTGCCTTCATCCAGCATGGAGGCATTGGCCACGGGCAGACCGGTCAGGCCGGCAATCATGGTCTGGAAGTTCATGAGCATCTCCAGGCGGCCCTGAGCAATCTCCGGCTGGTAGGGCGTGTAGGCCGTGTACCAACCCGGGTTCTCATACACATTGCGCTGGATGACGGCGGGCATGAACGTGCCGTAGTAGCCCTGGCCGATGAGGCTGTGGGCGGGTTTGTTGGCGGCGAGCACGCCGGCAAGGGCGGCCAGAGCCTCCTGCTCTGCCTTGGGGGCATCCATGGCCAGCGGGGCTTTCAGGCGAATATCGGCGGGGACGATGGCATCGGTCATCTCATCCAGGGAGGAGAAACCGATGGTCTGCAGCATTTCCTGCACCTCGGCATCGGAGGGGCCGATGTGGCGCGGGAGAAAAGAAGTCTGAGCGGTAATCATGATAAAACGTATTCAGTGGAAATAAAAAAGCGGCGGGCAATTGACGCAGTGACAATTGCCCGCCGGGAAGCTTGCTTTACTCGCAGAAGGCGGTGTAGGCCTCGGCATCCATCAGGGCGTCCAGCTCGGACGGGTCGGACAGACGCACCTTGCAGAGCCAGCCGGCGCCGTTCGGGTCGGAGTTCACCGTACCGGGCTCGGCATCCAGAGCCTCGTTCACCTCCACAACCTCGCCGGAAACGGGGCTGTACACATCGGAAGCGGCCTTCACGGACTCCACCACGGCGATGCTGTCGCCGGCGGCAAAGGAGTCACCCTCAGAGGGGAGGTCCACATAGACCACATCACCCAGCTCAGACTGGGCGTGATCGGTGATACCGATGGTCACCACACCGTCCACAACGGGGCTCACCCATTCGTGCTCGGAGGAGTACTTGTATTCAGCAGGATTCGTGCTCATATTTGTATGTTTTTGGGGTTAAATGGTATTAAATTACAGGGAAATTACTTCTTGAGGAAGGGCTTTTTCACGATGACGGCAGCCACGGCCTTGCCGCGCACCATCACATTCACCGGAGTACCGATTTTGCCGAGGGCGGCGGGCACGTATGCCATGCCGATACCCTTGCCCAGGCTGGGGGAAAGCACGCCGCTGCACAGCTCGCCCAGGGGCGTACCGTCCTGCAGCTGCACCTCGTAGCCGTGGCGGGGAGGAGCGCCCTTGCCGGTGTATTCAATGGCCACCAGAGCCGTGGGGCGGCCCTCAGCCTTCTGCTGACGGAGCACCTCCACACCAATGAAATCCTTGGTCAGGTCACAGCACCAGGAGAGGCCGGCTTCCAGCGGGGTCTTCTCCGGAGAAAGGTCGGAACCGTTGAGGGAGTAGCACATCTCCAGACGCAGACTGTCGCGGGCACCCAGACCGCAGGGCTTGGCACCGCAGGCGATGACCTTCTCAAACCACTGCACCCCCTTGGCGGCGGGGCAGAAGAACTCATAGCCGTTCTCGCCGGTGTAACCGGTGCGGCACACAATCACGTCATCACCGTCGGCGTTGAAGCAAAGGATACCGTTGCGCACGGGCAGCTCCACACCGGGGCAAAGCTTGGCAAACACATCCTCGCAGGCAGGGCCCTGCACAGCCAGCCCCACATAGTCGGCGCTCAGGTTGGTCAGCTCAATACCCTCGGGCTTGTGAGCGGTGAGCCAGGCGTAGTCTTCATCAATCATGCTGGCGTTCACCACCACAAAGTAGTTTTCCTCACCGAGGCGGTAGATGATGAGGTCATCAATCACGCCGCCCTTTTCGTTGAGCATGATGGAGTACTGGCCCATGCCATCCACAAGTTTGTTGAGGTTGTTGGTGAACATGCCGTTAAGCCAGGCGGTAGCGCCCTCACCCTTCACCACAAACTGACCCATGTGGGAGATATCAAACACACCGCAGGCATTGCGGACAGTGTTGTGCTCATCAATGATGCCCGTGTACTGCACCGGCATATTCCACCCCGCGAAGGGGACCATCTTGGCACCGAGAGCGACGTGTTTGTCGCACAGCGGCGTGTTCTTAATCTGTTCTGCGTTCATGGCGGGCGGGATTGTACGCCAACACCCCCATGGAGTCAAGCTTAACCTTTCCGCAAAAACAGTTTTAAGCGGGATTATGGCGTCATGCGTTTCCGGAAATACGATTTCCGCTTGTCAGGCATCATTTTTCTGTGGTATGCTGCTTGTATGGAATGGTCAGCATTGTTGAGCAGCGCACGCCTGAGCGGCAACGGCGGCACGGCGGGAAAACGCAGCGCCTTCAACCGAGATTTCGGGCGGGTACTGTACTCCAGTGCATTCCGTCGGCTTCAGGACAAGACTCAGGTGTTTCCCTTGGGGCGCAATGACTATGTGCGCACCCGTCTCACCCACAGTCTGGAGGTAGAAAACGTGGGGCGAGCCCTTGCGCTGGAATTGAGAGAAATCATTGAGGAACGAGACGGAGCTCCGGGGATTGATCTCTCCCCGCTGGGCGATATTGTGGCCACCGCCTGTCTGGCGCATGATATCGGTAACCCGCCATTCGGTCACTCCGGAGAAAAAGCCATAGAGACAGCCATTGCAGAAGCCATCCGCACCGGCATCTGCTCCCCGGACTTTGCCGGATTCCGTTTTGAAGGCAATGCTCAGGGCTTTCGCCTGCTCACCCGCATCTGTGACCCCATCAATGAGCGCGGGCTCGACCTCACAGTCGCCACGCTGGGTGCGTTCACCAAATACCCGTGCCCGCCGGCAGCAGCGAAAGCATCTCCCCGCCGCTATAAGAAATTCGGCATCAACACAGATGATTTACCTACATTCCGCACTGTTGCAGAGGCATGCGGCATGCCGGAGATTGGTCCGGATTGCTGGGCGCGGCATCCGCTGGCGTTCCTGATGGAAGCCGCAGACGACATCAGCTACCTGATAGCGGATTTGGAGGATGCGTTCATCTCCCGTATCATCAGCTACAATCAGACTCTGGAGCAGCTCTGCCTGCTGGGACGGCTGGAGCAGAAACACCTCAACCGAGCCGAAGAGGAAACACGCCTGCACGGTCCCACCGCCGGCATCCACTATGCCCGCGCTCTTGCCATCGGCCAGTGCATTCGCACCCTTCGCCACACCATGGAGGAACAATATGATGCCATGATGAGCGGTACCCTCACCACATCGCTCATGAAAGCCTCATCCCTCTGCGCGGATTATGAAGCTGTGAGCCGCTTCTCCCTGAACAATATCTACAGTCACGAGAGCGTCCAGAAAATTGAAATAACAGGCTTCAACGTCATCCGCGGACTTCTGGAACTCTTCCTCCTCTGGGTAGAAAACGCAGCCCACCCGCTCAGTCCGAAAATTGCCGTTATCCTCCACGCCACGGCAAAGGAATCCGCCAGCCGGGAATCCCGCTTTGCCCACGTTATTGATTACGTCTCCGGCATGACCGACTCCTACGCGCTCCAGACCTATACCTCACTCACCGGGCGGGGATGATACCGCCCGCAGAAGCCTCATTCAACATCACTTTTTCAGAACTCCGCACTTTACAATTTCCGGAGGAATGGTAATCTAATTGATAGTATGGCCAGGATGTATCCAACACAAGTGCCGGCGCGTATTCAGGCCGGAGAAGAACAGGTGTTCCGCGCATTGCAGGAACTGCCGGATGATTGGGTCGTGCTGCACGATTGCTGGGAACATTATAAAGACAGGCATTACTACGTTAATTACGAGGCGGATTTCATTGTTCTGATTCCCAGGCTAGGCATAGTGGTCATTGAGGTGAAAGACTGGCCGCATGTCATGATAAAAAACGGGGAATGGTGGAGCAAAGGCAAATCCGATGACTCAGTCTGGACCGGCATGGGGCACAAAAACTCACCGCTCAATCAGGCATTCCTTGCATCTAAAAAATTGGTACAGGGTCTGGTGAAACGGGGAATTTTTGCGCAGGATACCCGCAAACAGCCGGAGGTACGCAGCCTGGCCATTCTCACCAACTGTGTGCCGGATAATCCGGAAGAAAACGCCACGGCAGAAGACCGGAATCTGAGCAACAAGCACCACCTGCCGCTCAGCACTCTCTATATCTGCGGTCAAGAAGCACTGGAAAACAAGCTGCAGGAACGGCTGGAGCAGCTTTTTGTAAACAAAGGCAAAAAGGGAGAGCTCATGACCCCTGCTCTGGTTCAGGAAATAGAAGAACACCTGGCCCCCAGCCTGCTTTTCCGCATGGATTTCAGCAATTACACGGAAACCATGGCCAACGCCGGCAGTGATTTGTTCCGGGTGCTGCCCAGGTTGGAAGAAAGCCGCGGCGGTATCCGCGTGGATGGCTGTGCAGGCTCCGGCAAGACAGAAATGGCCCTGCGGGAGGCTCGCAGACTGGCGGATTGCCAAGCCGCAGACAGTGATTGCAGCATACTGCTGCTCTGTTACAACAATAATCTGGCACACAGACTGCAAAGGGGCATCAACAACTGCCGGGGTGCAGAGCGCATCACCATCTCCGGCTTCCACGATTACTGCATCGAGCATGTCATCCGTCCGGCCGGGCGGGATGACCTCATTATTTACGACAAACAAACGCCCTATCTGAATGATACCGGCTGGGAATGGCTGGCACACACCCCCGACAGACTGCCCCGGCACCAATATATCTTTGTGGATGAGGCTCAGGACTTCAAACCGAGTTGGTGGGATATCGTCCGCGCCATGCTGGCGCCGGGCGGCAAGCTCTACATCTTTGCCGATATCCACCAGGACATCTACCGGCACAGCCAAGGCTTACCGGATCTGCCCACAAGGGTGAGGCTCACCCAGAATCTGCGGAACTCGTGGAAAATCACCACATTCAGTTCCGGCATTCTCCCCGCGCAGATGCATCCGCTGCCGCTGAGCGGTGCTCCCGTTCTGCTCAGCAACCCGTCAGATTCTCCCCATGAGCGGGCGGCGGAAGTACGCCGTATTCTGCAGGAGCTCAGAAACCACCCACAATACCGCGTCCTCAACCGAGACATCGTGGTGCTGTCTCCCTGGCGGGCCGCCAATCCCCGCTGCTGTTTTCCGTACTGTGAAGAGCTGGATTTCGCCGACGGCACGGAAAACGCAGAGGAAGCAGCCATCCGCCACGAGCGCTGCAGACGAGGAAACAGCAACCTTGTTCTGGCAGATACCATCAAGTCCTTCAAAGGACTGGAATCCCCCTTCGTCATCCTCACAGATATCTGCGCAGATGATGAAAGCCGCGGTTTCTCCGCCGCAGATTTCTATGTGGCCTGCACCCGCGCACGATTCGGGCTGTATATCATCCCCACCTGCTCCGGCTTCCCCATGGCAGAGCGCATTCTGAACAGAACCCAAACCTTCTACCCGCCGGAAGCATCAAATGAGTAATCCGGCGCACGGCCACCCCCCCCTGCACCGCAGTATACACAGCGCAAATACGATAACTCGCAGCAAATAGACTTGTCATCCGGCGGCAAGTCTGGTATGCTCCCCACGCCTCATTTTCTCTACTGACATGCAAAGCATTACCCAACAAACCGCCATTCTCTGCGGAGCAACATTGACCCTGCTGGCTCCGGGTGTACTCCAGTCCGCCACCCCGGAGGAACATCAGCAAGCCTTTGAGTGGTACCGCAAGGCAGCAGAATCCGGCAACACAACGGCCAAAAAGCTGCTCAACACCGCAACAGATTCCACTAAACTGACGGAGGCGCAGGTACTGACGGCACTGGGCAGAGCAGCCATTGATCAGAAGGCGTACGAAAAAGCGTTCTCATTGTTCCGTCAGGGAGCGGAACTGGGAGATGCGCAGGCCATGTGTGCGCTGGGCGTTTGCTATGGTCAGGGTATCGGCACGGAAATAAATGCAACAGAAGGGCTGAACTATATCCGAAAAGCGGCAGAGGCAGGAGATGCCCGGGCACAGCTGATTCTGTCATCCCATTACATCGACGGAATAGGTGTAGACAAAGACGAAAAAGCCGCGGCAAGCTGGATTTTGCGCGCCGCTGAACAAGAGCTGCCGGAGGCCATGTTCAAGGCCGGCATTTGTTTCTATTCCGGCACCGGTACCGAGCAGAACATCGAAAAGGCGCAGATGTGGTTCCGCAAGGCGGCAGAGGCAGGCATCGCAGAGGCAAAGAAAGCACTGGCGGAGATTCTGCTTTTTCAGATGCAGCAGCACTTGGACAGGGAGGAATACGAGCAGGCCTATGCCAGCATACTGCCTGCTGCCGAGGAAGGCAATGCCGTGGCGCAATTCAATATCGGCGTTTTTCATCTTAACGGCATCGGTCGCCCGCAGAATGAGGAAGTAGCCGCAGAGTGGTTCCGCAAGGCTGCCGCACAGGGTGAAAAAGATGCTGAGCAGGCGCTGAAAATTATTGAAAACAACAAGGTCAACAGAGCCACGCAGAAGTTGATGGAGGATGGATTGGCTCATTTCTCACGGAATGAGAATGAACAAGGTGCAGAGTGTATGAGAAAGGCTGCAGAACAGGGCAATGCCTTTGGGGCCTTGCTGCTGGGAAAATGCTATTATACCGGACAGGGGCTGACCAAGGACTATGCGGAAGCCATCCGCTGGTTCACCAAAGCGGAAGAAATCGGTGAATTGGCAGAAGCACGTCTCTTCCTGGGAATTTGCCACTACAATGGTGAGGGCGTAGAGAAAAATGCACAGGAGGCCGAAAAGTGGCTGAAACTGGCCAAAGAGGGCGGCAATGAAGAGGCCGGCAACATTCTTGAGGAAATCGCTCAGGAAAAGGAGAGAGAGCAGCAGACGGCTGTTTTGCAGCAGGCGGAAAAACACATCAACAACAAGGAATTTGAACAGGGTGTCGCCTTATTCCGCGAGTTGGCGGAGAAAGGCAACGCCATTGCCCGCCGCAACATGGGCATCTGCTACAACAACGGAATCGGCGTAGAAAAGGACCTGCAGGAAGCATTCAAGTGGTTCAAACTGGCTGCGGAACAGGGGGACGACATCTCACAGTTCTGCCTGGGCGTGTGCTACTCCAGAGGCGAAGGCACAAAAAGAGATGAGCTGAAAGCAGATGAGTGGATTCGCAAAAGCGCGGAACAGGGCAATGCCGATGCGCTGAAAGTGATTGAGGAACTGAAGCAAGGCTATGCGAAGTTCCATCCGCTCGTCCGTGAGGGATTAGAGCACAAGCTAAAGGGAGATGCAGCCAAAGCGGCAGAGTGTTTCCGCAAAGCGGCGGAAGCAGGAGACGCCGAGGGGTGCTTCAAGCTGAGTGCATGCTATATGCATGGATTCGGGGTTGAAAAGAGCGATGAAGAACTCCTGAAGTGGCTTCAGAAAGCATCCGAACTGGGTCATGCAGAAGCTCAGTTCAACATGGGCATTTTGTATGTAAAAGGCCTCGGCGTGGCAGAAGACCATACCAAAGCGGAGGAGCTGCTCCGCGCCGCCAAGGAAAAGGGATTTTCACCCGCAGAAAAAGCGCTCACGGATCTGCAGGCCATGCGCAAGGCTCAGGAGCAGATGTTCCAGGGCGAGCGCCACTTCGAGCGGCAGGAATACGAAAAAGCAATAGAATGTTTCCGCACTCCGGCGGAACAGGGATACGCCTATGCTCAATTCTGCATGGCTGCCTGCTATATTGCCCTGCTGGACATGAAAGAAGCGGTAAAATGGCTGCAGCTTGCCGCAGAAAAGGGTCACGCGGATGCTCAGTTCAATCTGGGAGTCTGCCTCTTCACCGGCGAAGGCATCGAAAAGAATACGGCTGAAGCAGAAAAATGGATTCGCAAGGCCGCAGAACAGGGACACGCCAAAGCCATCGAAGCGCTCAACGAAGAAAGCAACTGACCTTTTGTCGGAGGGGAGAAATGAGTTAGACATCTGTTTGTCTTGACTAAGAGACAAACGGCCGATAGAGTACAGGCAGACATGGATGCGGATGTAAAAAAATCAATAGCCGCCATCTCATCGGTGGTATGGAGCGGACTGCTCACGCTGATGAAACTGGCAGTGGGCCTGATGACCGGCTCTCTCGGTATACTTTCCGAAGCCCTGCACAGCGCCCTGGATTTGGTGGCAGCAGGCGGCACGCTCTATGCCGTAAAAGTGGCCGCCCAGCCGGCAGATGAGGAGCACCCCTACGGACACGGGCGAGTAGAGAACCTCATGGCACTGGGGGAGGCTCTGTTGCTGCTGGGTACAGCCGCATGGGTCATCGTCGAAGCGGCGAAGCGTCTGCTGAGTGATAACCCGGATGCGGCCCTGCATGTGGAGCTGAGCATCTGGGCCTTTGCCGTGGTGATTGTGTCCATCGTGGTGGATGTGAACCGCGCACGGATGCTATACCGAGTAGCGAGAGAAACAAAAAGTGCCGCGTTGGAAGCAGATGCCGCCCATTTTGCCTCTGATATCTGGAGCAGTCTGGCAGTACTGACGGGTCTGTGCTGCGTTGCGCTTGCGCCCATGGCAGAAGCGGGCAGCTGGCAGCACTGGTTGCTGATGCGCGCAGACGTCTTTGCCTCTCTTGTGGTGGCCGTGTTTATCCTGCACATTTGCTGGGAGCTGGGCAGAAAATCCGTGGAAAACCTCATGGACAAGGCAGATACGGAAGCCGCCGCCACCATTCGCCGCCTGATGGAAGAAAACATGCCTGCGTACCCTCTGCACAGCGTGCGTGTGCGTGAGGTGGGCAATAAGCCGCATGTGGAAATGGTGGTACTTGTTCCCAGAGAGCTGCATGTAGATACCGCCCATGAAATAACGGAAGCCATTGAGGCACTGGTAGAAAGCCACCTGCCCCATGCGCAGACAATCCTGCATGTGGAGCCGTCGGAAAGTCTGCCGGACACCCCGGAATTCGTCATTCGCCGCATCGCTCTTACCCACCGTTTCGGTGTGCACGGGCTGGTGCTCATGCATGCGGATGAGGGCTTCCTCATCTTCGCAGACTTGGAATTGCCGAAAGACGCCGCACTCGACAACTGGCAGGTGCCGATTCAGGCCTTCCGCAATGAAGTGATGCGCCACCTCCGGGCAGATGCTGTGGTGGTGCATGTAGAGCCGCAGATTCGCGAGCTGCCGAGCCATCCCCACCCGCTTCCGCCCACAGAAAAATGGCAGCAGAAGGTACGCGCCGCCATGATAGAGCTGGGAGCCCCCCTGCCCACGGACATCCGCACCTACAACCGGGGAGACAGGCATTTCTGCATTGTCAACATCCCCCCGGAGCCTTCACTCACGGTTGGGGAGAGCCATGCACGGCTCTCCATGCTGACCAAACGGCTCACCGCGGCGCTGCCGGATACGGCCAGATTCATTGTGACCTACCACGGCAGCTGAAGAGGAGCCATCACACGCGACCGGTCTCTGCAGAAAGGCTGTGCAACCAAGCGCTCTGCGGCATTTCGGCGGCTTCCGCCGCCGTGAAAGGCATGCGAGGCCGCCAGTTGGTACCGCCCACGGTTCCCGGAGTATTCAGACGCTCCGGGCAATCGAAAAGCTCCGTCCACATGAGTGCTGCGTAAGCAGAGCGGCTGTTGAGCAAGGCGCGCATGAGCGCATTCTTGATGGTAGAGCACCAAGGCACCATGCTCTCCTCCATGGAGAGTCCGGCAAAATCTCCCAACCAGCACATCACGCGTCCGCTGTCGCGTGCCGCCAGCAGAATGGGACGCAGTTCCTCAATGCTCAGGTTCTCATTGGCCACGGCATCACGCGCAAGTTTCACATTCACATACCAGTCATTCCAATCATTGCAGAGCGGCGGGAAATCGTGCGTGGCGTAGGTGGCAAAAGAACAGGGATTATACCGCTGCCCGGAAATCACCTTCTGATTCTCATCTATCTCCCAATGCGGAATCTTGAACCCGGCAATGCGCAGGAATGACAAATCAGGCCGCACATAATCCGGCACGCAGCCCAAATCCTCGCCAATGACAATCTGCTGCGGAGCCGCCTTAATCAACTGCCTCAGAATGTGGTCCCCCTGCATGAGATTGGCCAGGCGGTCCGCCTTTTCCCAATCCGGGCGCGGGCGGAAGCCGGGGCGGCGCCCCCCGCAACGGGCGGCAGCCTCATCTGCACTCAGCGGCAGGAACTCCTCGTTTCTGTCCGGCATCCAGGGGAAAGCATATATGCGGTAGAAGCCCAGGATGTGGTCTATGCGGTACATGCGGAAGATTTCTGCCATTTTCCGCACGCGACGGCTCCACCAGGCAAAGCCGTCCTGCTCCATCACATCCCAGCGGTACAGCGGTATCCCCCAGTTCTGCCCCCACTTGGCAGTAAAGGGATCTTCTGCAAAATTGCCCTCTGCCGGGGCACCGCCGCTCCAATCCATATCAAAGTAGCGGCGTTCGAAGAACACATCTGCGCTGGCGGCAGAAATGCCGATGGGCACATCTCCCATGAGCATCACACCGCAGGAATCCGCATGGGCGCGCACCATGGCCCACTCACGGGCACAGAGCCACTGCAGCCACTCCTGGTAGTGAAGCTGCTCCAGAGAGTCCTGCCCACCGTATACACGGCTGCGGATGGCGTCCGGATGCTGCTCCGGCCACAACCACCAGGCAGTAGACTTCAGCGCAATGGAAGCCACACGGAAAACGCAGTAATCCGCAAGCCAATCCCCCTGCTCCGCCACCCAGGCACGGAACTCCCCGCGCAGAGCTTCATATTCCTCTCCCAGAGAAAACTCCTTCCATGCGCGGCGCAGCCAGAAGCGTTTGTAGGTACGCACGCGGGCATAATCCACCAAATCAACGTCTCCGGGGTACTGCTGCGGGGGCAAATCTTCCTGATACGGAGGAAGATTCTGCGGCATACCGGGCACTCGCTCCAGAGTCAGATACAACGGCTCCAACGCCACGGAACTGATGGCGGAATAGGGAGAGGGAGAATCATCCTCACCCACCGCATTCACCGGCAGAAGCTGCAGAAAGCCGACTCCGTGAGCTGCAGCCCAGTCCAGCCATTCATCCAGCGCCTTCAAGTCACCAATTCCGTGGTCCCCGTCTCGCCGCAGTGAAAACAGCGGCATCAATACTCCCGTCTTGCGTTCAAGTGCCATACCTTGCCGCACACTATACCACACTTTCACCGCCACATGCAATGACAATCTTGAAACTGTCAGAATCCGGCGGGCTCATGCAGGACAAGGCTCTCCACGGCACAAAAAAACGCACCGCTCTGCGGTAAGGCAAAGCGGTGCGGATAAAAAGCTGTACGGACAAATATCAGTACTTGGCAATCACCTTCATCATGTCGTCCATCTGCTTCTCGATGGATTCCACGAGTGCCATCTGGGTACGGGTGCGGTCCAGGTTGTGCTCCGGGCGGTGAATCTTGAAGTAGGTATCCCCCTCCAGATAGTCGGTAAGGAAACGCATACCGCACTCCATGGTGAGCAGCTTGCCGGAGAACGGCAGAAGCTCCTTTTCAAGCGGGGTGAGGAAGGTGGCTGCCTCACAGTAACCCTTGGCCAGAGCCTCAAAGTACTCCATGCGCATGGTCACCTTGGAGATGTCCTTCTCATCCTCTGCTGCGGGAGAAGTGGAGGTACGAATCATATCACCGAAGTCATACAGAGCGGAACCGGGCATGGTGGTATCCAGGTCAATCACGCAGATACCCTCACCCGTCACGTCATCCAGCATCACGTTGTTGAGCTTGGTGTCGTTGTGAGTGACACGCAGGGGCAGCTCACCGCTGGCCAGATAGTTCACCACGCGGTGGCAGTCTGCCTCACGGGAGAGATACCAGTCAATTTCCTTCTGCACGGAGGCAGCACGGCCCAAGGGGTCGGCGGCGATGGCGTTGCGGAAGTTCTGCAGACGCTTGGAGGTGTTGTGGAAATCGGGAATCGTCTCAAAAAGCGGCGCACCGGGAAGATTGGCACCCAGCTTCTGGAAGTTACCGAATGCACGGGCAACCTCCACGCACTGACCGGGATTCTCAATCATATCATACGTGCGGGCACGCTCAATGAAGGGATACACGCGCCAGACATTACCCTCATCATCCTGAGCATAAGGCTTGCCGTCACAGGCGGGAATGATGGTAAGGGTGCGGCGGTAAGCCTCCTTGCAGCCTTCTGCCAGCAGCACGCGCAGAGCCTCGTCCGTCACACGCTTCACATTCTCCATAAGGGGAATGGGCTGCTTGAAGACGTTGCTGTTGACACGCTGCAGAATGAAACGCACGCGGATACCGGCCTGGTCCATCTCAATACGGAACGTATCATTGATGTGACCGGAGCCGTAGGACTCTCCGAAGACATAATCGCCGCGGAGGTCGAACAGAGAAGCTATAGCTTTGAGGTTAAACATAAAAGCAACACAGTTGAAATTAACCGAGCTTGGCGGGATACACGCCGTCCTCAATCAGCTTGGCAATGCTCTCCACCACAGCGGGCTTGTCGCTGGGATAGGTCACGCCCAGCCAGTTGGCTGTGGTCTTGATGACGCTGCAATCAGCCTTGCCGTCATGGATAAGCTCATCCACCACGGTGGGGATGTAGCACTCACTCTTGAGCTCAGAACCGTGAGCGGCCATGAACTCCGTGAAGTGCTCCTTGATGCGGGAAATGAAGCTGGCGGGGAATACCCAGAAGTTCATGGAGACAAGCTCCTCGGGGTCCACGGGCTTGCGCTCGCCGCTCAGGCTGTCACCACGGCACACGCCGTCCTCTTCCATCTTAATCTTGGTGTACTCCTCCACGCTGTCCAGGTAGCCGTCCTTGATGCCGCAGATACCGCGGTTCACATCACCGTGGTCGCTGAGGGTGTTCTTGAGGGGATAGCCAATCATGCCGTAGTGCTCCTTGCAGGGGCAGCCGGGCTCTGCAGTCAGGAATGCGGCAGCCTTCTCAAAAGCATCTGCACCGTAGAAGTCGTCAGCATTCACCACACCGAAAGGCTCATTCACCACGTCGCGGGCAGCCAGCAGAGCGTGGGCGGTACCCCAAGGCTTCACTCGCCCCTCGGGAACGCTGTAACCCTCAGGCAGGTCATCCAGGCACTGGAAAGCATAGTCCACTTCAATTTTGTCGGCGAAACGAGCGCCCACCTGGCTCTTGAAAGCCTCCTCAAAATCCTTACGGATAATGAAGACCACCTTGCCGAAACCGGCGCGGATGGCATCATACACGGAGTAGTCCAGAATAACTTCACCGTTGGGGCCCATGGGGTCAAGCTGCTTGAGGCCGCCGTAACGGCTGCCCATACCTGCTGCAAGTACAAGGAGTGTAGGTTTCATAATGAAAATGTACGTTTATACGACCGTATTCTAACACGAAAGCCCGGTTTGGCAAGTACAAACTGCTCACCACCGGGCTTTCTGACCTTTGTTTTTCTCAGATTTTACGTCGGCACGTGTTATTCCATGTCCGCAATCTCCTCTTCGAGGTCTTCCATGGCATCCTGCAGACTCTCAGACCCCAAGTACTGCTTGGCGGCATACGCAGCCATCGTGGCACGGTAATCTGCCTTCAGTTTTTCAAAATTGGCGGATTTGACAAGCTCGGCCTCGGCCTCGGCCACCTCCGTTTCATCCAGGTCGTCAATGATATCTTCCACCTGATCCATCTGGCTGACCAATTCATTGATACCGTTGGCCAGCAGCTCCGGGTAGGCATCCGCTCCATCCAGGGCAAGCATCTCCAGAGCACTGGCCAGCACATTGGCACGAGCCTTCACCGCTTTCACCGCCACAGAGTCATCTGCCATGGCCGGAGATGCGCAAACCGATACGAAAACAAGAGCTGCTAAAAGAAGTTTTTTCATGAATATAAAGTAATTAGATTGATTACTCCGTAAGTGACGCCCGGAATCTAACAGCTTTCCGTGTAATTTGCAAGTCTTTTTTACAAGGTATATGCAGCAACTGAGCGGAAGCCCGGCAGCCCCGCGAGCGGAGCACGGGCATTCCACATCATTCCTCTTCGGCACCTGCGGCAAAAAGCTCGTAGGCGATAGCATCCACTATCTCCACCTCCGCAAACTCACCTACCGGCAGCGCGGGGTCCACATGGATGGAGCCGTCCACATCCGGGGCATCCCAGGGACCGCGGGCAATACCCGGAGCATCCACCAGCACACGAATAGTCTGCCCGATGCAATCCTGCCCGATTTCATCCGCAATACCGGCCATAAGCATGGACAGCTCATTGGCACGCCGCTTTTTGGTGGCATGGTGCACCTGCGGCTTCATTCTTGCAGCCAGCGTTCCCTCCTCCTTGGAGTAGGCAAAGACACCGGCACGCTCAAAGCGGAATTCTCGCACAAAGTCACGCAGCTCGGCATGGTCATCCTCCGTTTCACCGGGCAGACCGCTGATAAACGTCGTCCGCAGACCGATACCGGGCACGGCGGCGCGGAGGTCACGGAGCAGGCGGCGGATATAGTCACCATCCGTCTTGCGGCGTTGTTCATCCAGAATATGGTCAGCAATATGCTGCAACGGGATATCCACATACTTCACCACCTTGTCACACTGTGCAAAGGTATCGATGAGTTCCCTGCTCCAATGGGCAGGGTGCGTATAAAGCACGCGGATCCAGAAATCACCGGGAATATCATTCAGCTCACGCAGCAGCCCGGCAAGAGAATCACCGCGGGAGGAATCCACCCCGCTGGTCTTGTCGGCACCGCCCTCCCACTTATCCATACCGTAATAGGTAGTATCCTGGGCAATGAGGTTAATTTCCTTCACCCCCTGCTCCACCCAGCGGCGGGCTTCCTTCACCACATTGGCCATCGGGCGGCTGCGGTGCGCACCACGGATGCGGGGAATGGCGCAGTACGCGCAGGCATGGTTGCAGCCCTCCGCTATCTTGATATAGGCATAATGCGGCGGAGAGATAAGCGTACGCGGCATCCCCACATCCGGAATCAGGCGTGATACTTTTGTGGTATAAATACGCTCCGCCGTGCCATTCAGACAGGCAGCGGCAATCTCCGCCACCTCGCAGATTTTATCCACACCGATAAAGCAGTCAGCCTCCGGCATGGAAACGGAGAGATCACTCGCATAGCGCTGGGAAAGGCAGCCTGCCACCAGAATTTTCTGATCGGCAGGAGATTCTCCGTTCTCACGGGCTCGCACGGCATCAAAAATGGTATCAATAGCCTCCTGCTTGGCGGGGTCAATAAAGCCACAGGTGTTAATGATGAGCACCTGCGCGGCAGACGGATCCGTCTTGACAAAACCGGCCTGCTCCATCACGCCCACCATAATTTCAGAATCCACCTGATTCTTGGCGCACCCCAGAGAAATGAGTCCGAACGTAGTCTCCTGCATGCCGGGATTCTACCATACCGCAGAAAAAAAGGAAAGCGCAAAGACACCGCTGCCTGATTATGTACCTATTGGCAGGGGATTTTGGCATTGCTTCTCCGGCCCGTCTGTGATACAATAAGCAACGCTCAGCGGCTCAATTTATAACAGGGCACCGCTGTCTGCACGCCTCCGCTATGAATACTTATCTGAACAGATTTTTTCTTTACCTCGTGCTTCCGGCTATCGGTGTCGGCATTACGGCATGCATGCCGCTTCTGACAGAGTACAACCTATGCGACAAAATGGATGCATGGGGTAAGGAGGTATCATATCAGCAAGACAGCAAACCTTGGGCGACACCTTTTTATGAGCTCAATGGGGTATATTACCTCGAAACGGTAAACAAGTACAAGGAACGAAGCCTCCCTATACGTATTGTACACGGCAAAGCTTCTTCGCAATGGCCGCAGGAAAAGCAACGCGATTTGTACACGGAGGTATATTACCTCGCCTTGACTCCTCAGCAGGTGAAAGATTACCTCGGGCTGAAAGCGGCTTCCCTGCCTGCAGGAACCCCGATGATTCTGCATGAGCGGGATTTTGACAAGGCCTCTGCGCGCCGCTGTTATCTGAGCAAAGAAGCAGACAGACGAATCGGCCTGCCTTTCAGCAATAGCAAACGGCTGCCTTGGCCCATCGACACGGCGGAATACGCCCCGACAAAACGCAGCTTCTTCAACTACGTCCGCATGCCCGTCACCTACACCGTGGGTCCCGCACTCAATACGGTTCTCTGGTTGGGAGAAGGCATTTGCACCACCGGCGTGGCTCTTGTTTACATGCCGTACCTCCTGCTGACAGAGGACAGGGACTGAGCGCTTCTTCCTCGACCTTTCATTATGACTCTGCCCCGCCTTGCCTTGAGCATTGGGAAAATGCTAAAATGCCCGCATGTCTGATATGGAACAAATCAAGAAAGTGATGTCCTACATCGTCGGTTTCCACGTGGGTGGGCAGATGCTGCCGCAGATGCTCCCCGGGGTCAAGGCCGATGACCTGATGGGCGATATGATTGCCAAGGGCATCACAGATGCTCTCAACGAAAGCATGGACCCGGAAATCATGGCTGCGGATGTGCAGGCCATCCAGCGCGAGTTCGGCGCCATGCTCCAGAAGCGTGCAGATGAAAAGGGCGCCAAGAATCTCGAAATCGGCCGCAAGTACATGGAGGAAAACGGCAAGAAGGACGGCGTGGTGACCACGGAGAGCGGTCTCCAGTATGAAATCCTGACCCCCGGCGGTGAGGAGAAGTACGACGCCGCCAAGCACGGCGAAGCCCCCACCGCAGAGGTGATGTACAAGGGCACGCTGGTGGACGGCACGGTGTTCGACCAGTCCAAGCAGCCCATCAAGTTCAACATCCGCCAGGTCATCCCCGGCTTTACAGAAGCCCTCAAGCTCATGCCCGTGGGTGCCAAGTGGCGCGTCACCATCCCCGCCAATCTGGCCTACGGCGCCAACGGTCCGGGCAGCATCGGCCCGAACTCCACCCTCATCTTTGAGATGGAGCTCATCTCCCTGACCAAGTAATTTTATCTCCCCCCCCTGCCCCGGTGCGCCCCCCACGGCCACCGGGGCTTTTTTGTTTCAGGAAAAAGTCAATTTGCAACAGGATTTCACTGTTTAATAATCTTTTACTCATTTTTGCAGTCCTACTTTTCCTCTGAAGCAAAAACTAATCATAACTCCGGGCAACGAATCTATCCACCAGCTCACCAGCCGAATAAAACAACAAGATTCCCGACCATTTCTCAAGCATGAAGTCAAATGCTTCTCATCATTCTCAAGCGCTGCCTGAACGGCAGGAGCCGGGAGCCGTCAAATAAAGCAGACATCATTTCTCCGGCCGGTTTCGCTATTTGCATGAGAAGAGGGTGGAGCCGGCAGATGCAGCAAAGCCCGGAGCTTGCGCCCCGGGCTTTGCTTTTGGCAGCGGAGTCCGGCGGACAACTTGACAAGCCGCCCGGACACACACGTGTTACCACTGGTTATTAAGACTTTCCGTCACCTTTTTCACCTCCATATTGCGCTCAAGCTCACCGCGAATGGGAGCGGGGGCAGAGGTCATGGTGTCCAGAATAGTGATGGTGTTCTTACCCTGTTTCAGGAACTCAGCGGGGCAGTAGAGGCGGAACTGCGGGCCGATGTTCCAGTAGCGGCCGAGCAGATGCCCGTTCACCCACACATAGCCCTTGGGCCATTTCTCCATGTTCAGGAAAGTATCCGCCACTTTGTCCAGCTCAATCTCTGCACGGAAGAGACCGCCCTTCAGGTTGGGCGTCCACATGCGGTTGGGCATGCCGGGCTGCGGCTCTGCGGCATCCAGCGGCAGCAGTTTCATGTCCCAGCCCTTCAGCTCAGCATCACCCAGTTTCACCGGGCCGATGATACCCTTGTTATCCTTCTCAATAAAATTGGAGAAATTCACATGGCCAAAGGAATCCAGCACCACGGTGAGGGGCTGCGGAGCCTTGCGGGCGGGGAGGTCGATGCCGGTTGGATTGGTGCGGCGGTCGATATCGCCGACGTGGTCGGCACCGAGGTAAATCTGCGCATAATCACGCACCGTGATGTGGAGACGGGCGGCCTCCCCTGCGGGCACAACGGCGGTGTAGACGGCAATACCCTGATTCTGTCCCACGCTCTCCAGCGTGCGCGGCAGCTCGCTCCGCCCGGCATCCGTCTTGCGGAGTTGGAAGAACGGGCAAACCAACTCCGGGGTGAAGGCCGGCACGGTCATGGTTTCCGGCGTAGCGGGCGGCTCCGGGACGTTAGCTTCTGCGGGGAGCGCCTTGCGGATGATGTCACGGTACTCGAAGTATTCTTTCGTCAGGTTGCCGTGTTCACCGATAGGGGAGCCGTAGTCATAGCTGGTGAGATCCGGCATGAAATTGGCACCGGTATTGTTATCCGAGTTGGAGCCGGCCGTCAGCCCGAAGCTCGTGCCGCCATGCAGCACAAACAGATTGAAAGAGAAACCGCTCTGCATGTACCAACGCACGGAATTGAGAGTACCGCGAGTGGGCAGCCAATTGCCCTCCCCCCAGTGGCGCAGCCAGCCGGGATATGTCTCACTGGAGAAAACGGGCGCATTCTTCACCACCTTTCGAGCGTTGCGCGTGTCGCTCTCACGTTCTGCCGGGTCCAGCCCCACGGCAACCTCCGGCACCACAAAGCGCAGGTGCATGGGAGAGCTGCCCTCTGAGAGATAGAAACGCTCTGCGCCCTTTCCTTTCCAGTAATCGCGCAGCCATTCGATGTAGGCCACCTCATCATGCGGGGAGCGATAGCTGCCATATTCGTTTTCCAGCTGAATCATCAGGATGGGGCCGCCGTTTTTTGCCAGACGGGGGATGGCAATCTCCGCCATTTTGTCCAGATAACGGGTCTGAGCCGCCATAAACTCGGGATTGCGCGTATTGCGCAGCTCCGCCGGTCCATTCTTGAGCAGGTAGGAAGGCAAGCCGCCCATATCCCACTCACCGCACACAAAGGGACCGGGGCGGAAGAGTACCCACATGCCCTCCTGTTGGCATAAATCAATGAAAGCGGCAATATCATTCATTCCGCTGAAATCCCAGCTGCCGTCCTTCTGCTCCAGTTGGTTCCAAAACACATAGAATGCAATCGTGTTGAGCCCCATGGCCTTCGCGGCGCGGATACGGTGCTGCCAATACTGACGAGGCACGCGCTGCGGATGAATCTCACCGCTGCGAATCTGGAACGCTTTCCCATTCAGCATGAACTCACAGCCATTCTCCCCGCCAAAGGAAAAATCTGCGGGGACACCGGCCTGCGGTTTCTGCAGGTTCTGCATGGCTTCCGGACCGGCCGCTGCAGAGCCGCCCAGAGCTATGGCTGCCATCAACATGAGCGTGTTGAGTTTAGTCATGCTCCGCATGCTAGCATATTCCACACCGCATGTACAGTTAAAAGTTCTAACCGGAATCTAATTCAGCGGCTGAGGGAATAGGCTCCAAGCTTGACCTTTCATCCGGAATGGTATATCCTTGGTGAGTCACGACAGTAACACCGCAAAAGCCCTTACCATTCCCCCGGCGGGTAAGCCATGAACATCCATACTCTCTATACAGCCGAGCAGATTCAGGAAGCTATTCAGCGCGTAGCCGGCAAAATTCAGGAACGATTCGGCGATGAGGAGCCAGTGCTGGCACTCTGTCTGTTAAACGGTGCCGTATGGTACACCTCTGACCTGCTGCGCTGTCTTCCACCAAACTTTGAGCTGCAGACTATACGCATCTCAAGCTACGAGGGAATGGACAGTACCGGTAAGCTCAAATGGCACGGAGCACTGCCGGATTGCAAGGGCAAGCGTGTGCTGGTGATTGACGATGTGCTGGACACGGGACTCACCATGAAAGAAGTATGTGAGGCACTGTATGCCAACGGAGCTGCCACCGTTGTCTCTACCGTAGCCATCAACAAAAACGGTTGCCGCCATGTGCAGTTTGAGGCAGATTACTGTGCGCTGTACTGTGAGAATCTCTTCCTCGTAGGTTACGGGCTTGATTACAACGGCAAGTACCGCAACCTCCCCTACATTGGCTACATAAAAGCATAATTCCCATTTTCCCTGCCGTCCGGATGCCTCGTCTCCGGCCGCGAAGCAGGTACTTTCACTAACAAAAAACAGCCCCCGCAGGTTCATCTCTGCGGGGGCTTCCTTATCTGCAGTGAATCGGCTGATTATTCAGCACAATCGATGCGGACGAAGGCCTCTTCCTGCAGACGCGTGGCACCGCAGGCAAACTTGGCGCGAATCTGGAGAGCTTCATCCAAATCATCCCGCACGGAGAGTTTTACCTTGAAGTCATCCCAGATACCGAACTGAGCACGGCTCTTGACCCACGCCAGACAGGAGCGCACCCCACCGCTGAGCGGCAGCTGCTCCGTGCGAATGATGCGGAAACCGAGGAAAGAATCAATCTTACCCTCAGCCAGCGCACGCACGGTATTGTAATCAAAGCTGGTCACCTCCGGGTGCTGCAGCAATGCGTTAATCTGACTGCCCGTGCAGGCCAGCACCAGCTCATCGCCATAGGCTCGGCGTTCATCGCTCCAGGCTTCCGCCTTCTGCAGCATGGAGAGGGCCTTGCGGAGCTTGCCCACGGTGAGATTGCAGGCCACGGCCGTACCGCTGTCCACGTAGTCGCTCTCAATCACCTGAGATTCAGGGAATGCCACGGCATCCGTACCATTCTCTCCGGTGTAGGCCACCCCAAGATAGGCATCCAGCATCACCTTATCCATCGTACGCCCGGCGGCAGCGCGCAGACTTTCGATGGTCTTGCTGACCGGCACATCGATATTGGCGAGCTTCTTGGAATCAAACTCATCAAAGCCGATGGCCTTGGTGTAGATATGGGGGAACATGACGCGGCGGGTAGTCGGGGCTTCATCCAACACGGTGGAGCTCATGCGTCCGGTTTTCTCCGTGAAAGAGAGCAGGCCGTACTGGTCAAAAGCCACCATCTTGCCGCTGAGCCCGGTTTCCACGGTCACATATTTATCGAGACGGGAAGCCTCCTGCTGAAGGTAAGAGCCCCACTTCTCGGAATACTTAATCTGATAGTTCTGTTCAATGTCTGCCATTGTCGTATATTAGGGTTTGTTGTTAGTTGACGGCAAATCGGCTACAATGGATTAACCACCCCAATGGGGCGGAGTCCGGCCGTGCGGCCCGCATCACCGGTTCCGTTGACTAAGCAACGGAATTCTCCGTTCAGCATGCTCTTGCCGGGTACATTTAAGCACATTTCCGGCAATTGTCACGCGTTGTCCACCCGGTCGCAGCTCCTGCCCGGGTAGAAAAAACACGAATCATTACTCACAAAGCATTAAAAATCAAGCTCGAGTCCATCATAGGCAGGAGTCATGAAAGACGGCAGCATCTCACAAAGGACATCATAATCCACCTCATGACCGCAATGGGTGACAAGCCCGAGTTTCGGCTTGAGAGCAAGCATCAGCTCCACATTCTGCTCCACGTTGAAATGGGTCCGGTGGGGACGCAGGCGCAGACCGTCCATGGCCAATCCGTCCAGCCCCTCCAACAGAGAGCGGGAAGTTTCCGGCACTTCCTGAACATCCGGCACATAGCCAAAACTGCGGCCGCCGGAGCGGAACACATAGCCGAAAGTCTCCACGGTAGCATGAATCACCGGCACGGGAATCACCTCTATATCCCCGATGGTGAAGGGATTGCCGCCATGGTCATGTGCAGCGGGACGAATATAGCCCTGATAGGTGTTGTCTTCAGAAAAAGCCCAGCCGAACATGCAGCGCAACTGTGCCAGGCAGGACGTCCCCGCGTACAGAGGCAAACGCTCCGTCCGTTTCCAGCAGAAGGCCCGCATCTCATCAAATCCCGTTGTATGGTCCAGATGCTCATGGGTATAGACCACACCATCAATGGCGGTAAGCCCGTGACGCAAGGCTTGTGCCCGTAAATCCGGGCAGGAATCCACCAGAATGGTCGTAGTTTCACTTTTCACCAAAATGGAGGAGCGAAAGCGCTTGTTGCGCGGGTTATCCGACACGCAAACAGGGCACTCACAACCTATCACCGGAACCCCGGTGGACGTTCCGCTGCCAAGAAAAACTACCTTCATCATTAAAATTGGGATTTGATTTCCGCGCTTATTATGCCATAATATGTGCAGAACTGAAAGCTAAATATGCTCGCACTGCTCAAGATACGCAATCTCGCACTCGTGGATGAACTGACATGGGAACCCGGAGAAGGCTTCCTGGGAATCACCGGTGAAACCGGTGCAGGCAAATCCGTCATCATGGGCAGTATCTCACTGGTTATGGGGGAGCGGGCAGATAAAAGTCTCATCCGCAGCGGAGAACAGCAGTGCAGCATTGAGGCTATTTTCCGGCTGCGGAATACAGAGGAGCTCAACAGCCAACTGGCAGAGGTTGGGGTGCCGCCCTGTGAGGAAGGAGAGCTGCTCATCCGCCGTGTCATCACCGCCACCGGCAACCGCCAATTCATCAATAACAGCCCGGTCACGCTCACTCTGCTGCACCGCATTGCCGGCGGACTGGTGGACATGCACCATCCGGATTCCCACCGCTCGCTCACCTCTCAGGAGCGACAGCTCTGCCTGCTGGATGCCTTTGCCGAAGACACGGAACTGCTCACAGACTACCGCGCTGCCTACCGCCGCTGGCTGGATGCCCGCACCGCCTACCGCGAATTGCTGGAGAACGAAATGGCCAATGAGCGAGAGCTGGACTTCCTGCGCCACCAGGTAGAAGAAATAGAATCCGCAGCCTTCACCGCAGAGGAAGTGGCAGGGCTGGAAGCCCGCTGGCAGCGCGCCCGCAACGCCAACCGTCTGAGGGACACTGCGCTCCCCATGGCTCAGATGGTGGACGGAGAGGAAGGCTCTCTGCTGGACAAACTGCACACACTGGTGCGCTCCGGCAGAGAACTGGTAAGGCTGGATGCAGACTGCCACCGCTGGATTTCTCCGCTGGAGGGATTGATTGAAGAGGTGGAGACTTTGGCAGACGAGCTGCAAAGCTATGTGAACCGGCTGGAATGCGACCCGGCAGAACTGGCAGAACTGGAAAACCGCATAGCCCTGTTGGATTCCCTCAAACGCAAGTACGGCGCAGATTTTGAAGCCATTGAGCAGCACCTCTGCGAGTGCCGGGCGCGTCTGGATGCCGTGGACAACCGGGAAGAACTGCTGCGCGTGCTCAAAAAAGCAGAGGAAGATGCCTACAGTGCCGCTATGCAGGCCGGAACGGCACTTTCCGCCGCCCGTCGCAAAGCAGCCCCGCACCTGGAGCAGGAATTCCTGACCCACGCTCGCCAGCTGGGCTTCCGGCAATCCCTTTTCAGCGTACAGCTCACCACCCTGCCCCACCCCGGTCCCCAAGGTCTGGAAGAATGCGATTTTCTCTTCGGACCGAACCCCGGGGAACCGCTCAAAGCGCTGCGGCTCATTGCCTCAAGCGGTGAAATGGCCCGAGTGATGCTGGCACTCAAGAGTGCGCTGGCCGGACAGGATGACACACCGCTGCTGGTGTTTGATGAGATAGACGCCAACGTGGGCGGTGAAATTGCCCGAGCTGTAGGTCTGAAAATGCGGGAACTGGGGATTGAGCACCAGGTTATCGCCATCACCCACTTCCCGCAGGTGGCTGCGCTTGCACAGCATCACTACCTCATATCCAAAGGATTGCGAAACGAGCGCACCGTTTCCCGACTGGAAGAAGTGGACGGAGACGCCCGCGTGGCGGAGCTGATGCGCATGCTCGGCACCTCCGGTACCTCTGCCATGGCCCATGCACGGGAACTGCTGAAAGGTTAAAAAGCGTAAGAATGCTCCCACGCATTTACGGCGGCAAAAATCAACAGCAGCACGGTAATCCATAACACCGTCCACCCAAGTACAGTCCACAGAGACTTCTTTCTGTAACGCTCAGACAGGGGAGATACCCGCACACGGTTTCCCCGTTCCCACTGCGACAGGATTTCTGCGGCGTCAAAGAACTGAGCATCTGCACACCGTTTCATCAACTCCAACGCCCGGCGGGGGTTACGCTCCGTTCCCGTTCCTTCCATACAACACCCGGCCAGATAATAAGCGGCTTCCACATGATTATCCGCCGCAGCCGTTTCCAGCAACGCTACAGCCCGCGGGGCATCCGCATCTCCGCCTATGCCCTCCAGCAGCATGACGCCGGCATACAGACATGCCTCTGTATGCTCCTGCTCTGCAGCCCGCAAATACCACTTGCGAGCCTCCCCCAAATCTTTGCCCACGCCGCTTCCTTCCTCATGACACCGGGCATATTCAAACATCCCCTGGACATCTTCCAACTGCGCAGACTTCCGCAACAATTCCATGGCGCGCTCAGGCTGCGGGGCAAGGTACGGCTCCCTGCCAAAACGCAGCATATCTGCAGCCAGATAGGCAGCCTCACCCTCACCATCCTCCGCAGCAACGATATAGTGCTTCAAAGCCTCCGGGATATTCTGCTCCACGCCATCACCTTCCTCCAGTGCGCGGGCATAACGGGTTATAGCAGGAGCATACCCCAGCTCCACCGCCTGTAACAGGTATTCCACCCCCTTCTTCGGGGCATAAAACTGCCCGCTTCCGGATTCGTCCAGATGAATAAACACCAACTCCAGCAAAGCTGCCGGAAACTGCTGCCGAGCAGATTCTTTCAGCCACCGCAAACCACCCGGTTCATCTCCGGCCCCGTAAAACAACTCAAAGCCGTACTCATACTGAGCAGACGCATCCCCCGCTTCTGCAGCGCGGTGCCATTCCTCTCTCCGGGCAGTTTCCATGTGCAGAGATTAACACGCCGAATGCCCCCGCACAAGAAAAAAGCGCGATTATACTTGAAAACGCGAGGGCTTCATGGTAGAGTGACTCAAACACATGGACACCATCTATTATGTGATATACGGATTGCTGATGTTCCTGTCGGTCTTCGGGCTGATTGTGGGCGTGAGTAATGATGCCTGTAACTTCCTGAACTCCTCTCTGGGGTGCCGCGCAGCTTCATTTAACGCTGTGGTGGCAGTAGCCGCCGTGGGTGTTCTGCTGGGAGCTTCATTCTCCAGCGGCATGATGGAAGTAGCCCGAAGCGGTGTTTTCCTTCCGCAGGAGTTTACCTTTCATGAGGTAATGATTCTGTTCCTTGCGGTGATGATTGCCAACGTCATTCTGCTGGATATATACAACACACTGGGGCTGCCCACCTCCACCACCATTGCGCTGGTATTTGCCTTGCTGGGTTCTGCACTGGGTATGGCTCTGTACAGCAGCGGTAATGCCCCGGACAAGAACATCGGCGACTACATCAACAGCGGCAACGCCTTCCGTATTGTCACCGGCATCTTTGCCTCCGTGGCCATTGCCTTCACCACCGGCACTACCGTCATGTGGCTTTCCCGCCTGCTGTTCAGCTTCCATTACAAGCGCACCTTCCGTTACATCGGGCCGCTGTGGTGCGGCATGGCCTTCACCGCCATCACCTACTTTGCCATCTTCAAGGGGCTGAAGGACAGCACCATCATGCCCAAGGACATCATGCAGTACATTGATACCAACATGGCGCTGGTGCTTCCCTGCTGCTTTGTCGGCTGGAGCATTCTGGCCGCTGTTCTGCAGTACGGGTTCCGCGTGAACACCCTGCGTCTCACCGTACTGGCCGGCACCGGCGCACTGGCTCTTGCCTTTGCCGGCAATGACCTGGTGAACTTCATCGGTGTGTTCATGGCCGCCAAATCCGCCATGGGTATTGCAAGCGACACGCTGGCCGCCGGCGGCAGCCTTGACACGCTCAAGATGACGGGGCTCACACAACCGCAGACGGCAGACCTCATCTATCTGGTGGGCGCCGGACTCATCATGGTGGCCGCCCTCTTCTTCTCCAAGAAGGCCCGCAAGGTAACGGAGACAGAGCTGAAGCTCTCCTCCTCCAATACCAGCAAGGAGCGTTTCGGCTCCAGCTCCCCTGCCCGCGTGATGGTGCGTTACACGCTCAACACCTTCCGCTTTGTGGCAAGTATCACCCCGAAACCCGTAGCGGAGTTTGTCTCCAAACGCTTCGCGCCGCTGGCTCCGGAGGAAGAATCCGGCGCGCTGTATGACCAGGTACGCGGTTCCGTCAATCTGACAGTGGCCGCCCTGCTCATCTCCATCGCCACGACGATGAAACTGCCCCTTTCCACCACTTACGTCACTTTCATGGTGGCCATGGGTTCCTCTCTGGCAGACCGTGCATGGGGACGTGATACGGCCGTGTACCGCATCACCGGCGTGCTCACCGTGGTGGGCGGCTGGTTCATCACCGCCATCGGCGCCTGCCTTGCCTCTTTCCTGGTGGCTGTCATCATGGCCTACGGCGGCTTCTGGGGCATTGTCATCATGGTGGTTATCGGCGGCATTCTTCTCATCAAATCCTCCGTACTGAGCAGCGCAGAGAAACAGGAAATCCGCCTGCTGGATGTGAACAAAGATGCCTCCGTGCATGAGTTCGGAGCCTCCGCTGCCGGGCGTCTGGGACGCATGGTCGGCATCTACAAGGCCATGGTGAAAGCCCTGCTGGAGGAAGACCGAGATGCACTCAAGAGACTGCGTAAGAAGACGCGTTCCCTGAAACGGGAGCTGGATCTCATCCGCGAGAACGAGGTGCTGCCCACCCTGCCAACCATTCCCAAGGAACTGGCGGACCGCGGTCAGCTCATCTTCCGCATCACGGAAATCTCCATCAACACCAGTGACAGACTGCTCACCCTCGTGAAGGCTGCCTACAACCACATTGATAACAACCACGAGGGGCTCAACGAGGCTCAGGGCAAGGACCTGCTGGCACTTACTGAAAAAATCGGCCGTTTCTATCCCAACCTCACGGATATGCTCAAGGCCGGGAATTACGCCGGTATTGCCTCCATGCTGGAGACGACGGATCAGCTCGGAGAAGACTTTGCAGACTGCATTACCCGCCACCTCATGCACCACGCAGAGGATGAAAGCGGCATGCGCAACGGCATCCTCTATCTGACCCTGCTGAATGAGACGCGAGCCATGGTCAGCCATGCCTTTGCCCTCATCGGCCGCATCAAGGAACTCTACGAGGGTTAAGACTCCTCACGAGCAGCAACTCAAAACATTTTGGGAGGGAGAGCCGCAAGGCCTCCCTCCCCTTGTTTTAAGTGCCACACCTTCAGAATGAGCTCAACCAGCCGATGGCAGAAGCCGCCCCAATCAGGGCTCCGGCAATGATTTTTGCCCAACTCTCACGGATACCCCAACCGGACAACAGCCCGGTCAGCCAACTTATTTTGTCTGTGTTTGTTTCCATCATTCTGTTTCTTTGGTTTTACCCAAAAGTTCCATAGCCTCTTCCGGCGAAGAAAAGCGGCTCCAGCCCTCCGGATTGCCCGTGTAGTGGCACCATTCCGTTGAGCCGTCTGCAGCCACCCGGGCCCAAACAGGCGAGCGCGGCAGCTGCAACGGCGCAGAGCGGCCTCTCCGCATCATGGGCGCAGGCTTCAGAGCCCAGGAAAACGCACCGCTTCCCGCATTCCGGAAATAGGACTGAGACACCTTATCAAACAGACAGGCCTCACCGGTTTCATCCAGCACCGGAATCAAATCCCGCGTGATTTCCCCACCCTGAGACATCTGCAGAGAGTATATCCGCATCTCACAGGCAATCGCCGAGTTGGCCCCGGTCATTTCATTCCATAGCCCTAAAATGGGGAATTTGGAAGATTGTTTTACATAGGCTGCGGTAATTGCCTGGTTATATGTTCCGGCAGATGTCTTCAGCACCTTTTCCCCGGAGCTCAAAAAGTTGTAACTGAACATGCAGCGGCCGTCAGACGAATAAGCCTTGAGTAGACTGCCATAATTGCCGTATTCGTCATTGTGAAGGTAATGAGCCGTACCGTTCAATCCTGCATAAAGCCTATAACTGCTGTTAAAGACGAGATGGTAAAAATAGAGATAATAACTGTTTTGGGCTAAGCGGCTATCCGCAAAGCAGGCATCTGCCGAAAAACCGGTACCCTTTTTAAACGGCTCATCAATCAGCAGAAATTGCTTACCGGAACTTTGCAGATATTCCAACTCCGCCAGAATGGGTACTCCGGCAGGCGTATTGTACTGCACCTCCAGCAGCCACCCCTTGCTCTCCATCTGCTTCAGGAGCTCCTGAAGCGGGGCAGAACGCATCAACCGCACATCTATCCCCAAAGTCAGCGTTCCGTTTATGACCGGCGGCAGGGAATGAGCAATGCAACGCACACTCTCCAGCGATAGAATGCAACCGGAAAACATCCTGTACCCGCTGCGCAAAGCGGGCAGACTCACGCGGAACTCTCTCAATCCCACCACGGATTCAAAGGCGGAATCCCCCGTTTCCAACGCTTCCAGAGTATAATACCAGATACCGTCTGCAATATCGGCCACATAGTCCGTCTGCACCTGCCGCATTTCCGCCACAGAGGCGCAGCGGCTGTACTTTGACCGTGAAGCGGGCAAATGGGTGCCCGCCGACTGCAGGCGAAACAGTCGGCGGGCCGGGTTAAAAGTTGGTGTCACCTTCGCATCGTCATCGCTCATCTCCACAAAGGAAGCCGGTGCCACAAAGGTAATTCGCGTATCGGCGTCCGCCATGCAGATGACAGTGCCATCCGGAGCGAAAATCACGTTTGCTTTGGTAGAAACCACCTCATATAATCTTTCTCTTATTGTCTGAACAATCATAACATGGGGATATTACCCCACACTCTGCAACGGCGCAACATTTGTCCATTCGGTCGCAGCTCCTTTTCTTTCTCTCATTTTTTCTCACGGAAAGGCTCAAAGTCCACATCCTGTCGGCGCCACTCCGGCTTACGCACGGCATAAATCACAAAGGGAATGCCGGCAAAAATCAGCGTACCGAACACCAGCAGCGTCACATACAGTGCCGGGCTTCCCACCGGTATCTGACCGGGAGGAATGAAACTGAACACGAAAGCCAGAAAACTGCCGATGAGCCCCACACCTGCCACTACCCACATTCCCAAACGTTGGCCGCCGGGAATCCGGAAGGAACGCGGCACCTCCGGCTCACTGTAACGCAAATAAATGGCGGCCGCAAACATGAGCATATACATGATGAGGTAGAGGATGATGGTCAACTGAGATATCATCTGGTACGCCGTCTGCACACTGGGAAGCAGCACAAACAGAACGGAAAGCAGCGTCACCACTATCCCCTGAATCAACAGGATACTCACCTGCACGCCGGACTTGTTGGTGCGCTGCATGAAACGGGGAAGATACCCTGCGCAACCCACCTGCAGCAAGCCCTTGGACGGACCGCCCACCCATGCCACCACCTGAGCCAGCACACCGAATGCCAGACAGAGCGCTATCACAGACCCCAGCCAGGGCATGCCCAGCCAGACAAACAATTTATCGTACGCCACCAGCAGGCTCTGCACCAGATTAATCTGCCCTTTCGGGATGATGAAGCCAATGGCAAGCGTGCCGAACACAAATATACACACCGTGATGACAGACGCCAGACCGATGGCCAGCGGAAAATCTCGCCGCGGGTTCTGCACGTCATTCACATGGACGGCACTCATCTCCATACCTGCGTAGAACAGGAAAATACTGGCAGCCAGCACCACATTGTTGAAATTGCTCAAATCCGGAAAAAATCCTGACGGACTCATGGAAATATCAATCGGATTACCCATAGCCCAGTATGCCATGCCCAACACAATCAGCACCGCAGCGGGAATCACCGTTCCAAGCAGTGCTCCCCATTTGGTAATGCTGCCGCTGAGCCCCATACCGCGCATGTTCAGCAGCGTGGCTCCCCAGTATACCAGCAGCACAATCACCAAAACATACTCCGCATTGGCGGAAACTGCCGTATCCCAGCTCTGATTCGGCTCGATAAACGCCAGAGATACCGCGGCAAAGGTCAGTACCGTCGGAAACCAGATGGTGCTCTCAATCCACTGCAGCCAAATGGCCAAAAAGCCCCACCGGGGCCCAAATGCCTCCCCAACCCAGCGAAACACACCACCTTTCTGCGGCCAGCCCGTCGTCAGCTCAGCAGATACCAACGATACCGGGATGAGAAAGAATATGGCTGCAAAAATATAATAAAATGCCGAGCTCAGGCCATAAGTACTCTCTGCCGGAAGCCCGCGTAGGCTCACAATGGCGGATACGTTTATCATGGCCAGGGTAAATACGCCCATTTTCAGGGCACCGCTTGTTTGTTGTCGTGTCGTAGAATCCATGTCTTCTCCTTACCTCGTCAATGACCCCCTGCCCGTCTTCTTTGTTTCATAAACGGTAGAAATGTCAGCAAATTCAATAAAAAGACACGAAAATTCCAAATTCAGCTTGACTTTTTTCCCATTTTGCTGTAAATACCAGCCCCACAAAGTTATGGCAAAAAAAAGCTGGATCGAAAGAAACAAGAAGAAGGCAGCTGTCGCGGCTCGTTATGCAGACCTCCGTGCTAAGCTGAAGGCTGAGGGCGACTACATCGGACTGACGATGCTGCCGCGTAACGCTTCCCCCGTGCGTCTCGTGAACCGTTGCGAGCTCACCGGTCGTCGTCACGCATTCCTGCGTCGCTTCCATCTTTCCCGTATTGCTTTCCGCGAGCTTGCCAACGCCGGTATGATTCCCGGTGTTACCAAGTCCAGCTGGTAAGCCACATTATCTACTTGACAATTTTTCTGCGCGGACTATTCTTTACGAATAGTCCGCGTTAAGCTATGCCTCTGTACGAATATATTTCCGAAAACCCTGATGACGCATCCCTATCATGCCCGATGTGCCGCAGGGGCTATGAACTAATGCGACCGCTGAGCCGGGAGCCGCATACGCGGTGTATGTATTGCAAGAATCCGGTTCGCAAAAAAATCGGCACGGTGAATGTGCCGAAAATCTCTGCGCCCCTTTCTATTACGGATGCCCGCAAGGCAGGGTTTACCGTGCTGCAGAAGCGCGACCAGGGCGTCTATGAAAAACTCTGACCCATTTCCCTATTCTACCTATCTGTTTCAACCGCTACAATGACCGATTTTCAATTTTTCCTGACTGCAGAAGAAGCTGCCAAAGTGACATGGGAGTACCCCAGCATTGGTTCCATCATTCTCTTCATCGTGGGTATCAGCTTCTTCCTCTTCCTGAACGCCTTTTTCGTAGCCAATGAATTTGCCAGTGCGCGAGTGCGTGAAAGCCAGCTGGCAGAACAGGAGGATGACAGCAAGTCTCAGGCACGCCGCCGCAAGAATGCCCTGCATATCGTCAAGCATCTGGATACCTACCTCTCCGCCAATCAGGTAGGCATCACCATTGCCTCACTGGCACTCGGCGCCATGGGTGAGCCCTTTATTGAAAGCCTCATAGCACCGCCGCTCAGCTACTTCCTGCATCTTTCCGAAGCAGTGGTACACGTTGTATCCTATTCTCTGGCATATATTCTGTTCACCTTTGCACACGTGGTACTGGGTGAGCTGGTACCCAAGAGCATCGCCATCCGCCACCCGCTGCAGATAGCCATGGGCACCTCCACATCCATGTATCGCTTTGCACACTACACGTCATGGATTATCCGCTTCTGCAACAACACCGCAAACTTCATTGCTCACCGCGTCTTCGGCGTGGACCCGCATTACAACTCCAGCGTGGCCCACAGCGCAGAAGAAATTGCTCTCATTGTGGAGCAAAGCGGCAGAACAAACGAAGTGACGGAAACTGAGGCGGAAATTTCCATGAACGCGCTGGAGCTCAACGACCGCTCGGTTCATGAAATCATGGTACCACGCAACAATGTGGAGGTGCTGGATATCGAGGCACCTTTTGAGACTATCGTGGAGCGTGTGACCAACAGCCGCCACAGCAGATTCCCGCTCGTTTCCGGGCATCTGGACAATGTGAAAGGCTGGATACACGTGAAGGACGTTCTGCGCATGCTGCATGAAAAGAACCATGATTTGCACCGCGTCCACCGTGAGCTGAAGGTGGTGCCGGACACCATGAAACTGGATACTCTGCTGGATTTCTTCTCCAAAGAGCAGACCCACTTTGCTCTGGTGGTGGATGAATACGGCGATGCTCAGGGGCTGGTGTTCCTGGATGATGTGGTGGAAGAAGTGGTGGGTGATAATATCCGCGATGAGTTTGAAACGGAAACCACGCGAGATTTCCTCTGCATCGGAGAGGGACAGTATATCGCCAGCGGCTCACTCACCCTCTTTGACCTGGAGGAAGAGCTGCCCAATGTGGGAGAGGTGGAATGTGAGAGCGTTTCAACGCTCGGCGGCTACATCACAGACCGTCTCGGCCACCTGCCCCGCTGTGACGAACAGGTGCGACTCAAGGATTACCTCATCACCGTCACCGGAACGGACGGACGCCGCGTTACTCAGGCCCAAATCGTCTACGCCCCGCTGGAAAAGCCGGAGGAGGAGGAAGAGCTCACCATCTAAGCCGCGAAATTCTAAACGACAAAAACGCAGGTGTTGCAACCTGCGTTTTTTGTTTCTGCCTCTGCCGATTTTTCTTACTGCTCAGAAGGAAGCCCCAGAATAGCACCGGGCATAATCTTATGCCCCGCAAAGAAACTTTCCGCATTCATCTTGCGGGCGCCGGAGGGCTGCATGGTCATGATACGGATAGCACCGCCGCGACTGCCGCCGCAGGATACAATCATGCCGTCCGGGCCGGATTCCAGCACCATACCGGGACGACACCCGGCAGGCTTTTTATAGCGGTTAAACACATCCACGGGAGGATAAATTTTGAGCGTTTTATCCACCCCCTTGTGAACGGACGGATAAATGGTGAACGTACCCGGCCAGGAATGATATGCGCGGATTTTGCGAGCCACCTGAAAAGCGGGTTGAGACCAATCAAGCTGACCGTCTGCACGCAGGAGTTTGGGCGCATAGGTCATCAGGCTTTCATCCTGCTCCTCTCGCTCTGCCGTACCGGTGCGCAGCCCCTCAATGGCATCCAGCACCACGGCAGGAGCCAACAGAGCCAGGTCATCATGCAAAGACTCGCCGGTTTCACGCCCCTGCAGGGGAATCACCGCTCGGCAGATAATATCTCCGGCATCCAGTTTCCGGACCACATGCATGACCGTGATACCTGTTTCATCATCACCGGCCTCAATCGCTGCCTGAATACAGGCCGCACCACGATGTCGCGGAAGAAGAGACGCATGAGCATTGATACACGCCACAGTCGGCACATCCAGTACTTCCTGAGAAAGAATCTGCCCATAGGCCATCACTACCACAATATCAGGCTGCAGGTCACGCAATGCCTGCACGGACTCAGCATCACGCATTTTCTCCGGCTGGAGCACGGGAATCCCTGCTTCTTCCGCACAAACCTTGACACGCGGAGGCGTCATCACCATGTGTCGTCCCACCGGGCGATCCGGCTGAGTCACCAGCCCTACCAGCTCACCTGTTCGCTCCAATGCCTGAAATGTGGGGATTGCAATATCCCCGGTTGCCATCATTACAATGCGCATAGCCTTTTTTTATGATAAAACGCCTTTCCGGTCAAGCCCTTTCAGCCATTTTTCCGCTACAAAACGCGTATTCTGAGCAAAAATCACCTTCTTTCGGCAAATCTGCGCGCCAGATTGATATAATCTGCCGCATGGGCATGGTTGGCGGCAGCGGATTCCGGCGGGAGCTGTTTTACCACCTTGGCGGGGGAACCCAACACCAGACTGTGCGGCGGGATAATGGTATTTTTCGTGACCAGCGCATGAGCCCCCACTATGGAGCCCTTCCCCACCACGGCACCATCCAGCACCACGGCCCCCATGCCAATCAGGCAGTCGTCCTCAATCGTGCAGGCATGCAGGGTAACACTGTGACCAACTGTCACATGGCTCCCCAGTACACAGGGAATATCATAGTCCACATGCAGGCAGCAATTATCCTGCACATTGGACCCCGGGCCGATAATGATATCCGCCACATCCGCCCGCACGGTGCTATTATACCATACGGAAGAATCCGGTGCCAGCTTCACTCTGCCTATCAGGTCCGCGCTCGCAGCCACAAACGCCGGGGCCTCCAGCTCCGGCATCACTCCATCAAAAGATTCTATCGCCATGGCGCCAGTATAGCGGCTCCGGCGGCAATCGTCAAGCCCGGCGCTTGCATCAGAAGCGCACCCGAGTCAGCCCGGGAGAGAACTCCGGCATATAATTCCGGTTTGAATCATCCCGGAACCACGTCACCTTGCCATTCTCATCAAACTTGAGGGAACACTTGCAATATCCATTGCTATTCTTCCCGGCAGCCGTATAATGATTGTAGCGGAAGCGCACCTCCAGGTAATTATCTCTGTATGCCGCATCCACCACGGAGAATGTTCTGTTAGTCCATTTACCTACATACCCGCGCAAGCTAGACTCCAGTTCGCTGAGCGAGAAGCTCCGGCCAAAGCTGTCCAGATACACGGGATTGGAGTAATAGCTGTAAACATACGACAAATCGTTGGATTCCGCATTCACGGCATGGCGGCGGGCATATTCCGCAGCCTTCTCATTGGTCAGCATGCGGCTGTCTCGGGGCTTATTTTCCTGCCGCCGCTGCGCAGCGGCATCCAAACGCCGCACATGCTGGGAGCAATCCTTACAATCCTTCTCTCTGCTGCATTTCACCATGGCATCATAGGTACTGTCTCCGCGCACGGCAAAATGTTTATCCGCTTTGGGAACGGAGCACATTCTGCCCAGTTGCTCACGGCATTTGCTGCATCCCCGCTCGCGCACACACTGTTGCATGGCCCGATAGGTGGAATCATTATATTTCGCACGACTGCGCGCGGCATCATCCACACGGCACCGCTTGAAATCTTCATCCAGAGCGGCAACTTTTCGTTTACAGTCCGCGCAGTCATTCTCCTTGACACACAGAGACATCACTTGATAGGCATCATCATTGTATGCTGCTTTTTCCCGCGCACCCTGTGCCACATAGCACAAATTATCAAGCTCACGGACATGCGATGCACAGTTGTTACAGCCGCAGTTTTTCAGTGCCTGATAATGCTTATTCCCCTTTACGGCGTAATAGGCATCATCCGCACCGGCCGTGCAATTCATTACCGGGGCTCCCTGAGCCATGTTCTGAGCGGAGCTTGTCTCCTCAGATTCCTCCCGGAAATCCATCATCAGAAACGGCAGCAGGATACCCAGCAGAATCACCAGCACACAGCCGAATACGGCGATGGGATGCGCGCCTTTCCGGCGGCTGTCACCGGAATCCTGACGGCGGTTTTCTTTCCGAACAACACCGTTTTTGGCGGCAGAGGGAGCCCGACCGGGCGGCACTGTTTCCGTCTGATGCGGCAGAGAAGAATTACTCAGATGCACCATCTGCGACACGCTGATACCTTGGTCAGAGAAACGGATGGAGACATCTTCCAGCGCAGAGAGCCACTCCCGCGCAGAAGAGAAACGGTCTGCGGGGTCCCAGGCAAGCGCTCTGTCTATACCGGCCAGCAATTCCTCATCATAGCGTTTTCTCAGCGTCTCATCCTTCGTCAGTCGGGGCTGCTGCACCGGCTCGGAAGAAATGCGGTTATCACGGTCTACATGCGGATTCGGCTTACGCCCGGTCAACAGCATGTACATGGTGGCACCCAGTGCAAACAAATCCGTCGCGGGGCAGATTCCGCTGCCATTGTTCAGGCATTGCTCATACGGCATGAAGCCCGGCGTACCCATATTTTCACTGCCCAGGTCAATGAACACCGGGACAGACTTGTTTCCCTCATCAGTCAGCAGAACATTACCCGGCTTGATATCCAGATGATAGATGGGCTTGCCATGCAGCTTGCGGCTGTGCATGTGGTCCAGAGCGTTCAGCAGTGAGCGCAGAATGTGCAACACCGCAATCTGCGACAGATACACCTTCCCGGCACGCATGGCTTTCACCGCCTGAGATAATGAGCCGCCACCGATGTACGGCATGGCATAATACGCCGTATTATTCTCCTGAAAAGCAGCAGAGAGACTCACGATGCTGGGGTGATGCATGGATGCCAACTGTTTCGCTTCTCTCTCAAAGAGTTCAAGATAGCGGAAATAATCATTTTCACAGCCTGGAAGGGGCACTACTGTGGACGTATGCGCATCTCGGCTCGCAAACAGAGGAGGGAAATACTCCTTGAGCACAATCTTTGCACCGGTAAGCTCCTCTGCCAAATAGGTGATACCAAACCCACCGCTGTTAATTTTCTTCAGCACACGGTAACGCTCATACAGCACACGTCCCTCCGGCAGTTCTTTAGAGCCCGCCCGGCCCTGAAAAGCCTCCGTATCCTGCCGACGCTGCGGAACGGTAAGCAAATCCTCATTCTGAACAGGCTTCCGGACACGAGTCGCAGCACCACCACCGTTTGCGGATTTAAAAACAAACGGAGAAGATGACTTAGCTTTCGGTGTATGGGGCTGTTTCATAAGCAGACAGTACGGCTATTATCCATTCCGCACGAAATATACGCGGACAAGTTCTCGTACAAACAATATCCGGGACGCCCCTTTTTACCACATATTTTCAGGGATTGTCAAACGAAAACAGGCTGCCGGTATCCTCTACTAAGCAGATTTACCCCGCAGCCGCAGATAGGAGCAGAAAAATAATTCCCCAGCTACGGAAAAACCATCTCCAGCGAGCGGAATAGTAGCACATTACCCTGCCCTTTGCATCACGCCGAATAGAACACGCAGCCAACACCCGCCACCCGCTGCGCTTCACCGCCAGCGTATACAACCACAACAAAATTTCCAACAGCAGTGAGCCGACCATGTAACAGAGTGCATACCCGAAAAGTGATGCTTCCGTAGCCCCGGGCAGCAACATAGCCCCCCACACTGCACCCAACATCAACCCGACGTAACTCAGCCCGTAACCATACACCACTGCTCGGTCGCTGCCGGGTGCAGGACCGGCTGCAGATAACTGCCTGAGGCGTTTTTTCTCGCGTTCACCCGGGGCCAGCAGACAATCCGTCAGCACCCCTTGCAGAAGTTCTTTCAGTATACTTTCCATAGCCCGGTGATTCTGCGAAAACATAACAGATTACGGCAGCCTGAGCAAGGCAATTATCCCCCGGCTGCAGAAATTGCTCAACTTATGCCGGCATGTGCGCGTTTTTGCCTTGAAAATCCGTTCAGATATGTATATAATACCTGCGCGCCGAATTATAACCATTATAAAAAACACATCATAAGATGACTGCAACACATACACCAATCGCCATCCGCCGCCAGGCCGCCGGGCTGGTCAAAAGAGCGGGCGTTCGCATGACGCGCCAGCGCCATGTGGTGTTGGAAGTGGTACTCAGCTCATGCGACCACCCCACAGCAGCCACCATTTACGAGCGCTGCCGCCAACACCTCAGTGGCATTTCCCTTGCCACGGTTTACAACAGTCTGGAAGCCATGACGGATGCAGGCATCATCAACCACCTGCATTTCGACAACGGCCCCTCACGTTACTGCGCCAATCTTGTCCCGCATGTCCACATGCAAGACGAAGTCAACAACCGCGTGATAGACGTACAGCTCAAGGAAGGGCTGCGCCCGGAGGATGTTTTCGAACTGCCCGAGGGTACTCGAGTCTGCCGCATGGATGCCTGCCTGCACGGCTACATCCCCGATTCTGTCAAACCTGCATAATATGAGCCTGATCATCAGAGATCTGCACGCCCGCGTCAAGGATGGCGCGGATATCCTCAACGGTATCAACCTCGAAATTCCCAAGGGAGAGGTGCATGCCATCATGGGCCCCAACGGCTCCGGAAAATCCACCCTTTCCAAAGTACTCTGCGGACACCCGGCCTACGAAATCACCGCCGGAAGCGTTGAAATGGACGGTCAGGACCTGCTGGCCATGTCCGTTGACGAACGCAGCCGCGCCGGGCTCTTCCTGGCGTTCCAATACCCGGTGGAAGTTCCCGGTGTGACCAATGCCAACTTCCTGCGCGCAGCATTGGAGGCGCGTCTGCCCAAGGGGGAGGAGATAAATGTGGTGGATTTCTACAAGCAGCTGCGCAGCCGCATGACAAGCCTCGGCATGGACACCAAGTTTACTGCACGCGCCGTGAATGAGGGCTTTTCCGGCGGTGAGAAAAAGCGTAACGACGTACTGCAGATGATGATGCTGGACCCCACCTACGCCATTTTGGATGAGACCGACAGCGGTCTGGACGTGGATGCCCTGCGCATTGTCTCCGACGGCGTGAACGCCATGCGCGCACCGTTCCGCAGCTTCATGGTCATCACCCACTACAAGCGACTGCTGGACTACATTCGCCCGGATGTGGTGCATGTGCTCTACAAGGGGCGCATCGTCCGCACCGGCGGGTTTGAGCTGGTGGATTACATCGAGGAGAACGGCTTCGATTTTGTCAAGAACGGGGAGGAGTAAACGCGGTATGGACGAGTCTGTCGAATCACCGTTCCAATTGGACACGCGCGGTGAGTTCTCTTTCCCGGAGAACCACAAGTACGATGCCGGCTACGGTCTGACGGAAGCCACCATCGACTATATCTGTGATGCCAAGGGCGAACCGGACTGGCTGCGCGAGTTCCGCAAGGAGGCACTGCGCAAGTTCAATGAGATGCCCATGCCCTATCACTGGGCTCCGGAGGGCATCCGCAACGTGGATTTTGACTCCTTCCGCTACTATCTCTCCCACGGCACACCGCCCCGCAAGAGCTGGGATGAGGTGCCGGACGAAGTGAAACGCACCTTCGAGCGACTGGGTGTGCCGGAGCAGGAACGAGCCTTCCTGGCCGGTGTGGATGCCCAGTACGACTCCGAAACGGCGTACAACAACATGCGGGAGGAGCTCAGCAAGCAGGGGGTCATCTTCGTGAACTCCACAGAGGGCCTCAAGGAATACGAGCATATCTTCCGCCCGTGGTTCGGCAAGGTCATCCCCGTGGGTGACAATAAGTTCTCCGCGCTCAATCACGCGGCCTTCTCCGGCGGCTCATTCATCTATGTACCCAAAGGGGTGAAGCTGCAACAACCGCTGCAGGCATACTTCCGCATCAATTCAGCCAGCATGGGCCAGTTTGAGCGCACGCTCATCATCGCCGATGAGGGCGCAGAGCTCATGTATATGGAAGGCTGCACCGCCCCCATGTATGACAGCTCTACCCTGCACTCCGGCGTGGTGGAGCTCGTGGCACTCAAGGGCGCAAAAATCCAGTACGTCACCGTCCAGAACTGGGCCACCAACGTGTACAACCTCGTCATCCAGCGTGGGCTTGCCATGGAGGATGCTGAAATCCGCTGGATTGACTGTAATCTGGGCTCCGGGCTCACGATGAAATACCCCGCCGTTGTCCTGCAGGGACGCCGCGCTCGAGGAGAGGTGGTCAGCATATCGCTCGCCCATGACGGTCAGGTACAGGATACCGGAGCCCGCATGATTCACGCCGCACCGGAAACGACCTCCAACATTGTGGCAAAGTCCATCTCCATCGGTCAGGGGCGTGCCAGCTACCGCGGAGAGGTGACCGTACTCAAAGGCATGCAGGGCTGCAAAAACAACACGGAATGTGATGCCCTGCTCATCAATGCCGCCAGCAGAACAGACACTTACCCCGCCATCACCGTCAACGGCAACGCCTCCGCCGTGCAGCATGAGGCATCCGTCTCTCAGGTGGATGAAGAAATGCTCTTCTACCTGCAACAGCGCGGGCTCACGCGCGCCCAGGCCATGAGCCTTGCCGTCAACGGATTTATCAATGATTTAGTCAAGGAATTCCCCATGGAATACTCCGTGGAACTCCGCCGTCTCATCGATTTGGAAATGGAAGACTCCATCGGCTGATTCAACCTCAACTCTTTCTTCGCTATCATGGATTTCCCGGATTCAGGCAACGATATGAAGCTCGCCATGGAAAAGGTGGAGGCGCAGACACGCTTGCTCTCTGCCCCCACCCCGGACAGACTGAATGAGGACTGGCGTTTCGGACGCCCTCACAAGCACGCAGCCGCACTGGCGGAGCTGCTGGCAGACTCAAAAAACAAGCCCTCACGCGGAAGTGTCACCATCGAGGACGCCTCCGGCTGTGCCGACCACATCGACAAAGAAGACGCCGACTGCGAGCTGCTCATGTCCACCATCGGCTCCGACCGCCTTCTCGGCCTGCACCTGCAGCGCTTTGGTAAGGGCGCAGCCCTTTTCATTGAGGGACAAATAACCGAGCCTATCACCATTACCTACGAGACGGACAGTCTCTTCACCCCCACCACCCTCATCATCGCCGCACCCGGTGCCGCCGCCCGCATCCGCGAGCGTCACATCACCCGCGGGGAAGGATGCATGGTCTGCACCCGCATCATCCAGGCGGCAGAGGGCGCAGAGCTCGCCATTGAGCTGGAGGAATGCGGCAGCGGCTGCTCCCGTGCTATGAACATCACCAACATCTCCGCCGTGCAGGCGAAGGTGCGCCATATTACCACACACAGCAACCACGCCTGGGCCCGTGAAGAGACCATTGCAGAAGTACTGCACAGCGAGGGAGACGCAGACATCCGCCTCTACTCGCACAACCGTCTCAGCGGCGACCAGGTGCTGGACCAGCACACACGCCAGATTCACACCGCCGGACGCAGCACCAGCGACCTACTGTACAAGAATGTAGTGGAGGACAATGCCACGGCCATCTTTGCCGGCAACATTTATGTGGGCCCCGGGGCTCACGATACGGATGCCTACCAGAGCAACCGCAATATGATGCTGAGCGAAAAAGCCACCATTCATTCCCTGCCCGGTCTGGAAATTCTGGCAGACAGAGTACGCTGCTCCCACGGCAGTGCTTCCGCGCCCATGGATGAAGAGCAGCTCTTCTACCTCCTCTCCCGCGGCATACCCCGCCGGGACGCCCAACAGCTGGTGGCAGAAGGATTCCTTGCAGATGCCGTTGACCGCTTCCATTCCTCCTCAGACAATAACGACTGAACACACCGCCCACGCCGATGAAACGTCTCCCCATTCCGGAATATGTCATGGCTCTGGCTCATGTAGCAGCCCTCCGCTCAGAAGACCCCTTCCGCAAGGTAGGTGCCGCCGCGCTTGACAAGGACAACCGAGTCATCGGCACCGCCTACAACGGGCTCTTCCCCGGATTTACCGCCCCGGAAGGTTTCTGGGACTCCCGCGAAGAGCGCCAGAAATACATGCTCCACGCAGAAATCAACCTCTGCAGCCTCTTCAAGCGGGGGGAGGCCAAAGTCGTGGCCTGCACCACTATGCCCTGCACCTCCTGCATGCAGGCCCTCTGCGCGCACGGAGTCAAAACCATTTACTACGGAGAAGACTACGCCGCCTCCAAAGCCCCCCAAATTGCCGCTATGTACGGCGTAGAACTCATCAAGGTAGACTCCTACCCCCTCTCCCACCGCTTCCCGCTTACTGCGGATAAGTAAAAAAGGCGATACAAAGTTTCCCCAAAAAAGCCGTTGCCAATAGGGCAACGGCTTTTTGTATAATATGAGAATGAATTACTTCTCTTCTGCAGGAACCCAGCGGGCGTAGAGCTTGCAGACGGCGGGCATGACCACCAGATTCAGGATGGTGGCAGAAACCAGGCCGCCGAACTGCACGATGGCCAGAGGTGCCAGCAACTCACCGCCGGGCTGGTCCTTGGCCCATACCAGTGGCAGAAGGCCGAGGACGGTGGTGAGAGAGGTCATCATGATGGGAATCACACGCTCCAAAGAGCCGGAACGGATGGCCTCCTCAGCATCCATACCTTCCTGCTCCAGAGAGCGGTAGCGGTTGAGCATGATAAGACCGGAGCGAATGGCAAAACCTATCACCGTCACAAACCCTACCAGAGAACTGACGGAGAGAATGGGCGGGATATAGGACTCACCGCTCAGCACGGATTTCACCGTTTCCGGGGAAGCCAGAAACACAGCCACAATACCACCCACCAGACAGAGCGGAATGTTCACCAACGTAATCAGGGCGCGGCGCACGCTTCCCAGAGAGCTGGAAAGCAGCAGCACAATAAGAACGCACACGGCAGAGCCCAGCACATACAGCATGTTTCCGGCTTCCTCTCGGCTCTTAATGGTGCCGGCGTAGTCCACGGAACAACCCATGGCGTTCATGACGGGGTCCAGCTTCTCACGGCAGGCATCCGCCAGGTCTCCCAGGTTGGAATCCGGCGAAGGGTTACAGGAAATCATGGCCTTGCGGCGGCGGTTATCGCGCAGGATGAGGTTCGGGGCTTCCTCTCGGTAAACATCTGCCGCTTCAGAGAGTCGCACAGTCTTGCCCCCCGGCGCAACAAGCTGAAGGTTGCGGATATCGTCCTCGCTCACGCGCAATTCAGGAGCCAGACGCAGCATGATGTTCCAATGGTCGAGGTTGCGAATCACCTCCCCAACCTTGGCGCCGTTCAAAGCCGCAGAAATCTGCTCTGCCGCATCTTTCACCGACAGATTATAGGCGGCGAGAATCTCACGGTTATAATTGACACGCACGGTATCCACCAACACTTCGCGATTGGCGCGTGCATCCGCCACCTCCGGAAGCCCCTCCAGAATTTTGGCGGCTTCTGCGGCAGCTTTGCGAATCTGCGGCAGTTCCGAGCCATAGATGTTGATGGCAATCTCAGAGTTGGAGTTGGACAGAGCGGCAGAAATACGGTGAGCAAGGGGGAAACCAATCATGCCGCTGGTACCGGGGATACCGTGAATCACCTTATCTATGTCATCCCGCAGCTTGCGCTGGTCATAATCCAGATTCACACGCACCAGCAGCTCTGAGGCACTCACCGGCTCTGCATGTTCATCATTTTCTGCACGACCGGTGCGCTGAGTAACAGATTTTACGCCCTCAATCTTACCGAGTTCGCTCATGACACTGCGGGAGACTCGCTCCGTTTCCTCCAGAGAGGTACCGGGCACCGTGTTGATGAAGACCGTGTAGCAGTCCTCATTGAACGGCGGCAGGAAGCTGGTGCCGAAGGTACTGCCCAACCAGAGCGCAGCAGCCGTAATGAGCATCAGTACCGTACACACCCAACCGGCTCGCCGCATGCAAAAGTTGAGCACCGGAGCATAGATACGTTTAATCAATCGCGTGGTGGTGGAGTCACCGTCCGCATTCTTCTTACCGGCCTTGAACAGGATATAGCAAAGCACCGGCACCAGTGTGAGGGCCACCAGCAGAGATGCGACAAGTGCCAGCATGTAAGATATACCCAAAGGACGGTAGAACTGCCCCTCCAAACCGCTGAGGAACAGCACCGGAGAGAACACCAACAGAATGATGACGGAGGAGTATGTAATAGAGCTGACAATCTCTCCCTTGGCATCCATCAGAACGGCAAAACGGCTGCGGCGTTCGCTCTCCGGGAGAGCGGCATTGCGGCTCAGATTACGCCATGCTACCTCTACAAAGATGATGGCGTTGTCCACCACATCACCCACCGCCACAGCCAGACCGCCGAGCGTCATGATATTGATAGCCAAGCCAAACATGGGGAACAGGGTCATGCCCAGCATCACGGAAATGGGCATGGTGATGAGCGTAATAAGCGCCGTGCGCACGTTCAGCAGCGTCAGCACAATCACCAGCATCACCACAATGGCGGCAATCATCAGCGTTTGCTTTCCGTTTTCCAGAGAAAGGGTGATGAAGTCCGACTGGCGGTAGGCATCCGCATGCAGTTTCATGTTGGAGGGCAGATGACTCTCTGAAAACTCACGCACGGCAGCATCCACCTCACGGGTAAGCTCCATGGTATTGGCACCGGGAACCTTCTGCACGGAAAGCACCACAGCCTGCTGCCCACGGTACCCGGCATTGCCGCGGCGGGGCGCGCCGTCAATCTTCACCTCTGCCACATCCTCCAGACGCAGCACCCCGCTGGGATGCTCCGGCACCGGGGTTCGCTTCAACTGCTCCGGCGTAATCAGACGGGATGCCTGCTGCACCGGCAGTTCCAGCCCCGCCACATCCTCCAGATAGCCTGCAGACAGCGTACTCTGAGCACGTTCCACCGTCTCCCGCAGCTGCGGCAGCGTCACTCCTGCCTGGCGCATTTTCTCCGGGTCATACAGCACCTGATACTCCGGAAGACGCCCGCCCAGCACCGTCACCTGCCCCACACCGGGGATAGACAACAGACGGTTTCGCAGTTCAAACTCCGCCACACGCCGCACCTCCAGCGGGTCCGCCGTTTCATCTCCGGTGAGAGCCAGCAGCATGATTTCACCGGTCACGGACACGATGGGGGCCATTTCCATCTCCACATCCTCGGGCAGGGACTCCCGCACGGTTGCCAGACGCTCGGAAACAATCTGGCGAGCGAGATAAATATCCATATCCCAATCAAAGTCCACCCACACGAACGAAAGGCCGATACCGGAGGAACTGCTGACGTTACGAATACCGGGAGTACCGGACAGAGCGGATTCAATGGGTATGGAGACATACTGCTCCACCTCTTCCGCCGTGAGACCGCCGGCCTCTGTCTGAATGGTGACACGGGGGACCTCCAGCTCCGGAAAGACGTCTACCGGCAGTTTACTGATCTGCCATACGCTCACCGCCAACAGCACCAGAGTGATGCAGATGACGGTAAGGCGGTTTCGCAGACAGAATTCAATGAGTTTACTCATAATCAGTGCTCTCCCTCGTGGAATTTACCGTCGGCATGGAAATGCCCGGCGGATTTTTTCTTCTGACCGTCTGCCGGCAACAGATAGCGCAGTTCCGCACCGCCTTTCACCACGATGCGCTGCCCGGGCACAAGCCCCGTCACGGGAGTCATGCCTCGGCGACTGGCTCCGGCATGAACTTTCACCATGGCAAACGTACCTTCTTTCACCTCGATGAACACCACATCATCCACCCCGACCCGAACCACGGCAGAATCCGGTATACTCACCTGTCCGCCCTGGGCGGAGCCGGCATACAAATCCAAGCGGCAAAGCTGCCCGGCACGGGCCCCGGCAGGCAGCTCCGACGGTGTGAAATAGAGCTTACGGGTCTGCTTTTCCGTGTCCACCTGTTCATCCAGACGCCAAGTACCTTCCACGGATACCTGCTCACGCCCCACCGGCATGGTAGCGCGAACCCGCTCCACCTGCGGGTGGTCACCGGCGTAGAGTGTTGCCACAATTTCCATGGCCGCTGTATTGCTCATGGTAACCACGGCTGCACCCTGCTCTCCCCAGCTGCCCTGGGTGATACCCACATTGCGCACGGTACCATCTCCCTTGGCACGCACCACCAGAGACGTCATCCCGTTCTGATGTTGCAATTCAGCATCCATCACCAGCATACGCAGACGGGATTCCGCCACAGACACGCCCTGCACCAGCTGGGCCTGCTCCGCATTCTTGAACTTATATTCTGATTCCAAATCGCTGTTAGCCGTGCCGATTGCTCTGAGCTTTTCCAAACGGGTTTTCAGGGTGGCAAGCTCCGCATTGCAGCGTTGCAGTGCCGCCTGAGCCGTTTTGAGTTCTGCCTCCTGAGCCCCCACTTCCGGAGCAACTACCGTATACAAAACATCTCCCTTCTTCACACTCTGCGCCGACTTCACGGACAAGGAAATTCTGCCGGCGCACGGCAGCGAATAGGTCTCCATAGCGTGTTCCGTTGCAGTCAGATAGCCGTAAAGACTGTGGGTCAAGGCCAAATCAGACTGCGGAACAGACTCTATCACCATGCGCAGCATCTGGCGTGAACGAGCATCTGCCGTCACCAGAACAGGTCCGTCGGCGTGACTGTCAGCACCATGGTCATGCCCGCTGCAGTTGGCGTGGTCATGCGCTTCTTCGGCAGGCTTGGCCGCACCGTGGGCGTGGTCATGCCCGCTGCAGTTGGCGTGGTCATGCGTTTCTTCGGCAGGCTTGGCCGCACCGTGAGCGTGGTCATGCCCGCTGCAGTTGGCGTGGTCATGCGTTTCTTCGGCTGGCTTGGCCGCACCGTGGGCGTGGTCATGCCCGCTGCAGTTGCTGTGGTCATGGGATTCAGTCGCCCCACCGGCAGCACCTTTAAGCGCCATTTCGTGAAGTTTTTTACCATCCAGCTCCACCCCGGCATGGTGACGACCGGAAGCATTCACCAAGTCATACCCGCAGCAGTTTTCTCCGCCGTGGGCGGCGTGGTCATGCGACTCCTGCGCCGGCATAACCGGAGCAAGGCCCAATGAGGCAAGAGCGATGATAAGAAGATGATCTTTCATTATTTTTCAGTAAATTGAGGGTTCAGATATTGAAGTTGCGTACGCAGTTCCAAGAGATTGATTAGACAATCCAGATACGACATACGACGCGAGAAATGCTCATGGCGGGCATCTGCCAGCTCAGGCAGCTTGATTTCGCCCAAATCATACAGTTTCTGCTGGTGAGCCACAGCTTCTGCCAAGGAACGGGTGCGGTTCAGCTCCTCACGACAATGCTTTTCCGCCAAAAGTCCGCGGTCGCGCAGAGAGGAAGCCTGAGTGAGCAAATCCTGCCAGACAGTGAGCGTCTCCTGCTTCTTGACCGCGCGGTCACCCGTTGCTTTGGCAATGGACTCACGGTTCCGATTCCAGAGCGGGATATTGAAACCAATGCCCGGCCCGATTTTGTCATTACCGCCGTCATGCGCGTATTTAAGACCAATCTCCAGCTGAGGGTACTGCTTGCGGATTTCGCGCCGCAGTTCCTCCTCCCCTGCACCGTAGGTGGCCAACTGAGCCTTGAGGGCCGGGCTTCCCAACAACTGCGCAGGCGTGGGAGCCGCAACCATGGACGGCACGCCGCGGGGCAGAGTCTCCGCCACTTCAATTTCCCGAACAGAGGGGTGTAAACCGAGTTGTTGCACCATCTCCAGGTGCAGGCGCAAATGCTCACTCTCCATTTCCTGCACATCTTTCTCCAACTCGCTGACGCGGCGTGTAACCACCTGAAAATCCGCAAAGCTGACCTCCCCCAGGCGGTACAGCTCACCCACCTTGCTTTTCTCCTGTTCGGCCTGACGCAGTCTTGCCTTCAGCACATCCAGCTTTAGATGAGTCACCTGCACCTTAGCGCATACGGTATCGAGATTGGCCAGATAAACACGTTCTTTCTCCCGCATGGACCAATAATCCGCCTCCTTGTACAGCTCTGCTATGCGTTTAGAAATAGCGGGAATACCGGTCACCGGAATGGAAAGAGAGGGAGAAACGGCACCGTTGGTCACATGCTCCTGCAACACACGCTCCACCTCCGCAGAAAGTGCAGGGTCTTCCCACAAACCGGCAAACTTTGCCACAGATGTACTGCGGGCGCAGGTAAGGCGCGCTTTGTTCAGCTCCGGATTCAGCAAAAGGCCGATACGGCGCATCTCTCGGATACTCAGGCTGTGCCGCCCGGCACACAAATCCCGTGAAAGTTTCGCCCATGCAGCCGTCTCCCGGTTCAGGTCTATGGGAGCGGGCTCATACACGGCACAAGCACTCAACAGCCCCATTGCAGCCAAACACAGCGCCGGAAACATGCCGAGTTTGCCGGATACACAGGCTTCTTTTCGTATAAATTTCATAAATTATTGAATATAAAAGTAAATTTTAATCACATTCTCCAAAAACAAAAGGCTCACACAGACGCCGGAGCAGCGTCCGCAGGCAAAATGCGGACACTCAACAAATCAAAGGTCGGAGATGCGCCCCGGTTGGAGATAGCTTCCGTTCCGGCGGCACCTGCAGCGGTGCAACCGGGGCACGCACCGGGGTGTGCAGAAGCAGAACAGACAAGAACGGCATGCCGACGGATGCAACGGACACAGCCACACGGGAGGGTCGCTCTCCGGCATCCAGCAACAGGCGTACCTGCTCATGACGGTGGTGATGACTACAGCGGCAGGAGGCGTCCGCTCTCAACGCAGCGTCCTCATGATGATGCCCGCACGCTCCCGCCCGATGGTGAGCATGCTCATGGATAAGGGCCGTACAGTCACCCTCACAAACCTCAAACGAAACCCCGGCCACCGGCACCGGCAGCAGCAGCAAAATCAGCACCTGCATGACTTTCATGAATCGGGACATCGCGCGCAAACAGGGATTTCTCGTCACAAAGAGTCTAGCGGAGACTGCGGATTCCGTCAAGTTTATTTGTCACGGCAATGCGAAAACACGCGCGCGTGCGAGATGGGGACAAGCCTAAAGCTTGACAGGGCAAAGTGATTTGGTAGAATAGGCGGCGTTATGCGCCTTGCTGTCTACTTGGGCTATATTTTTGCTTTTGTCTTTGCGCTGTGTGGTTTACTCAACACGGTGGGCTTCTGCATGTACGGAAGTTTCAGCAACGCAGCGAATTTTCTTGAAGGCCTTTCCGAGGTTCTCCTGACTCCGGCGGTGGGTGTTGTTATTCTGCTACTGGTGCAGATTCTGCTGCAGTTGAACCGGATGACCGACGGCATGGCCGACAGAACGCTGCTGAAACGGCAGATTCAGGCAAAAGCACAAGCGGTGCAGCCCAAGCAGAGCCCTGCTCACAGAAAGTCTCCGGAGCGTTATTTCCCCATGAATGACGCTGCACCTGCGGCGGATGCCCCGGTGGAAATTCCGGCAGAAAATGCCGAGGACCGGGAAGAAATGCCGCAACCCGCAGAAGAACCGCAGAAAGAAGAAGAAACGCTGCAATTTTTCAAGCTTAATTGATGCACTCATGACCGGATATTCACCATCCGCCCGCCAAATACTGGCAGACTTGGCACAGCAGTACACCGGCAAAGAAACAACGCCGGAAATGCTGCAGCCTGTGGCATCCGGCGCATCCGGCCGCAGCATCATGCGCGTGCACGGGCTCATGGCTATTCACTGGACGGGCGCCCGCGCGGACAACAATTCATTCCTTCCCGCCGCTAAAGGTCTGGCTGCAGCAGGAATCCGCGTTCCTGCCATTCCGGCGGAGCGGAGTCTGCCGGACAACTGCGGAGCATGTCTTACGGAGGACTTGGGAGAAACGGATATCCTGCATTTCAAGCACGCCCCGTCAGATGCCCGATTAGCGGCCTACCGTTCTGCGATTGATACACTGGTGCCTTTCTGGCAGCTGCAACCGGACTGGGAACTGCAGCCTGCTTTTGACGCCCCCATGTACCGCTGGGAGCAGTCATACTTCGCAGAGCATTTTTTGGGACGCCATCTGGGGCTTTCCGCAGACACGTTCCTGCAGCACAAGGCCCTGCAGGATATGGCGGAATGGCTGGCGGGGCTGTCCCGCATGCCGGTTCACCGTGATTGCCAGAGCCAGAATATCATGCTGAAGGATGGACAGGCATTCCTCATAGACTTCCAGGGCATGCGCATGGGGCGCTACGAGTATGATCTGGCCTCCCTGCTGTATGATCCGTACATGGAGCTGCCGGAAGAAGAGCGCCATGCGCTGCTTCAGTACAATGAGCAGATGCTGGGCACGGCAACGGACATGCACATCTTTTCCGCCTGTGCCATGCAGAGGCTCATGCAGGCGCTGGGAGCCTTTGCCAATATCGGGTACAACATGAATAATCCGTGGTATCTGGAGCGTATTCCGGCCGGGCTGAAGGCGCTCCGCACCGCCGCTTCACTCACTCCAGCGGGGTCTCCCGCCACTAACGCAGCAGAATGGCTTCTTCACGTCACAAAGTAAAACGCCGCGTCAGCATCATCGGCGTCATGGTATGGACCGGGCTCATCATTGCCGTCTGGTTCATCGTGCGTACGTTTCTGCCGGATTACCGAATCTACGATTACGCCAACAGCCTTCATGGCATTACCCCCCGAAACGGAGAGCATATTCAGTTGGTTCCTGCCGGTGAGCAAACGCAGATGGAGGCCTACACGGTGGAGCACCGCGAGCTCATCTGCCCGACGGTGGGCATGGTAGAGCTCAATAATGCCTCCTGCGCAGCCAGTTTTGCCGCTCTGCCGCTGGGACCGCAGGATATGGCGGTTCTCCTCAACCGCCTGAAGCAGGTGGGGGTTCAGGATATCGCCCTTTCCTCTCCCCTCACCTGGCAGCAGGAGACGGGTGATATGTCCCGCGAGATGTTCTGCCGGGTCATGCAGTCCTTCCCGCATTCCGTTGCAGGGCTTCGGGGGCGCACCGCCGCGCAGCCGGATTTTACCCCGCTGGAGCTGAGACAATCCGCCATCCCCGCAGAAAATGTGCAGGGAGATGCCCGCGGGCTTCCCATAGCGAACCGGCCCCTGCCCAACAGCCTGACCTCCACGCCGGATTCTCTGGCCGTGGTCTGGGCCCCGGACTGGTTGCAGGATGAGCCCCACACGCACAAGCCCTCCGCTGTAGAAAAAATGTCTTTCCCCCTGCTGGTTCGCTGGAATGGTGAGACAATTCCCACGCTGCCCTTCCGTTTGGCACTCATGCGTTTGGGTCTCAAGCCGGAAGACGTGCAGGTCAAATTGGGAGAAAGCATCACCTACGGCGGCATCACCCGCCCCTTGGACCGCCACGGGCGCACCGCCATTGCAGAGGCAAAGGTTCTTACGCTCCCGCTGCCGGATATTGTGGGGGGCAAAAAACTTCCTGAAGAACTGGGAGAGAATGCCTGCGTGGTGATGGAGGAACCTGCTCCGAAGCAGAATACCCCCCAGCGTCTGGAGCGCATAGCACTCACGGTTTCCCAGCTTGCCGGAACAGAAAAAATTACCCACGAAACAGCGTACAGAGTCATCGGCGGTCATGCGCTGCAGGAACATGTGCTGCTGAGCGGCTGGAAACAGTACAGTGCCGCCGTTATCAGCCTGATTGTCATCCTGTTCATCCTGCCGCTTTTCCATGGCGTGCTGCGCTGGCCGATACTGCTGGCCCTGCCCCTCTGGCTTCTTTGGGAAGCTTGGCAGGTGTGTACTCACACTTGGGTGCCGCTGTCTGCCATGCTGGCCGTCTGGCTGGTTTTCACCATCGCAGTCTGCGCGCTTAAACCGGCAAAGAAAGGACTTTTTGACCGGATGAAGCAGTCTTGAACGGCCTGAAATACAACCTGCGATTCGGGCCGTCCAACCACACTTCCACCTGCTCCAGAATACCGGCTCCCAACACAATGTGTGAGTCTCTGAATGGGCTTTCACAGACCATGACATTCTCCAGCTGCAGGCGGCCCAGTGCCAGATTCTTCACCTGCACCATCTCTATGGTGAAATAACCGCCCGCAGCCGGACTTTCCCCTCTGAAACGGAGTACGCGCGCCTTTGGGCATGATTTCAGGAAGCGTTTCCATTGGTATGCGGGCAGATAGACGGCATGAACGGCTCCGGTGTCCAGCAAACAGTCTCCTACGCCCTCTATCTGCACCACCGGGCGCCCCCATTGCGGCAAACGGATGCTCTCCCACTGTTTCACCGCCTCCGGGAGCGTTTCACGGAACTCATGCTTCCCTTCCCTGTAATTCAAATGCCAGACATGGCGGCGCAGCTCCGGCCAGCCGACCAAACCATCCACGGTTGCAAAGAAAGAATGCAGCACGGGGCAATTTTCTGCAAGGGGAGCCCCGTTTTTCTGCATCCTCACCGCCATATTACCGGGTTGAACTGGTTTACCCCAGCGGATTTTTGCCCCCAAATCAATAGCTGTTAAAGGAAAAATAACGGCCGGATACAACGATCCGGTATCCGCCCCCATTGTCAGCTCTTTTCCCTCACACCAAGCGCGGACCTCCGGCATACTTTGCGGAGGATTCACGGTACAGATACCGGATTCCGGACAGGTACGGCAACTCGGCAACAACACGGAGCCTACCAGCAGCAACAGACATATTCTTGACATATCCGTTGAGACGAAAAACGCTCCCAAACCGTCCATAAACGGTTGGGAGCGAATGTAAAATACGAGTTCTGAACCGCGGATGTTATGCGCGGGCAAATGTATCGCAGCATGGGCACTCACCCAGAGTCCAGCTTGCCTTGCCGGATTCTGCAATGTGCACCAGGGCGTGGTAGGTATCCTCCTCATCTGCGGAGACCTTAGCGGCAATATCCGCAGCGGTGGCGGGTTCCGGAGTCAGCGCAGCTTCGGCAGCGGCCAGAAGCTTCAGGAACACATTGGCTGCCAGCTTACCGGCCTGCACACCGGGCTGGTGGTAGGCGTTGATGTGAATCAGGCTGGCGTAGAAGCTCACGGCACGCTCAAAGAGAGCAATGAGCTGGCCCAGCGTGTAGGCATTCACCGTGGGAATGGAGATGGTGATATTCTGACGGCCGCTTTCAGTCAGAGCCTTGCGGGTGCCGCGCAGGAAGCCCTGCAGGTAGTCCCCGGCAGTGAACTCGCCCTCCACCTTCACCGTGTCCGTGGGAGCCTGGCGTACCTCGATAAAGGTGACGAAGAAATTGTTGATACCGTCACGCAGCTGCTGCACGTATGCATGCTGGTCCGTGGAGCCTTTGTTACCGTAGACGGAGATACCTTGGTGCACCGTCTTGCCGTCCAAATCAAGCTCCTTACCAAGGGACTCCATGATAAGCTGCTGGAGGTACTTGGAGAACAGCACCAGGCTGTCCTTGTACGGCAGCACCACCATATCCTTCTTGCCGCGGCCCTCACCGGCAGCATACCAAGCCAGTGCCAGGCGCATGGACATGTTGGAAGCCGTATCTGCCACGCGGGTGCGGGCATCCATATCTGCAGCACCCTTCAGCAGGCTGTCAATATCCACCCCCTGCAGAGAAGCGGGAACAAGACCCACAACAGACGTCTCAGAAGTACGACCGCCCACCCAGTCTTCCATGGGGAAGCGCTTCAGCCAGCCTTCTGCCACCGCCACCTTGTCCAGCGTGGAGCCCACACCGGTCACAGCTACCGCCTGCGGAGCAAAGGCCACGCCCTTATCTGCAAAATATGCCTGGGCACAGACCATACCGTTGCGCGTCTCAGGAGTACCGCCGCTCTTGGAGATGACCACTGCAAGAGTTTCCGTCAGCGGCAGCGTATCCAGCACCTTGTACATGCCATCCGGGTCCGTGTTATCCAGGAAAGCCATATTGAGACCGTCTGCCGGCAGAGCATCCGCCACCAGTTCCGGGCCCAGAGCAGAGCCGCCGATACCGATAACCAGGCAGGTGCTGAACTTCTTACCGTTGGGAGCCACAATCCTGCCGCTGAGTACATCCGCAGCAAAGGCCTTGAGGTCAGCCAGCGGGCCGTCAATGGCGGCACGAAGCTCCGGGGTGGGAGCAATGGCGCTGTTACGCAGCCAGTAGTGGCCCACCATGCGGTTCTCATCCGGGTTGGCAATCACGCCGCGCTCCAGCGCAGCGATATCGCTGTAGGCGCGGTCGATGAGCGGCTTCATCTCAGCCAAAAACTCAGGAGTGAGCGGCAGCTGGGAAAGGTCCAGAGAAATCCCCATATCGGGGTAACGCAGAAGTTGCTGTGCGTACTGTTTCATAACGGCGCGCATTATACTCCTCTCCCTCCGCCCTGGCAAGCGTAATCAACGCCACCGCGTGTCAATCCGCCGCAGCGGTAAGCGGGGCGCACGCCTCATTCTCTCTCATTCCGCCCGTCACCTTGATACCTTTTCCCCCACGGATTTCAAGAGCCGGCTGCACCTGCTCCGCAAGCCCCGGGAGCGCTTCACCGATGAGCCTCTCTCCCCACCAGACATAGTAACCGGGGGCAGCACCCGTTTCCGTCGGTTCCGCCACATACGCCATGGTCACATCCACAAGATTCCCCATTTGCCCGGCGCAGAGCATCTTGTCCCTACCCCAGCGAATCCCGCAGTCCAGCACCTGCACCTGCCCGCTGCCGCAAGTCATTTCCGCCAGCATTTCCCCTCGGTAAGATTCATCCGGAGCCGGCATATCCAACTTCATACGGCAGGTAAATCCGGCAGAGTTTTTCTGTTGGCTCCACGCCTCGCGCAAGGGAGATTGAGCAGCTTTGCACACCACCGCACGGCGCGGCAGACCCGCCGTTGCCCCCGGCCAGCCCATTTTCTGAGCCACAGCGCCGGCAATAATCAAGTCTCCCTGCGGAGAGGGATGCAGGTGGTCAAAGGGTTGCAGAAAAGTCGGCACCGCCACTCCGGGTTTATCCGTTCGGGTATAATCACGCAGAGAACTGCTGATATCCACAAAGGTAAGACCGCGTTGAGCGGCCCATACTTCATAGTCTCTGTTGAAATCCAACACCGCTGCATAGTCAGCCGCCGCCGTATTGTTCGGGCGCTTCGTATCATGCCAGCCGGGAATGCTCAGCACCACGATTTTTGCCTGCGGATTCGCCCGGCGCATAGCCCCCACAATGGTATCCATATCCCCGCCGGCCCCAAGCATATTCTTCTTCAGCTGCGCCAGATTCTTTCCGGCGCCCACGCCACCGCGCCCCGCGTTATCACCCAGCGCATCATTGGTGCCAATGAGGATAAAGAACAAGTCCGGCATCTGCTTAGCCGGGTCAATGCGATACGGACCGGTGTATGTGGTATCCAACCCAAGCCAATCGTGGATATTGCTGTTACCCAGGCGACCGGATTTGTTGATACGTCCGGCAATTTCCGATGCCCGCTCGCTGGTGATGGCAGAGTGCCGATTATTGAATGCCACGCCGCCGTATTCCGTGCCCGGTTTAATCCCTCTGCTGTGATTGCCCACATGCACCCCCACCACGTCAAAACTCATGCCGTTATCCACCCACAAGCGGTGCAGCGGCCAGCGGTACGAGCCGGCCCCCACGCCGTGCGTGATAGAATCTCCCACAAACATGACCCGCTCGGCCCCCAGCAAAGATGAGGCAGCAGCGAGCGTCGGCAGCAAGAATCGAAACAGCTTCATGCTTGTCCGTATACAGAAAGCAACGGGATTTGTCAACGCAAAAATCCGGCGGGTGAAGCAGTAATCCGCGGCAGACTCGGTCGGCAGGCTTCTCATTCCGTCCGTCTTTTCCGGACATCACCATTACCTCGGTTTGCGGACGTCACGCAATGCCCGCCGCAAGAGTGATATTTTTCTTGACTTTGAACTAACCGTCGCTATCATCCTGCCAGCACTCTTTCTTCACCACTAATATGTTATCACTCCGCAAACTCATACTCATTGCGGCTAGCCTGAGTTCTCTGAACAGCTGCTTATACTCAGATTTAGGCCGAACCATCGGCAGCATCGGGACGGAGGTGCCCCGCATTGTTCCCAAGGCAGCCACAGCTCAGAAAATTGAAGTGTACTGCGGACAGCTCTACCGCAAAGGCAACCGTTATTTCGTAGAACTCCCCGTGGTATGGGTGCCGGAACGGCGCAAAGGCTACGAGTTTCTGGCCCCCCTTTCTCGCGGAACCGATATCTGGAACCTCTTAGAAACCTATAATCGGCCCTATACCATTGGAGAACTGAAACAATATACTCCGATTTCCATTTATTTTGAAGCAACAAAAATCAACACAGTACCGAACAATAAGAAGTTCATCACTCATTTCAAACAACGGGACAAGTACGGAGCCCGGGGGGTTGTAACGGCCAAACTACAGCAGGTGACGGATTTCAACCCGAAAGAAGCAGAGCACCTGGGGCTCTATGGCATTGACGGAGCTCCGCACAGCATCGGATATCTGGAAAAACGCCACACGGCGCTTCACACATGCTTACTGCCGGTGCAAATGGTGGCACGAGTCATTGACATTCCGTTGAGCCTTATTCTCATGCCTCTCAGCGCTCCTATCATCAGCTATGCCCAGTATGCCGGATGGGACTCCCTGGAGCCCTATTGGGACCACAGCCGCCCAAGTAGACCACCGCAACTCCCTCTTTACCCAAGCGAAGAGGCCATCAACCGGTTCCCTAGCATTCCGGCATTCTTCGCCACTCAGGAGTGGCCGTCCAAGACCTGACGCTGAGAGTCGGCAAACCCCGCCCGTGAATACAGCACAATCCTCCGCCGTTACTGCCCTACACCGTAACAGACAGCAGAGCAGAGGCATTGTATCCGTCAGAATCTGAAATAGATGAAGGGATTATAGGTGGATGCCGCCATTGTAGCCCAGGTACAGACAAAAAGAACAACACACCACACATTGGACAACGCAGAGGTAAGGCGACCGTCCGCATACGCCAGACGACGCGCCAGCGGCATGGACAAAACGGCAGCCAGCAACATCGTCATCCAGGTGAAATGGTTCATGGTATGAATCACACCAACGGCATCTGCCCTGTGAGTCACCATACCAAACATGTTTTGCAGGTAAGAGAGCGCAGAGCCCAAGGTTTCCGCCCGGAAAAACACCCAACCCACCAGCACCACCAGCAGCAACAGCCCATGCTGCGCCACACGCAGTGACCAATGCCCCTGCTTCTTATGCCACCCGGTCAGTTTTTCCAATATGATAAACAAACCGTGCCACAGGCCCCAGATAACAAAGCACCAGCTCGCGCCATGCCATATTCCCGTGGTCAGGAAAACAACAAACAGGTTGAACAGATTGCGTCCTTTGCTGACGCGATTGCCCCCCAACGGTATGTAGAGGTATTCCTTGAACCAGGTTGAAAGCGACATGTGCCAACGCCGCCAGAACTCCGTTATGGAGCGGGATATATAGGGGTAATTGAAGTTTTCCGGCAGGCGGAATCCAAACATCAGGCAAAGGCCGATGGCCATATCCGAATACCCGGAGAAATCAAAATAAATCTGGAATGAATAGGCAACTGCCCCCACCCAGGAAGCAAGGCAATCCACCTGTTCGGCAGGAAGGGTGAAAATTTTATCTGCCACCTCACCCATCGTGTTGGCTATCAGCATCTTCTTGGAAAGGCCTATAACAAACCGACGCGCACCGCAGGTAAACTTACGTAACGTCTCCTGCCGAGACTCTATCTGGTCACAAATATCGTAGTATTTGACAATCGGGCCGGCCACAAGCTGCGGGAAGAGTGTAATGTAGAGCAAAAGCTTGTAAAAATTCCGCTGCACCGGCGCATCCCGTCGGTAAACATCAATCAGATAGGATATTGCCTGGAAAGTGTAGAAGGATATACCTATCGGCATAACCACCTTCAGCGGGTCAGCCTGGTGCGTAAACAAGGCATTGATATTTTCTAAAATAAAATTAGTGTATTTGAAATATACCAGAATCCCCAAATCCAGCAGCAACGCCAGAGTGATACACAACAGCGCATACCGCCGCCAATGGTTGACAGCAAGTGCCGCCAGCCATGTGATACCCACGGAAATCAACAGAATCAACAGATAGCGCGGCTCGCCCCAGGCATAAAACAGCAAACTGGCAGCCAGCAGCACATTATTCCGCCATCCGGTTCCCTGTCGCATGTAATACAACAGCAGAACCAACGGAAGAAAGGCAAAAACAAATGAGAATGAACTGAATAACATATTTTTATCAGATAAGGTTAATCATAAAGTGCCGGCAAGTGCAGATCCAGGCGACCGGAGCAGATGCACAATATCATGATATCCGGCGGATTATCGCTCAGCGTCTTTTCCCAACGCTGCATTTTCATTTCTCCGCCGTTCACTCCGTTATTGGCGCGCACACGATGCATGTCCGCAAAGCTGTATCGGAACCAGAGCTGTTGGTAAGATGAATAGGAATCTCCCAACAGCATGGCCTTGTAGCGGCCCTGCGGATAGCGGAACCGGAACTCCATGGGCTCTTCTCCGGCCACACATCCGGCTTCCGGTGCAGCGTTCTCATAATGAGTATATTCTGCATCCAACACAGAGGTTCCTGTTAAATCCAGATTTTCGTACAAACCGCCTTCATAATACAAATTCTGCAAGGGCTTATCTCTCCGCAGCACAAGATTGTTACGCACAATACGAACGTGCGCTCCTTCTTTGTCCGCCAAAGGCACATCCGGGAAATCCCGCTGTATCACCTTCATGGTCTCAGCATACATGATGTAGGCCCCGTCTTCCGTCTGGTGGGAATCAGACTTATAATGCAACAGCACAGAGGGAGATGCCTGACGGGCGGCTTTCATGGCTTCAAGAGGATATATAAACTTCAGCTCAGGAAGTTCTTTCTGCAAATGCTCCTGCAAACGCTCCACACACCGCATATCCCCCTTGGCGGCGGATTTATTGAAATCTGCATACAAAATTTCCTTAGTCGGGCACACCAGCAGGTAGAGCTTGATGTTCTTCTGCGCACACCATTCATTCAATTTCTTCAGATTGGCGGTCATCTTCCGAAGCTGTTCGGGGGTAAACTGAACAGAAGCCGCCTCATGGTACTGCTTTGAGAACATCCAGTTGTCATCATACATAATCACCCGCGCCGTCTCGCGGACAGCTGCCAGACGCGTCTTCACATCAAAGTAGGCAGACGTTAAGACTCGACGGAAAGCCGCATGATCCTGCAACCAGGCATCAAATTCCTTGCCGAACTCCAAATTCACCCCGCCGCAGGCCGGCAATAGCACCGGAAAAGGTGCCAATCTTCGGTTTTCGGCAACAGAAACTTCTGATTTATCCAATTTTACCCATGGCAGCACCAGCAAAACACAAAATATCACCGTATATACCAGACTTCCCCGCTCGCTTCCCTGTTTCCGGGAATTCCGGCACCATTTATTGCCGGCTGCGCTCCCCACGCCGTATCCCAGCATGCATGACAGAATCACCACGATAAAGAAAATATACCAATCCATCTTTGTTGCCGTGCGGGCAACCTCCAATGCCGGTTCATACGTAAGCCACGGTTCCGTACGCGATGCCTCCAGTGTCAAAATCCCATTATCCCGTTGGCAGGTATTCACTCCGGTTACGGTAAAATCCTCCACCGAGCATTTTTTCTCTGCATCAGCTATAAGCCGAATATTCCGCAGACTCACCGCTCCGGGATTTTCCCCCGGGTTCAGCTTCACGCGGCACACCTTCGCGACAGGAAGCTCTATCTCCACTTCCGCATAGTCACGGGACAAGGGGACTTCTTTCCGCACAGTTTTACTCTCAGAAAACCCTTCTGTCGGTTCCGTTGCATAACAGCAGCGCAACTGCAATACTTTATCAGTCTTGAGTTCCAGACGCAACAGCACCGGCTCCACCTGAAGGTATAACCCCGAACATGCGCACGTTACCAACACAGAAAATAACAGCGCTGTTAAAATAGAAAATAGACGTTGTTTCATATCAACTACATGCGGGCAAAAAACATCCCCGCTCCGTGTTGCATGGTAACACAAAACAGGGCTGGCAGGCAAGCATATTTATCCCGAAAAACTCCCACCTCACATGAGTCCCAAAGATTTCATGAGGCATTGAAGGATGAATCCGATTTTAAAGGAAGCCCCTTTTTTTTCGGAAAATGAGATTTGTTGAAGACTCGGCGAGCGTAGCGAGCGAAATTCAGAGTCCGCAGGACGACAGAAAGTAGCCGGAGGTGGAGCTGCCCCGGCAGCGTAACCTCCGGAAATCGTATGATAATAAAAAGGAGTCCCGCAGGGCCGACAGAGAGCGCGGAATTGTCATTTACCCCGAAAAAAAGAACAGCAAAAGCTCAGAGGATTCCATTTGCATGCATAGAGGAAACGCCGAGCTTTGATTCATCACCACCACATGGGTGCGCTCCATCTCGTTTGCGTGGCAGTCTGTCGGCCACAGCAGAAGCTCCGGGTTAACACCCTGCGCCGGGTCTGTCGACCTCCGCCACATCGTGGTCACGATGCAGCTCCGGGCTCTATGACGTGCTTGGTTGTGAACCGGGGGTTGCGCTGCTGCCGCAGCTCCACCCCCGTCTACCTTCTGCCGTCCTGCGGACTCAGGATTTCGCACGCCTGCGGCGTGTACGTTTTCCCTCCGGCTCAGACGGCATCCGTGGCTTCATGTGCTTTATTCAAACTGAACCCGCACGGCTCCCTCTGAGCGACTCAACGGAAGCCAGCTGCAGCCGTTCGGGCCTTTTTGGCTCCGGAGCACTTTCTGCATGCTCGCCCGGAATTCCGCTTCATCATAATGACTCAGCCAGCCTTCAAACTCCTTGTCACCATTCCCATAGGCATGGAGAGCCTGCTGCCAGAAGTCCTCGTAAGAGGTGAAGTAGATATTGCGGCGTTTGAAGTATAAGGCGTGGCTATGGCCGCTCTTGGGGAATACCGCGCGGTTCCAGCTGTGGTCAAGCCCCATGTGTTCATCACACAGTAGGAAGAATTTGTGGCTTTCTATATTGCCGCCGCCGTGATTGCGCACAATGGGGTCATCCCAGGTGGTGTCAATGTGGTACCACTCACCGTTATTCAGTTGCACAATATTCCAAGCATGCGGGCCGCCGTTGGCGGAGCCCGTGACGATATGGGACGGTATGCCCCCCATCTGCAGCAACAGATGCATCGCCACAGTGTATGCCCAGCAGTTGCCCCTGCCGTCAATCAACAAACTGCAGGCATCCCGGGCACCGGATATGTCAGAGACATATTCATGTATCAGGTAATCATGCAACTTCACAATGGTGTCAAAATTACTTCCTTTCACCACACATTTGCTCACGATATTACGGGCTATCCGCAGGGCTTTCTTTTCTCTGCTGCTCAGCTGTGACTCAAGATTCGGGGAACGGTGCGCCGCCAGCAGCCTCGTGCCGTCCGTCAGATTCATGGTCAGCATTAATTTGTTTTTGGACTTTACGACTTTGTAGCTTGCTGTATAGTCGTTCCAGAAAGAATGGCGAACCAGCTCCTGTATATTGCCGCCGTAGTTGAAGGAGAAAGAGGAAGCCAAATTCATGGCGGCCTTGTTCATCAGCAGATTGAATTGGTGCACCGTGGTGATGCTTTGACCGCTTTCATGTACCCGATTTGCATTCTCCGCTGCCAATGCAGTAGGGCTTTGTTGTGGCGCCGTTGAACTGCAGGATGCCGCCAAAAACAGGAAAACAGGCGCACAGAAGCGAATCGGGAGTATGTTCATAATTGTTCATACACTAACAGAGCTCTGTGGCTATGTCAAGAATACTCATAGAGCTCACTCTGCTTTCATGCCCTTCCAACCGACTACTTCCAGCACCAATATCTCCGGCCGGCAGAAAAAGCGAATCGGGAACTGACTTGTGCCGACTCCACGGCTCACATAGAAGGGTTTTCCGTCCTGCGTATGGTACCCGGCAGATTTTTTCCGGTCCACCATCGCATCCGGCATGTAGATGGCACCGTAAAAAGGCAGGCGCACCTGTCCGCCGTGAGTGTGGCCTGCCACAGTAATCAGGCAGGTAGACGGTGCATATTTCACTCCGGCGGGAGAATGAGTCATCAATATATAGGGTTTACCCGTTTCCGTAGAGGGTATGTTGCCGGGGCAACGGTAAGTGAAGGCGCACCGCAGACCGGCCAGTGTCAGAGTAGCGCCGCCGGCATTCAAATCCTGTTTTTTGCCTTCCATCATCTGAATTCCCAGACGCCGGAACATTTTTCTGAGCCGGTACGCCCCGTACCAGTAATCATGGTTCCCCAGTACGGCAAAACAGGGCACGGCAGTGAGCGGGCGCAGCACCTCCTCCAGTTTTCGCAGTGGCAGGGTATCATAGCGATACCTTACATAATCCCCCAACAGAAGAACCGCGTCCGGCTTCTCCTGCATGGTGCGCGCCACGACCCGCTTCAAGTACTCCTCATCATTTACTCCTGCGTGCAAATCACCCAACACAGCCAGCCGGGCTACCCTGCCCTGCCACTCCGGCACATGTACTCGATGGTGTGTTACCTCTATCCATCCCGGCTCTATGTAACAGGCATAAAACAGACCTGCTCCCATAAGCAGCAGAATGATGAGTCTCACATACCATCGCCAGTACTTCATTCCAGTATTCCTCTGAGTATAATGTCGGGTTCACAGGCGAGTATCTCTTCCTCCCGGAACTTGCACTCACGCTTCAGGTAGTCTCCCGGTACCATCGGTGCCGGGCCGCCGCCCAGTATGGGAGCAATATCCTGTACCCATTCGTTCACGAGTCCTTCTTCCAGGAAATATCTCAGCAGACGCCCGCCGCATTCCAGCAGCAGATTTACGATGCCGTACTTGCTGTACAGCTCCTCCAGCATCACCTGCAAATCTGACACTTTTTCCACTATAATCGTTCGATCCGCATACTTATCTGTCAGAAGCTGGCAATCTGCCGGTATGGAGTCACGGTCATTTGTCATGACTATGCGGTACGGCTGCTGCTTGCGGGGTGAGGGTGCCTGCATCGGCGTGCGTATCGTCAGCGCAGGGTCATCCATTCTCACCGTGCCGCCGCCCACCAATATGGCGTCACTCTCCGCCCGCAGCTGGTGCGCATTGCGCAGAGCCTTCGGGCTGGACAGCCATCTGTCATCTCGCCGCGTCATGCGCCCGTCCATGGTAGTGGCTACCTTGGCAAGTACCCAGGGACGGCGATGCTGCACAGACCAGGCCCAGGGTCGTATCAATATCTCACACACACCGCCGCAGACTCCGTGCTCCACTTCTATACCATGCGCGCGTAATATATCATCTGCCTTGCCTCGGTGGCGTTCATCCGGATCCTGCGCCCCGTATACCACACGGCTGATGCCTGCCTCAATAATTGCCTCCGTACAGGGCGGGGTCCGACCATAACTGGAGCACGGTTCCAATGTAACATAGAGAGTGGAACCTTTCAGCCACTGTTCATTTCCTTTCCAATAGACATTATCAATAGCACGTCTCTCCGCATGCAGCTCTCCGGCCACTTCATGATACCCTTCCCCGAGCATGAAACCATCCCGCACTATAACAGCTCCCACCGGAGGATTGGGACTCGTTGTACCCACACCCCTCCGGGCAAGTTCCACGGCTCGCATCATCCAAAGATAGTCCTGATTGGGAGATAAATCATCCATGTACTCATTCTACCACCTAATGCGCGTCTGTCAAGAGACCTACCTGTCCCCTGCCCCGCTTTTCTACTTTTCTGATGACTATTGATTATTGTAAATTTAAATTCATCATCATCAGTCTTGTGAATAACATCAATAACTCCTCTATCACATTACAAATGCGTTAATTACAAAACATCGACACGGTGAATAACTTCTCCAATAACCCTTTCCTTCACTGTGAATAAAAGTTGTTCACAACATTATTGACCACTTATTCACTGATTTATTAACATGTTTTGTGAATAAGTTATATAATGTATTAAGTATCAATCGTTTATAGATTCAAACGTTGATTTTTCGCTGAAAAAGTCATTAAAGAAGATAAAAGGTGCCATGACAGGTATGGCCACATTGTAAAGAAGAGTTCCGGGGGCATCTACCAGGATGAGAGAGGTATTACGCAGTACTTTGTTCCCCATACCGGCACTGTTTTGCGTGCTTTTAATGCAATACGCCCCGGGAGACTTCACCCCTTTGGTATCTATGGTAGCCGCGATGTTATGGGGACGCATGCCGGTAGAAGACGTGATTATTTGACCCTCCGAAAGCTCATCCCTAAGTGTAGAAAGCATGGCGTAACCATCCGCTCTCATTAAAACCTTAGCTGTTCCGGATGAAAGACTTACATACATTGCTGACGAAGACTCGGAGTCCGGTATTTCTCGAAAAACAGGCGCGTTATTCTCCGTGAGCATGATGCTGTCATACACCAAAGGATACTCCTTTCTCAATGCCACCGGACGTACCTTCAGATACCAGTTCCCGCCATGGCTGTAAACTATTGAAGGCTTTTCCACACAGAACCCTCGGCATATTTCTGCTTGTGATTCTATCTGCTTATGTGTCTGCATGTATGCACAGGAACTTATACTCATCATCAGCGTTGCCATGACGACACAAAAGCGAGCGAATTTACCAAAAATCATATCAGCTATATAGCATGTTTCATGTGACATGTCAAACGAATAATGAGCAATTGAAAAAAGTCAGAAAAATATGATAATTAGGATAGATTGATTGTTCCATGTGGAACAAGAAAAACATCCGACCCCCCCTACCGGAACGGGTGCTCGGATGTTTTGAATGGACAGCAGATAACTCCCCTGCCCTGCTCTGCTCTAAATAGAGAGATTTATTTTTTCACCTTAGAAGAATACTTCAGAATCATCGGCGGTAGCATGCGCGGCTGAATCTGTATGGCGGAATTCACTTTTTCAGTCCAAAGCTCAGCACTGGAGCGGTAGACTTCTGCCTTTGCAATGTTTACCGCTGTTTCAGCACAGTCAAGTGCGCGCTTGAAACAAAGTTTCCATGTGATACTGCGTCTTGAATATGTTTCATGTGGAACATGCAGGCGTTCCAGAGCTTTCTCTGCTTTTTGCAATACAGCTGCTGCTGTTTTGAATCTCTTGTCTGCGCAGAGCGCGCGTATTTGCAGCGCACAGTTCAGACACTCCACAAAATCTTTGACCGGTTCATCATCAAGTAATGTTTCATGTGGAACAGCTGCTGCATAAGCAGCCCGTATAGCATCTGCAGACGGAACCTCCGGACGAAGCAGCAAAGTTCTCATCGGCAGCGTCATGACTTCCCACCGGTAAAGCACATCTCCGCGTCCTGTGACTTCACCAGAGAGTGAGCGGAGTTTGCTCATCGATTTTCGGAGTCGTAATGCGTCTCCGAATTTTTTTGATTGTGTGAGTGCTGTGGCTTCGTACAGTCCTGCACAGTGCAGCTCAAAAGTGTCGTTTTGCTCGAGCTGATATTTTTTTAAATCCTGGGAAAGTGCGTTTCGTTCCACATGAAACATTTTTGCTGCCTCAGAGAATTTTCCGCTCATGAATAAAAGATGTCCATGCAGGTGATGTATCATGGGATGCGGGAGTTGAGCGGCGGCGGCGGCAACAGATTTTATTGCTTCATCAGATATCTGCTCAGATTTTTCTTCTACCAGCGCGCGCATGTACAGCACGAGCGGATGTTCCTCGTGATGAGCGGCAAGCCGGCCAACATAGTCGCGAGCTTCTTTTGCATCTGCAGAGTGAAGGAGCATTGCAGCCCAGCACGCAGATAAAACATCTGAGCGATATTTTTCTGAGTAGTTTTTGAAATCTTCCGCAGCACCTTTTACATCTCCGGAAATGAGTTTCAAAAATGTTTCCACGTAGAACAACTCTTCAGGAGTTGCCGAGAACTCCGGAGAGTTGATTGTCTCTGTCAGTTTCTTGAGTTGTTCAGAATAGTCTGCGCGGTTATTTTGTTCCAGCAGCATCATACCACAGAGAGCAAGAGCGGAGTTTGGTTCCGTTTCCAGTGCTCTCTTATAATACGCGCGCGCGCGCGATGTGTAGCCGAGCAGAGTATCCTGCAATCCAAGATTGATCAGGCGAACGGTTTCCTCGTTTTCTGTGGCCGGACTGATTTGTTCAACAGCGGTTTCCTGTGGATTGGCTGAGGGCAGGGCAGGGGAGTTTTCCGTTTGTTTTGAATTCGCTTCCCCATAAAGCGGCTCTGCGCCGCCAGCCAAGATGGCTGAAACGGCGCAGAGAATGGCGAGCTTATGTTCCATGTGGAACAGCCGGTTTGTGTTCATAAAATTACATTCTTTCTGGCATGGTGATACCGAACAGACCCATACCGTGCTTGAGCACGGAGGCCGTCAAATCGCACAGGGCAAGACGTGTTTCACGTGTGTCGCCTTCGCTCTTGAGAACCGGACATGCTTCATAGAAACTATGGAAGGCACGGGCCAGGTCATACAGGTAAGAAGCCAGTAGATTCGGGCGGCAGTCGTCCAGTGTGGAGGGGACAACTTCACCGTATCTTACCAGCATGCGGGCAAGGTGAATCTCTGCATCCTGTGTTAACGTAAGAGATTGAGGCTTAACGAATTGTGTATCTATCTTGCGGAAGATGGAACGCACACGGACGTAAGAATTCTGGAGGTAGGGAGCAGTGTCACCGGTGAGGGCGAGCATTTTATCCCAGTCGAAAATATAGTCGCTCATGCGGTTCTGAGAGAGCTCCGCGAACTTGATGGCACCGATGCCGACAGCCTGAGAAACGGCTGCTTTTTCGTCCTCGGGCATGTCCGGGCTCTTTTCTTCAATGACCTTGGCGGCACGAGAGACTGCTTCATCGATGACGTCCTGAAGGCTCACGGTATCACCGGAACGGGTCTTGAAGGGACGGCGATCTTTGCCGAGAATAGAGCCGAAAGCAACGTGACGGAAGTCACCACTCACGCCGCGCATACGCTCGATATCAAAAATCTGTTTGAAGTGTTTTTCCTGCGGGGCACCCACGACATACCAGATGGAATCTGCATTGAAATGAGTGGTGCGGTAATCGAGTGTAGCGAGGTCGGTTGTGGCGTAGAGGAACCCACCGTCTGCCTTACGAATGATAGCCGGTACAGGCACCCACTCGCCGTCTTTCTGGACGAGGAAGGGGTCATTCTGCGGCTTGTGGAAACCATCTGAGAACACGCAGATGGCACCATCACTTTCACGGGCAATACCCTTGGCAATGAGGTCTTCCACCAAGGGGGCAAGAGCATCGTTATAAGCACTTTCACCCAGCCAATGGTCAAATGTGATATCTAATTGACTGTAAATCTTTTCCAGACCAATCTTGGTGACCTCGATGCAGCGTTTCCAGATACTCAGATTCTCTTCATCACCGCTCTGCAGTTTCACCAGTTCAGCCTTGCATACAGGGAGCAGGGAATCGTCTTCCTTGCAGCGGGTATTTACCTCCTTGTATACGGCCAGCAGAGCTTCGATGGGGTCTTTGGTCAATTCTTCCTGATTCAGAATGTTTTTCCAGCCCCAGAGAATCATGCCGAACTGTGTACCCCAGTCACCGATGTGGTTATCCGTGATAACCGTGTGACCCAGGAAACGGGCCAGGCGGCCGAGGGTATCACCAATGATGGTGGAGCGGATGTGACCCACGTGCATGGGCTTGGCCACATTCGGGGCAGAGAAGTCAATAACCAGGGTCTTGGGTTGTTCCGTCACGGCTACACCCAGACGCTCATCATTCATCATGGCTTCTGTCATGCGGGCAAAGAACTCCGGACGAATGCGGAAATTGATGAATCCCGGGCCTGCGATTTCGAGTGTTGCGGCTTCGGACTCACCAAAGGCTTCCACCACCTGTGCAGCAAGAGCACGGGGGTTGGTGCGTACCTGTTTGGCAAGCATCATGGCAGCATTGCTCTGGTAGTCACCAAAGCGTAAATCCTGGGACGGCGTTACTGAGGGTACAAAACCCTCCGGAAGCTCTGCGCTCACCACTTTTTCGAGCGCAGACTTCAGCTGTTGAGTCAATAGTTGCGGTATGGTCATGTGTCTGCGGCAGTTATACACATTTATTCTGCTTTTGTCAAATGATATCGGGTGCGCGCGCGTGTGTATGTGTGTCTTAGTCCCTTAAAATAATACTATTATCTATAGATGAAAAATAGGGAATGTTCCACATGGAACAAACGCGGAAAAACTGTTATAAAACAGGCGGAATATAGGCTTGCCAGCGGGTGAATAGTGTGGTATATAATGAACCAGCTGCTGTGCTCGTGACGCGTGGTCTTCAAGGCCCGGACCGATGTATATATATAAGGGGCATCAAAGTACGAGGGGTTTTATGTTCCGTCCAATGGATACCTCAGCGACCCCCACTCCGCACCCACCTAACTAATGGGAACGTGGCTTCTCATACCACCGACGGCACAGCGGTGTTTCTTCTTTGATTGTCAGATTGATAGCTTGACAGATAGGTTGATAATTGAGAGAATAAGCCCAACAACTATGGGCGATTCATTATATTATTATCTGGATGATTCCAACACCCCCCAGGGACCTTTTACCGTGCAGCAGATGGCAGCGCTGATGATGTCCGGAACCGTGACTCAGGAGACGCGCGTCGCTGCAGCCGGAGATTCAGATTGGAAACCTGCCGGAGAGCAGGCATGGATGAAAGACGGACAGTCTGAGGAAGTGGAAAGCATGCCCGGCGGATTTGCCCGCGGTGGGGTAGGGGTAGAACCCGGAAACTGTCCCAAATGCGGTGAGGCGTTGACGGGTTGGTCCGTGCCGGATAAATGTGCTGCCTGTGGGTACCGGATGCGTCCTGCCTCTAATAGTTTTTGGGCAAACATGCTGTTTGCGGGGCGCCGCCTGTTCAGTGCCCGTGGGCGCGCAACGCGCAAGGAGTATTGGGCATGCCAGGTAGGTTTGTTGCCTTTTGCCTGTCTGTGGTGCATTCTTCTTGTCGTGGGGATGGGCTTCATTTTTGTTGAAGGATATAAGGTAACGGAAGATATTGCAGACCTTGGTTCAGCATTGACCTCTGTTTTCATTTTCTCATCAATCATGTATGTGGTGTTCATGTTGCCCTACCTGTTCATCGGGATACGGCGTCTGCATGATTTGGGGAGAAGCGGTTGGTGGGTCGGGCTTATCACCGCAGTTGGTCTGTTGTCTATAATCAGCAGCTATCCCGTATACAACCAACTCACAGAGGAATCGTTGAAGCAGATTTCCATTATTGAGGCAAAATACGATAACAGGGTGGAACAAATTTCGCAGGCTCATGAGGAGGAGTATATGGCCGCAGTGCAGCGTGGGGATATGGAAGCTGCGGAACAGGTCAGCAAGGAGATACAGGAGGAAATCAAGGAGGCCCATAAGCAGAAAAACAAAGACATCGATAAAGCGGAGCTGAGCATGTATTTGAATTTATACAAGCAATCTCCGCATTGGCTTATTATCTCCGGTGTTTTCAGCATTCTGAGTTCTGTGGGTAGCCTGATGTGGCTGGTAATTGGATTCATTGACAGCAAGAGAGGCCCGAACAAGTACGGACCTTCCATCAAGTACCCCCGCGGCTGAAGCCGTCTATTTTCTTCATAACCTCCAATCACAGAGAGAAATGAAATACTATTATCTTGATGAGAATCGCCGGATTCAAGGTCCTTTTGACGTGCAGCAGATGGCTGCGCTCTACCTCAGCGGCACGATTAAGGATTCCACTTTGTGCGCGGCTGCCGGGCAGAAAAGCTGGTCTGCGCTTTCTGAGCAGCCGTGGATAAAAGATGCATCCGTAACGATGCCTGCTGCGGAAAATGCGGCACCCGTTTTCGGCAAACTGGGCAATTGTGCCTGCTGCGGAGCAGAGCAGGAGGGGTATATGCTGCCGCCTTCCTGCCCGTCTTGCGGGGCAGCGCAGGCTCCGGTGAATAATTCCCTGTGGAGCTTTTTCTGTCTGGCTCTGCGGCGCCTGTTCTCCTTACGCGGACGCACCCAGCGCAAGGAATACTGGTCTTTTGTGCTGTTCTCCGGTATCTTACTGTTGATCATCCATCTTCTGGCGGTGCTGCTGATGCTGATGTTCGGCAGTTACGACTTCTCTTCATTTTTTATTGATTATTTGATAGTATCAAGTGTGCTTTCCGGCATTGTCAGCATCTTTTCCTATCCTCTTCTGGTGCGGCGTCTGCATGACATCGGCCTGAGCGGAAAATGGGTATTCATACCGCTGGTATTTGCCGTGTACGGGTGGGTTTCTATCATTTGCAGCTACTCACAGATGCAGAAACCGGAGGTAAAGCATGAGGCGGAGACAATCAGCCGCGTCATGAGCCCGGAGGAGTTCCGGAGCCGATACCCCGGAGCGGAATTGCCGGATAATACAGTAAAAGTCTATTACAAGAGCAAGTACACAAAACGCACCACCGTGCAGAATCTTGATGAGTTGGAGGCATTTTCCAAGGCCATGAATTCACCCTTCGGTACATCCAAGGGAATGCAACTTCTTGCCCGGCTGCTGATGCTGTTATCTCAGCTGGTATCCATTCTCGTCCTCATTGCGGCGTGCATAGACAGCAAGCGCGGAGCAAACATGTACGGCCCGTCCTACAAATATCCGCACTCAGAATCATGAATTATTACTACCTCAACGGGCAGCCCGTTGGGCCGTTCACGGAAGAACAGTTCAGGCAGCTCATCTGCCGGGAAGGGCTAGGCCCGGACACATACGTGCTGCGGGAAGGCAGCGGCGAGTGGGCGAGGTTGAGCAGTCTTCCGGAAATGGCGGAGGCACTGGCAGAACTCGAAAAAACGCCCATGGGCGCCTGCCCGAAGTGCAGGACGGATATCACCGGTTTTTTTATGCCTGCCGCATGCCCGCACTGCGGGGATGAAATGGCCCTGCCGCTCACGGAGCGTGAGAACATGTGGAAGCTTTTTGTCTTCAGCATGAAAAAGAGCTTCACGCTGCGTGGGCGCGCCACACGCATGGAGTTCTGGAGCTTCGTGCTGTTTTCAAACATAATCCTGACGGTCATTTACGGGGTATTGAGCATACCTGCAGCCTACTTCGTGTTGACGGATTTGAGCCGCCTCATCTACGAGGACGAAGCGCTGGTACTCTGGCTGCTGGCCGGATTGATTGTACCCTCGCTGCCGTTTCTGCCGGCCTTTGTTTCCGTTTCCGTGCGGCGTCTGCATGATATTGGTGCCACCGGGCTGTGGATGCCTGCAGGCTTGTTGAGTTTCTTTGTGCCCTTGTTATCCCTGTTCGTAATGGACGGCACGGAGGATGAAACGGCCTTTTTGCTGTCCTACATCATCCTGTGCCTGGTACCGCTGGGCGTGTGGTGCCGCATAGCCGTTTCTCATTTTCAGGACACTCAGCGCGGAGGCAATGTTTACGGTCCCTCCTCCAAATATCCCCATTGAATGATGAGCGCAGATACAGAACCCCTCTTTGTGTTGGGACCCACCGGCAGCGGTAAGAGCGCGGCGGCGGTAAGCCTGGCGGAAAAGCTGGGCAATGCAGAAATCATCAGCGCAGATGCCTACCAGGTCTACCGTGGCATGCCTATCATCACCGCGGCACCCACGGAGGAGGAAATGGCCCGCATACCGCACCATCTGGTCGGTTTTCTGGACCCGGCGGAAGAGAATGACGCCGCCGCACACGCCCGCAGAGCAGGGGAGTGTATCCGCCGTTTGCAGGCGGCCGGTAAACGCCCCATCATTACCGGCGGCTCCGGCCTGTATGTGAAATTTATCTCCCACGGCATTTCACCGGCCCCGCCGAGCGACCCGACGCTGCGTGCAGAGCTGAGCAAACTGCCGCCGGAAGAACTGGTGCGCCGTCTGCAGGAAGCCGACCCGGAGGGCGCCGCTGCCACAGATCTGCAGAATCTGCGCTACGTGGAACGTAATCTGGAAATTGTGCTGCTGGGGGGCAAACCTCTTTCCTACTGGCGCAACAACTGGCAGCAACCCATTGGGCGCGGCTTCGTCATCACCCGTCCTGTAGAGGAGCTGGATGCCCGCATTGCCGCCCGCGCGGAACGAATGACGATGGAAGGTGCCATTGAGGAGGTGGCTGCCCTTAACCATGCTACCCTATCTCCCACCGCCGCCAAGACACTGGGACTGCCCCAGGTGATGGAGCACCTGGCCGGCCGGCTCTCTCGTGCGGATTTGGCCGCCGCCATAGCGCTGGCCACACGTCAGTATGCCAAGCGGCAGCGCACCTGGCTGCGCCGTGAAAAGTGGCTTACCCCCGTATCCGGCACCGCAGAGCTCCTCTCATTCTTCCCGTAATTTGCCTGCTATCTGCGTGTTCATGCGGTGAAGTGCGCAATGCAGGCTTGATAAGAAACAAAAGATACGGTATACTGAGCCCCGTGAAGAAGGTAATGCTTGTAAACGGTTCTCCGCATGAGAAAGGGTGCACCTACACCGCTCTGCGGGAGATGGCAGATGCCCTGGAGGCTGAGGGAATCGGCACGCATATCTATTATATAGGCACAGAGGGGGTGAAAGCCTGCACGGATTGCCGCGCCTGCTACACCCTGCGCAAGTGTGCCACGGATGACAAGGTGAATGCCTTTGTGGACATGATGGCGGATTATGATGCGCTGGTGCTGGGGTCTCCCGTGCACTACGGTTCCGCCTCCGGAGCCATAGTTCCCTTCATGGACCGGGTATTCTACTCCGCCTTCATCGGGCGGCGGGATGTGTTCCGCCACAAGTTCGGTGTGGCCGTTGTCAGCGCACGCCGCGCAGGCACCACCGCGGCGCTGGACCAGCTCAACAAGTATTTCCAGATATCAGAAATGCCCATCATCTCCGGCCGCTACTGGAATATGGTGCACGGGGCCACTCCCGATGAAGTGCGGCAGGATGAGGAAGGAATGCAGAACATGCGCATCATTGCCCGCAATCTGGCCTGGCAACTGCGCTGCAGAGAGGCTGCAGAAGCCGCCGGTATCATGCCTCCTGCACGGGAAAAAGCCATTTTTACCAATTTTATTCGCTAAAAATAAATAAAACCTGCGGGTAAGCACGCTATTACAAGTGCAGGGACACTCCAGCGTGATGACCCGCAAAAGAAGATGAACCTCTAACCATATTATCACCATCATGAACAGGAAAAAAGTCATCTTGGCAGTAACGGCGCTCGCATCGGCACTCGTGTTCGGTTCCTGCACCATTCACCCTCTGGACAGCCCCCACGTGGGAGACGCTCCGGCCAGCGGCAAGGGCGGCGGCGTGCGCGTTTCCCGCCAGTGGCAGGAAGCCACCTATGATTCCTCCGGCTTCCCGATTTACGGGTACAGCTATGGGCGTCCCGTGTACGGCTATACGTCGAGCGGCGTGGCTATTTATAACTACTCCGGCATCGGCGCTGCATGCTATGTGCCCAGCTGGGGTCCGGCATCCTGGTACGTCGGCGGCTGGCACTATCCGCACCACGTGCATCGTGCGCACCGTCCCTATGGCCATCCCGGTCACCACGGCGGTCACCACGGCGGTCACCATGGCGGCCACCACCGCCGCTGAGTACGGTAACATTTCACCCCCGATTCTCCGTAAGAGAACCGGGGGTTTTTCATGTTGTCACCGGCGGCGGAATCAGGAATGGAGTTTTCTGCCAAACGCCAGGCGGTCATACTGCTCATTGGCATAGCGGTGCTGCGGGTGGCTGGTGCGCATGTAAGCCTCATGCAGGGGGTGCGTGGGGTCATGGGCAATACGGTGGGCTTCCCGTCGGTCATCTGAGGGGAGCCCCATACGCAGCGGGGCCTCCTGCATGAGGGAGGCTGCTTCCAGCATGAGCCGTGCAAAGTCCGCATTGGCCCGCAGGGCAGGGTCCTGCAGCAGCTCCTCCGTGTCCACACCGGCTCGCTCACCCATGGTGCGGATGAAGGAAGACACCGTGCGGAGGTTATCCTCATAGTGCTGCCCCCACTGCTCCTGGAGCTGAGAATCTGCCTGTTGGAGAGCTTCCTGCTGCTGTTGCTGCAATTTTTCCAGATGGCGGCGGCCTTCTGCGGCGTAGCGTGCCGCCAGGGCCTCCATGGCTTTGGGCGGCACACCGTATTCATAGGCCACCCCGGCCAGACCTGCCGCCAGCTCCGGGTCCCAGAGCTCATCCGGGGTATCCTCCGGGCGGATAAGCACAAAGCTGTCTGCGGAATCCGGCAGCCCCACCGCACAGCGGAAAGCCTCCATGCGGCGGGCATCTGCGGGGTCCGGGTAGCCTTTGAGCCGCTCCAGGTGGGCATAGCTTTTGGCCAGTGCCTCCGGGCGGTGGAATTTGGAGAGCGTGGCGGCATAGGGCTCCAGCTCTTCAAATCTCCTGTACCATTCCGGGGTGAAAGAGCCTTCAGCATCCATCAGGGGAGCCTCCTGCGGGGCAGGGGGCAGCGGCTCCGCCGGGGCTGTCTGCGTGTCCGCAGCGGCAGTCGGCATCTGCGGGGTTTCCGGGGTATTTTCCGGCACCTGCCGGTTGTTTTCCTCATTGGGTTCGTTATGTTTCATCGTCATGTTCTTGGTTTGTTGGTTGGGAATGGGTGAGAGTGGCTTTTCTCAGGAGATGGTGTATCACAAGAAAAACCTCTCTGTGGGCATCACGCCGCATGGCGTCCAGCGGGTCATAGCTGCCGGCTTTGCCCTGAAAAACCGGTAAATCCGTTTCAAAGCGTCTTTCCAAATCAGAGAGAACCTGCCTGCCGAGCGGGGTATCAAACAGCTCCTGCAGGCGTTGCAGTTCTTCCTGCTGCTCTTTGCGGCGGCGGGCTACTGCGGGGGAATAAGCGGGCGTATTCATGCGGGTGTCTGTTGGGCTGAGGCGGCAGCGGCGGCAATTTCCTGCTCTCTGCGGCGGCGCAGGCGCTTCACTCCGGACTGCGGGCGCAGCACACTCTCCGGCACTCCGTCCAGACGGGCTGCCATGCGGAAAGCGCTGTCCAGATCCACGTGGTCAGCCACGGTGGCATCCAGCCCCACCAGAGACTGCAGGCGGTTGAGGGTGCGGTCCAGCCCTTCTGAGCGGAGCCTGTGCAGCACCTGGGCAATGCGGCCTTGGTAGACCACATGCGGGGCATCCAGCATATCCTGCCCGGCAGCATCCTTCACCAGTGCCGTGGCAGGCGGTTTCGGAAAGCGTCCCAGCCGGAACAGCAGGCAGAACACCCGTTCCATGAGGGGGCGGAAATCGCTTGTAAAAAGCGTGAACGAGGGTGAAAAGAGCATCACTCGCTCATTTTCACGGGCATATACCTCCGTTGCACTCATCTGTGCTTTGCGCTCATTCCACAAATCCAGCATGGGTATGAAAAAGGCGCGGTTAATGGACTCCCGTTTCTGTTCCAGGCGGTTCAACCCCACATCATAGCGGCCTTGGGTGGCCCACTCCCGCGGAAAGCCCAGACTCGCGCTTTCCGGGTTGATGAGGGTGCGTCCGCCGGCGCGCAGGTCTACCTCTCCCACTTGGTTGGCCAGCTCCAGAATACGGGGAAAAGCTGCCAGCTCACCCAGCATATCCAGGATGCGGTTGAGAAATTGCGCCTGCCGAATATCCGGGTAGACCAACCGAGCGGGAGCCAGCCCGTAGGGGCCTTCTCCCCAGCGCAGGAAACGCGTCACCATATAGGGCATCTCATGGTAGCCGCTTTCTTCCAGAACACAGCTGTCATCCAGGCTGTAGTAAAGGCTTTCGAAGCGCATGTTGCGGGCATCACTTCTGCCGCGGCGGCGTTTGCGGCGCGGGCGTACCACGTGGAGCATACGCAGGCAGGATTCATGGCGTGTGCGTGAATCTGCCAGCAGCGCGCGGCAGCGGGTACCCAGAGCAGCGACCCCGAACTGGGTTTCTGCCTGGTGCGGCGTGCAGGTGTATTCACGCATATAGGTATCCAGAGTTCCCTCATCATCCTCTGCGCACACAAACTGACCGCAGGGAATATGCCAGAACAGCAGTTTCCCGCTGCGGGTGGTGCTGCAGAACAGGCTGCCCGTGCCAAGACCCACGCGGTCCAGGAAACATTCATGAATTTCCGTGTAAAAATTACTCAGTGCCAGCTCTCGGTTGGCAATTTCCGAGCAACGGTTGTACCAGGCCTCCGCCTCATCTCCCAGCTCCGGGTTAGGGCTGCTCCATTTGAACCAGAGCTCATGGCCGGGGGTCATGTAGCTCATGTGGCCGCTGGCCAGCTTCTGGCAGGCCTCCACCGCCGTGGTATCACCCAGGCGGTGCATCCCGGCGGCATCTGCCACCGGGCCGTCATCATCATCTCTCCGCTCCGGCAGCACATATTGCCGCAGCGTGTCCCACCAGCTTTCCCAGGGAGCCCGGGCAGCCTTGAGCGTGTGGTAATCGGTCAGTATAGAATCCATGGCATCAGCTTTGGTTATCCCAGGGTCGTGTTACCGGGTATGGCATCGGAAAGCGCAGCGGCGCGGCGGTTGCTTCGGCTCAGCAGGGTGGATTTCAGGCCGTTTTTGCGGTCATTCTGCTGAGCATAGGCGGCGGAGACATCCTCCTCCACCGTGTCTGTGACCACCGGTATGGCGGCATCTGACTGCTCAGCGGAGCTGTCGCTGTTTTTCACCAGTTTGGAACCGTAGCCGGAATTGAAGAATCCCATCATCATCATCATTTGTTATTTTTCCTTTCTGTTGTTTGGCGCAGGGAGCACGTATGCGCGGTTCAGCAGGTGCGGCCGTCCATCACGCCGCCCACGGTGGAAACAAAACCACTCCAGCGGCGCAATATCCGCGGCCAGACGGCGCGCCAGCTTCAAATCCCCTGCCAGAAGGTGGATGTACCAGGCATCCGCATCTGTGGGATTATCTTCCAGAGCCGTCCACAACAATTCTTCCCGGAGCAGAACGGGTTTCATCATGACAACCAATTGCGGTGAGTAGATGAAAATACCGCGCGGGTTACTCAGAAGGGACTCGGCATCCTTCCGGAACTCGCGTCCGCTTCCTCGGTAATATCGTTGGGCTACATATCGAGCATCGTGTCTCATAACTGCTACCATAGCGCGTTTCTGATTTTTTTTCCAGTGTTCAGGACCCGGTCGCAGCTCGATTTTATTTTTGATGAAAAGGAGGTGCGACCGATAGGAAAACTATTGCAGAATCCGGAAAAGTGTGAGAGACTGCCCCCGTGCCGCTCAACAGCGCACTCCTGCCCCTATGACAACAGCACCGCCAAACAAAACAATTACCGTATTAGATATCTGCAATACCGCCCTGGCAAAACTGGGTGAGCCGCCTCTGGACTCTTTGGATCCAAACGGCTGCCTGCCGTCCCGCCTGTGCTACATGCACTACCATCCCGCACGGCGGGAGGTACTGTGTGCCGCGCGCTGGTCCTTTGCCGTACGGAAAACCACCCTCACTGCAGCAGAAGAGTCCACCAACGGCATGAGCTCCGTTGCTCACAGCCTGCCGCCGGACTGTCTCCGTGTGTTGGAGGTGAGCCACCGCCAGTGGAGCCTTCGCGGCCGCAGCATCTACTGTCCGCCCGCTTCCATTCGCGTGTACTACATTGCGGATGAGGAAGACCCCGGCCTGTTTGACCCGCTTTTTACGGAAGCTCTTGCCGTGCGCCTTGCCTGCAAGCTCTGTATCCCCATCCTCAACAGCACCACCGCACTGCAGGCTCTGCGAGATGAGTACAGACGCATCTCCCTTCCGCAGGCGGCTCATGCCAATGCCGTTCAGTCTCATTCCAATGATTCGCATCCCCTTTACCGTATGTGGAAAAACTACCAATCTCCCCGCAGATTGTGAATAACTTTGTGAACAACTTTGAGAATAAGTATAATAAAACATTAAGTCTTATAGAAATACACACTTATTCACAATTGTGAACAAGTCATGGTAAAAAGTGCATAACTATATGAGAGCGATAGATTTTGCCTGTCAGTTTCTGGTCAACATAGCAGAGGATGATATGACCCCCGGGCTGCGGCTGGTGCTGCTGTGCGCAGTAGCCGGCATGCAGACTGCGGAAGAGATAGCGGATTTCACGGGTATGGTGCCCGGCACCTGTACCAATATCCTGAAAATTCTTGAGAAGAGAGGATATCTGGGGAGCCTGGGCACACATATCAAAGTTTTTCTGCCCACGGAGAAGGGCAGGGAGCGCGTGCGTAAAATTCTGGATTTTCATTTGCAGAGCAAGAAGAGAAAATGAGCTTTGAGCGTCATTTGAGCATAGAAGAAAAACGCACGTGGCTGGCAGAAGTATTCCGCGACCGCAGCGGAGAATACAGCCTGAGCGATAAGTTCAAGGCTATGGCAGAAGACAACAAACTGGCGCAGCTGCTGGCGGATGAAGAGAAAAAGGTGGCGGATAATCAAGCGGAAAAGGAAGATGTGTTGGATTTGAGCTTACTGGTCAATCTGCCGCCTCCCTATGAGGGGTAGATATAATCTTTTTGGGTATTGGGTAATTCGGGCGGTCGCATGCGAAAGCGTGCGGCCGCTTTCTTTTGCGCCGCAGTGGTGAGAAAAAAACACTGTCGGAGTTGAGCGGAGAGGACGGGGAATAGCCTTGACAACAGGGGCTTGGATGTGAGAGACTGAAGGCCGTGCTGGATATATGTCTGCTGGGAACGGGCGGCACCCTGCCGCTGATGAATCGCTGGCTCACCTCACTGATGGTGCGCTACAAGGGGCATGCTGTACTCATTGATTGCGGAGAGGGCACCCAGATTGCCGCCCAGCGGGCCGGGGTAACACTCAAGCCGGTGGATAAGATACTGCTCACGCATCTGCATGCGGACCATATTTCCGGGCTGCCGGGGCTGCTGCTGACAATGGGAAACCAGGGGCGCACGGAGGAGCTTTCCATCGTGGGGCCCGTGGGGACGGAACGTGCGGTGAATGCCCTGCGCAGTATTGCGCCGAATCTGCCGTTCGATATACGGGTGAGCGAGCTGGAGACGGATGAGGAGCTGATGTATTTTTTGGAGTGTGATATCCGGGCATTCCGGGTAAACCACGGTGTGCCGTGCTATGGCTACAGTTTCACGCTGCCGCGCGCAGGGCGTTTTGATGCCGCACGCGCCCGTGAGCTGGAGATACCGCTGCCTTTCTGGAGCCGTCTGCAAAAGGGGGAGAGCATAGAGCATGAGGGTACCGTCTACACGCCTGAGATGGTGCTGGGCCCGCCCCGCCGCGGGCTGAAACTCACCTATTGCACGGATACGCGCCCCATACCCGCCATTTCTGCCGCGGCGGCGGAGTCTGATTTGTTTATCTGTGAGGGAATGTACGGTGAGGATGAAATGCTGCCCAAGGCACTGGAGAACCGGCACATGCTGTTCAGTGAGGCGGCTCGGCTGGCGGCAGATGCCGGCGGCGTGCGGGAACTGTGGCTCACGCACTACAGCCCGTCTCTGCCCAATCCCAAGATGTTCCGCGAGGTGGCACGCGCCATTTTCCCCAACACCCGCACTGCGCGTGACGGGTGGACAAAGACCCTCGTGTTTGATGAGGAATGATTCACGCTCTCACCATGTGCTGCCATGATGGATTTTAATGAATTTTTCCGCTGCATGACCTCTTGGTTCAGTATAGAGGAGCTGCTGCACATGCTGCCGGAGTCGGATATTTCCCTTGCCGTTCTAGCCGCAGCGGTGCTGCTGGTACTGTGGGTATTGACCAAGGTGCTGCGTGCCGTGGTGGGCACGCTGTGTGTTATTTGTGTGCTGTACCTGTTAATCAGGCTGGGTCTTGGGATTGATCCGCTGGAGTATCTGGTTCCGTGAGGGGCTGCACCTCTTCCAGCCTGACCTCACAGGGCATGGGCGGCAGCAGAGAGAAGATGAGATCCACACTGTCTACCTCTGTCAGGATGAACTCTCCGCTGAGCGGAGCCATGATGCGGGGCGCTGCCAGAGCACTGTCATCTGATACCACGGCTATCCTGCCGCTCTCAGCTGCAAGCGGCAGTGTGAGCTTGTGCAGGCGGGCGGCGGCGGCATCCTGCAGGCGCACGCTCACTGTCTCTCTTTCAGTGGCCTCATCGTTCACGGAAATGGATTTGATGCAGATTTCCGCATGTGCCACATCCTCATTGGAAATCAGCAGATTTTCTGCCCGCAGCACCTCCGGCGCGCGGACAATGAGGTAGTTGTAGAAGGGGGTTCCCCTGTCATCTGTGTCGGCCTGTTCCACCAGTTTATAGCCTTTGGTATCCCCGGAGTCCGGCAGGTGCGGCAGCAGCGGCGGCGGCGTGCTGCGGTTGCTCTCCATCCAGGTGGTTATCTCCAGTTCATAGCGGGAGACAATGGAGATGACATCCGCCCGCTGCAGCAGCTGCTCATTGCGGGGGTGTACCGGCAGGAAAAAGGTGCGCGGAGAGCGGTTGAGACGGAACTGCAGCAGGGTAGAGGCTTTTTCTCCCGGGCGGAGCTGCAGCGGGCAGTACAGATGCAGGAAGACCCCGTCCTCACGGCGTACCAGACGCGGAGCGGCACTGTATGGGGCAATCAGCCGGCAGCGCTCCGCCAGCGTGCGCAGGGCGTTTTTTTCCTGCTCCGGGCTGAGGGCGGCACCATCCCGCCCTACTAACTCCACACGCATGATACAGGTGGGTGACAGGGGCTCCGGTACGGTAAAATTCACGGCGGCAGGCGGTGGCGGCGTAATCTCCGGCTGCTGAGCCTGTGCGGCGGGTATGGCACTGAGTGCGCTGATTAGCAGTTCTTTCAGCATGGGGGGCGGGCGGCGCTTAATTGCCGTTGTTGTTATTATTGTTGTTATTATTATCTCTTCCCAGCAGAGAGCGGGTGCTTTCTATGGTCTGGCGGTAATAATCGCGGAAATTGGTGATTTTGGGTTGGGGAGTCTTGCCGCGGCGTCCTGCCACATAGCTGTTGGTGTCTTCCGTGCTGTAGCCTGAGCGGCCGGTGGAATAGGTGCGCCCGGAGATGCCGGAAGCAGAGCTGCCGTCTGCAGAAGAGCGGCTCTGACTGTTTGCTCCATAGCGGCTGGAGTGGCTGATACCGTGGCTGGAGTTCATGAAATCCGGGCGCATATCGGTACCATAGGCCATTTTCCTGTCTTTTTCACGGCGGTCTTTGTCCCGGGAATAGCGGGAGGAGGATGAAGCACCCGCGTATATGACGGTGCGTGAGTTATTATCCCGCACGGCTCCGTAGGCCTTGGTCAGATACTCATTGTTCATCTTTCGGGAGTTATCCAAGTCTTTCTGGAATGAGCTCACGCGGTTGGAAGAGGTCTGCGGCACGCCGTTCTTCCCCTTTTTCTCCATGAAAGATGACTGGAACTCCTTTTCAAAGTGAGAGTTGAGTGAGGAAACAGTGGCACCCTCCCGCTCTTTCACTTCGTTGCCGTTGGCGTCATACACCGTGCGAACCGGGGTGCAGGAGCACACCAGCGCGGCTGTAACGGTCAACAGGAGTATCTTGTTCTGCATCTGAAAAATCGTTATTGGGGGGAATCCGGTTCTGCCCCGCCGGTGAGCATGTCTGCCGTCACCTTATAGCATGCACCGCAGCGGGGGCATGAAGCCTCCACATACCCCTGCTCAGAGAGCTGGTCTGCCACACTGCTGCGCATGGCGCGGATGATGGGCAGAATCTTGTCCAGCGTGCAGCCGCAGCGGAAGTAGAACTTGCGGGTCTCCAGCAGTTTGTGTTGCTCTGTCTCACAGATTCGGCGGGCGTCCTCCGTGCTGAGTGCCTCCAGCCAGTCGTGGTCTGCCCCGGGCTGGGCGGTGAGGAGGACAAAACGGTCATTTCCCAGCTCAAAGGCGCGGGCCATGCGTTGCTCACTCTGGCGGTAGTATGCCTCTACCCAGGATTCCACATTCCCCGTGCCCAGGATGATGGCGGAGGTCTGCGGCTGTTTGTTGGGCATGAGATTCTGGGCAAAGAGCATGTTGGTTTCCGTCTCCCGCACACCTTCCGTGAAGGCGCGGCATACCACTTCCTCATCCACGGAGGAGCCGGAGATGAAATAGTTTGCAGAGCTGGGGGAGCAGGTGTTGAACGTCCAGGCGTGGTACTCCTGCCAGGGGCGGGATACCAGGTGAAGGGTGAAATATGCCAGCAGCTTCTTGACCACGGAGTCCTCACACTCGGCATTGCGGAGACCGTGCTGCATGAGGTGCAGATAGTAATCCACATACAGCGGAGACATATCCGCCTGCAACATCAGACAGTTGCGCTGCCGCACAAAAATTGCCTGCACCGTGGTGTATTCTGCTACCGGAACCTGTTGTTGATTAGACATAGCGTTGCCTTGTTTCTGCGTCACATCATACCCCATCTCTCCTGCCCCCGCAAGCGTAAAAGTGCACCATGCCGGGCAAATCCGTTTCCGGGTCTCCAAACTGCGGAAACTCAGAATGAAGTATCATGCCCCCGAGTGCAAAATTCGTCATTTTGACCTTGAATTGCAGCGCAGCGGTGTAAAAGTTTTGACTGGACGGGTATTTTCTGGTGTAATGGGCGCGTGGCAACGGATGTTACCAGCTATGTGTTTTTCGGAAGTGATGAGGGGGCTGCCGCCTCCTCTGCTCAGAAGTGCTTTGATACGTTGGCTGAAGGCACGGATGGCTGGGGCAATGAAATTATTGACGGTACCGTAGCCACGGTGGATGAGGCGCAGGAAGTGATACGGCGCACGGTTTCCGGGCTGATGATGGTGAACATGTTCGGCGGGCGCAAGGTTATCTGGCTCAAGGCGGCAAACTTTATGGGTGATACCCCGCAGGGCACCCGCAGTGAGGCCGTGCAGCAGTCTCTGGATGAGCTGACGGAGGCCCTGGAGAATCTGCCCTTTGACACGTTTTTCCTGCTCAGTGCCACAGAGATGGACAAACGCCGCTCCTTCTTCAAGAAGCTCAGCGCGCTGGCGGAGATGAAGGAGTTTTCCCGTATAGATATCACCAAACCCGGTTGGGAATCTGAACTGAGCGCCTTGACGCTGCGCATGGCCAAACCGCACGGGCTCACCTTCGACAACGCCGCGCTGGATTTGTTTGTGCACCGCGTGAATGAAAGCACCCGCCAGATTGCCAATGAGCTGGCCAAGCTGGATGTGTACCTGGGCCCGGACCGGCGCAAGGTGCAGGTGGAGGATGTGGAGCTCATGGTAGCCGTCTCCCGCAACGGGGTTATTTTTGAGATTTCCCGCGCCATTGAGAACGGCAGCAGTCGGCAGGCCATCCGCCTGGTCAATGAGCAGCTGGAGAACGGGGAGCAGGCAGTCACTATCATGCGTGCGGCCATAGTTCCAACGGTTCGCAACCGTTTCTGCGCCCGCCTGCTGCTGGATACCTACCACCCGGATACCGGCAATTACCGCGCTTTTGAGGCCGCGCTCAATAAGCTGCCCGCAGAGGGTAAAAAGCTGCTGCCGCTCAAGAAAGACGGCACGCCCAGCTGCTACGGGCTGTTCAATGCAGCGCGCTCCTGCGGCAAGCTCACCCTCAAAAAAGCGCGGAAGGATTTGCAGGCCTGTGCGCAGGCAGACCGCCAGCTGGTCTCCAGCCAGACGGATACGCGGGATGTGCTGCACAAGCTCATTGTTATGCTCACGGCCTGATTCTCCACCTCCGGTCCCAAAAACATGTTTCGCATTCCCACAGAGTTTGATGTGTTGGTCATCGGCGGCGGTCACGCCGGTATAGAAGCCGCGCTGGCAGCTGCCAGACTGGGCGGAAAGGTGGCACTCATCACGCATAATCTGGACACCATCGGCCAGATGAGCTGCAACCCCTCCATCGGCGGGCTGGCCAAGGGACATATTGTCCGCGAAATTGATGCCCTGGGCGGTGCCATGGGTATCAACACAGATGCCACCGCCATCCAATACCGCATGCTCAATGCCTCCAAGGGCCCCAGCGTGCGCTCCCCCCGTGCCCAGGCAGACAAAATGGCCTACCGCACCCGTATGAAGTGGGTGATGGAGACCACACCGGGCGTGCAGCTCTTTCAGGGAGATGCAGATGAGATTGTGGTGGAAAACGGACGGGTAGTTGGCGTGACAACTACCTGGGGACAGCGTTTCTGCGGCCGCACGGTGGTGCTCTGCAGCGGCACATTCATGCGCGGGTTGCTGCATGTGGGCATGGACCACCTGCCCGGCGGGCGTCTGGGCTGCGCTCCCAGCGGCATCTCTGCTTCTCTGGCTGCTTTGGGCTTCCCGCTGGCACGTTTCAAGACCGGTACCTCTCCGCGGGTGAAAGGCAGCACCATTGATTTTTCCTCTCTGGAGATGCAGCCGGGGGATGAACCGCCCACGCTCTTCAGCGACCGCAGCCGCCGGGTGCTGCACCGTGAAACGGAGCCGCACTGCACCCTCAATCACTGGGCAGAGCCGGATTTTGAGCTGCGGCAGATGCCCTGCGGCATTACCTACACCCACGGCGGCACGCATGACACCATCCGCGACAACCTGCACCACAGTCCGCTCTTCGGGGGCGTGATTGAAGGGGCAGGCCCACGCTACTGCCCCAGTATTGAGGACAAGGTGGTGCGCTTTGCAGACAAGGAACGCCACCAGGTCTTTATTGAGCCGGAGGGCCGCAGCACGGATGAGTACTACCTCAACGGTCTTTCCTCCAGTCTGCCCTTTTTTGTGCAGCAAGCCATCGTCAACAGTATCCCCGGCTTGGAAAATGCAGAGCTCATCCGCCCGGGATACGCCGTGGAGTACGATTATGTGCCCCCCACGGAGCTGCAGCCCACGCTGGAGACCAAGCGGGTGCGCGGGCTCTATTTTGCCGGGCAGATAAACGGCACCAGCGGCTATGAAGAGGCCGCAGGACAGGGGTTGCTGGCAGGTGCCAATGCCATGCTCTCCCTGCGTGGGGATGACCCGCTCATCCTGCGCCGCGATCAGTCCTATCTGGGGGTGATGGTGGATGATTTGGTTACCCGCGGTACGGATGAGCCCTACCGCATGTTCACCAGCCGTGCAGAAATGCGCTTGCTGCTCCGGCATGACAACGCAGACCTGCGCCTCACCCCGCTGGCGGCCTCCATCGGCCTGGTGGATGAGCAGCAGGGTGCGGCGGCAGCTGCCAGACAGCGCGCCATTGATGAAGGTATCTCCCGCGCGCGCTCAGAGCTCCGTGTGGACGGCGTTTCCCTGGACCTCTGGCTGCGCCGCCAGGGTAATGAGTGGCAGTCCCTCCCGCCGGAGGTGAAACAGCTTTACCCGGATGAACTCTGGGAACCCATTGCTACGGAAATTGCCTACGCCGGCCATATTGAGCGCATGCGCACCACCGCCCTCCGCATGCAGCGCCAGGAGGATAAAAAAATACCCGCAGAGATGGATTATGATGCCATTCCCGCCATGAAGACGGAGGCTCGTATCCGACTCAACAAAGTACGCCCGACCACAATCGGTCAGGCGTCGAGAATCCCGGGCATTACCCCGGCAGATATTGCTCTGCTGCTGGTGTGGCTCAAAAAAGGCGTTACTCCGTCTTCCTGAGCCAGTTCACCATACCCTCCGCAATGGTGCGGGCCAGCTTGCGGGCGTTCGCATCGTTGCGTATAAACTCCACATGGCCGCGGTTGTTGGCATACACAGCCTCAAAGACAATGGCGGGTATACCGGCTTCATCCAGAGCATTCATCCAGCCTGCAGAGGGCTGAGAGCCGATGTAGCGCGGCAGCACCTTGATGCCCTTGCCCGCATTCGGCATGCCGCCGGGGCGGTCCAGTATCTCTTGGCGCATGGCAGCGCACACGGATTCCGCCAGGGCCTTGCCGTGTACACGGTTGCAGATAATCAGGCCGGTGGGCGGGGTGCTGCTCCAGCCTTTGCCCACGCTGTTGAGGTGCAGGAACAGCACGCAGCGCGCTTTCAAATCTATGGCCTTGTCCGCGCTCACCATGCCGCAGCCAATGTGGGCCGGATAATGCACGGAGGGATAGCGCACCGCTCCTTTGTCCGGGCGCTTGAGCTGCACCACTCCTGCCTGCCGGCAGTATTCTGCCAGCTGCTTGTTGGTGGGGGCATTACCGCGGTTCAGTATCACGCAGGGATACCCTGCTGCCTCCAGCACCGCGCGCACCTCTCCCGCATACCGGCACCAGAAGGCATATTCATTCAGCTTGCCGTCCGGTGTGCAGGCACCGCCGGAAGTGGACTGGTGGCCGATGTCCAGCACCACCGGGCCGCGGTTGGGCTTTGCGGCGGCAGGCTCGCCGGCGGAGTGTCCGCAGGCCACCAGCAGCACGCTCATGAAAAGAAGGCAAATCCGTTTGAACATGGCGCTTTTTGCAGGGGGGATGGAAAAATAGCTCAGCGTTTCAGGAAAGAGGAAGCCGTCTGCACCAGGTACTCTGTCAGCCCGGGGAATCGCTCCAGAACAGCCGCTGCCGCACCGGCCAGCAACTGGGTTTTGAGAGATTCCGGCCGCAGGGAAACCGGGTTTTTCATGCCGGCAGTCAGAATACCCTGAATGGCATTCACGGCGTTCTCATCTGCCAGCAGCTCCTCCAGACCGTCTTTGAGATCTGCCGGGCAATTATCGCGCAGCGTGGCGCTCACTTTTTTGCGGATGGCCATGGCGGCCAGTTGTTCGAGAAGTCCCATGGTATGAAATGAACGTTATTGATTCGGATGTATGATAGACGGATTGCATGATATTGTCAAGCGGCGATTTTTGCGGTCGCAGGCTTGACGAAACCGCAGCGGCAGAGTATAACTATGTCCGCATGAAAGACACCTTTGCACAGTTCATCCGCCTGGGTCTCATCATTTTGGGACTGGCAGTGATTCTGTATTGGGTGGATTCCGCCTGGATGGCACCGCGCCGTCTTCCCCCCTGTGTGCAGGAGAAATTGCCGCAGAACCGCATCTGTCTGGAAACTGTCCTGAGCCGTTATGGTGACAAAGTGGTATGGATAGACGCCCGCAGTGCCGCAGATTTTGAGCTCAACCAGCTCATGCTGAAAGAAAACCGCATGTTCCCCATCCGCAGAGGTGTGGATATGCAGATGCAGATAGATGCCGCCATCGGTCGCCTGCTGGAGACTCAGGAGCGCGGTGAGTGCGTGGTTGTTTTCTGCACCAATGACTGCAGCTCTGCAGAGGAAATTGCGGAAGAGCTGCGCAGCCTCGGCATGATTGAAGCCCCCATTTATACCCTGGAAGGCGGCTGGGACGCCCTCAAGGCCCACAACCTCCTCCGTGGGTGACCATCCCCGCTCCTTATCCCGCCACCCCTTTCTGTCGGCCCTCCGGGACTCCTTTCCCTTATTTTACCCTATTCCGGAGGTTGCGCTGCGCTCCACCTCCGGCTATCGTCTGCCGTCCCTTAACAGGGACTTGAGGCTCTATTCCACCACACGCAGCGTGTATTCATACCCCCACCCGCCGGAAATTGGTGCATGCCGGTGGTATCAAAATCCCCCGCATAGTCCTGAAAGGACGACAGAAATTAGCCGGAGGTGGAGCGCAGCGCAACCTCCGGTTCAGTACGAAAAAGCTTACAGGAGTCCCGCGGGCGGGCCGACAGAGACCGCTGCTCTATCCCCCGCGCTTTATCCACCGCCCATCCTCCTGCAACCATAAAAAAACGCTGCCACCCGTTACAGGCAGCAGCGTGGAAAATAGATTGGTCTCTACGGCAAGCTTTACTTGCGACGACGACGAGCGGCCAGACCGGCCAGAGCCAGAAGGCTCAGCGTAGCCGTGGTCGGCTCGGGTACGGTGGGAGTGGTGATAGTAATGGTGCCCTTGTTCAGCGCGTTGGTGAAAGCAGCATTACCATTCATGTTGCCATTGTAGGAAGCGAGGGCCTCAGAACCACCGTTCCATGTAAGGGTGGGAGTCATAGCCCCGGTGGCACCGGCAACGGAAAGAGTGTAAGTTACACCTTTCTGAATGGTGGTGGTGAAGGTTGCTTTGTCCTGGAATGTGATGTACGTATCAGCATCGATGCCTGTTGCACTGTCCACTGTGTCATACACTCTACCACGACCAACGGTCAGGGTGAGGGCCGTATCAGAGCCACCCAGAGCGATAGCGTTGTAACCGTAAGTGTCATTTGTAGCGGAACCACGATAGAAGCCAATAACACTACCGGAACCCTCGAGGGTGTAGAGGGAATCCAGAGTGAAGGTGAGGGTGTAATCACCGGACCAGCAGTTGCCGGCTAACGCGGGAGCTGTGCCCCAAGCGGCATCGATGGTATCAACTGTTGTCGTGGTCTCTGCGGCTGCTACGCCGGCAAGAGCCAGAAGTGCAATGATTGTCTTTTTCATTGTCGTGTTAGTGTAATAAGTTTTGGTTATACGTTTTGTGTATAGTCCGGAGGCCCGGCTTCCCTGCGCATCGGAATGGCTCGGTGTCCGCACCTACACGCGCGTATTTTAGCTCTTTGTAAACGTTTTGTACAGGAAAAAATGTATTTCAGAAGACAAAAAAAGAAAAAACAACAAAAAAAACGCTGTTGCCCGGTAACAGGCAGCCGAGCGAACGTGTTAAGCGGCTTTCAAAGCCCATGCGACGGCCGACAGAACGGAGCGGCAATGAGCAGAGTGGCTGCGGTATGCAGTGAGTAACAAAAAACGCTCCCCGAGCCGGAGCAGGGGGAGCGGAGAAGTGGTAATTTTTCCGTTGGAGCTTATTAGGCGCCGAGCTGGAAGCGATGGAAAGCCACGACGGTGACCTTGTCGCCCAGGGACTTGCCGGTGTTCTCCACGAGCTTGGCCACGGAGATGGAGGGGTCCTTCACGAACTCCTGGTCCATGAGGCAGCTCTGCTTGTAGAGGGCGCGAAGCTTGCCGGGGAGAATCTTCTCCAGCAGGTGCTCGGGCTTGCCCTCAGCGATGAGCTGGGCCTTGGCAATCTCCTGCTCCTCAGCCACGAAGGCGGGATCCAGAGAGGAGGAGTCCACGCTCTTGGGAGCGCAGGCGGCGATGTGCAGGGTGATGTCCTTGCACATGGTCTGGAAGGCCTCTGCGGAAGCGGTAGCGGCGTTGTCGCAGGCAACCTGCAGGAGCACGCCCACCTTGCCACCCATGTGGATGTAGGAGGCGATGGTGCCCTCGCCGGCCAGCGTGTAGCGGCCGAACTTGCGCAGCTTCATGTTCTCACCGATGACAGCGCACTGCTCAGCGATGTACTTCTCAACCGTGGTGCCGTTGATGGCAACGTTGAGGGCGTCCTCCAGCGTGGCGGCGGAAGAGGCCTTCAGGGCAGCGCCGATTTCAGCGGCCAGAGCCTGGAACTTGTCGCCCTTGGAGCAGAAGTCCGTCTCGCAGTTAATCTCGAAGATGATACCGTCCTTGCCTTCCACGACGGTGGCCACGATGCCTTCCTTGGCCTCGCGGTCAGCCTTCTTGGCAGCCTTGGCGATACCCTTCTCACGGAGGTACTTGACGGCTTCGTCCATGTTGCCGTCGCACTCAATGAGAGCCTTCTTGCAGTCCATCATGCCGGCATCTGTCTTGATGCGCAGCTCCTTCACCATTGCGGCAGTAATTTCAGCCATTGTCGTATGGTATTTAGGTTATAATTGTCGGATTAGGCGGGCTTGCTCTTGTTGATGGCCTCTACCAGGACGGAGAGGATCAGACGGATGGAGCGCACGGCGTCGTCGTTGCCCGGGATGGGGAACTCCACGCTGTCGGGGTCTGCGTTGGAGTCAGTCAGCACGATAACGGGGATGTTCAGCTTGTGGGCCTCGCGGATAGCGATGTCCTCGTGATCAGCGCCGATGGCGACCATCACGTCGGGAGAACCACCCATGGTGCGGATACCCTGAAGGTTGCGCTGCAGCTTCTCGCGCTCGCGGGCCAGAGCGGCAAGCTCCTTCTTGGACATGGACTTGTACTCAGGCTGCTTGTCGAGGTTTTCGAGGTAATCAAGACGGGAGATGCTCTTCTTGATGGTGGTCATGTTGGTGAGCATACCGCCAAGCCAGCGGAAGTTCACATAGTACTGACCGGTAGCCTCTGCGGCCTCCTTCACGGCCTCCTGAGCCTGACGCTTGCAGCCCACAAAGAGAATCTTCTTGTTCTTGGCGGCAAGATCGCTGAGGAAAGCGCAGGCCTTGTCCAGGCACTTCTCAGTTTCCTCGAGGTTGATGATGTGGATGCCATTCTTCTGGGTGAGAATGTACTTCTTCATGTTCGGGTGCCACTTGCGGGTCTGATGACCAAAGTGAACACCGGCTTCCACCATCTTCGTAATGAGTTCGTTAATCATTGTATGTATGTATGTTGCGCGCTCCTTGAATCAGGCAGCGCAGGTTGTTGGAAGGTGCTGCGCTCTCGCCCCCAGCCCTCCGTTGTTGATATTGCAGCATCAGCGGGGACGCGCAGAATACTCCATTTGCGCCTCTTTGTCAATCAAAATCATTGAGAATTCGGCAGATAAAACAACTTTGCTCCCCCGCCTTGAAAAGTCGAAGCACGGGACTTCAGTCCCGTGCCCCGATAGGTCAAAACTCTTGTTTTCAATCGTCCGTTGAGATTCAGTCTCTTTTTGGTTGAGAGGGCTGTTGATCCGGGGTAGGTTCCGGGGTATCCTCCGGCGGGCGGATGACGGTTTCGCCCTCCAGGGCCATATTGGCGCGGTCTCGGGCCAGGTTTTCAAAATATTCCGGGTCAGCGGTCCAGAGGAAGCGGTCGTGAGCTTCTTTTTCTTCCTTGCGTTTGAGGATGAGCTGCTCTTCCACGCGTTTTTTCTGCTGTTTGAGGGCCTGGAGCTCCAGCAGGGGGGTGAGGGCCAGCATAGAGACCAGGAAAGACACCAGCACAAGGAAGATGATGCCCAGCACCGTGATGACGGCGCGGATGCCGGCAGCGCGGTTGGAGCGCACCTCTTCCAGCTCTTCGAGCGTGCGGCGGTGTCTGCGCAGGAATGGGAACATATCTCCGGAAAATCAGACAGAAGGAAAAATCAGGAAGGATTGCGCTCTGCAAAGGGAACAAAACGCCCTCGGCGTGCCAGAAGGAGGATGTGCATGCGCTGCTGCTTGCCCTTGGAGGAGGCGGGCACCGGGGTGATGCTGGTCTCAAAACCGGCTTTGCGCAGGGTGCTTTCCAGGCGTTTATCGCTCTTGGCCAGAGAGATGGCCAGCAGGCTGCCGCCCTTCAGCGCGTTGAAGTATGCCTGAGCCTCGTTGAGCTTCATCTCACAGCGGGCGTGCGTATGGCGCATGATGATGGCGTGCAGAGAACCTGTGCGCTTGGTGCAGAGCTGAGAGGCGGATACGTTTTCCACGCTCACGCGCTTGTCTTCCCACAGCGCGGTGTGCTCACCGTAGCGGCGGTTCCATTCCACCACTTCTGCAATGGGCTCCGCCACGATAAAACGTGCTTTTTCCTTAGGCAGACACTGCATAACCTTGGCCAGACCATAGCTAAGCCCCAGCCCGGCAATGAGGATGCAGGGCTGCCCGGCGCGGGTAATGGGAGAGACGGCAATCTCTGCCAGAGATTCCTCACTGCCGTATGTGAAGGAATTGGCACAGGGCAAACCATCGCGCTGAATGGTCAGCACGCCGTCGCGTTCCCACAGCTCCCACAGGGAACCGTCGTCCATTTGTTTCTCGCCTAATTTTGTCAGGGGCTTCATATTACGCACCCAGTATATCATCCCTCCCCCCATCCCGCAAGTCTTTACTCCTCCATGCTCTATTTCTTCCGCACAGGCACCGCGCAGCGCAAGCTCCGGCCGGGAACAGAGCGGCGGTCTCTGTCGGCCCGCTCCGCGGGACTCCATATAGTGTTTGCGTTTCTTTCCGGAGGTTGTGCTGCGCTCCACCTCCGGCTATCGTCTGCCGTCCCTTGACAGGGACTTGAGGCTATATTCCACCACACACACAGCGTGTATTCATACCCTCACCCGCCGGAAATTGGTGCATGCCGGTGGCATCAAAATTCCCGCCATAGTCCTGAAAGGACGACAGAAATTAGCCGGAGGTGGAGCTGCCAAGAGCAGCGCAACCTCCGGTTCAGTATGAAAAAGGTTACAGGAGTCCCGCAGAGCGGGCCGACAGAATGGGGTGGTGCGGATGTCAGGCGTGAGGGGAGAGGGTGGACAAATCTGCTTCATCCGGCACTTGGATGAGCTTGATGCGGCCGGTAGAGCCGTGGAGCAGTTCTACGGCGGATTTGGGGAGTCCCAGGGTTTTGGCAATGAAGCTTGTTATTTCTTTGTTGGCTTTGCCTTCTACCGGCGGAGCGGCTATCTTGACCCGCAGCACACGGCCAATCTGGGGGTAATCTTCTTCCCAGCCGAGTATTTCGTTTTTACGGGCACCCGGGGTGACTTTGAGGGCAATTTTCATGGTTGCGGAGTCTGGGAATGTGTGGTGAGGAGGGCAGCGACGACGGGGAGCCGGCGGAGGGTTTTGCCGCAGGCGGCAGCGGCTGCCGTGGTGGGGAGGTCGCGTGAGGTATGGATGCCTTCCGTGAGCAGGAAAGGCAGCAGGAGGATGTGGGAGGCGCGCATGGTGCGCAGCACGTCTGCGGATTCCGGCTCCTGGTGGAAGTAGCCGCAGGCCACTTCCGTGCCGGGCAACAGGTCACGCAGGCGGCGGCAGAAGAGCAGGGGCTCCGGCGGCGGCTCCGTCAGCCGGGAGCCGTGGGCTACAACGAGTACGCCGGTGCTTTCCTGCAGGAGCGGACGGATGGTCTCTGCGGCGGCTTCTGCCAGCCAGGGAGAGGCACCTAAAACGGGCTGGTAGTACAGTTTGGGTTTTTCTCCCCGTGCGGCGTATGCGGCCTGTAGGGCGGCAGAGAGTTTGTGGCCGCTGCTGCTGCCGCTGAGCATGAACATGGGGTATACCAGAATGGGGGCATCTGTGGGCGGCAGGGTGGCCGTGCTCAGGTTGCCCAGGTGGCAGCGGTAGACGCGGCTGCGCGGCATGCGGATGCCGGGCGGGTCCGGCGTGAGCCCCTTTTCGTTGTAGCTCACCAGCAGGTAGTAGCGCTTCCAGCGCCGGTGCCGCAGGTAGAAGAGAATGACCACTCCCAGTACCGCAGCCTGGGAGACGGCAAAATGGAAATAGATGAGCCCGCGCAGGTGTTGTTCCTGCGCGGGCGTGAGGTTTTCGTTATCCAGTTCTGCTCCACAGCTCAGAGAGCCCCAGAGGGCTGCCGCAAAGGCGGCGGCACACACCAGAAGCAGCAGGAAGAACGTGCGGCGCTTCATGGGGGCTCTCAGCGGAGTGGGGAATCAGACCTCCGTGCCGGTGGCGTTGTCCGCAGCCTGCAGCTCAGAGCGCAGGTCGTTGCGGCGGTCGAACCACAGCACCACGGGGGAGGCAATGTAGATGGAGGAGTAGGTACCCACGATGATACCCAGCAGCATGGTGATGGAGAAGTCGAACATGGCCGGGCCGCCCAGTGCCAGCAGAGCCACCAGCACGGCAATGGTGGAGCCGGAGGTGAGCAGGGTACGCGACAGCGTGGAGTTGATGGCCTCGTTCATGATGTCGACGAGCTTGTCTCCGGGGGCAGCCAGGCGCAGCTGCTCGCGGATGCGGTCATAAATCACGATGGTGTCGTTGATGGAGTAACCGGCCACGGTGAGGAAAGCACCGATGTGGATGATGCTCAGCTCTGTGCCGCAGACAATCACCAGGAAGATGATGGCGGCCACGTCGTGCGCGGTGGAAATCATGGCACCCATAGCGAAGCTCCATTCGAAGCGGATGGCCAGGTAGATGGTGATGCCGAGCATGCCGGCCAGCAGGGCCAGACAGGCCGTGGTGAAGAAGCTGGCACCGAGCGCGGCACTCACTTCCTCAATAGAGGGAGACTGAACATCTTTCATGTCGGGGAACTTCTTGCGAAGCTCGGAGTCAATCATGAGGGCCTCATCCTTGGTGGCGCAGCGAATCTTGATGTTGTGGTCCGTGGCGGTGGTGAACTCCTGCACGGTGGGCAGCTTGGACAGGTTGTCCATCTTCATGACGTAGTCTTCCACGCCCTTGTAGTCCAGCTTGGAGTCGCCGGGTATCACATAGGTGGCCGTCGTACCGCCCGTGAAGTCGATACCCAGAGCCTTATCACCGCGGATGAAGATGCTGTAGAGGGCAAAGAGAGCGATGGCAGCCACGGAGATGATGCCGGCTATCTTGCGGTACTTCATGAAGTCGTAAGTCTTGCCCTGGAAGGGAGCCTTACCGAACTTCAGGTTCTCAAAGAACTTGAAGTGCTCCGTCCAGAAGAAGAGCACGCGGGTGACAACCACGGCACCGATGAGGGAGGTGATGATACCGACGGTGGTGGTGACGGCGAAGCCCTTGATGGAGCCGCTGGCAATCCAGAAGAGAATGACGGCGGTAATCAGAGAGGTGATGTTGGAGTCCCAAATGGCGGAGAAAGCCTTTTCATACGCATTGCGCAGGCAGATGATGAAGGGGCGGCCCAGCTGCTGCTCCTCGCGCATGCGTTCGTAGATAAGCACGTTGGCGTCTACGGCCACACCCATGGTCAGCAGCATACCGGCAATACCCGGCAGTGTGAGCACGAAACCGAAGAGGCTCATGAGACCCAGCAGAGCCAGCGCGTTGAAAGCCAGACCCACCATGGCCACCACACCGGCGCTGCGGTAGTACCAGTAGCAGAAGAAGAACACACCAATCATGCCGATGATACCGGCGATGGCACTCTGCTCCAGGGCGCTCTTACCCAGCTGGGCGGACACGTCCTTGCGGCCTTCCACCTTCAGGTCACTGGAGAGCGGGTTGGCCAGAGCCTTGGAGATATCTTCCGGCTCACCCTTACCGTTGAGGCCGGAGATGTTGAACTCTTTGTGCAGCACGGCCTGCACAACCGGTGCGCATTTGATTTCACTGTTGAGCACCACGGCCAGGCGGTCGGAGCCAATCTGCATGGCACCCGTCAGCTTGCCCATGCTGGCAGCACCGGCGCGGTTGAGCACCACGTCCACATAGCCCTTGCGCACATAGTTGGGTGCAGCGTTGGCCACTTCCTTACCGGTGATGTAGATACCTTTCTGGTGAGCCACATGCGGCTTCTGCAGCACCATGTAGTAGACAATCTGTTCGCCTGTCTTGCTGTCTGTCAGCGGCTCGCCCGTTTCCTCATTGGTCTGCGGGCTGGGAAGAATCATGTAGTCATTGAGACCGAACTTGGAGGGGATGCGGGGCAGGGCGGGCTTGCGCACGTTGCGTTCATCGCGTGCCAGAGCCTCGCGGTATGCTTTCATCTTCACCTCATAGGCGGCGATGTTCTCCTGAGTTTCCGGGTCTGCAATGACCTCATCACTGTTGCGGTAGACACCCAGCAGCTCCAGCTTAGCCATCTTGGTGAGCATCTTCACCATGGCATCCATCTTCTCCTTGTTGCGTTCGGGATCGGAGTCCTGCTGAGGAATCTGGATGAGAATCTTGTTGTTGGAGTGCAGAATCTGCACTTCGCTGGTACCGGTGGAGTTGAGGCGCTGTTCCAGGATATCGCATGCCTGCTGCATGTCCTGCTCCGTGGGCGGGGTCAGCGTGCCGTCATCACCCATCTTGGGCTGCACTTCCAGCGTGAGCTCCACACCGCCGCGGATGTCGATACCGTAGTGCATGCCGTTGACCAGCAGTGACAGCAGAGAGAAGGACGAAAGTCCCAGAATGAAGAACAAACCTGCCAGTCGTTTGGCTTTCTCGTTCTCCGTGGCCAGATACCAGAAGAAGAGCACCAGCAGAAGAATGCCTGTGCAGAAGTAAAAGGCCGGCGAATTGATGAGTGATTGAATGAACTCGAACATGATGCTGAAAAAACAGGTGAACCGCAACATTCTGACACTTTTTGAGCATAGGTCAAGCTTGCATTGTGGCATGTTTGCCCATGCACGCGGAAATATGCCGGCAATGCGTTAATTGCCGCCCGTTCTCTGCTCTTTATTCTGTGGTTGCCTGCCGGTTATGTGTTTATTTGCCGGGCAGGAGAATAGCCTCATAGCCGAAAATGTCTGCAAACATGGCTCCTTTGGCGCGCAGCCCCATGTTTTCCAGGGTGAGGTCCTGCACATCCGGCACCATGAGCTCCAGGCGGCGGTTGTTGAAACGCACGGTAAAGCTGCTGATGCGGCGGGCATGGGCGCGCTCCATGGCTTCTGCCACACGCAGGATAGCAGCCAGTTTCTGCACGCGCAGGCGGTTGGATAAATCCAGTTCAGTGTAACTGCTGTCTGCGGCGGAGGGAGGTCCGTGGCGGTGGTAGCGCGCCAGCAGCCCCACTATCTCCACATCCTGCCGGGAAAGCCCGAAGATTTCTGAATTGAGGATGAGGTATTGACTGTGGCGGTGGTGGTTTTTGGGGCTCACATAGCCGCCTATTTCATGGAGAATGGCGGCAACCCGCAGCAGCAGGCGGTCGTGGTGGGTGAGCCCGTGCAGGGACATCAGCTGGTCGAAGAGTGACATGGACAGCATGACAATCTGGTCGCTGTGGGCCGGATCTGCGTGGTAGCGGTTGGCCAGCAGGGTGGAGAAATGCACCACTTCATCCTCCAGCGCGCTGTCATCCCGCCGGGCGGCGGGCAGAACGCTGCCCAGGAAGGCGTGGTCATATTCCTCTGCCGGGCAGATGATGGTGCGGGGTTTGAACTCACGGGCGGCAGCCAGGAAGATGTGGACGCAGGGCAGGAGGTAGCAGACGCTGGCGTAGTCCTCCCGGAAGCGGGCGGGGCGCTGCTCCATAGGGGTGCCCGCTATCTGCTCCGCCAGCCGTGACAGGCGCGCAGAGGTGACGGCTGCTTTGCCGGTGGCACCCTCTACCACTTTGCGGAAGTCCGGGCCAAAGATGATGAGCGCATCCGGGGCGTGGGGCAGGGCGCCTTCCACATCATAACGCATCTGTTCAATCATGCCGCGGATATGCTCCCGCACCAGCACGCTCTCTCCGCCGGTGAGGTCTGCCTCTGCGCGGGCAATGGTGATGCCGGTGCGGTGTGCTCCCAGGCGGTAGTTGCCGTAGTGGGCAATGCGGCCTTTTTCCAGCACCAGCACTCGCGTGTTGCCGGGACCCACATGCAGCACCAGGGCGCGTTTGCGCTCCAGCTCCGGGTGTTTGTTGAGGAGGGTCTTTACGTTGAGGTACAGCAGGCGGGTCATCTCCCCGTCATCCATGATTTCCAGCTGCAGGCCGCAGGTAATCTGCATGCGGTTCACCAGCGTGTCCATATTGCGGATATTGAGCAGGATATTGGTGCCCAGCAGGCGCACTTTTACTTCCCCTGCCAGTCTGTATTCCGCCAGCAGCTCATTATACCCCCGCACAATCTGCACACAGCGATCCATGGTATAGCGGCTCAGCTCTCCCTTGTTGAATACGTCCTGCGCCAGCTCCAGCGGCTGAGAGAGTACATCCAGCACGCGGTGCTCATCCCCGCGTGTCTCCGCCACCATCATGGAGAGAGAGTCCGCCCCCACAAACATCACCGCCTGCACTGTCGGTTCCTTTTTCTTTTTTTCGCCCATGGTGCCAGTTGTGTAAAAATTGATTCTCCGTGTACCTCTTTTTATTCTACACCGCCCGTCACAGCCTTTCAAGCCAAAAGAACCCCCATACGCTGTGAGTTTTCGGCTGAAAATGGGCTGGGCGGCGGGTGGACCTATTGTTGCTCCTCCGTTGTTGTTGCCTTCTCCAATTGCTTCAACTTCTCCTCATCCACATATTCAGAGGCGGTGAAGTCCGTGAGGGGGCTTTCGTAGTCGCCGACATCTGCGACATTGGAGATGATGTAGAGCAGATAGAGCTCATGAGAGTTCTCGATGCTTTCGGAGAACATGTAACTCCAGCCGCCGGTGCCGCTGCCGCACAGATACCAGTTATAGATGGGGCAGTGAATTTCCTCTATGGAGCGGAGGTAGGCGCTCCAGGCTATTTCCGCCTCCAGGAACAGCTTGCCGGTGGGTGGTAATACCGGCTTGGCGGGCGGTGCCGGCTTAGCTTCGTCTTCATAGTTTTCCTCTTCCGGGTAAAAGAGTCTTTTATCCGGCGGGACTTCCGCTTCATAGAAGGATTTGAAGATATAGTTTCTGTATTCAGTCGGTTTTTCTGAATGAGTGGTTAAATCCTGATAGGCGGGATACTGTTCTGCATAGAAACTGCGGGATTGAATGGCCAGGGCCAGATCCGGCACGGACATCTCCGGGATGAAGCTTGGTGTCACGGAGTTCTGCCTAATGTAGCCCATCCAGTAGTTGGCATTATTGGCAGCGGAGCGAAAGAGGTCCTGCATCAGCCTGTTTCTCAGGTAATTGCGGAAGTTGGTTTTATAGTTTTCCAATTCAGTGTGTAAAGAATTGTTTGCTATGTCTGCGGCATGCCATTTCAGGGAAGCATCGTATGCGGCACGGGCGTCGGAGACGAGCTGCTGCATCTTCTTGCGGCAGGAGGCAGAATCCTCATCTGCCTGTTTCTGCCCATACTTTTCGATATAGTAGGAATCCTGGATGTGTTGCTTGATGAATTCTTCCATGTCCTCTTCAATAGCGGCGGCGTAGTGTTTGAAGAATTCATCATCACTCCAGGCGTTTTCCAGGGAGCAATCACGGAGATGCAGCGGGGTGCGCAGGAATTTTTCCACACCGCGGGCTTTTTGGTAGAGTGCCTGTTTTTGCTCCGGGGTGTAGGTTTTGCTGTTGCTTATCCGCTCCTGCTCTTCATCTTTTTCATCTTCCGTCATTTCCAGGGCAGAGAAGTTAGTGAGGCAGTCATTTGTCCCGCATGAGCGGTAGAAGGAGCAGAGGACGTGCAGCCGCTGCTCATGGGAAGCAAAGAGGATGAGGATGGCGCGGGCGCGCTGTTCCTTGGCTTCAAACTCACCCGCTTTGCCGTTGATGAGGGGATGGTATGCCTTGCTGAGGGCCAGCAGGTAGGTATCCCATGCCTTTTCTGCTGCCAGGAAACGCTCCCTGCCGGTGTCTTTCTCCTTATCGGCGCGTTCATTGTCTGCAAAGAGGAAAGAGGCGGTGCCATAGGAGTTCAGCATGTTGCAGATGGTTTGGCGCACGGCGTTGAGACGGGTATGCCGCTGCAACAGAAGCTCGTAGGCCAGGGGAAGATTCTCCTGCGCGGAGCCGCCGAAGTTTTCCAACAGCATTTTTTCTTCTGCCCACAGCTCCGGCTTGTTCCGCACCAGTTCATTATCTATCACCCGGCACCAGGGGCTGCCGGTGGCGCTCAGGTAGTGCAAATCCACCAGCAGGCGCGTGCGCAGCATGTTGCGGAAAGAGCAGTCATAGCGCGTCTCTGCGTCTTTTCCCGCCGGCCGGATGCCATCCCCCGCCCACGTGAGCGAGGCATTGTAGGCAGCTCGCGCGGCACTTATCAATTTTTCCGCCGCGGCATAGAGTCGGTTTTTCTCCTCCTTGCTCAGAGGATTTTTCTCACTGTCGACCGAATCTATATAATCTGCCATATCCGCCCGCAGGGCAGAGGCGTAATCATTCAGGAAAGCGGCATCATCACATGCTGCCGCAGATATTTCCTCCGGCGGAGTAAGCACTAATTCCCGAATGGCATTTCTTGCCGGAACTGACTGAGAAAAAATAAGTAATCCCAATATGGCCGTAATAAATCGTTTCACGGGTTGAGTGTGACATCTTTATGATGGCCTGTCAACGGTATTTTTCCTGCAGAAGGTGTGTTTTGCGGCATAAGAGCTTGCGGCAGCAGCCGCAGAATTGACTGCGTATCGTGCGGCAATGGTAAATTTGTCTTGCGTTTCAGGGGAAATAGGGTATGCTAGGGGCAGCGGGGCAGATTCACCATTCCCCCGTTACGTACACTTATGGCCAGCGAAAATCTTCAGGAAATCGAGCAGAACTACATGTGTGACCCGGATGCGGACGGCGGTTTCGTCTTCACCACGGTGGAAGCAGCAATCAACTGGGTGCAGAAGAGCTCCCTGTGGCCCATGCCCATGGGTACCTCCTGCTGCGCTATTGAATACATGGCCACGGCCTGCTCCCGTTTCGATATTTCCCGCTTCGGTGCAGAAGTGAACCGTTATGCTCCCCGCCAGGCAGACTTCATGTTCATCTGCGGCACCATCACCTACAAGATGGCCATGCTGGTGCGCCGCATCTGGGAGCAGATGCCTGAGCCCAAGTGGTGCATTGCCTGCGGTGCCTGCGCCTGCTCCGGCGGTATGTTCCGCAGCTACTCCGTGCTGCAGGGTGTGGACAAGATTGTGCCGGTGGACGTTTACATCTCCGGTTGTCCTCCCCGTCCGGAGGCTCTGCTGCAGGGTCTCATGACGCTGCAGGACAAGATTTCCGCCACGGAGCATCCGCTCAAGGGCTTCTTCAAGAAGCATGAAGGACGCGAGCCGCAGAATTTCTCCACCATTCCCGCAGAGTTCACGAATCCGGAGCTCTGATACCCGGTAGATTAACAGCTATTTTCTCAATACCATGCCTGCCCCCACGATTTCTGAACGTCAGAACGCCGCTGCAGATACCATCTGCGCCCGTTTTCCCCAGGTTGGTCGCAAGGAGTTCCGCGGCGATATCACGCTGACGGTTCAGCCTGATGACCTGCTGGCTGTGATGCGCTATGCTAAAGAGGCCTGCGGCTTCGATATGCTGGTGTGTGTCTCCTCTGTGGATAACCTGGGTTGCGAACCGCGTTTCGAGACCAATTACACCATCACCCAGGCAGAGACCGGCGCCAACATGCTGGTGCGCTGCCCCGTGAGTGCTGAGGAGAATGCCGTGCCCAGCCTGGTGCCCGTATGGCGCGCCGCCAACTGGCTGGAGCGTGAGCAGTACGACCTCATGGGTATCGAGTTCACCGGGCACCCGGATCTGCGCCGCATCATGATGTGGGAGGGCTACCCCTACCACCCCCTGCGCAAGGATTTCCCGGTGGCCGGTAAGGATTTCGAGCAGGCCGGTCTGGCCTTCACCCAGAAGGCTCCCACCGCCGGCGGTCCCTTCATCACCCGTCCCGGTGTGCAGACGGCTGCCGCTCGTGAGCCCCGCGCTCAGGGTTAAGCGGCGGGGAATCCGCCCCGTACCAATTTTCATTCCGTGCGCGCCTGACCGGGCGCGCATTGTTGTATAAGCCCTCAACATTCAACAAGATATCAGATTATTATGGCTCATTTAACCCCGGATCAGGACCCGGTCATCCGCGCACAGGCGTGGGTGGGGGATGCCGTGCTGGCACTCTATGTGCGCGAGTGGATACTTTCATTTAACGGCGGTGCCATTGATGGGGCTCTCTTTGTGGAGTTCACCAGCAACAACTTCCTGCGTCTCACCGGGAATGCCACCGGTGTGGAGGCTCAGATTGGCCGTGTATTCAAGCAGGGTGGGTTGGAAGCCGCCTATGCCTGGATAGATGCGAACCTGCGTGAGCGCATGGAGCAAAGACTGCATATCCTCCGCTCCCGCCACCCGCACCACCGCAGATAATCCCCCCCGTCCCGTATACTGCCCATGGCCAAGCTCCGATTCCTGCTGCCGGTTATCCTGTTTTACGCGGCGTTGAGCGTGTGGTCCCGCATTGGGGCGTATGATGTACAGGTGTGGTACACAGAGATGAGCTGCGCGGCGGTGCCGGCACTCATTTTGCTGTTGCTGCAGCCTTTCACGCGCCTTTCCGCCCCGGCCTGGTGTGTGTTTGGCTTCTGGTGCGTGCTGCAGATTATCGGGGCTCACTATACCTTTGAACGGGTACCCTTTGATGCGGTGACCCACCTGTTTGGCTTTGAGCGCAATCACTATGACCGTCTGGCGCATTTTGTGGTGGGGGTCAACTCCGTGGGGGTGGCAGAGCTGCTCCGGCGCAGGGGCTGGGTCTCCGGCAGATGCAGTGCGGCAGTGCTGGCGGTGCTTGCCATCATGGCCATGGCCAATGCCTGGGAGCTGGTGGAATGGATTTACGCAGAGATAGACGGCGGAGAGGCCGGTGCGGCTTTCCTGGGCTCTCAGGGGGATATCTGGGATGCCCAGAAAGACATGCTCATGGATACGCTGGGCGCTCTGCTGGGGGCGGTCATCTATCTGGTGCTGCCCTCTTACCGAAGAGCCGGTTAAATGACTTTATTTGCATTCGGCGGGGGAGTGAGGCAGAGAAAGCGGTGCGGAGATTTGGCTTGACGCTGCTGCTGCCCTGCGTTAGAGTATCCGCATGTCACGCTACAACGGAGAACAGGTGCTGGTGGTGCCCAGAGCGGCTTTTGAGGCCGTGGGTGCTTTCAATGGTGTGCGGCTCAACCCGCAGGATTATCTCAATGCCTTTTTGAAGCCCGGAGTGGCGCATTTCATGGACCGTGAGCTGGCAGAGCAATCCCCGGAGTTCAAGCAGCTCATTGCCTATGCCATCTTCTGCCACAAGGGCCGCGTCCTGGCCTACTCCCGCACAGCCAAGGGCAATGAAACACGCCTGCATGATAAGTGGTCTCTGGGTATCGGCGGCCATATCAACCCCATAGACGGTCTTGCTGAGAATCTGAGCACCTATCTGGCCGGTGTAGAGCGAGAAATCCGTGAGGAAATCACCTTCTCCGGCTCTGCCTGTCAGCAGCTCTATGCCGTGATTAATGATGATACCAATGAGGTCGGGTCCGTCCACCTTGGCATTGTGCACCGTTTTGACCTGGACAGTGAGGAGGTGTGCGCCAATGAGAAAGCTCTGGCCAACCTCGGTTTCCGCGAGCTGGATGAGCTGGCCGGCCCGCTTTATGAGAAGCTGGAAACCTGGTCTGCCATCTGTGTGGATGCCCTCCGCCGCCCGGAGTAAGTTTCCCCCTCCTTTTTTTCAGATACAAAAAACCGCCTGCCGTGGTAAACGCGGCAGGCGGTTTGACATTTTGCCGGACTCAGCCTTTAGTACTTGTAGTCCACATAGAACTGGAACTGGCCGTCATCATCCGCCGCGTTCTCAGACTTGAACGGAATTGCGTAGTCCACGGCAAGCGGACCCATGGGCAGGTTGATGCGAAGACCGATACCGTAGTTGGCAGCCCATTCGTTCGGCTTGAAGTCGAAGCTGTCGGCGTGCACGAAACCAACGTCCACGAACATGGCGAAACGCATGGATTCCACCACGGGCAGGGTGACTTCAAACTGGGCATAGGCAGAGCTCTTACCACCCATCGTTTCATCCCCGGCCAGCTTCTCATCCACCATACCGACATCTCGGAAGCGGAAACCACGCAGGTTGGAGGGGCCACCCAGGTAGCAGCGTTCGAAGATGGGTACCTCTTCATTGCTGTCCACCGCATCAACGGTCTGCAGACCGAAGTTCACGCTGAAGATGGAATCCCAGATGGAGTTGTAGTAATACGAGCCGCTCACACCAAGGGAGTAGGTTTCCACCGTACTGCCGGGACCGCTGTAGCCCAGGAAACCTTCCATGTTGCCGCCGCTGCGCGGGGTGATGGTGGCGTCTCGGGAGTCGTAGTCATAGCTCACGCGGAAGTGGCTGCGGGTGTAGTCACCACCGGCTTCCTTGAAGAAGATGGGGGCATTGAACTCCGGATCAATCTCATAGTTCTCCAGACGGTACTTGAAGCGCACGGAGGAGAGGTCACTCACTGCCTTGCGCAGGCCGACTTCCCAGCCGAAGTTTGTCTGCTCATAGTAATCGCTCATGTAGGTTGAGCGGGTGTAGTACAGCTCATTGGAGAAGGCGAGCTTGCGGTCCAGGAACCAGGGCTCCAGCAGGAAGACGGAGGCGTTCTGGTACTCGGTACCCAGCTTGCCGGAGAGCGTGAGACGCTGACCGCCGCCCACGAATGAGCCGCCGAAGAGACCGCCGATATCGAAGTTGGACTGGGTTACCGTGGTGTACAGGTACACATTTTCCACCGTGGAGAAGGCCACACCAAAGGTGAGGCTGCCGGTCATCTTCTCATGCACCGTGATGTTGATATCACGGTAGCCGGCGGTGCTGGACATACCCTGAGAAACGTCTACCTGGTCAAAGTAATTGAGGTTCTGCAGGCGCTTCTTGGCTGTCTCAAGGTCCACAGAGTTGAGGTTCTGACCGGGTTTGAGCGGGAGCTCACGGAGAATGACGTGCTGCTTGGTCTTGGTGTTGCCGCGTACGTTCACGCGGCCCACCAGGAAGCGCTTACCCTCCGTCACGTCATAGCGAATGTCGATCAGGCGCGTGCCGTTCGCATCCACACCCACCTCGGAGATGTCCGGGCGCACATCTGCATCTGCATAACCCTTGGCGCCGTAGTAGTCGCGAATCATGGTCACGTCATCAGAGACCTTGCGCAGGGAGTAGATATCACCGTTGCGCATGCTGAGGCCGCGCTCCAGCTGTTTGGGGGTATACACGGAAAGCTTGCCGAAGGAGACATTGCGCACACGGTAGCGCGGACCTTCATTGAGGCTGATGGTCATGTACACACGCTGGCGACCGGTCGGGTTGGGCGTGGTACGGTAGCTCACATTGGTAATCTTGGCACGCAGGTAACCGAAGTTGCGGTAGTGGGTGATGATTTTCTGCAAATCGTCATCCAGCTGCTCGCGGTCAATACGTCCGGACTTGGTGAACCAGGTGAAGACGCCGCGCTCCTTGGTTTCCATGCGGCGGCGCAGCTGCTGAGCGGTGAAAGCGTTATTGCCCACAAACTCAATGCCGTTCATGCTCTGCTCACGACCTTCCTTAATGTCGAAGATGATATCGTTGTACGCGCCGCTGGCCGTGCGCTGGGCGCGCCAGTTCACCTTGGTGTCCGGGTAGCCGGCTTCCTGGTACGCCTTGATGATTTCACTGCGCGCCTGAGCCAGAGAGCGGTCATTGACCACCACGCCGGTCTTGAGCTTGGTTAACTCACGCAGGTCATCATCGTCAAACTCATGGTTGCCGGTGAAACCCACACCTGCCAGCACGTTGGCTGCTTTTACGCTGAAGACCACACGCACACCGCCGCCGCTCGGGTATACGGAGATGCGGGCATCCGGGTCCACCAGACCGCGCTCAATCAGACGCTCCAGGTCCTGGTTGACCACGGCGGAGTCATACTTACCGCCTTGGCGCGTGCGGATGATGTCCAGCAGACGGCTGTCCGGCACGGTGCGAGTGCCGCGGTAATCAATGCTCACGGAGCTGATGCGGCGACCGTCAAATCCGGAGTCGGATACGAACAGACCGGTGGTCGGCCCAAGCTCGCGGCGCACAACAGAGTCATCCAGTAGGGTGGTCTCATCTGCGGCAGATACCAAGTGGGTCTGCGGTGCCGGCTTCTGCGGGGCAGAATCGGTGTTCTTCTTCCTCTCCGGAATGGCGGGAGTTGTCTGCGCCGGTTCCTCTGTTGCGGAGGGAGTGGAGGGGGTGGAGGGGGTAGAGGCGCTGCTCTGCTGGTCGCGCATCATCGCATCCAGGAACGGATCGCCGGTGGATTCCTGTGCCGTTGCTACTCCGGTCATTGTCAATGCAATAGCCGTCAACGTGGCACTCCAATGCTTGGTGGAAAGCTTCATGAATGCATCTTATCCCACGCACTATCATCTGTCAAGGGAGAAATCTGTTCGTTTTGTTAAATATCAGGATTGATTCAGTAATTTTATGCAACCGGCGGTGAAGTTGTTCATATTGAGCGGCATCAGACTGATTTTTAGCTTGAATCCGGTTGTAAAAATAGGTAGCATAGCGGCATGATGAATTTTTTGCGTACTCTGTGTCTGAGTGTGGCGGCAGTTGGCTCTGTCTGGGCAGCTGATTTGGCGGAAATTGTGCAGAACGGCACACTCTGGACCATGCCGAAAAATGACTTGGTGAACAACTACCTCAACGGGGTGATGTACCGCAATGTGGATGCGGGAACCATGCGGTTGAAGGCATCCGGGGCGCTGACCATCGGTGAGCTTTCACCGTCAGAGATAGACTGGGTATGGGATGAGAAACAGGAGCACCCGGCAGCCCTCCTTATTGTACTCTACAACAAGGGAGATGACGGCAATATCGACAAAAAGGAGTTCACGGAGCGGGTGAAGGCCGCCCAGGCGGCACTGGATACTATCTGCGGGGTGAAGGGTAAGAAGAAAAATGTCAATACGCAGGAAAGCGGCGTCAAGCTCAAGGCATGGATTTGGGAGTGGGAGAACGGCGCGGTGCTGCTGGAGGCTCATGATACCGGCAAGGGTAAGAAAGACTATGAGGCAGAGTTCATCCGCCTCCGCATGGTAAAGGATGCCGCCGGTCTGGAGCGTGGCAGTGCATCAGATGCCGGTTCCCGCCGGTCTCTGGTGACCAATGTAAAGCGAACGGATGAGGGAGACGTGTGGATTGCCAATATCCCCATGGTGGACCAGGGTGAAAAAGGCTATTGCCTGCCGGCCACGGTGGCCCGCATCTTTTCCTACTACGGCATGGACGGGGTGGATATGCACGCCATGGCCTCCATGTGTGATACGGAGGCCGGCGGCGGCACCACCATCGGCGGTATGATAGAAGCGTTGGAAAAAATCGGCAGCCGCTTCCATGTGAGGGTAATGACCATCAAGGACAAGGGCAAGAAGCCGGGTCCGGAGGAGATTGTGGAGGCATACAACAAAGTAGCCCGCCGCAAGGGCAAACCTGCCGCCCGCGGCTTTATCGGCGTGGCAGACCGTGATATCGATAATGCGCTCTCCATCTTTGACCAGAAAATCCTGGAGGAGTCTTTCCCGGTGAAGAAGGCAGCCATGAAAAAATGGTTCCGCCCGGTGTACAAGAGCATAGATGCCGGCATTCCCGTGCTCTGGGGTATTCCCGGTCACATGCGTCTCATCATCGGGTACAATGATGCTAAGGGTATCATCTACTACTCAGACACCTGGGGTGCCGGGCATGAGAAAAAGCAGATGAGCGCGTTCAATGCATATATGATTACGCTCTACCGCGGCTATCTGCGCCTTTCCAAGTAATGCACCGCGGGAGGCCCGGCTTGCCGTGAGGTAAAGAAAATCAATCCGTAATCATTTCCGCTTGATTTAAGTCCCGGAAGCGGGTAGAATAGGAAACGTGAACGAACAAACCTTGCAGGAGCCGGCACGCAAAGCCTACCGGGCCATGGTGATGGCGCGCGCCTTTGAAACCAAGATATCTGCGCTCTACAAAGCCGGTAAGATATTCGGCGGCGTGTTTTTGGGGCGCGGGCATGAGGCCGTTGCGGCGTCAGAGGGTGTTTTTCTGCGGAAGGGGCATGATGTGTACACTCCGTTCATCCGTGAGCAGGCCGGGCGCTGTGCCTGGGGGGACAGTGTGCTGGAGACGGCGCGCTCCTACTTCGGCAGCACGCAGGGTATCTCCCGCGGCCGCGACGGAAATATCCACTGGGGGCACCCCCATGAAGGTACGCTCATGCCCATTTCTCATTTGGGAGCAATGGCTTCCGTGGTGGCGGGGCTGATGCTGGCCAAGCGCCTGCAGGGCATCACAGATGCCGTGGGTATGGTCTGCATAGGTGACGGCACCACCTCCGTGGGGGCTCTGCATGAGGCAGCCAACCTCATAGCCGTGGAAAAGCTGCCCATCGTCATCGTTGTGACCAACAACCGCTTTGCCTACTCCACCCCGAATGATGCTGAGTTTGCCTGCAAGAGCCTGGCAGACCGCGGCCGGGGCTACGGCATGGCCACGCATGAGTGCGATGGAACGGATTTCATGCAGACGCTTGCCACCATGCAGCGTGCTGTTTCTGCCGCCCGTGCAGGGGAGGGACCGCAGTGGTTGGTGGCGGAGACGCTGCGCATGTGCGGGCATGGAGAGCATGATGACGCTGCCTACATCCCCGCAGAGCTCAAGGCGGCCTATGCGGACCGTGATCCGCTGGCCGTGGCGCGCCGCCAGCTGTTGGAGAGAGGCTGGCTCACGGAGGAAGAGGCGGAAGCCTGGGAGACGGAGTGCCGTGATGAGGTGCAGCGCTGCGTGGCTCAGGCGCAGAAAGAGCCCACTCCCCGCCCGCAGGATGAACAGTGGGTTGCCACCTCCTGGCGCCCGGAACGCTAACCCCTTTGCACCCCGGATAAGAGATATGAGTGTTACTTACATTGATGCCATCCACGCCGCTCTGGAAGAGCTGCTGCAGGAGGACCCTTCCGTCATCCTGTACGGTGAGGATATCGCCGGCAGTTTCGGCGGAGCCTTCAAGGCCACCAAGGGGTTGGCAGACAAGTTCCCCGGCCGCGTCCTCAATGCTCCCATTGCAGAGGATGCCATTGTGGGCGTGGGCATGGGTGCGGCTCTCGGTGGGCTCAAACCCATTGTGGAGATGCAGTTTGCGGATTTCGGCACCTTGGGGCAGAACCAGATGTGCAACAACGCCGCCGCCCATTTTTACCGCACCGGCATACCCGTCAATCTGACCATGCGCATGCCCTGCGGCGGTACTCCCGGCGGCGGTCCCTACCACAGCCAGAGCCTGGAAGCCGTCTTTGCACACTACCCGGGCGTGCATGTTTTCACCCCTGCCACCGTGGCAGATGCCTACTACATGCTCAAGCAGGCCGTGCAGATTCCTGACCCCGTGGTCTTCATGGAGCACAAGTTCCTCTACCGCTGGCTCAAGGCAGATACCTGGCTGGAGAAAGACCCGCTGCCCATTGGGCGCGCACGCATTGCCCGCCCCGGCACGCATGCTACCGTGGTTGCGTTCTCTGCCATGGTGCCGGAGGCGCTGCGCGCGGCGGAAGAACTGGCCGCTTCCTCCGGTTATGAGCTGGAGGTGGTGGACCTGCGGACAGTCAAACCGCTGGATACGGACACCATCCTGGCCTCTGTGGCACGTACGGCAAGACTTTTGGTGGTGAGTGAGGATTTCCCCTGGGGCGGAGTGGCTGCAGAGGTGATTGCCCGCGTGGCAACGGAGGGTATGCACCTGTTGGATGCCCCGCCGCTGCGGGTGACTGCACAGGATACTCCCATCCCGGCGCATCCCGACCTCTGGAAGGCGCACCGCCCCGGCTATGAGAACATCATGGCAGCCGCACGTTATCTTATATCCCTTTAAACACAAACATTTTATCTGAATCATGCCGCAAGTCCCCATACTTATGCCCCAGCTGGGTGAATCCATTACAGAGGCAACCATCATGCGTCTGCTGGTACAGCCCGGTGATACCGTAGTGGCCGACCAGGAGGTGTTTGAAGTGGAAACCAATAAAGCCGTGATGGGTGTTACCACCGAATGCGGCGGTACCGTGGTCTCCATGCTCGCCTCTGAGGGTGAAACCATCGCCGTCGGTACCGTCATGGGCATCATTGAGGCCTCCGAAGAGGAAATTGAGCGCTCCGGCGCCACCCCGTTGGCAGAAGGTGAGGTACCCGCCGCTCCGGCAGCGGGCAGGGAGTCCTCATCCGGCTCTGTCGGAGCAGATGGTGCCCACTTCCGCACGGAGGGTGAGTACCGGGAGTCCTCTGCAGTCTCCCGTACACCCGTCGCAGGTGATCGCGGACTTCCGGTGCCCATGGCCGTGCGCGGGGCGCAGTACCTTTCCCCGCGTATTCGTGCCCGTATGGATGAACTGGGCATCACAGAGGCGGATATGGGCTATGTGTCCGGCAGCGGAGCAGGCGGGCGCATCACCATTGAGGATTTTGAGAACTTCATGAACTATGTGGACGGCTGGCCGAGCCGCCAGGCATCTCCCATGCGGCGCAGTGTGGCCAGCAGTATGCAGCGCACCTGGCGCCGCCCCATTGCCAGTGCCGGGCGTCCCATTTTCATGGCTCCCATCATTTTGCACCGCAAAAATCACCCTCGCAAGCCCGGTATCACGCTGTATTTCCTGCGCGCCCTGGCTCTGGCTCTGGCAGAGGCACCGGAGTGCGCCGGTTACATGGTGGGCGGTCGCATTCTGACCCCGCGCCGTATCGATTTGGGCGTGGCGGTGCAGGTGGCGGATGGTGTGATGGTGCCGGTGATGCGCGGTGTGAACGAGTTTACACTGGATGAACTCATCGATGAGTACAACAAGGTGGTGGACCAGGCACGCAATCGCAGACTGGACCCCGGTTACCAAGGCGGCGGCATTGCCACCGTGTCCAATTTCGGCGGATTCGGGCTCACCTTTGCTTCCCCCATGCCGTTGCCCAGTGAAAGCCTGATTCTGGGCGTAGGCTCTGTGCAGAAGGTGCCCGTGTGGAGTGATGAGGTGGAGTGCTTCATTCCGGTAGAGCAGGCCAATATCGTGGCTTCATTCGACCACCGAGTGGTGGACGGCGGTGACATCGGCCGTCTCATGCTGCGTATTGCCTACTATCTGGAGCATCCGGAAATGTTGTAACTGTCTGATTGGGTATGAGCCACCCCGACATTAAGGTATTGGGTGTCATTGCCGGCGCGGGAGAGTTTCCGCGGCTGGTGATGGAGGGTGCACGCCGTGCCGGGGTGGAGGTGGTGTGTATGGCTATCCGCGGGGCTGCCGGGGATGATTTGCGCCCGCTGTGCCGCAGTTTCCGGAGATTCAGAGCCGGGGCGGTGGAGGAACCGCTGGCCTATTTCAAGGCAGAGGGGGTGAAGCATCTGGTGATGGCCGGACAAATCAAACCCGCCACGCTCTATACCATGTGGCCGGATGCCACTGCCCGCCGACTCCTGGGGCAGATGGACCGCCGCAACGCACACACCATTTTCGGGGCGGCGTGTGAACTGGCGGCGGAGCACGGCATCACCGTGCTGCCCTCCACCACGTTCATGGAAGCCTGCATGCCCTCCGCCGGACATCTGGCCGGGCCTGCTCCCACCCCGGAGCAGATGGAGGAAGCCCGTTTCGGGCTGGCTCAGGCGCGGGAGATTGCCCGTCTGGATATCGGCCAGAGTATCATTGTACACGGTAAGAGTGTGATTTGTGTGGAGGCTTTCAAGGGCACGAATGAGTGCATCCGCTCCGGCGGTTACCGCAGCCACGGAGTCACCCTCTGCAAGGTAACCAAACCCGGGCATGATATGCGCTTTGATGTTCCCTGTCTGGGTCTTGGCACCATTCGCAATGCTCTGAAGGCGGGTATTGACCATATCGTATTTGAGGCAGACCGCACCATCCTTTTCCAGCGTGAGAAAGTGGTGGAGCTGTGCAACCGCAACGGTATTACCCTGCATGCCATGGCGGCTCCCATACCGGAGCAGGAAGGCCCGGAGCCGGAGCACATGGCGGATGATGCCGCCCATGCCGCTGCCATGGCGGCAGAGATTCAGCGGCTCGGCATAGGCCACATTGCCGTGGTCTGTGATGGGGTTATCATTGCCGTGGATGATGCGGACGGGCCGCTCAAGTGCATCCGCCGCGCAACTGTTTATATGCGCCGCTTGCGTTTGCTGCGCCTGTTGAACTGGGTATGCAACCTCCTCATGGGACGTAAAACACCGCCGCCTGCACCCATGCTGCTGCGCACCGCTCCGGGCTATATCCTCCCGCCGGAAGCCGCCGCCGCCGCCCGCCGTGCAGGCATCGGGCTGGAGTAAGCGTCCCGCCGCGCCATGAGCCGTTGTGTTTTTTGAGCCACCGCCGCTTTTTTTCTTGTCAATCCCCGCACGGATAGGTAGGATAGCGCCATATAGACATTTCTGCCTTTTCCGCCGGAAGGGGCGGAACCCTTTTAGTATACAACACATCAGCACAGTATTATATCATATTATGGCAAATCTGAATAAAGTAATGATTATCGGCAATCTGACGGCAGATCCGGATGTGCGCACAACTCCGCGCGGCACTCCCGTGACGGAGCTGCGTCTGGCCGTTAACCGCGTTTCCAGCGGTGCCAATGAGGGCGAGCGCCGGGAGGAAACCACGTTTTTGGATGTGACCTGTTGGGGGCGCACCGGTGAGATTGCCGCACAGTATCTGGCCAAGGGACGCCCCGTGTTCATTGAGGGACGTCTGCAGCAGGATACCTGGGAGGACAAGCAGACCGGCCAGCGCCGCAGCCGCATCCGCATTGTGGCGGAGAATCTGCAGCTGCTCGGCGGTCGCGACGGCGCTCCCCAGGGCGGCGGCAACAACGGCGGCTACCAGCAGCGCTCCGGCGGCTATAACAACGGCGGCGGCTATGGTAACGGCGGCGGTAACTACGGCAACAACGGCGGCGGCTACAATAACGGCGGCGGTAACTACGGCAATAACGGCGGTGGCTACCAGCGTCCCCAGTACCAGCAGCAGTCCCGCCCGCAGCAGGCACCGGCTCCCATGCCCGCAGAAGAGGAAGATGATATCCCCTTCTGATGCTCAGTTGCTTGTGCCCTATTTTTTATCAAATGCCCTGCCGGATGCTCCGGCGGGGCTTTTTGCTGCCGCCGCCCGGTATAATGCACCGGCAGTGGAACCGGATTGCATGCGGAAACCGGTTCCGGGTAGGCGATTCGGGTAGCGGGCAGGCCGGTGAGTATCCTGCCGGTGCATTACATGAGAGATAATCCGCTCCGCTGCTCCATCCGCAACTTTTTCTGTAAAAATGTCAGAAAAACAAAATGGCGGACATTCCGGCAGCCGTTCATTCTCTTGACAAACCGGAGGAGGGCGGGTAAACTCTCCCGCGAACATGAACACCTACAACATAGCAGTACTGGCGGGCGACGGAATCGGGCCCGAAGTCATGGAGCAGGCTCTGCGTGTGCTGGATGCACTGGAGAAGAAACACGGCTTTGCCACGAAGCGCACCTCCTGTTATGTGGGCGGGGCCGGTATTGATAACTGCGGCAAGGCTCTCCCGGCAGAGACGTTGGCTGCCTGTGAGGCTGCAGATGCCATTCTGTTTGGCTCCGTGGGCGGTCCCAAGTGGGATACTCTGCCGCCGGATGAGCGCCCGGAGCGCGGTGCTCTGCTGCCCCTCAGAAAACATTTCTCTCTGTATGCCAACCTGCGTCCCGGTATCTGTTTGCCGGAGCTCGTAGAGGCTTCCCCTATCAAAACATCCCTCATTCCCAATGGGTTTGATATCCTCTGCGTGCGTGAGCTGACCGGCGGTATGTATTTTGGTGAGCCCAAGTTCTACGGCGAGCGTGATGGTGAGATTGTGGGCATTGACACCCTTGTGTACAAGAAGAGTGAGGTTGAGCGCATTGCCCGCGTGGCTTTTGAGGCTGCACGCGGTCGCAGCGGAAAACTTTGCAGCGTGGACAAGGCGAATGTGTTGGCGTCCTCAGTGATGTGGCGTGAGGTCATGAACACCATTGCCGCTGAGTATCCGGACGTGGAGCTCACGCACATGTATGTGGACAACGCCGCCATGCAGCTGGTGCGCAACCCCGGCCAGTTTGACGTGCTGGTGACGGAAAATACCTTCGGTGATATTCTGACGGATGAAATGGCCATTGTCTGCGGCTCTCTGGGCATGCTGCCCAGTGCCTCTCTCTGTGAGGGGTCTGACAGCTTCTTCGGCCTGTATGAGCCCTCCGGCGGTTCTGCTCCGGACATTGCAGGCAAGGGCATTGCCAACCCCATTGCCCAGATTCTTTCCATGGGCATGATGCTGCGCTATACCTGCCGCGAAACTGCCGCTGCGGATGATGTTGACCGCGCCGTGCGCGCCGTCATTGCTGCCGGCTACCGTACCGGTGACCTGGCTACCGGCGCAGAGGGAGAAATCCGCGTGGGCACCGCCGGTATGGGTGATGCCATTATTGCTGCTCTTTAAGCTCAGAAGGCCGCTGCGGAACACTGCCGCAGCGGCCTTCTTAAGCATGTCCTTGAGATGAAACGCCTTTGTGGGCGTATTTTTTTTTGAGGACAAAACCCTCCGGCGTGACGGTGGGCATCTCACCGTGTAATTTCCTATCATGTTTCGATATGTAGAAATTTAGTCTTGTCTAACCTGAAAGAAAAGGATAAAAGAGTACCATGGCAACCACTATTGAAAATCTCAAGACCGCAATCATGGGTGAGAGCAAGGCCTGCGCCAAGTACTCTGCCTATGCAACCCGCGCTGCACAGGAAGGTTATCCTCAGATTCAGAAAATGTTTGAGGCAGCCGCCAAGGCAGAGCGAATTCATGCCACCAACCACAACAAAGTGCTGGTGAAGCTGGGCTGTGAGCCCATTGAGCTTGATATCGAGATGCACGTCGGCCCCACCATTGAAAATCTGAAGGATGCCAAGGCCGGTGAAATCTATGAGTTTGCAGAGATGTATCCGCCCATGATTGAGGTGGCGGAGGCCGAGGGCGTGAAGGATGCCGTGCGTTCCTTCACCTGGGCTATGGAGGCAGAGAAGGGACACGCCGAGTTCTACGGTGAAGCACTGCGCCAGCTGGAAGCCGGTGAGAAGCTGAACCTGCCGGAGAAGTACTATGTGTGCCCGCTTTGCGGCGATACCTTTGCCGCAGATGCTGCTCCGGAGAAGTGCCCGGTGTGCAATTTGCCCAAGGCAAAGTATCTGGAAATCTGATACGGCGCCACAGCAACATCTGACCACGGGGGAGAGAGCAGCGGCTTTCTCCCTCGCTTTGTATACGGACGGTCAGATATCCAGGCGGGGCACAGCCTCCAGCAGGTGGCGTGTGTATTCTGCCTGCGGGTGGTTGAATACCTCATCCGCCGTACCGTATTCCACCAGACGGCCCCGGCGCATCACGGCAATGCGGTCTGCCAGATAGTGTACCACGGACAAATCGTGTGAGATGAATATCATCGTAAGCCCCAGGTCATGGGTCAAATCCGTGAGCAGGTTGAGAATTTGGCTTTGGATGGAGACATCCAGCGCAGAGACGGGCTCATCTGCCAGCAGCAGGGCCGGACCGGGGGCAATGGCGCGGGCAATGGCGATGCGTTGGCGCTGACCGCCGGAGAACTCATGCGGGTATTTATACATGTGCTCCGGGCTGAGCCCCACCCGCTCCATCAGCGCGGCAACGGCGTCCTCTCTGCCCTTGCGTGGCAGCTTTTCGCGCTGTGAAAGCGCTTCTGCCAGAGTGGAAAAGATGCTGAAACGCGGATTCAGGCTGGCATACGGGTCCTGAAAGACCATCTGGAAGTCCAGGCGGCGTTTGCGTACCTCCCGCGGCGGGAGTGCAGAAAGATTTTCCCCCTGCAGCACAATGCTGCCGCTCGTAATAGGCTGCAGTTGCATGATGGCGCGGGAAAGTGTGGATTTTCCGCAGCCGGATTCCCCCACCAGCCCCAGAATCTGCCCCCGCTCCACGCTCAGGCTCACGCCGTCCACCGCGCGCACCACCTCACCGGTGGTCCCCCAGGTGTTGCGCACCGGGTAATGAACACTCACATTCTGCAGCTCCAGGTATGCCATGCGTTCATTCTAGCAAATCCCTCCCGCCATGGCAAGCACAACGCGCGTGCCGCCTGCTCCCGCAGTGCGGGTTGAGATGTTTTTCTGCCCTGTCTCTGAAATTGCATTTATCGTCCAATTGTTGGTGCTGTCCCTGTTTTTTTTGTTGCCTTGAGCAAGCTGATTTGCTATAACTTGGGATAAGCGTACAGATTGGGCATACTATGCCTGCTCCGCAAACGTCTTCTTCCGTTTTAACTTCTACAATATCATGAAATTACATCTCCCGACGCGCCTTCGCGCAGCTGTTCTCGCCTGTTTCGCAGTCGTGACTTCGTTCTCTACCACCCTTGCCACCGGTGCTATGGCCGGCGGGGCGTTTGCCGTAACCGTTGCTGCCGTGGCGGTGTCTCAGGCGCAGGGTGCCGCCTTTGATTCCATTACTTACGGCGGTGATTTCTACATTAGTGATTATCAGTACAGCTTCATTCTGGAAGATGTGGGCAGCAACGGTGGCGTGGTGTCTGCTTACTGGGGTAGCACCGGCACGGGAGATTACGGAGCGAATGTTCTGACGGTGACGGATAATGGAGATGGAACCTATTCCGTGTCGCTGGCTGACGGCAAACTTAATAATACCAACATTGATGCAACGAGTACGTTCACCTCGAATCGCGGTACTACCTTTGACGGGCTGGCCTTGAAGACAGGCGTGCTGTACACGGTGACGGCCAACGGTATTGTCGGCGGGGATGGCGGTGCCAAGGCAACCATTCTTGGCGTGGCCGCCGGTACATCCAATGAGTCCGGCTCCTACAATTCCAACATGAACGGCAATCAGAATCCCCCTAACAACAAGGTGAATGATGCGTATGCCGTGAGCGGAAGCAATGCCCTGATCTGGACAGGTGACATGGCGGCCTGGAAAAACGCCCTCGGAGTGGTGACGGCTCCCTCCTCTGACAAGGTGCTTTATTTTGATGCTACGGAATCCGTGGCCAAGACAGCCAATGTGGGCGGAGATATCAGTGTGGACGCCATCAAGGTGTATGATAATTACACCATCAACGCTGCCGCTGCTGCCAATATCGCGGCGGCAAACGGTGTGACTGTTGTGGGTGATAAGACGATGACTCTCAGTGCCGATGCCGGCAATACATCCACCAATACCGTTTCGGCGGACTTCACCGGTGCTCTGGCCGTGTCCTCCGGTAACTGGGCAATGAGCGGTGCGATGAAGGCCCGCTCTCTTGCCGTGAACGGCGGTGCGCTGACTCTGAGCGGAGTGGTGAATCTTTCCGACATGAACTTTGCGGCAACGGACGGTGACACGATTGGTGTGTCTGCCGGGGCTGCTTTGACCTTTGCTGATTCTTCGACCATCAATCTCGGCAATCTGGAGGCAAATACCGCCTACAAGATTTTTGACCTGGCAGGCGGCGCAGCCCTGAACGGTTGGAATGCTCTGACGGCAGAAAACTTCATTGTCAACGGTGCTGCCCTCAATTCCACGGTGTATGAGGTGACTCTGACCGACGGCATCTTCAAGTACAGCATGCTGGTGTCCGATTTGACCTGGAACGGCGGTGCGAGCGGTGTGTGGGATTTCTCCACCTCCTGCTGGTCTGCCGGCGGCATCGGCAGCTCGTTCGGTAATGATGTGAATGTTATCTTCAACAACACCGCCTCGGTTGAGCTTCAGGGTGTCATCAACGCCGGTAAAATGACTATTACCTCCGGTAACACGCTGACTCTCAGCGCAAGTGAGGGTAACAGTATTTCTGTCACGGATTTGGATATTCAGGGCAGCCTGCAGAACAGTGTCGCTATTGCCGTGAGCGGTAATGTGACCATGGCGGATGCTGCCTCCTGGACTCTTACCAACGGCGCCGCTCAGGTGCTCACGGAGGCTCAGTTTGCCGCTGTGAAAAACATGGAGGTACAGAACGGTGCTTCCGTGACCCTCAGCAGCATCACCACCGGACAGAATGGAACGGTGGATGCTACGCAGCTGAGCGGTGCGGGCAATGTGATTCTCAAGCTGCGCGGTGACAACGGCGTCAACTTCAATCTGGCCAACTTTGCGGGCGATATCCGCGTGGAGAAGGCCGATGGTCATGATTCTGCCCGTCTGCAGTTGAATAATTCCGTGTTCCATGCAGATTCTACCATTATCCTGCAGACGAACGGTGATTTGGTGTTCAACGGTACCGGTACTGAGATTAACAACGATATTGTTGCAGAGGGTACTACCAAATTCTTTGTTAACAGCGGTAAGACCGGAGTTATCAATTCTACGCTGAGCGGTCCCGGCACCATAACCAAGGAGGCCGGCGGCACGCTTACGCTGAATGGTGATATAACGGTTTCCAAGTTTACTTCCAATGGCGGCACAACGAACGTGAATGCCAAAAATGTTACCAGATTGGAGGTAAGCAACGGCACAACAAATGTTTTGACCGGCTCCTTTGGTGATATTCGTACCTCCGGCGGCACAACGAACGTACAGGGCGGCACAGTGGCTAACTGGCTGGATGTACGCGGCGGTACGGTTAACCTGAGCGGCGGTACATCTGCACATCTTGGTGTGGGCCAGGGCGGTACACTGAATGTTACCGGTGCCCACACAACGGGGCAGCTCCGTATGTCGGAGCAGGGTGTGGGTAATGTCAATATCCGCAATGGTGCTGATTTGGTTATCACCGGAAGTGAGAACGGAGTCAATACAAGCCGCTCTATCCTTATTTCTCACTGGGGACACGCTTCCACGCTTCTTCAGGAGGGCGGTACCATGACTGCTGAAGACGCTGTGGTATTCACCAGCTGGACCGGTACCGGTACATATAAAGTCACCGGTGGTACGGCTACCGTGAAAGGTATTTCTTTCTTTGCTCAGAGCAACCAGATCAGAGGCAGCTTCCTGCTGGGTGGGGCAGATACCGGTTACGGCCGCGTCAATATCGGCAGTGAGGGTATCAGCAAGGTGAGCGGTGATGCTGTCGATGTTAAACTGGGTAACGGAACTCTCGGTGCCACGGCAGACTGGACCATGGGTTTTGATTCCGGTGCCACGAGTGCTAATGTTCAGTTGATTGGTACTGTTGGCGGTACGGTATTTGACACGATGGGGCACACCGTTACCGTTAATACCACCCTGGGCGGTGATGGTAAGCTGGTGAAGGAAGGCGAGGGTACGCTTGACCTGATTGGCACGGTTACCAGCACCGGTTCCGTCATTGCCAAGGGCGGTATGCTCAACATCAAGTCCGCCGGCCCGAATAGCTTCGCTGCCATGGAGATTGGTGCAGGCGGTGCCCTCACCATTGAGACGGATGCCGTGGCTACCGTGGAGAACCTGAAGCTGTCGGCTCCCCTTACCAACAAGGGTACGCTGACGATTTCCGGTACGCTGACGGTGGATTTGACCGGCTTCACTCCGGAAGCCGGAAGCGGTGCCATTTCCTATGTGGACTCCGCAGGCAATACCTCTGACAACGGTTACCGCACCGGTAATTTCACCTACAAGCTTATTGATAACACCGGTACGCTCAATGACGATGCCATCACCTCCGTGGTCGGCTCTGACGGCACCTATGCAGACGGTATCCTGACCACTACCACGCCGGATTATTCCAATTACTGGGTGAATACTACGGTGGATGCGGAGCCCCTGCCTGAAGGCAGCAAGTATTACATCAACGGCGGAACGCTGAACGTGGGAACGGATGGTGACCGCATTCTGCGGACAACCGCCGGCACCGCCGGTACTATGAAGCTGACCTCCAATGCGGCTCTGCGCAACAACCAGTCTACCCTGTTCGAAGGAAAACTTACCGTGGAAAGCGGTGCCACTCTGACCATTGGGCAGGTGGGTGCCAATAACCAGTCTGAATTCAATATCGATGTCACCTCGCTTTCCTCGTTGAATCTGAATGGCGGTACTCTTGAGCTTGCTTATGCTGCTCCGACCATTCCGGTGTTGAATGTGACCGCTGCTTCCACTTATAGTGTTGATGACATCAAGGCCGGCAGTTCTGCGACTCAGATTGAAAAACTGAATCTCAGTGAATCCCTTACGGTCCAAACTAACTGGAAGAGCAATATCAATGTCGACCTTCTGACCGGTTCCGGTGATTTGACCGTTCGCCAGACAAATGGAAGTGAGACTACGGTTTCTCCGTTCAGCATTGCCGCGATTGACAACTATACCGGTAAGATTACGGTGGGTGCAGCGAGTGAACACTCCAAGGTGGCACTTTCCCTCAATATCAGCAATGGTCAGACCTTCTCCGCAGAGAAACTGGAGGTTGCCGGAACGAATGCAAGTGCCGTTCTGCTGGGTAGCGGGACATACAACGTGGGCAGCACTCTCGCTCTTGGAGACCGCGTCAGCCTGGGTTCGGCTTGGGCCGGCACAGTGGCTGCCGCCGGTGTGACGGCAGACGGCACGCTGGATGCCTCCGGTTTGTGCAGCACGGCTTCTTCTGCGTTGGTTATCAATGGTCTGACGGTTAATGCCGGCGCAGCCCTCACGCTGGGTGGCTCCGGTAACACGGAACTGGCCGGCAACGTGGTGCTGAAGGAGTCCATTCTGGCCGGCAGCAGCAACATTTCCTTTGCCACAGGCGCCAGCCTTGACCTGACAGGCTTGACTGCTGCCACGGATGGTGAATGGAAGGTGTTGACTCTTTTCACCGGTGCGGATGTGGACCTGAATACCCTTACCTCTGCCATGCTTACCTCTGCTACGCAGGCTCTGGGTTCGGATTGGACCTTCGGCTCTGATGGCACGGTGAAATATAAGGTAGTGGCCGCTCCCTCTGAGCCGGTTCGCTATTACTACGAGACACCCACGGATACCTATTGGGTGTCCTCCAGATGGTCTCTTACGGATGACGACACAAGCAACCTCATTTCCCTTCCCACAGACAGAAGCAATGTGGTTGCCGTGTTCTCCAATTCCGGTACGGAGTCTTCTTCTATCCTGCTGAAGTTGAACGCCCAGCAGCAAGTTTATTCTCTGGAGGTTGTCAACGGTTACTATGAGTTCTTAACAGAGAGCGGCTCCAGCGGTACGATTACCTGCACGGGAGATTTGGTCTTGGGTGCAAATGGTCACCTGAAGCAGAATCTCTTCATGAATGCTGCCAATCTTTCCATGGCTGCTAACAGCTCTCTGGAAGTCGGCAAGACTCTTACGCTGGCTGAAAACGGTAACATTTCCGTGGAGGGGGCCGGTGCTGCCATCAAGCTGGGCAATGGTCAGAACCTGACCGCTTCTGCGCTGAATCTCAGCCAGAATGCCACGCTGGCGCTCAGCGGCACGGGTGCATCCGGTTCTTCCAACACCGTGACGGTGGGAACTCTTAATCTGGGTGGAGGTTCCGGGCTGTCTCTCAGTGCCGGTACATCGGATGTAACCCTGACCGCCTCTGCTCTGGAGCTGGGTACCGGTGCCACCATTTCCATCGGTGCAGGTCAGGTGCTGGACCTGACCGCCGTGGAAACCATGGATGACGAGGATACCGGCAAGTTCAGCAGCCTCCTGAATGCAACGAGCGGCGCCGGTACGCTGAAGGTCAGCATGCCGGGTGAATTCCGCATGAAGACGGATACCGCCGTAAACGTGAATCTGGAGGCTGACCAGCTGAAGATTAACTCCCATGGTACCGGCGGTAAGACGCTGACAATCGGTGCGAACGGCAGCGTGGATCTGAGCGGCAGATTGATTCTGCAGAGCACAGCCAAGGCCGTGGTGTCCGGCGGCAGTGTGACGGCATCCAAGATTGAGCTGGGTCATTCTGAGGCCGGCAATCCGGGGCATCTGGAGATGACCTCCGGCAGCATCACGACAGAAGGTTTTGTTCACTATAACACGAACAACACCTTCACCATGAGCGGCGGTACCTTGGATATCACCACCACCACCGGTATCAGCAACGGTATTGGCGCTACCATCAGCGGCGGTACGCTCAAGGCTTCCGGTGCAGACGGCTGGGGTGTGACGGGTGCCACCATCGGCGGTGCCACGGTGTCTGCAGACAGCGCCGGCAAGGTGACGCTCACGAATGCCACCATTACCGGCAATATCACCGGCAATAATAAGCTGGTGCTGGCCGGCACGGCTACCACCACGGCAGCCGCCACGGTGAGCGGTGCCACGGTGGGCGGAATCACGCTCACCTCGGATGATGCAAGCGCGCTGACTCTGTCCGGTGCTACTCTTACGGCCGCCGTCAACAACAATGCGGGCAAGCTGGTGCTCACCGGCACGACCAATGTGGTAACGGCCGGCTTTACTGCCGGTGAGAGTGTGTCCTGGTCTGCTTCCGGCAATGGTTACAAGACCACGAATCAGATTTATCAGGTGGCTACGACCCTCTCCAACCTGGATGCTACGGGTGCCACCTGGCAGATGGATGGTGCAAGCACCGGCTTCACCTATGCAGACGGCGCTCTGACCGTAGCGGGTACGCAGGATACCACCACCTACTGGGTGAACAGCGGCACGGTTGCCTATGCTGATACGGATACTACCTTTGCCTCTGCCACCACCATCAAGCTCAACGGTAACTCTGCAGACGGTGTTGATACCCTGAAACTCAATACCTCTCCCGCTGCCGGGTTGAGCATTGTTGCCACGACCGGTTCTTCCACCGTTGTCAACCTCAATGGTTCCGGGGTGGAGCTGAATGCTTCTCAGTTGGGTGAAGGTGTTTCTGCCTCCACGGTCACGCTGACCGGTTCCGGCAAGTACACTCAGGCCGCTTCCGGCAATGCTCTCAACCTGAAGGTGGGCGGCGTGACGGACAGCACCAACTGGACCGGTACGGTGTCTGTTTCCGGCAGAATTAACGGTCTGGATGCCGATGCTTTGGGCAATGCTAATTCCTGGGTAGAGCTGAAGGGCGTTTCCGGTTATCCGATACAGTCAGACACCATTAACACCAATATCCTGCTGACCAATAGCGGCAGCTCTCCCGCTCTCAATATCCTGAATGGCTGGGGAGATTCCACCGTAACTTTCGCCGGCCAGGTATCCGGCAGCGGTGATATTATGCGCGGCTCGTACCAAGGCGGTGCTCAGACGTATGCTTTCACCGGTGATATTTCCGGCTGGACCGGTTCTTTCAAGTCCGGTACGTCTTCCGCTACTACGGTGATGTTTGCCGGCGGCAGTGTGGTGAACGCCGGGGTTAATCAGTCCGGCAACACGGAACACATTATTCACGTTGTGCTGGATGATGCTGCGATGACCACTCCGGGAACTCTGCAGATGAACGGCGATATTGCCGCTACCTCTCTGACGGTGACTGAGGGTACCACAGCTAAGCTGAACGGCTCCCTTGCCCTGACCGGCGCGCTGACCACCAATGGTACCACGCAGCTTCCGGGCGATGCCGCCACCGGCACGACTCTGGGGCAGGTGGCCGGTACGGGTGTGCTGGAGGTGCTGACCGGTGACCTGACTCTGACGGCCAAGTCTGACTTCGGCACGCTGAAGATGGCTGCGGATTCCACCCTGAAGCTGGATTTGACCACGCTGGGTGTGACCGACCTGAAGAACTGGGCGGATGCGCCGATGCTGACGCTGGACACGCTGGATACCCTTACCACGGGCGGTGCGCTGAGCCTGGATGTGCTGGCAGGTGATACCCTGCTGAAGACGCTGAGCGCCGGTGATACCGCTTTGCTGGCCGACATCACGGACTGCAAGGCTGACCTGAGCTCTCTGTTCATCAACAACGAAACCGTCGTGACGCTGATAAATGACGGCTTTGAGTACAAGTATGAGCTGGTGAAGACCGGCTCCGGCAGTGCTCAGGTGCTCATTACCGCCTCCCGTACGGCTGAAGGCTGGGTGGCCACGGATACGGACTCCTCTACGATGGATGATACCACATGGACGGATGCAGACTCTGCCAACAGCAGCAAGTGGGCCGGTGCGGACTCCGTCGGTAAGTTCTTCGGCTACGGTGAAGGCACGGTCACTATCGAGTCTGACGGTGTCACGACCACGGAATCCGTGGTAGTATCCGCCGTGACCGGCACGACGGATTACACCTTTGAAGGCGGCGCGCTGGATGCGGCTTCCCTGACGGTGAACGCCGGTACGCTGACCATCAACAACGATGGTGTGAGCACCACAGGAGATGCCATTCTGTCCAACTCCGGCAAGCTGACGGTGAATGCCGATAAGGTGCTGACGGTGGGCGGCGATATGGGCGTGCTGGATTCCGCCACGCTGGATAACAGCGGCTCTGTGACGGTGGACGGTACTCTGTCCGTTGCAGCCAATGCCACGGTGACCAATGCCGGGACACTGGATGTGGGCACGCTGGATGCCTCCGGCGCCACGATTGACAGCACCGGTACGCTCATCTCCGGCGGCGGCGCCATCGGTACTCTTACCGGTGAGGGCGTTCTGGAGAACAGCGGTGAGCTGACCATTGAATCTGATACCACGCTCGGCTCTCTGGCCAACAGCAGCACGCTGACGGTGAAGGGTGACCTGACGGTGAACAGCGATATCACCTCCGGCAGTACGCTGGTGGTGGAAGGCGATGCTACCCTGCAGAATGCTGATGCCACCTCTCTGACGGTGAGCGGTTCTGCTACAGCCGGTCAATTGACGGTGACGGATACCACTATCGGCGGCAACCTGACGGCAGATTCTCTGGCCGTGGGTACTTCCGCTGCCGTGGCCGGTGATGCTGCGCTGGGCACTCTGACCAACGACGGTGAGCTGACGGTGGGCGGCAAGCTGACCGTGAGCGGCGATGTGACCACCGGCGGCACGGCTTCCGTGGGCTCCGCTGAGCTGGCTTCCGCCTCCTTTGATAAGCTGTCCTCAACCGGTGAAGTGACGGCCACTGAGCTGACGGTGACGGATGCCACGCTGGGCAGCCTGAATGCCTCCGGCCTGACGGTGAACGGCGGTCTGGCTACCGTGGGTGCAGACACCACGCTGGCCTCCCTGAACAACACCGGCTCTCTGGAAGTGGCGGGTGACCTGAATGTGACGTCTTCCGTGACGGCTGGCGGTACGGTGAAGGCAGACAACGTGACGATTGCCGGTGCAGGCTCCTTCACGGCTCTGACCACCGGTAAGCTGACGGCTGATTCTCTGGCCGTGGGCAATGCCACCATTACGACGCTGGATACGGATAAGCTGACGGTGAATGACGGCACGGTCTCCGTGACAAATGATGTGAGCCTGTCTCAGCTGAACGGTTCCGGCGCGCTGACCACGTCCGGTGATTTGGCGCTGACGGATTCCGTCTCCTCTTCCGTGGACGTGACGGCAGGTGAAATCCGCCTGTCTGCCGGTTCCAACAAGCTTGGCTCCGTGACCACGGATGCCATCTCCATGACGGAGGGCACTACGCTGAGCGAGACGGAGGCCCTGATGACCGTGGACGGTATCGAGTCTCTCAGCGGTGATTCCATCGCCGTCAACGTAAGTCAGTCTGCCTTTGACGCCCTGAGCGTGAAGGAAGGCGGGCAGTACAGTGCTGCGGATTATCTCCTCATTGACGGTGTGTCCTCCGCAGACATGTTCAGCTACACGAACGAGGCTCATCTGCAGGAAATCCTCTACACCGGTATGAATGCCGAACTGACCGTGACTGACGGGGTGCTCTCTCTGAGCATTTCTGAAATCACCGATGAAAACGGTGAGGTTGTGGGTATGGTTTGGGATACCGCTGACGGCAATGTTGTTGCCAACAATGGTTACAGAATTGATACAGGGGCAGGCTTCTACAAGGCTCTGGATTATGTGCAGCAGGTTCTGGTGTCGGATACCCGCACCTTCGACCTCTCCGCTCCTGAGGTGGGTGACTCCGTGGCAGGCAATGCCAGTGAGCCGGTGGTCGGCCTGATGGTGCGCAACCTGCGCGGCGGCGGCAATCTCACCATCAAGGGTAACAGTGCTGCTCAGGATGTGGCCACCCTCCTCAATACGGACGGTAAGCCCACTTCCGCTGCGGAGGCAGTGGCCCTGACGGCATCCGCCGTCACGGTGAACCTGGGTATGCCCAAGGGTGCCGCAGGCTTCCTGGAGGGCGATTTGGCCGGCACGGCTCCGACCCTCGCTTCCCTTGCCCTGCGTAACCGCGCCGTGGTGAAGGTGAACCATGATGCCGAGGTGCTGGGTGATACCGATCTGGCGGATTACACCCGTCTGGACGTGCAGGAGGGCAACACGCTCACTACCGGCATGCTCAGCGGCACGGATGAAGCAGAAATCAGCGGCAGCATTGTGGTACGCAAGGGCGGTGTCTTCACCGGCTCTTATGATGAGGCTTTCATCACCGCAGAGTCCGGCAGCAAGCTCTACCTGCGCACCGGCGGTCGCCGCAGTCTCAGCCTGGTATCCAACGGCGGCAATGTGACTCTGGACTCCGTGGGCCAGGATGGTAGCATGGATACCCTGCGCGTGGGTGAGAACCCGATGGGCCGCACGGCAGCAGCCGGGGCTTCCACGCTCAATCTGCTGAACACCAAGGTTACGGATGAGGGTATTACCCACAGCACTATCACTCTGACGAATGATGAGGGCAACTACATCAACAAGGCTGCTGTCACCATGTCTCTGGGTGCGGCGGAAACCGCCCGCGCTCTCAGCACTCCCGGAGCTCCCGTGGTGTTTGACGGCGTGGTGGATGTGACCAACTCCTCCATCACCGTCAACATGATGGGCAATTCCGTTAAGAATGGTGTGCTGGAGGTCAACACCGCCTCGGATAAGGACCTGACCCTTGCCCGCTTCGTGACCGCCGGTAACATGGCCGGCAACACGGTGACGCTGACCGGTACTCCGGAGATGATGACCCTCATCAACAAGTACTACACCAACGTCCGACTGGATAAGAACGGTGCCATCAAGGTGGACCGCGTGACGGATTACTACAACAAGGCTCTGGCTCCCGTGAGCGAGAACGGCTCCATCGGTCTTGCCATGGTTGACTCTGCCTTGGTGAAGCTGAACCCGCAGGCCAACCGCACCGACTATGCGGATACGGCAGCCGTGATGGATTCTCTGGATGCCATGGTCGCCTCCGGTAACAACCACGCTGCAGATGAACTGGGCGCTGCCGTGAGCGGTGCTTCCGTAGCCGCCCTCGGTGCTGCTGTGGCCGGTGACCTGGAACGCCAGCTGAAGGCCATCCGCAACCGCACCACCACCATGGGTGTGGACCAGACCACGGTCAACGAGAATATGCCCTACTTCAACGCCTGGATTAACGCGGAGGGTGACTTCCGCCGCCTCAACCAGGACGGTACGGCTGCCGGTTACTCCCTGTCCAGCTGGGGAGGTACCGTGGGCTTTGATGTGGACATGACCCCGCGCTTCACCATGGGTCTGGCTGCTACGGCCATGTACGGCAACTTCTCCTCCAATGCCGCAGATACGGCAGAGGGTGATGTGGACTCCTACTATCTGTCCGCCTTTGCCCGCTATGCCTCTCACCGCTGGGTACACACCTTCGTGATGACCGGCGGCATGGCTGATACCTCGCTCAACCGCACGGTTACTCACGCCAACGGCAGCTATCAGACGGAGGGCAACGCAGAGGCCATCAACTTCGGTATGCTCTATGAGGTGGGCTACGTCATGGCTCTCAATGAGACCGGCACGGCCTGCATTCAGCCGGTGGTCAACATTGCCTACACGCACAGCTCTCTGGACGGCTATACTGAAAAGGGCAGCGATGCCGGCCTGACCATGGGTGATGTGGATATGAACGCCGTCATCGTGGGTGCCGGTGCCCGTGTCCAGGCTGTTGTGGGTGAGAACCTGTACAACCGCTCCTCCATTGTGGAGGCCCGTGCTCTTATCAAGGTGCGCGGCGGTGATTATGATGCCAAGGCGGACAACCGCATGACGGCGGTTCCGGGTGCCTATGGCTCCGTGGTCGCGGCAGAGATGGGTGTCATCGGTGCTGAACTGGGTGTCGGTATCACCGTGCCGGTGGGTTCTGAGGGCGGTGCCGTCTTTGCAGATGCCTCCGTGGAGCTCAGCAGCGGCGCCACCAGCATCAACGGTACGGTCGGTTATCGCATCAACTTCTGATAACCCCTTACGGTTCAATTTCAAGGCTTCTTCCTGTCCGCAGGAAGAAGCCTTTTTCTCTGCTGCCGTTTCCCGCCGGGGCTGGGGGATAAAGAAAGAGGGCAGGTTCCCTGCGGAACCTGCCCTTGTTTTTGCTGTCGGGGATAAGCCGTAGAGACTTATGCCTCGGGAGCAACGTTGACGCGGCGGCCTTCGCGATCGAAGAACACGCGGCCGTCAACCAGAGAGAAGATGGTGTAGTCGCGACCCATGCCCACGCCCTTGCCGGGCTTGAACTTGGTGCCGCGCTGGCGGACGATGATGTTGCCGGCGATGACAGCCTGACCACCGAACTTCTTCACGCCGAGGCGCTTGCTGCGGGAGTCGCGACCGTTGCGAACGGAACCTTGACCTTTCTTATGTGCCATGACTTGTAAAAATCTAAGTAGGGGTTAATAATCAGGCGTTGATAGCGGTAACCTGCACCTTGGTAAGAGCGGCGCGGAAGCCCTTCTTCTTGTGGAAGCCCTTACGACGCTTGAACTTGAAAGCGATGCCCTTGGCGCCGCGAGCCTCCGGGTCCAGCACCTTGGCCGTCACCGTTGCGCCGGCCACCGTCGGGGTGCCAACCTTCGTCGTCTCACCATCCTCAACCAGGAGCACCTGGTCGAACGTGGTCTCGCCATCCTTCTCCAGCCCGGCGATGCGGTCCACGGTGAGCACGTCACCGACCGTCACGCGGTACTGCTTGTTGCCGGAAGTGAAAACTGCGTATGCCATAATTTGTTGATTTTTGTGTTGCACCCGCTCATGCGGGCTGGCACATTATATGCATGCCGACGCTTTTGGCAAGAAAAATTTCATAAAATTATGAAAAATTGGCAAAAAATTTTCAAAAATAACCCGGTTTTGGTAAATTCAGCGCAGGAGATGGTGCAGTTAGGCGAATCTCTGGCGGCGGAATTGGAGCCGGGGGATATTCTGGGTCTTGTGGGGAACCTGGGTGCGGGCAAAACGCATCTGGTGCAGGGGATTCTGCGCGGACTGGGGGCTTCTGACCCCGGCGCGAGCCCCACGTTCTCTCTGGTGCATGAGCATGCGGACGGAAGGTTTCCGGTGGCGCATTTTGACTTTTACCGCATGAAGTCACCGGAGGAGGCCATGGGGATGGGCTGGGATGAGTATCTGAGCGGGGAGAGTATGCTGCTGGTGGAGTGGGCAGACCGCTTTGACGGCGAGCTGATGCCGCCGGAGACACACTGGCTGGTGCTCACGCACACGGGCGAGCACACGCGCGAGGTAAGAATGATAGCACAGGGATAAAAGTTATGGCACGCATACTGGTAGCATTGAGCGGAGGAGTGGACAGTGCCGCCGCCGCTGCCCTGCTCACGGAGCAGGGACATGAGGTGGTGGCCGCCTACATGAAAAACTGGGTGAATGATGAAAATATACCCGGTGAATGCCCCTGGGAGCGGGATATTGAGGACGCTCTGGGGGTCTGCCGCAGGCTCGGTATTGAGTTTCGCGTGGTGGACCTCATTGAGCAGTACCGCAACCGGGTGGTGAATTACCTGATAGAGGGCTACCGCAACGGCTCCACGCCCAATCCGGATGTGCTTTGCAACCGTGAGATGAAGTTCGGCGTGCTGCTGGATTATGCTCTGGAGCAGGGCTTCTCTTCCGTGGCCACGGGGCACTATGCTCAGCGGTTGGATGTAGAGGGGGAGGGGAGCTATGTGCTGCGCGGGGCGGATGTGAACAAGGACCAGTCTTATTTCCTGGCGCTCATGCGGCCGGAGCAGGTGGCTCACGCCGTCTTCCCCGTCGGTGGGATAAACAAGCCGCAGGTGCGGGAGATTGCCCGCCGCTTCGGGCTGCCCAACGCAGAGAAAAAGGATTCTCAGGGCATTTGCTTCATCGGTCAGGTGAAAATGAGTGATTTCCTCCGCCACTATCTCCCGGACAATCCCGGGGACATTGTGGACCTGAACGGCAGGGTGCTGGGGCGGCATGACGGCCTGCACCTCTTCACCATGGGCCAGCGCAAGGGGCACCATGTGGCTTCTCCCCGTGAGGGGGTGGCCTATGTGGTGGTGGGCAAGGATTTGGCGCGCAATCGGCTCATTCTGGGATATGAGGGGCAGGAGACGCCCGGTCTGTATACCCGCAGCGCCGTGGTGGGTGGGGTGACCAATACCCTGCTGCCGCTGCCGGAGCGGGTGATGGCTCAGCCACGTTACCGTGCGGCTGCCGTGCATGCCACCTGCACCCCGTTGGAGCCCGGGCGCGTGCGTCTGGATTTTGATGAACCCGTGCGGGCCGTTGCTCTGGGGCAGGTGTGTGCCTTATATGCCCCGGATGCCCTGCGCGGTGAGCGTCTCCTGGGCGGCGGTTTCTTTGAAGAAATTATCAGTTGAATCGCTGGCAGCGTCCGTGATTGACGCGGGCGGCAAAATCGTGTAATATAACGCCATGACCACGTACACAGCCCCGGCCAAAATCAATCTCTCCCTGCGTGTTCAAAGCAAGGTTCGCGAGGATGGATATCACAATGTGGATATTCTGATGGCTCCCATCGACCTTTACGACCAACTTGACTTCCACAATTCACGCACCACAACCCTGCTGTGTGATACCCCCGGAGTGCCTACGGATGAGAGCAACTTGGTCATTAAAGCCGTGCGTGAGTTTGAGAAATCATACGGGCGCAAGGCCAAGCAGCGTATCACCCTCACCAAACGCATACCCCACGGTGCAGGGCTCGGCGGTGGTTCCGCAGATGCCGCCATCACCCTCAGGGCGCTCAATGAAATCCTCGGCACCAACTATGATGCGGAGGAGCTGGGAGCCATGGCCGCCAATCTGGGCAGTGATGTGAACTTCTTCCTCAATCCGGTCATCAGCCGCTGCACCGGGCGCGGTGAGATTGTGACCCCCGTGCCGGAGCTGGCCGGCTGGAGCAGCCCGATGGTGCTCATCAAGCCGCAGTTTGGTGTGTCCACCCCCTCTGCCTACAAGGCGCTCACCTGTTCCAAGCGGTTCAAGCCCGTCAATTACGGTGCGCAGAAGGTGGATGGCATTACCTTCATCAATGAGCTGGAGCGTCCCGTTTTTGCCAAGTTCCCCATTCTGGGTATCATGAAGATGTGGCTCCTGCAGCAGGAGGGTGTGCGTGTGGCGCTCATGAGCGGCTCCGGTTCCTCTCTCTTTGCCCTCACGGAATCCCCGGAGCAGGCACAGGACATTGCTGCCCTTGCCCGCACGGAGTTTGGTTTCTCTCTCTTCACCCACTGCGGTACTGTTAATCCTCAATGATTCCTACCGACTGCGCCGACCCTATCAACCGCCGCATCCTCTGCGTGGCAGAGGACCGCGTCACCGGGTTTCATGCTCGGCCGTTTGATGAGATTGCCCGCCGCACCGGGTTGGATGTGCCTACGGTGACGGAGCGTCTGCGTGCCATGCTTGCCGCCGGCACCATCCGCCGCGTGCGCCAGACCCTCCTTTCCACCAGCTTGGCAGAGGGGGCTCTCATTGCCTGGAAAGTACCGGAGGATAAATTGGAATCTGCCTACGCCTGGCTGCGGGACAACGACCCCTTTACCGGGCATGTGGTGCTGCGCAGCAGTGAGAACCCCGCCGCTCCCGGTGCCGATTACCGGCTTTGGACCACCCTGAAAGTCCCCACCGGCTACGGCTCCATGCAGGAGCACTGCGCTATCCTCTCCCGCATCATCGGGGCAGAGGACTGCGTCCCTCTGCCGGTGGTCGGCATGTTTGCCCTGGCTGTGGGGCATACCCGCCGCGCCGGACTGAAACCGGGCGACAGACTGCCGGAGCCGCCCGTCATGCAGGTGCCGCAGCAGCCCGTCCTGAGCCCGGAGGAATGGCAGGTGCTGCTCAGCCTCAAGGAAAGCCTGAGTCCGGAGGAAATCTGCCCCACCCCTTGGGCAGGGCGTGCCGCCGCCCTCGGCATGAGTGAGCAGCGGTACTGCGATATCGCCGCTGCGTTGGATGCCCGCAAAGTCATCGGCCGCTTTGCCACTTTTCTGGACCACACTTCCCCCCGCAACCGCCACGCCGGTACCGGTGCTGCCGGTCTCTTTCACTGGACTGTGCCGGAGGGTATGGAAGAACGCGCCGGCGCAGAATGCGGACGCCACATCTGCATGACCCACTGCTACTGGCGCAGCGGTGGCGCTGTCTTTGGCGGCGCGCAGATTATGGGCGTGGTTCACTCCCCCACCCGTGAAGAGGTGTTGGCACACAAAGCCGCCATAGATTCCCACCTTGCCGCCTGCGGTATCCCCATCCTCCACACCGCCGTATTCTGGAGCAACTGCGCCGAAATCCGCCCCAGCGAAATCAATCCGGCACTCTACCAACAGTGGCTGGAACGCCATAGGGGCTAATGTGAGTTGATGGCTCTTATTTTTTGTTTGAATATGTAACATTCGGTTCTTTCCGATGTTGCCTGCGGTGTTTTGTGCTGGAATAAGGAACTTTTTTAAATAAAGATTCCCTCCTTTATCGCTCATAGGTTGTAATTATTCATTTTAATTACAACAATCAACAATGAATATCTGAAATATCATTCGATTTATATCCATAAAAAACTTAAAAATTAGAAACAATAAATATGAGTCCTATCAAAAAAATGGCTGTTTTTACGATTAAGCGCACACTTCGTCCCTACCTGTTGTCAAAATGCCCGGAGGTGCTGGTGGTGCCGCTCAATAATCTGTTGTCAGATGAGCAGGCTGTTTCGTCCATGATTGATTACATGTACGATGTGGCGCAGAAAAAGCGTCCGTTCAGCATAGAGTCTCTGTCCCTGCTGCCCATGAAGGCTGCTACCAAAAGCCTGCTGACTGCTACGCCGGGTCTGCTGGATTTTGTGCTGAGGACAATGGTAGCTAAACTGCCCGGCAATATCACCATCCCCGCTATTTCTCAAATGAGCCGAAAGAGAGCTGCTTGATTCCCGGGCTCCATCCATACCCGGCAATGAGTGCTGCCCGGCACTCTGCCGGGTGATGGCGGAACAAGAAAGACTCTGCGGCAAAAATAATCCGTACGGGGCGCAATGAAAGATTGCAGAGCGGGGAGAAATGGGGTAGAATGTGTGTGTTATGGTGCGCGGAAAGCTTTTATTCTCTACTGTCTGTTTACTGATGCCGTGGATGGTGCTGCCTGTCGGTGCACAGGCGCCCACACCGGAAGAGGCAGCGGCTGCCATGCCGAATGATGCAGAGGCGGTGCCGGCGGATGAGGTGGAAGAGACTGTGGAGACGGTGAAGCTGGGCGGTGAGGACAAGACCGCCGTGCAGCAGGGTGTGCAGCAGTCTGACTCTTACGCAGAAAATACAACGCCGGATTCTCCCACGAATGTGGTGGTGGGCGGAGAGAGTGATGCGGAAGTGACACCCCCGCTCAAGACGGATGAGGAAGTGATGGACCCCACCGTTCATGACCCTTCCCGTGTGGCTTATGCCTCTACGCGCCCGAATGCCCGTACCATGTCGCTGACCGTACCGGGCCCGCGCGGGTTGATTACGGACCGCGACGGTAATGTGATGGCCTGCTCAGAGGTGGCGTACCAGCCTGCCATCAATTTCGGGCAGTTGGATAACCAGGTGGATGCCCACATTCTTGCCGTGGCCCGCAAGGCTATGGCGGATATGGAGGCCATAGGCTTTAAGCTTCAGGAAAAGACGGATGCACAGCTGCTGGATCACTACCACAACAGGCGCTGGCTGCCGCTGGCCGTGGGCCCGACGGTGCGTGAGCGTGAGGTGGCTCCCCTGCGCGATAAACTGAAAAATATACCGCATGCACACCTGATACCGCTTTACATCCGCAATTATACCTCCGGGATGACGGCCTGCCACATCCTGGGTTATACGGGTGCCAAGGCCAAGCTGCCCACCGGCCCCATCAATCATAATGACCCGATATTCGAGCGTCAGGAAGGCCGCGCCGGTCTGGAGCTCAACTTCAACAAGCAGCTCACCGGTAAGCCCGGTATCTGGCGGCTCATGTTTGATGAGAGCGGTAAGAAGATTCTGGATGAGCTGCAGACCAAGCCCAAGCCCGGCGGCACCATTGTCACCACGCTGAATCTGGAGTGGCAGAAATCCGCCGAGCTGGCACTCAAAAAGCACACTCTGGGCCGTGGTGCCCTGGTGGTGGTGGATGTGCATACCGGTGAGATTGTGGTGCTGGCCTCTGCGCCGAACTTTGACCCCAACACCTTCATCCCCGCTATTTCTCAGAAAGATTATGATGCCCTGCGCAATGACCCGAACACCCCGCTGGTGTCCCGAGCCTTTGCCGGTGTGTATCCCCCCGCATCCACATTCAAGACCATTACGGTGGCGGCGGCATTGCGCCACGGGGTTATTGAGGAGAAAACGTATGTGAACTGTCCGTTCAGCGTGCGAATCGGCGGGCATGATTTCAAGAACCACAGCGGCTTTTCCGGTTCTATCAACTGTGTGACGGCTCTCGTGCTGTCCAACAACCCGTTCATGTACCAGATTGCCGCCACCCGTGAGCCCCGTATCGGCGCCCGCCGTCTTTGCGAGTTTGCCCGCCGTTTCGGCTATGGTTCCACCACGGGGATTCCGCTGCCGGACAAGGCAGGCAACGTGCCGGATGATGCCTGGATGCTGCGTAACTACGGCCGCGGATTCATGGCCGGTGATGCCGCCAATATGTCCATTGGTCAGGGTGCTCTTCTGGCTACTCCGCTGCAGGTGGCACACGCCGTTGCCGGTATAGCCAACGGTAAATATCTGCCCAAGCTTCAGCTGGTGCGCCAGGTGCTGGATGCGGAGGGGAATGTGGTCTACCAGTTCACCCCCACGGCACAGAGCAACCTGTCGGATGTTTCCGGCGCGCTTGCCACTGTCCGTAAGGGTATGAAAGCCGTGGTGAACGGCGGTACCGGCCGCCGCGCAACGCTTAGCTATGTTTCCAACGCCGGTAAGACCGGTACGGCTCAGTGGGGCCGCCCGTCGGATGACTGCCGACTGGCCTGGTTTGTGGGTTTCCTGCCGGCGGATGAGCCGCGCTATGCCTATGCGGCCCTCTATGAGGGTAAACCACATCAGCGTATTTCCGGCGGTCACATGGCAGCCACGGTGGTGCGCTCGTTCTTTGAGAGCATTAAACCCAGCATGAAGGCTGCCCTTGCCGCACCGCGCGGCGCATCTGCAGCCCAGGTTCCGGCAGAGGAAGCGGGCGAGGAGGCAGAGGAACAGTCCGCGCAGGAAGCCGTAGAGGCGGTTCCTGATGCTGTGCAGCGACGCGAGGCGGAGAAGCGCCGCTCCCGCAGCAATTGGGATGACGGCAGATCCCGCCGTTGACGCTTTTTTCTGTTTTTTTCGTAGAAAAGGAGAAAAATTAGCGTTACTTAATGTAGAGAAACTGTTTTATCATTTAACTGAAAGGAAAAACCAAGTGAAAGCGATTTACAAATGGGGTGTAGCAGCCCTGGTAGCCGGCGGCGGAGCGGCCATCTGGCTGAATTCAGGGGGTACCGCACAGCAGGAGTTCCGTTTCTTGACGGATAAGGTGACCCGCGGCGATTTTGTGAGCAAAGTGCAGGCCACAGGCACGCTGGAACCGGAAGAGTTGGTGGACGTGGGTGCCCAGGTGACGGGTGAAATCAAGGAGTTCGGTACGGATGCCAACGGCAACCGTGTGGACTACGGCAGTGAGGTTAAGGCAGGTCAGCTGCTCGCCCGTATCGATGACACCATCGTAGAGCTGGATATCAAGCGCGCAGAGGCAAGTGTGGCGCAGGCCAGGGCTCAGATTCTTTCCGCAGAGGCCGGGCTGGCTCAGGCCAAGGCCTCCATTTCTCAGGCCAAGGCCAACAAAAACAAGGCAGACCGTGACCTTGAGCGCGCCAAGAAGCTGGGTGTGGGTGATGCCCTTTCCCAGATGAGCTATGACCAGTATGTGAACGCTGCAGAGACTGCCGCCGCTTCTCTGGAGAGTGCGGAAGCCCAGCTGCAGACGGCCACTGCCCAGCAGGCTAGTGCCTCTGCCCAGCTGCAGAGTGCCCAGGCCCAGCTGGAAAGTGAGCTGCGCAACCGTGATTACACCCGCATTACCACCCCAGTGGACGGCACCATTGTGGTGCGCCAGGTGAATGTGGGCCAGACGGTGGTGAGCAGCATGAACGCCACCACCCTCTTCCTCGTGGCGCGTGACCTCACGAAGATGCAGATTTGGGCCAGCGTGAATGAGGCGGACATTGCCAAGGTGAAGCCCGGACAGGAGGTGCGCTACACCGTGGATGCCCTGCCGAATGAGAATTTCACCGGTGTGGTGAACAAAATTCGCCCGAATGCCACCATGAGCTCCAACGTGGTGACCTATATCGTGGAGGTGGATATTGAGAACCCGGACCGCAAGTTGCTGCCCTACATGAGCGCCAATGCCAACTTTATTGTGAAGGAGGTGAAAGATGCCCTCATGGTACCGGATGCCGTCTTTGATTTCCGTCCCACGCCGGACATGATTGACGAGAAGTACCGCAAGTCCCGCCCGCAGCCGCCTGTCGCAGTGGCTGCAGAGGATGAAGTGGCTGCCCCCGCTCCCGCAGAAGAACGGGGTGAGCGTGCCAGACTCTGGCGCAAGGTAGGGGATAAGAAAGTGGCCCCCATACGTGTGCGTAAGCTGGATTCCGACGGTACCCGCACCATCGTGGTGCCGGCAGAGGGGGAAACCCTGGAGCCCGGCATGGAGCTGGTCACCGGTGTCATGGCAGTCACGGCAGCGGAAGCCGCCGCCCCGGGCGGTTCCAACAATCCCTTTGCCCCCAAGCGTCCGGAGCGTCGTAAGCGCACGGCCGGCGGTGCAGAGGTCAAGCCCGGTCAGCAGCAAGGCGGTTCACACCGCGGCGGTCCTCCCATGTAAGGTTTTATCATTCATCCTGATTTTCCTACCGTGATTGAACTGAAAAACATCACCAAGGTCTACCACTTGGGCGAGATTGACCTGCCGGTGCTCAAGGGAATCTCCCTGCGCATTGAGGATGGAGAGTTCGTCTCGCTCACGGGTGCCTCCGGTTCCGGTAAGTCCACGCTCATGAATATTCTGGGCTGTCTGGACCGCCCCAGTGCCGGTGAGTTCTGGATAGACGGCAAGAACGTGGCCGGGCTGAATGCCGACCAGCGTGCCCGTCTGCGCAATCAGCGCATTGGTTTCGTGTTCCAGAACTTCAACCTGCTGGCCCGTACCTCTGCGCTGGAGAACGTGATGATGCCCGCCTACTACCACCACCCCGCCATGCCGACCTCCGAAATCCGCAAGCGGGCGCTGGAGCTTATCCGCCTGGTGGGTCTGGAGGATCGCATGCACCACACCCCGGCACAGCTTTCCGGCGGTCAGCAGCAGCGCGTGGCCATCGCCCGTTCGCTCATCAACAACCCCGGCATTCTGCTGGCAGACGAGCCCACCGGTAACCTGGACTCCACCACCTCCGTGGAGGTCATGAATATGTTCCGTGACCTCAACAGACAGAAGGGTATCACCGTCATCATCGTGACGCACGACCGCAAGACCGCCGCCTTTACCGACCGCGCCATCAACATGTGCGACGGCCTTATCATGGAAGGCGTATCAGATGAACTTTCAGCCACTCTCAGCAAATGAAGCTCACAACACTCTTCATCACCTGTCTGCGCGCCCTGATTCGCAACCCCATGCGCGCCGCGCTTACTGTGCTGGGTATCGTTATCGGTATTGCGGCCGTGGTGGCTATCTCCGAAATCGGTGAGGGCTCCAAGAAGCAGATTGCGGCTTCCTTCTCCTCACTGGGTGCCAACGTCATCAACATCTTCGGCGCTTCCGTCAGCACCTCCGGTGTCAGCTCCGGTATGGGTGGGCGTGCCTCACTTTACCCGGCAGATGCAGACGCCATCATGCGTGAGTGCAGTTCTACGGTGAATCTGGCATCTCCCTTTGTGCGTGCCAACGGTCAGATTATCGTTGGCAATGAGAACTGGAGCCCGAACTCCATCAAAGGCGGCAATGAGCATTATCTGGACATTGAGGGCTGGACGGTGCAGAAGGGCCGCGCTTTCTCGAAAAAGCAGGTGGAGGAAGCTGCCCGCGTCTGCCTTATCGGCAATACCATCGCGCAGAAATTCTTCAGCGACAAGAGCGCCGTGGGGCAGGATATCCGCATCAAGGACGTGGTGTTCACCATCATCGGTGTGCTGGGCACCAAGGGTGCGGATGCCATGGGTAATGACCAGGACGACTGTCTTATCCTGCCGTGGACGAGTATCCGCACGCGTCTGATGGGTGCTTCCGGCTCTGCCACCATTACCAAGGGCGGCGCGGCCAACAGTACGCAGAGCATCTCTGCCAACAGCACCTTCTCCACCTCTGCGGTGAACTTCTATCCCGGCTGTGACCTGCAGCCTTTCACCAATGCTCCGCACCCGCTGCGCACGCGCACGGTGGACTCTCTGCTGGTGCAAATCAAGGACGGCGTGTCGGCGCAGGCTGCCATGGATGAAATGACTGCCGTGCTGCGCCGCCAGCACATGCTGGAGCCCGGCGTGCTGGATGACTTCGAGATGCGAGACCGCGCCCAGTTCAGCAAGATGATGACCTCTACCAGTGAGAACATGAGCCGCCTGCTCGTGGCCGTGGCCATGATTTCGCTTGTGGTGGGCGGTGTGGGTATCATGAACATCATGATGGTATCTGTCACGGAACGCACGCGCGAGATTGGTCTGCGCATGGCCGTGGGTGCCCGCCCGCGTGATATCATGTACCAATTCCTGCTGGAATCCGTGCTTCTCTGTCTCATCGGCGGTCTTATCGGCCTGGCCGTGGGGCACGGCGCTTCTCAGTTCGTGAGCTCTCAGAACGGTTGGCCGGTAGAAACCTCCCCCTCTGCCATGGGGCTTGCCGTTACCGTGGCTGCCGCCATCGGTATCGTCTTCGGTTGGTACCCGGCCTGGAAAGCCTCCCGCATGGATCCCATCGATGCCCTGCGCCATGAATAAATGACCATATTTGACAAACGATTTATGAAAATTTCCTTCGCAACATTCGCACTGCCTCTGCTGATGCTGAGCTCCTGCATGCTGGGGCCGGACTATAAAGGCCCGCAGGATACTACCCTGCCGGTAACTTGGGTGAACGCCCTGCCGCCCGGCACGGATGCCTACACCCTCACCCGCTGGTGGCAGAGTTTCAATGACCCGCAGCTTACCGGGCTCATTGAGTCCGCCTTTGACGCCAATCCGGATATGATTACGGCTGCTCTGTCCATCAGTAAGGCAGAGTCCGCCCTGCGCTCCACTCAATCCGGACTCTTCCCCTCTGCCGGGGTGAACTTCGGCGGTACCAACAGCGGCAGTTTCAGCACCTCCACATCCCACGGGCGTTGGAGCGGCGGTCTCTCCGCCTCCTGGACCCCGGATATCTGGGGCGGTACCCGCCGACAGGTAGAGGCGGCCTTTGCCAACCTGGGCTCCACCAAAGCAGCGGCATCTGCCACCCGCGCCGCATTGGCCTCCGGTATTGCCGTAGCCTATTTTGACTGGATTTCCGCCCGGGAGAGTCTCCGCATTGCCCGCGAACAGCTGGAGTACCAGGAGCGTACCTACAATATCACGGCCAAGCGTCATGGAGTAGGTATGCAAAGCGCTCTGGATTTGGCGGAAGCCCGGGCCACCATCGCCTCCACCCGCGCCCAGATTCCTGCATTGGAAGCCAACATTCGCAAGTGTGAGAACACCCTGGCCACCTATCTGGGGACAACCGTTGACCGGGTGAAGCTGTACATGCCCGGCTCCCGTGTGTACAACCTTATTCCCCGTGTACCCACCGGTCTGCCCTCCGACCTGCTGCGCCGCCGCCCGGATATCATCCGCGCTGAGCGTGATTTGCATGCCGCTACGGCAAACATCGGGGTGAATGTGGCCAACCTCTTCCCGCGTCTTTCTCTCACCGGCAGTACTTCCTCTTCCTCCGGTTCGGACTTTGCCAACTTCTTCCAAAGCACGGGCTGGAGTCTGGGTGCATCTGCGAGCCAGACGCTGCTCAACCGCGTCTCTCTCAATGAAAGCGTGAAGCAGGCGGAAATCCAGCAGAAGGCTGCCATGCAGAGCTACCGCAAGACGGTGCTGGCCGCCTTTGCTGAGGTGGAGACTTGTCTTATTGATTATGCCCGCCTCACCAACCAGCTGCCGCAGTATGCTGCCTCCTGTGCCGCGAACAAGGAAGCTGCCCGCCTTTCTCTGGAACGCTACAATGCCGGTGAAGGTGAGTTCCTGAATGTGGCTGCTTCTGAACGCGCCTGGTTGGCGGCGGAGCTGAACCTCATCACCTCCCGTCAGCAGATTCGCATGACGCTGGCCCGCCTTTGCACCGCCCTCGGCGGCGGCTGGGAGAAGTGATGCCTCCGTCACCTTTTTATCTGCAATCCGCAATTTTTTCACGAAAAAGTTGCGGATTGCCGCTTTTTTCGGATATACTCTTTATAGAGACTTGAAACATGCTTAGGCTGCACTATCTTACTAGGTATATCATGCTGGTGGCCCTGTTGCTGACGGGGGCTTGGGGTGTGCAGTTTTATGTTGATAAGACGCTGTCTCCTATGCAGCGTTGGGCAGAGTTTTCCCCCTGGCTGGGGCCCGCTCCGTCCGTTCCCGCATGCCACAGGCTGGGTTATCTACATTTTATCTTTACCTTCGACACGACATCGGAATGGATTGACGCCACGGCGGAGGCTTTCGAATGCAGTCCCGCAGAGCCTACGCCCGAGCAACGGGAGCTGTTGAATCCGGCACTTCCGGAGCAGCAGTGGAAACGCGTTTTTAAACCGGAGAACCCGCTGACCATGCTCCGTGGTAATTCTGAAAGCGGCTATGCTATTGAGGATATGCTGATTGCCGAAACAACGGAGGGCAGGGGGCTGCTGTACATGCAGCTTAGGGAGGCTCCGCCGCACAGCGGTTGTGTTATGCCGCCGCGTTTCAGAGATTTGCATGCCACGCTGACGCGGGGGCAGGAAATCGCCCTCGTCATATCCTTTTTCAGCTGGTTGGGGATTCTGCTGCTTTTGCCGCCGGCCACCCTGCTGCTCTTCCGTGCTTTCCGTTTCGCGGTTGTGCGCCAGCGTCTCCTGTGGTACGGCAGCAGCCCGCTTGTTGTCTTACTGTTCGGTATCTATACTGCCATACACATGGGTTCTTCCATAGGCTCATGGGTATGCCTGGCGCTTACCTTGCTGGCCCTCCTGCCTGCCTTTTTCTTCATGGTCTGCCTCCGCTCCGTAGCGGAATGTATTTGCCGTGAATGAGTCCGGCGATTTTCTCCGGGGTATTGCTGAAGAGAAAAGTTAAAAAACGAAAAAAGTTGCAAAAGCATAAACAAAAAATCTTTTCTGTTCGCTTATATGGGTGTAGAGCATCTGCTCTGACTCTTATAAACAACTAAACAATAGAAAACAGATAAAGATGAAGAAAATCGTTCTTTCCGTCATGATGGCCGTTGCAGCTCTTGCATTCTGCGC
>JAZRBU010000021.1:0-29275 GCA_045635265.1 Akkermansia sp.
TTGACCGGGAACATAGTCCACTAAATCAAATCTCGTCATTCACTCTTTTTTTCGGAAACTTGGAGCAGAGTGTTTTTCCATCGCTTGCAAGTGTCTTTTATCCCCTTGCAAGCGATGTTTCATTTTAGGTTACCACTCGCGTAAAAATGCGCCTTAAACACCTGATTCTGTGTAGCTTGCCAGTTCGAGACATCTTTGCTTGTCACAGAGTCACCATTCACTCAAAATCGCCTACTTGTCTCGGCGTAGCACGCAGTGCGAAGACGGAAGTTCTCAGAATCAATAGATTGCAGATTCGAGGCTTCTTTAGTGATCCTAAAAAGCATTTGAGCTTAGCAAAACGGGTTTCCAGCTACGAGTTCGGGCTTGCGCCCACCTTTCTACGCCGTAACGGGTAGGCATGCTTCCGTCTCCGCTAAAGCTTCGCCGAGACAAGTAGGCTTTTTGGCCTTTTGGAGCCGTTTTGCGCCCGGCAATCGCGTCGTGTGGAGGCCAACGTGGGCGATTGCGGACCACTCAGAAGACCATACCCCCACACCCGGCTGACCAAGGGCTCCACTTCGAGCAAATCCTCGGCTTTTTGCCCGTTTTTTTGAGCCATCTGCAACAAAATTGCAGGAAACGCGCAACAAAATGCCCGCCACGCTTGAACAGAGGGGCGGGAATTGATATAATAACCGGTGACATATACGCGCTTAGTTATAGCAAAGACCCCAAGTTCATTAAGTTGGGAGAAAAACTGCAAGCTCTGCGCGATAAACACGAATTTGACGAAAAAAATTTAAGACTATATTGTTGATTGATGAACGAGGAGGAAAATCGTCATGATTGAAAAATTGTATGAAAAATATCTGATGGAATGTTCAAACAATTCAATACTAGAAGTTGTAGCTTTTGAATTATTTAAAGAAAAGATATGTGATAAATTATCTGATATGAACAGCATTGTTATTGATAATGGAGTTGATGAACAAGGTGTTCTATACTATTCTTTATGGAGTAATGATGGAATTCAAACTTGCCATGTGCCCGTGTATGGATATTATGCTTCATCAGAAAAGATATTGTCAAAATTATTCTGTAAACTGTCAGACACAGTAATAAGTAATGGTGATACAAAATTTCAAATAAATCTATATGCTCACGATTATGAAGCATTAGCATTGTTTTCAATGATGCAATTTGGCTATATTTACGAACAAGGCAGACTTGAAATTACAGATTATCCTTACCAATTTAACGATACATATACAATTAAGACTTTGGAGAAAGATGAAATTGAAAAACGTTGGGATGAAATATGGCCCCTGACAGATGCAATAATTAAACATCTGAAACAGGCACCTGTTTTTTATCCAGGTTATGAATTTACAGAGAAGGTATACAAAGAATTTTTTATGGATTTAGAGACGAATCTTCATATTGCTTTTTCAAAGGATGATAAAATAATTGGAATGATACAAAGTAATAGTGAATCAGATGTGTTTGCTTTTCATAGCACTAAATCGGTAAATGTAGGGGAAATATATGTGATACCGAAATATAGAGGAAGTTCTCTTTCTAAAGATTTGCTTCAATTTGTCATTGAACATGAAAAACAAAAGGATGCCAGATATCTATGGGTTGGACACGGAACGGCTAATCCGAATGCACGAGGATTCTGGAATAAATATTTTAAGACATATCAATATGAACTTGTAAGAACAATCAAAAAATATTAAGTTTACAAATTCAGCTTGAAAGAGAGACAAATTCCAATTTGTCAGTCTGGTTATTCATCAGGGGGTATACCAGTTATTTCCCGAACGCTATACTAGAGACTGTTACATCGCTTGTAAGAGGTCAGGCAAAATGAAATACAGCATTCGTGGAAATTGGCAAAAAAGAGGGGAATCCACCTCCACGCTTGAACAGAGGGGCGGGAATTGATATAATGCCCCGTAACAGATACACGCTTAGTTATGACCAAGTTCCAATTCCCCCGAATCCTGACCACCACAGCCCTGTGCCTTGCGGCGGTGTTATGCACCGCATGCCAGCGGAATGAATCCGAAAATGCGCTACTGGCAGCAGCCTCGCAAGGACAAACGCAGTACATTCAAAGCCTGCTGGGACAGGGGACAAATGCCAACGCAGAGGGCGAAGGGGGATTGACACCACTGCACCTCGCTTCACAGGCCGGTCATACAGAGGCGGTTCGTCTGCTGCTGGAGTTCGGTGCAAATCCCAATGCTGTGGCAGATTCCTACGGGCAAACGCCACTTTGGCTCGCAGCCATCAATAACCATGCAAACATCATTCGCCTGCTCATGGCCGCAGGAGCAGATGCCACGCAAATCAGCGGACGAGCTAAAATCACGCCCCTCATGGTTGCAGCTGAGCGTGGCTATACAGATGCGGTAAAGGCACTTATCGATGGAGGAGCCGATGTCAACCACATGATTCGCTGGGAACGTCGGGCAGATAAATGCCACATGACCGCTTTATCCATGCTCTGCTACCGGTTCGGGGATTATTACACTGATGAGCATCTGAATACAGCTCGCGTACTGTTGGCTGCAGGGGCAAATCCTGTTCTTCTTCCCGATTCCGGCGCGGTGAAATATCAGCCCATCTGCGGGGCATACCGCATTGCTGTTGCTAACGGCAAGACAGAGCTGCTTCAAACCCTGCTTGACGCAGGTGGTCTCATGGGGATTGAAAAAGAGGTCATGAGAGAATGCATAGAAAACCAGGTAGCATCGCTTGCTGCCGCGCGGCAGGCATGTGGCCCGGAAGTTCCTGAATTACCCACTGAAAAGGCTGCCCGAGAACTATTAACCCGATATATTGTTTCCCAGGATTTGCAAGACCAGGACTTCTCCGAGGCCGGGCAAGAATGAGCCGCGCCTTCCGTCCATCGTTTGCAAGTGTCTTTTTGTTGCCTTGCAAGCGATGTTTATTTTAGGTTGCTACTCGCTGAAAAATGCGCCTTAAACATCTGATTCTGTGTAGCTTGCCAGTTCGAGACATCTTTGCTTGCCGAAGAGCCATCATTACCCCAAAACCGCCTACTTGTCGCGGCGTAGCACGCAGTGCGAAGACGGAAGCTCACAGAATCAGCGGATTATAGATTCGAAGCATCTTTAGTGACCCTAAAAGGCGTTCGCGCTTAGAAAAAGGGGCTTCCAGCTACGAGTTCGGGCTTGCGCCCTCCTTTCTACGCCGTGACGGGTAGGCATGCTTCCGTCTCCGCTAAAGCTTCTCCGAGACAAGTAGGCTTTTTGGCCTTTTGGAGCCGTTTTGCGCCCGGCAGGGCGGTGCCGGGGCTTGCAAGCGCTAGGGTGGGCGTAGCTTTAGCGAAGTCCCCTGCAATGCCTAGGCTTGCGTAAGCATTGAAAATCAAAAATGCTTTATAGCATATGCTCTGCCAGCGCCTGTTTTGAGATATCGCTCATATGCAAAGGCTTTTTCTTTGTCACGGAAAGCAATGGCGGTTTCAAGATACCATGGTGCAAATTTGGAGGTGTGGGGTACATGCCCTGCATTGTGCATAGCTAGGCGTTCATGCAAATCGTGCGTCACGCCTGTGTAGTGATGTTTACCGGTAGCGACATCACGCAGAATGTAAACGTAGTAGAAATGTGAGGTAAGCATAGGCATTGCAGTGTTTGCGTTTACCGCATGTATTGCGCCACGGTGGTTTGCCCGCTTCCGCTCATCCGCCGTCGCTCCTTCGGAGCTATGGCGTGACAAGTGCTTCAGCGTGGCAGCCTCCCTTTTTTATTTCGCGTTGCTGCATAAAAAAGTTGGCTCGGCAAACCAAAAGGCTTGCCAAGCCGAAGTTTTTTCTCCGAAAAAACGGAGGCTGGAGCATAGGGGATTCGAACCCCTGACCTGTTGCGTGCGATGCAACCGCTCTACCAACTGAGCTAATGCCCCGGAGTGGGGAAGTTGCGGGGGCATTTTACTCGCATTGGCGGGGGGGTGCAAGCTTTATTTGTGCTTTTTTGTGTCGTAATTGCAGGGGCAGGGGGGGGGTGAAGCTGTTTGGTGGCAATAGTTGGGAGGAATGTGGCTGAGATTACGCGGGGGTGGGGGATTTGCTGTGTCAATTGAGTGGGTTGGCGTGTTTTTGGCTTGCCTAATGGTGGATATGGTGCTAGTATAGCCGCGCTTCCTGCTCCGGTAGCTCAGTTGGATAGAGCACGAGCCTTCTAAGCTTGGGGTCCCGCGTTCGAGCCGCGGCCGGAGCGTAGCATGATATGGTCTCCGTTGTTCCTTTTGGGTTCAACGGGGACTTTTTCTTTGCAGATGGGGTGAATTTTGAACGCTTTGTGGCTGCCGGGTGTATTATCTGTATGCAGCTGCGTTCTCTCCTTGTTTTGTGTTTCTGTGCCGGTGTTTTTCTGTCTTTGCCCGGTAGGGCGGAGGACGTTGCCGTGCGGACTGAGCTGACGGAAGCGGAAATGGCGGAGTTTCGTCATCTGAAGGCGGCTATTCCCATCACGGCGGGGTATAATGTTGAGACGTGGGATGCTTCCCGCCGCACTCTTGTTACCCGTTATTGGCTCAAGGCTGAGGATGCTCCGCTGTTGCGCTATGCGGAGATGTTGCAGAGGATTTCTCCGGACGGTATGCAGATGACGACGCTGACCCGTGTGCGACCGCAGGATTGTGATGCCTGGTCGTATTCTATCAGTACCCGTGCGGCGGTGAAGCCGTACCACTTTATGCTTCCTCCGGATCCTCAGCGTCCGCAATACGGCAAACGTATTGAGGAATGGGTGCTGAACAGCGCCGGCGGTTTCCGGTGCATTCATATCTGCGCTACGGTGCATCCGAATGCGGGGAAATATATTTTGGACAGTATTTATCAATCTTCTCCGTTGCAAGAGCCGGAAATTAAGCTGCAAGACGGTGTGGAGCCGCTGCCTCCCCCGGAGGATGAGCCGGTGTTCACCAATCGCGGGTATCATCGACGTAGTAATCCGGCTGTTTATGATGCCGCCACTCGTATATTAACCTGGGAGTGTCATCGGCATCTCGATACAAGGCGTAACTATAAATCCATGGGGCCGCGGAATATCTACCGGTTTCGCGTAGCGGCAGATAATAAGTCCGTAGAAATTACCCGCCGTCTTTATGTCCGGGGGTATTCCGGACCGTGGGTCAGAACTTGCAGGCTCACGACGACTACGCCGGGAGAATTTAAAGATTCTTTCGGCAATGTCTTTTATTTTACGCTCACGGAGGATGGGCATGTGGCCACGTTTTCGCGCAACCGGTCATCTTTTGCGATTTACCGTGATAGCAGCGGCAAGGTGATTGACGCAAAAACAGCAGGTCCGCTCCTCATCTATCCCAAAAAAGAGGCTCCCGTTCCGTCTGCGGAATGATTGCCCGAGTGGGCAGTCCCAATGTTGCGCTTATACCGGTACTGTTGCGGGGGATGAGTTGGCTGTTAAATCATCCCTACGGCAATTTCGTCTGCCACCAGGCGGCCACTGCGGGTGAGCAGAAGATGTCCCTCTGCGGATATTGTTGCCAGACCTTCGCGCTCCAGCATGGAAACGAATTCCTTATCCAAGGGGCGAATCATCTGCGGGGGGAGCCCTTCATCCGTGCGCAGCAGGAGCCCCAGCAGTTCCGTGCGGCGGGTTTCCGGCTGCAGCTGCTCCACCGTGCAGGGGGGCAGGAGCCCTTCCGTAAGAGCGGCAATGTATGCCGAAGTGTTTTCTCCGTTGTGATATCTGCTGCCATGCACGCTGCCGACAGCTCCCGGGCCCAGGGCATGGTAATCTTCACCGTGCCAGCAGGCGAGGTTGTGGAGAGATCTGCAGCCGGGCAGGGCGTAGTTGGAGATTTCATAGTGGCGGAATCCCGCAGAAGTGAGAAGGTCATCCGCCATTTCAAACATGGCCACATCCGTGTCTTCATCTCCCGCATCTGCTCCGAACTGCCGGAAGAATGCCGTGTCTTCCTCATACGACAGATTGTAGGTGGAAATATGGTCCGGCTGCAGCTCCAGCGCTGAGCGGAGCGTGTGTTCCCATTCGCTGAGCATCTGCCCCGGCAGGGAGAACATCAAATCCAGATTTACCTGTGGGATGCCGACGTTGCGCAGCAGTTCCATATCCGCCGCCACGCGGGCAGGGGTGTGGGTGCGCCCCAGCAGCTCCAGCAAGCGGGGCTCAAAACTTTGAACGCCGAGCGATACCCGTGTTATCCCCAGCTCTTTCCATTGCTCCACTTTTTCTCGGGTAAAGGTAGCGGGGTTGCTTTCAAAGCTCCATTCTTTCACCCCGGAAAAATCGATGACTTCCTTCAGCCCTGCCACCATATTGCCCAGATGGGTGGGGGAGAGCATGCTGGGGGTGCCGCCGCCAAAGTAGATGGTCTCCGGCGCATAGCCCGCCGGAAGCCGCAGCTTTGCTTCCTGCACCACGGCTTGCACAAAGCCGCGCATATCCGTATCACCCGGGGTGTGCTTGAAAAAGGCACAATACGGGCAGATGCGGTGGCAGAAGGGTATGTGAACGTAGAGATGAGGCATTGGCAGGAAAAAAGCCGGGGAGAATGACTCCCCGGCTTTGTGGTGAGTGTTACTTGGACTTTGCAAGCCCGCTTGTCTTTACAGATCAGCGGCAGCGGGAGTGTCCAGGAAGTACTTGGCGTCTGCGTGGTTCTGCAGGTAGGAAGCAGCCACGTCGATGGTCACGGGACCCTGAATAGCCTTCTTCACGATGGAGGCCTTCTTCTCGCCCCAAGCCATCAGACGAACCTTCTTGGCGCCCATGATGGTGGCCACACCCATGGTGATAGCGGTGCAGGGCACGTTCTCGAAACCGCCGAAAGCGGGAGCAGCGTCCGTCTTGGTCAGGTCGTCGAGGGTCACCTGGCGGGTGATGGTGGTGTCATCGGAGCCGGGTTCGTTGAAGCCGATGTGGCCGGTACGGCCAATGCCGAGAATCTGCAGGTCCAGACCGCCGTTGGCCTTAATCTTATCCTCGTATGCCTGGCAGTGAGCGGCAATCTCCTCCTGGGGCAGCGTGCCGCAGGGCAGGTTGATGTTCTCTGCGGGGATGTCGATGTGGTTGAACAGATTCGTGTGCATGAAGTACCAGTAGGACTCCACGTGCTCGTGGGGAAGACCGGTGTATTCATCCAGGTTGAACGTCACCACGTTCTTGAAGGAAAGACCCTCTTCCTTGTGCAGACGAATCAGCTCAGCGTAGAAAGGAAGCGGCGTGGCACCCGTAGCCAGACCCAGTACGGCATTCTTGCCCTCAGCGGCGCGGCTGCGAATCAGTTCTGCTACCTCAGCGGCCAGCTTCTTGGCTGCTGCTTCCTTTGTTTCGAAAACTTCGTATGTCATAGCAGGTCTATTCTATACTTTCTTGTGCCAAATTCAACACTAAAATGCCGTTTTTTGCCGAAATTTAGGAAAAATTAAACTTTTTTTGCAATTTTTTACAAATTTTGCTTGCAATTTATTTGGGAATGTGGTTAACTTTGCCCGCACACAGCATCCGCCGCTGTAGCTCAGGGGTAGAGCAACGCATTCGTAATGCGTGGGTCGTCAGTTCAAATCTGACCAGCGGCTTCCCCAAAGGGAAACAGATGCGGCGTGTTCATGGACATAGTGCCTCCTTAGCTCAGTTGGTAGAGCAGCTGACTCTTAATCAGTTTGTCCGCGGTTCGAGTCCGCGAGGGGGTACCAGTCCGTGAGCAGCAAGTGTGTTACATAAAGCCTCCTTAGCTCAGTTGGTAGAGCAGCTGACTCTTAATCAGTTTGTCCGCGGTTCGAGTCCGCGAGGGGGTACTCCGAAGGAAGCAACCGTCATGGTTGCTTCTTTTTTTTGCCTTTATTTTCGTTTTTTGATTGACTAAGGTAGCGAAAATGCTATTCTGTCGGATGGAAGGAGGTAGAAGCCATGTTCTATTTACATACATCATTCATTCGTTTGTTACGAGTATGCAGCCTGGGGATGTTGGTGTTGAGCGCGCCGACTCTGTGCCTTGCTTCTGATTATGGGGAAACAGGGCCGCGGGTCAGGAAGAAAGGGGCAAAAGGCCCGACCGTAGAGGACCTCGAAGCGCGCATCGAATCGCTCAGAAAGAGCATTATGCGGTTTGAACATCAGATAGAATACTACAATTTCAAGATACACTTACATAATGAGTGTCGCAGTTGTCACGCTCATTGCCGCCCTCAGGGCACCGGTGCATGCCGGCATTGGTGGGATGGTAAGTTTGAAGGGAAGAATTACAGAGCGTCACATCAGATGCCGAGTCATGGAAAAAAACGATACGATGGCATCAATCGAGCCGTGAGCGCTCTACAGCTCCGAATAGACGGATGCAAACGCAATATTGCCATGCTGGAAGGACGCATTGCAAAACTCGAGGAAAAAATCAGAGAGTTGGAATCGTCTTCTGATGATGATTAAAGAGATGATATAACCGTATCTTTGAGCCGTTATCCGGCTGTAAAAAAATCCCCTGTGGCGGTGCTCGCAACAGGGGATTAAAGTATTTATTGCTAAAGGTACTTATTTCATCGGCTCGATGGTGACCGGAACCTTGATTTCCGGCAGGCCGTCAGCTTTCACCGTGACGGTGGCAGAGCCGCTTTCTCCGCGCTTGCCGCGTACAACGGCCAAGAGGCGGCCATTGAAGAAGCGCTGGTTCTTGTCCTGCATGCAGGTCCAGTCGGTGGGGTCGCCGTTGCAGAAGCCGGCAAGCTCTGCCGGACCTTCAATGGAGAAGCAGACCTTGCGGCTGTCTGTGGGTACCACGTTGCCTGCGGCGTCTGTCAGAGACAGCGAGACGAAGGAGAGGTCTCGCCCGTCACCGGAAATGGTGGAGCGGTCTGTCTCTGCCGTGACTGCGGCTGCGTTGCCGGTGGTAACACGCTTGCTTGTGACCCAGTGTTTGCCGTCCTTCTTGACCACTACCTCCACGGTGCCGGGCTCGTAGACGACATCCTCCCAAGTGAAGCGGTACTGATTCTTGCTCACCACGAGGGAGTTATCCTTCTGCGTGAAGGTGGGGCCCTGTCCACGCTTGCGGACACCCTGGCTCTTGCCGTTGATGAAGAGCTCTGCCTCATCGCCGGAGGTGAACACCATGACGGGCGTTTTCTGCCCCTCACGGCCTGCCCAGTTCCAGTGGGGCAGGATGTGGGCCTGAGCCTTGTCCGGATTCCACTGACTCTGGTAGAGATAGTAAATATCCTTCGGGAAGCCGGCAAGGTCAATGATGCCGAAGTAGGAGCTGCGGGCAATGGCCTTGCTGCCCATGGCTTCGTATTCGCGCATGATGGCATCGCGCTCTGCCTGGGGCAGATGCTTGAGGTTGTTTTCAATCGTGGCATCCTGGTTGTAGGGAGTAGGCTCGCCGATGTAGTCGAACCCGGTCCAGACGTATTCACCGGCAAAATCCGGGGCTTTGGTGTGAGCGTGCATCTCAATATCCGGACAGGAGCCCCAGTGCGTACTGGCAAGGCCGTAGGCACTCACCTGATGCGGTACGGCTCCGGGCTGGAAGTATCCGCCGCCTACCTTCCAGTTCAGCGGGAAGTTGTAGGTATCGCGGGTGCCTACACAGGAGCAGGTCTCTGAACCGTAATAGGGCATCTCCGGGTGTTTGAGCCGGAATTTGGCGTAGAGATGGGGCTTGTAATTGAAGCCGTACACATCTACAGAGCCTTCAAACCCGTTGGTATAAGCATTTGCGTCATTGCAGCCAACGGTGTACGGGCGTGTTACGTCGTACTTGCGGATTTCATCTCGCAGGGCGAACGCCACACTCATGTTGAGCTCGTTGACTTGTTCCGCATAACGCACCGCTTCATCAAGAGCAGCCTTCGTCTTGTAGCGGCCGTCCTTGTTGGCGCGGATGGATTTAACATCCCACATGGTCTGTTCAGAAACCTCATTGCCGCCGCTCCATGCAATGATGGAGGGGTGGTTGCGGTCGCGCAACATGAAGTTGTGCACATCCTTCTGCCACCATTCATCCCAGTACAGGTGATAACCGTTTACCTTGTCGTACTTCTGGCGCTTCCAGATATCAAACAACTCATCAATGACCAGAATGCCGTGCTTGTCGCACAGATCCAGCACCTCCGGAGCAGGGGGATTGTGGGTCATGCGGATGGAGTTGCAACCCATTTCTTTGAGAATCTCAATCTTGCGCTCGTAGGCTCGCTTGTGGAAAGCGGAACCAAGCGCGCCGAGGTCGTGGTGCTCGCACACGCCCTTGAGCTTTACACGCTCACCGTTGAGGAAGAAGCCATCCTTCTTCCATTCCACTGTGCGCACGCCGAACGTGGTTTCCTTGGTGTCCACAACGTCGTTGTTCATCACCACCTTGGTTTGCAGCTTGTAGAGGTTGGGGGATTGGCAGCTCCAGAGACGGGGAGTGGGCAGGCGCAGCTCTTGCTCCACGCAGGCTTCTGTGCCGGGGGTAATCGTAACGGATGCGGGCTCTGCTGTTGCACCTTCCACCTGCTGCATCACCGTGATTTCGGCCGGCTCGGAACCGGTGTTGGTTACGGTTGTCTGCACGCGGACCGTGGCGTAGTCTTTTGTCACTTCCGGGGTGGTCACATAAGTCGGCCACTGGGTCAGATGCACAGGGCCTGTTTTCTCCAGCCACACGTGGCGGTAGATGCCGGCACCGGGATACCAGCGCGTAGAGAGGGCCAGATTGCTGGCCATGACCGCCACCAGATTCTTCTCACCGGGTTTCAGATAGGGTGTAATATCAACGCGGAAAGAGTTATACCCATAGGCCCATGCTCCCGCCTTCTGACCGTTCACATAGATTTGCGGGTTGGCCATCACGCCGTCGAAGTCCAGATACCAGCGGTTCTTTGTGGCGTCAAAGTCTGCGGGTACATCAAAATTCTTGCGGTACCAGCCCCAGCCGCGCCAAGGCAGCTTGCCCGTTTCGTTCGGTTCATTTTCCAGGAAGGGGCTTTCAATAGCCCAGTCGTGGGGAAGATTGATGTTCTTGAAATCAGATTCGTTCACTTCAACCCCAGCGTAGTGCAGAGCATCCGGTCCGCGCCGTACCTGCAGGGGCTGATTTTCCGTGCCGGTGAAAAGCACCTCTCGGATGCTGGTCCACATAGTGCGGTGCGTGCCGTCTACCGTGGTCACATAAATGTGGCGAATGGCAGTGGCCTCCGGCATTTCAACATAAGTGGCAGCCTGTCCGCCGTTGTTGATAACGCGTTCAAAGCTCTTGTTTGCATCAAAGCAGACCACTTTTACCTTTACCTTGAAATTATTGGGCTTCTCCCAATAAATGGTGAAAAACTTAACAGCCTCATTGAATCCGGGGGCAATAGCCAAGGTGTGACCCGATTTCTGGTCTTTTGCGCACCAGCGTGTTTCCAAGTTTCCGTCAACGGCGTTAATGGCGGCGTGACCTCCCTGGTGACTGTCTGTCCATGTGGGAGAACCTGCTTCTGCGGGGTCTTGCGGCCCGAAGTACTTGAATTTCCAGCCGAAATCAAAGGTCTCTCGCTCGCCTGCCTGAGCTGCGGCAATGCCGAGCGCAATCAGCGGCAATATGTGTTTCGCATTCATGATGATGATAGAATCAACCGCACTGTGCGGGTGAATTTGTGCTAAAATATCAAAATTAAATCGGCATGGCAAGCGGAAAAGTGGGTGCGGGCTCAAGTGTTAACATAATGATTTGAAGGTAAGAGAGCTGGTAAACACCTTTTTTCGCAATGGTAAGCGGTTTTTTCCATTTTTTGAGGTTGTGCAGGAATTGTCGGCAGCCGGCATTCTATCTTGTCTTGCATTGGCGGAGAGAGCAGCGTATAATACGGGCATGAAGAGAGGTTTCATAATATCCGGTATGCTGACTGCGGCGTTGGTGCTGGCTGCGTGTGAAGGTGAGAGAAAAAAAGAACCGCAGACCCCGCAGGAAATGTATGAGCATGCCAAGGCTCTTCTCAAACCGAATGTGGAGGGGGATGCCTCTGATTTTGAAGGCGCTCTGTTGTGGACGCGTCGCGCGGCAGAAGGAAACTGGCTGCCGGCTGTCATGGATATGGGCGCTCTCTATATGTACGGCGGTAAGGGCGTGAAGCCGGATGCGGAAGCTGCACGTAAATGGTACGACAAAGCCGTGGAATTGGGCAGTCGGGAAGCTCACTGGTTCCTCGGTACGCTTGATTATGAGTCTGCTCACAACATCGAATCTGCTTTGAAACACTGGCGAATCGCGGCAGAAGCCGGCGTTGCGGATGCTCAGTATCGCCTGGGGCGCATCCTGTCGCAAAAGCAGGAAACTCTCAGCGAGGGCATGCAATGGCTGGAGAAAGCAGCCCGCGTCGGGCACTCCGGAGGCGTGCCGCAGGCTTGCACTGCTCTGGCCAACCTGTATATGACCGGTTCCAACGGTGCTCCGAAGGATATTGATAAAGCTATACAGTTGTATAAACTTGCTTCCGGCGGCGGAGACCCGCTGGCACAGCTTGTGTATGCAGAGCTTCTTTTGGCCGGGGCGGAAGGTGTGCCGCAGGATGAAAAGAAGGGCATGAGCATGTTGAGACTTGCCGCCGGTCAGGATTATCCCCGTGCTATTGCCCGCCTTATTAATATCCTGCGCAACAGTCCGGATGCAGAGCAGCACGAAAAAGAGGCTTCGGCATGGGCGGAACGGCTTAATAAACTACAGTCCCGACAAAAGAAATGAAGCTCGTTTTATTCCTGACATTGCTGTCGTTATTGATGCTTGCTTGTGATTCTCGCGAGTCGTCTGTATGTGTGTATAATTGGCCCGGCGCCGGGGATGATGCTGCCGTGGCGCTGCCGAAGGATAAAGTCCGGGAGTATATCAACAGCTGCGATATCATCCTCCGCGTTACCTGTGAGGATGAGTACGACTTATCCCCGGATATCGAGACAAAGCTCACCCGCCGCTACCGTGTGCAATCCGTTGTCAAGGGAGACGTTGCCCCCGGTGACATTATTTGGGAAAATTACTATCTGGAATACACTCCTCAGATGATAAAAGAGGATTTCGGCATAGAACCGCAATTGCTTCCCTGTAAAAAGACAGAGCAGTATCCGGAGTTGGCATGGTTATGTCTGCGTCGCTCGTTTGTACATTGCCATGCTCCCCGTGAGTGGGAAATAGACCGTAGCGATGAGGCTTATAACTACCCCTATTTCCTATATGGCAAGGAAATGGACGGGCTCATGGAGTCGCTGTAGGGTTACCACAACCCGGCCAGCATGGCAGCTCCCGCTATGGGAAGCAAAATAATGAGTACAAAGAGCATTTTTACCAAAAAATCGCGGATTTCCCATGCGATGATGAGTTCACGCTTCTCTTGTTCATCCAGTGACCGCGTACATTTTTCCTGCAGAAAGGCAATGACGGCCTCATCGTATTCCTGATTTTTCCTCTGCTGTTCTTCCGGGGTAAAAAGGTGTGCTGCTTCGGTGTTATAGAAGATATTGGGATTGAAACAGATGGTTTTATTGTTGCAACTCAGGCGGATGCGTTTGTTGTTTTGATAATGGGCAGCAGGAAGCCGGTAAGGATGTTTGTCATCCTGCCCGATACCCAGAAAGACTGTCTCCTGCAGGGGAAACTCCTGTATGCCGAGAATGGTTTTTCTGATAACACAGTCGGATTGCAGGATAATCTCGTATGCGGCGTGGATTCGGTAAATCAGGTAAAGCAGCAGCATGTGCCCCACCAAAGCAATGCAGAAATAGGCACTTTCCTGCATAAAGAGAATGTCGCCGCTTCCGAACACGAGGGCTAGAATCCTCATGTCCCAGCGGATGTTTTTTGCATTGGTACTTGTGCGGGAACTGATTCCGCTGTTGAAGTCCGGGGCGTTCATTACAAAGCAATGAGAGCAGGCTGTGCGGAAAGTGCGTGCATAGTTTCTGAGATGATGCGTTGCGCCTGTTTCACATCCTGCGTGTGGGAACTGCCTTTGCTGCGTTCTACAGAGAAGATTTCCAGCAGCTGCCTATCCATGTCGGCAATGATTTCTGCCGCTTTAGGGGATGCACCTGCGCGTGAACGCAGCAGGTTGATTTTTTCGAAGTTCTCAATGCCGTCGCGGAGACGCTCGAAGCGGACGGAGGAGCGATTGCCGGGGTAAACGAGGAAGCAATCCCCGCTGGGCCAGTGGACAAAGTCCGTTGTTTCAAAGGGATTGCGGTTCCAGGAGTTATACGCCCAGCGCAGGAAGCCGTCCAGATGGTTTGCTGCGGCAAAGAGCCCGAGCCATTCTGCCTCTGCCGGCACAGAGTGGGTAAAGGTGTTGGGCTTTTGCGGGTGAAGACAGACGTAGAATGTCGTGACCTTTCCGGAGGTCTTTCGCTCGCGGAGCAGCTCACCCAGAGCCGTGCCTGCATGGGTGATGACGGGGGAAATGTTATAGACCTCACGGGTGAGCGCGGAAGGTTTATCCACGGCAGAGGCCACACGGAATGAAGGGGCGTTTTCGTCAATGAGCTTCATGGCAGCGCGGACATAGGCGTCCGGTCGCTCATCAATGGCAATACAGGTCTTATCTGCCCAGCCTTTTTGCTGCATGTGGGCATGGAAGTCTCTCAGGAAGGGGGCCCAGAGTTCCTCGTATTCCCGAGTGCCGGGAACGGCTTTAACGGAAGCATATTTGCCTGTTGCTTCATCAAAGAACTTGACGCTGAGGTGCCAGGGAATCATGGTGTAGCAGCTGATTTGCTCTCGGATGCCCACTTCATCGTGCATGAAGTGAATCCAGGCATCCAGCACGGAGTAGTCATAGCTCATCCGGCCATCTCTGCCGCGTACCCAGCGCACCATAGAGGGGAACCAGTCATAGGTCTGAGCATTCCAGGCTTCTTCCAACAGGGTGCAGGTGATGCATTTCTGCCCGGCATCCGCCAGTCGCTTCATCAGGGGGCGGAGCAGGGCAAAATGCTCGGCAGACCAGGGCTCCACATCATGCCAGCGGGCAAGTGCCTGCGGGTGCTGCCAGAGGTCCAGGTGGATTTTCCAGTCTTTTGGCTCCGGGAGATTGGCCGCTTCCACCACCAGAGAAATCTCCTGCTGCACGGCCTCACAACCTTCTGCGCTGACGGTTAAAATGCCCTTATAGAGGCCGGGAACCGCGTTCTGCGGCACATCTATCTGCAGCCAGACGCCGCGCATCACTCCGGCGGGGTTATCACAGGCAGTATTCCGCGAGATGATGTCCGCGGTGGGTACTCCATGCGCTTTGGTATAGAGGAGCAGGGATGCCGTGGATGGGATGCTGCTGTTGCCGTTACTCAGCGGGGTGCTGGTCACGGTAAGTTGATTAGCTTTCCCGTTGGCTCGAATGGCAATTTGCGCAGAGCAACGCTCCCCTCGCCAAGCCGTGAGCTGCAACGGGGCAGACTGCGGAAATTCAGATGTTGCTGTGATACGAATATCTGTAGCCGGGGCAACACTCAGCTCCGTGGCGGTCGGCTGTTGCGAGAGGTCATGAGACGTGAGCGCATCAAAGAACGGGTGGCGCTCATGTGCCGCTGCGTTGAGAAGCAAAAGCAGAGTACTGAAAATAGCGAGTGAAGATTTCATACGAATGGAAGAATGATTATAGGGGAGCATCCGGGGCGGTATCCGGCCAGTTGTGGCGGGGGTAGCGTCCGGCAAGGTCTTTTTTCATCTGCGGGTATCCCGTGCGCCAGAACGAGGAGAGGTCAGAGGTTATCTGATACGGCCGCTGGTTGGGTGCGAGAATCTCAATGAGACAGCGCACACGCCCATCTGCTATCACCGGTGTTTGCGGGACCCCGAAAAGCAGTTGACATTTCAGCGCGAAGGTGGGAGTGCCGTCCTCTCTGTACAGGAGCTTTACCTCGCGCCCGTTAGGCAATTTAATGGCCTTGGGTGCATAGCGATTGAGGCATTCCTTCTGCCAGGGAGAAAGCCATTCTCCCAGAATGGGGAGCACGGGGCGGTTCTGAATATCTTTGTAGCAGACAGCCCCCTCGCAAAGCATGGTGATGGCCACCAATCTGTCCTCCTCGCCGAAATCGGGCAACTCCAGCTCCGGCATGGCGTTGCGCAGGCAGGTCAGGCGGTTAATCCATTGCAGCACATGGCCGTCCCAGCCCTCAAGCCGCAGATTGCCGCGCACTGCCTGATCCGCCAGAATCGGGGCGGCTGCATCGGGGGCAGCATCTCCTGTCTCCCTTTCATCCAGTACCAAGTCACGGTAGAGGAGCCGGTGCATATTGAGCACTCTGCGTCGGTTGGCATCATATACCGCAATATCATCCTCCGTTGTGGGTAAATCCGTTACCTGCAGCACAGTGCAGCGGGAAAGACGGGTTTCCACACCTTTGCCGCCTATTTCAGCAATTTCTGCCGCCAGGAAAATGTCTGCCCGCCGCGCTACGGAGTCTGCTGCCACTTTCCCGCCCCTGCGGGCGGTGAGTCTGGCCGTTTCTGTGGCGGTACGGTTGCGGGCCGCTACCTGTTGAGGGAATGAACCGAGCAGACCACGGATAACACCCTGCCGATGCGCGGCAAAATCCGGTTCCTGCGGGAGTTTGAGCATCTGACGATAGGCTGCTCTAACCTCTCGGGCGGCGCGCCCCTGAATTCCGAGCCGGTTGCAGGCATCCGGGGCAAATCTCAGTTGTTCCGCAGCCTGCACGGCACGCCATTCTGCCTGGAAATCCGTAAAATCATCCTCATGCCGCAGGGAATCGCTCAAGCCGGAGGCCAGAGCCACCTGCTCACTCTGCAGAAGCGCGGCAATCGCGGCCATTTCCGCTTCGCATCCGCCGTCTGTTCCAGCCACAAGCATGCGAGCCGTTACCGGCGGCAGCGGATAGGCAGACATTCTGCGCCCTATAGCGGTAAGGCCTGTTGAATCAATGGCATCCAACTCCTCCAGAAGCTGCCACGCTCTTTGCATCTCTGCTTCTGCGGGGGTGTCCGGCCAGGGGAAAGCGCGGATGTCGCTCAGCGAGCGGCAGCCCCACGCCAACAGGTTGAGAAATGCCGCAGAGATGTCTGCCCTGTGTACTTCCGGTGAGGGGAACGGCGCACGTCGGCGGTGCTCTGCCTCACTCCACAGGCGGATGCAACGCCCCGGCCCCAGACGCCCGGCGCGTCCGGAACGCTGCTCTGCCTGAGCCTGAGAAATGGGCTCCACATGCAGGGTGGACATGCCGCGATGCGGATCCCATCTGGATTCACGAGCCGTTCCGCAGTCCACCACGGAGCGCACGCCTTCGATGGTGAGGGATGTTTCTGCAATGTTGGTGGAAACGATGATTCTCGGTCGGTCTCCGCATTCTACGGCTCGGGCCTGCGCTTCCGGTGTCAATTGGCCGTGCAGGGGGAAGATATCGCGCCCGCGGAGGGCTGGGCGTTGCTCCAGCTGTTCTACCGTGCGGCGTATCTCATACGCACCCGGCAAAAACACCAGAATATCTCCGCAGTCCGGATGCTCTGCCAGACTGCACACGGCCTCTGCACACTGTTCCCAGACAGGCGGCGGCACCACATAGCCGAATCTGTTGCGTGCCGCTACGGCCGGACGGTAACTCACCTCTACGGGGTAAATACGGCCCTCTGCCCGCAGTACTTTTGCCTGTGGCAGATAATCCTGCAACTTATCCAGTTCCAGCGTTGCAGACATCACAAATACGCCTATATCCGGCCGCGCCCCGCGTTGCAGTTGCAGCACCCGCGCCAGACACAAATCCCCGGACAGCCGCCGCTCATGCACCTCATCGAAAATAACGGCAGATACCCCGCGCAGCTCCGGGTCATCCGTTAACCGGCGTTCCAGAATGCCGTCCGTCACAAAAAGAATACGGGTGGAATCGCTCCTGCGGGAATCAAAACGCACCGTATAGCCCACTTCTCGGCCGAGTTGGCAGGGAAATTGTCTTGCTACATAACCGGCCAGCAGACGTGCAGCCAGGCGGCGGGGCTGCACCACGATGATGGTGCCGCGCTCTCCGCAGCCGGCTTCCAGCAGCATTCCCGGCACTCGGGTGGATTTGCCGGAGCCCGTCGGCGCACTGAGCAGTACGCAGAAACCGGGCTCCCGCACGGCGTCCAGCACCTCACGGCGTATCTGATCAATCGGCAGCATGGCTTAGAGCGTCAGCGCGAGCAGGAAAAGAATCATGTGCAGAGAGGAAAGCCCCAGCAGGAGATTCATCTTTCTGTTGGCCGGCATGGTGCGCAGCTTCAGCAGGATATAACCGCCCACAAGAATGGCGGCAAACCAGCAGAGATTCCAGTTGAAGCCCGGCAGGAAAAAGGCCGTCTGCTTGAGGGTGACATAGGGTGCCACGATGAATGCCATGGCCAGGCCGCGGGCTTTGCCCTCTCCCAGTCGCACGGCGAGGGTGCGCTTGCCGGTGCCGGCATCTTCTTTGCGGTCGCGGATGTTGTTCACCTCAATGAGCACACAGGAGAGCAGCCCGCATTGGATGCCGATGATGAAAGCCGTGGCGTAGATGTGTTCCAGCCCGGGCTGCCAGCCCACCTGCACAAAAACGGTGCCGGCAACGGCCACCAGCCCGAAGAACAACAGCACAAACAGCTCACCCAGACCATGATAGGCCAGCGGCCAGGGGCCGCCCGTGTAGCCGTAGGCAAAGAACATGGACGGAATGCCGATGGCCAGAATGGGCCATCCCTGAGCCTCTATCAGAGGAATGGCCAGCAACGCGGCGGCAGAGAGAAAGAAACAGCCCCAGAGCTTAACCGCCAGAGGGCTCATATCCCCGCTGGCCGTGATGCGGCGGGGGCCCTGGCGCTTTTCCGTGTCGGCGTTTTTGGCGGCATCGATGGAGTCGTTGAAGAAATTGCAGGCAATCTGGATACACATGCAGCTCAGCACCGTGAAGAGGGCCAGAGTCCAATTCAGTTCAATGCCTGTTTCCGGCATGTGTGTTTGGAACTTATGAACAATTACACAGCCTGCCCAGACGGCCACGATGCCGGCCGGCAATGTTTTGGGACGTGCTGCCAAAAAGATGGAACGGAGATAATGAATCATGGTTTTCGTGGGTATTTGCGTCTGCCGCCGTTGGCGGCGCGGAAGGGGTCAAAGAGCTTATCCAGCCCGCTGTTTTTGATGAGCAGAGTCTGCTCCATAAGGCGCCCCAGTTTGCCTTTCGGCCATCCTCTCTGCCAGAACCAGTCCAGATATTCCGTCGGTAAATCCATAAGCGGACATCCGTCCGGGGGATAGGTTTCCGGCCCGTATTTGCCGTAAGGCATGTGAGCTGCGGCTATTTCTGCCAGCAGCGCACGCAAATCTTCTGCAGAGGGAATGGGGGCGTCCTGCATTGCTTCAGGCCTTAATGCTCCAGGGAAGCGTCTGTCCTGCGTACATGGGCACTACTTCCTGACCGAAACTGCGGTAGCGGGCAGGCACCTGCATGGGGGTATCACAGAGCGTAATCTGTTTGGCGGCAGGTTTCAAATTGTACAGACGGCAGGCGTTGCCGGAGATGAAATCCTGCAATTTATCCGCAGCTCCATGGGTGGTGAAGAGCTCTGCCAGCTTGGGCAGGGCAACCGGCGCGGTAAAGACACCGGCGGCACAGCCGCATGCTTCTTTTTTGCAGCGGGGGTGAGGTGCGGAGTCGCTGCCGAACATGAGACGGGGATGCCCGTTGAGTGCCGCCTGCAACAGCGCTTCACGGTCGGCCGGACGCTTGGCAATGGGTTTGCAGAAGAGATGGGGTTGCAGCATGCCGCCCGCCACATCATCCAGAGTGATGAGCAGGTGCTGCAGCGTTACCGTTGCGCAGAGATTCGGGAACTCATCCAACAATTCCACGGCGGCGGCGGTGGTGATGTGTTCCATGCAGATACGCAGCTTCGGGTAAGCAGTCGCAAGGTGGCGATAGACGGAAAGGAACTCCTGCTCTCGGTCCATCACAAAACCGTGGCTTTCTCCGTGCACCAGCAGGGGGATGCCCATTTCCTCCATGAGCCGCAGAGTATGCTCTGCCTCAGTCAGATTGGAGACTCCGCCCTCGCTGTTAGTGGTGATGCCCGCCGGGTACATTTTGAACCCGAAAAAGCCGGGAGCAGCTGCAGCGGCCGTCAGCTCTTTTTCCTCCAACGGTTTGAAGAAGAGGGTCATGTATGGCGTGAACTTTGCGCCGTCCATCGCGTTGCGAATCCGCTCCGCATAGGCCAGCATCATGTCCGGCGTTGTTACCGGCGGAACAAGATTCGGCATGATGACGGCTCCCGCAAAATCAGCAGAGAGCGGTGCTGTCAGTTTTAACATGTCCCCATCCCGCAGATGCAGGTGCATGTCCAGCGGTGAGTTAAGCGTAAGTTCCATACCCACACACTACCACATCTCCGCAGATTCAGCAAGACGAAAGCATGACAGGGCGGGCAATCCTCGCATAATCGCAGGCTCGGATTGCCGATTTTTCATTGACAAACAGGCATCTCTGCGTATAATCGCGCGCATGGAAACGCTCGTGATAGAGATTGACCCGTTGGATGATTGCCGCAAGGTGTACAAAGAGGCCGCAGATTTGCTGGCGGCAGGGGAACTGGTGGCTATTCCCACGGAGACGGTATATGGCCTGGGTGCGGATGCTTTTAATGCAGATGCCGTGGCCAGAGTGTTTGCCGTCAAGGAACGTCCGAGTTTTGACCCTCTCATCTGTCATCTGCCCAACGCCCGTGCGCTCAGTGATGTGGCAGAGGTTCCGGAGGAGCTCCGCCCGCTCGTGGACAAGCTCACCAAGGAATTCTGGCCCGGCCCGATGACGCTGGTTCTGCCGCGCAAGGCCTGCGTGCCGGATGTGGTGACGAGCGGTTTGCCCACTGTTGCCTGCCGAGTGACCAGTCATGAGGCCATGCGGGGAGTTGCCCGTGCCTTGGGCCGCCCTATTGCCGCGCCCAGCGCCAATCGTTTCGGCCACATTTCTCCCACGAGCGCCGGAGCCGTGCTGAAGGAGCTTGGCGGCAGTATTCCGCTGGTGCTGGATGCCGGTGCCTGCTCGGAAGGCCTGGAAAGCACCATTCTTCAGCCGTTTATTGACGAAAAAGGAAAACCCGCCGTGCGTCTGCTGCGTGAAGGCCCCGTCACGCGGGAAAAGCTCCGTGGTATCTGCCGCGTGGTGAAGCCCGGCAAGGGCGGTGCGGCAGAAGCAGCTCTGCCCAACGCACCGGGACAGCTCAAGAGCCATTATGCACCGAGCAAGCCCTTGCTGTTGCATGACCCCCGCACGCCGTTTGAGCCGCAGCAAGGGGTGGCCTACGGGCTTATCTCCTACAAGGGAGATTCCCCCCTGGCAGAACAGGATTGCTGGGTGGAAACCATGACCCTTTCTCCCGGCAGCGGGCGTCTGGTAGAGGCTGCGGTACGTCTGTTTGCCGTGATGCGCGCCATGGATGAGAATGACGACGTGCAAGTGATTGTTGCAGAAGAACTGCCGAAAATGGGCCTTGGCTATGCCATGATGGACCGCCTCTCCCGTGCTGCGGCGCAACGTGAAGATTGATTGACCTGAGATGAAACTGTTTTTTCAGAAGTTAACGGTGGGAATTGTCCTGCGCGTGGTGCATGCGGCACTGGTGGAGCTGTATGGAATGGATACACGGGTAAAGGCGGAGTTTGATGCTCTGCCGGAACGGATGAGCTATGCCATTGCAACCGGACATGATGCCCCTACGCTGTATGTGCGATGGAAAAAGGGCCGCTTGGTGCGTTTGAAACAGCTCGCTAAGCCTGTCTGCAATCTCCGTGTGAAATCCACCGCGCACTCATTCCAACTCTTTACCGGACAGATGGGGCTGGCTCAGGCGTATGCCCGCCATGCGTTCACCATGCAGGGAGAGATTGCGGATGTGATGAAACTGGCCCGTCTGGTCAACATTGTTGAGGCCTATCTCTTCCCGAAATTGATTACCAAACACATCCTTACGGATATTCCGGCACTGCAGACGAACCCTCTGCGGGTATACGGCCGTATTCTCCTCGGGTTCCTGAGTTTTAAATACTGATAGATAAGAACGATGAATCCTCCTTATTTCGAATTTCAGAATTCCGTGAAGCTGCTTTGCGGTGAATTGTCACTGGAGCGTCTGGCCAATGAATTGCAGCAGCAGGGGGCAAAGGCCCCCATGTTGCTGACGGATGCCGTGCTGTACAAACTGGGAACGGTGGATGCCGTGCTCAGCAGCATGGAGGCAGAGGGCTGCCGCCCGGCATGCATCTTCACGGAAATCCCCGTGGATTCCTCGCTCCGCGTGGTCAACAGCATTGCCGCCCTTTATCGCCGTAATCAGTGCGATGCCCTAGTGGCCGTGGGCGGCGGCTCCGTCATTGATACTGCCAAGGGCGTGCGTCTTGTCCTTTCCCAGAATACGGATGATATCCTGGCTATCAGCGGCGTGGAGAACCTGAGCCGCGGCACGCACATTCCTTTCATCGTGGTGCCCACCACTGCCGGAACCGGGTCGGAATGCACCGGCGTGGCCGTTATTCGCAATGATGAGACCGGCGTGAAGATGGAGTTCCTTTCTCCTTTCGTTCAGCCGGATGCAGCGGTGATTGACCCGCGCATGACGACCGGTCTGCCGCCCAAGGCAACGGCTTCCACGGGCATGGATGCGCTCTGCCACGCGGTGGAGGCCTGCACCTGTCTGCAGGCCAACCCGCTCAGCCGGGCATACGGCATGGCCGCCATCCGTATGATTGCCGAAAATCTGGTGCAGGCCACCCGCCGGGGCAGTGATAAGCAAGCCCGTTTTGCCATGGCCCTGGCCTCTACCATGGCCGGTATTGCTTTCTCCAACTCCATGGTGGGAGCCGTACACGCCATCGGTCACGCTCTGGGCGGTGTCTGCCATGTGCCGCATGCCGTAGCGATGACGATTCTGCTGCCGCATGTGATGCGTTATAACCTGTCGCATGCTGCAGATTCTTATGCAGCGCTGCTGCCTGCTTTGGTGGGGGATGCTGCGGCGCTCAACACGCCTGCGGACAAACGGGCGGAAGCCGCTATTGATGCCATCACTGCTCTGGGCCGCGAGCTGAATGAGGCCTGCGGTCTGCCGCTCACCCTGGAAGCTGCCGGAGTGCCCAAGGAGTCCTTTGCCCAAGTTGCCCGAGTGGCGGTGAACGATGGCGCGCTCATTGTCAACCCCCGCGCTGCGGATGAGCAGCAGGTCATTTCCATCCTTAACGCCGCTTTCTAATCATGCAGAACCTCGTCGAAAAACAACGCCAATTCTTCCTTACTCATACCACCCGTGAGGTGCGTTACAGACGTGAGGCCCTCAGGAAACTGCGCTCCGCCATTCTCAAGTGGGAACCGAAAATTTGCGCTGCTCTGGAATCAGACCTCGGCAAGTGCGCTGCGGAGACCTACATGACCGAAATCGGTATGGTGCTGGCCGGCCTGAGTGATGCGCTCAGCCACCTGCGGAAATGGAGTAAGCCGCGGAGCGTGATGGCCCCGCTGGCGCAGTTCCCCTCCCGCTGTCGTGTAGTGCCGGAGCCCTATGGTGTCTCTCTCATCATCAGCCCGTGGAATTATCCCGTCCTGCTGTGTCTGGACCCCTTGGTGGCTGCTCTGGCCGCCGGCAACTGCTGCGTGGTCAAACCTTCTTCCATGTCTCCCGCCACGTCTGAGGTGCTTGCAGAGATGCTGGGAAGCATCTTCCCCCCGGCCTATGTGAGTGTGGTGCTCGGCGGGCGTGAGTATATCGGGGCTCTTCTGGAGCAGAAGTTTGATTACATCTTCTTCACCGGCAGTCCCAAGGTGGGCCACATTGTCATGGAAGCCGCTTCCCGCAATCTTACTCCGGTCACGCTGGAGCTGGGTGGCAAGAGCCCCTGCATTGTTGATGAAAGCGCCAATGTGCGCGTGGCTGCCCGCCGTATTGCCTTCGGCAAGATACTCAATGCCGGGCAGACCTGCGTAGCCCCGGATTACCTCATGATTCATTCCTCCCGCAAAGAGGAATTTGTCACGGAATATCGCGCTGCCGTGCAGGAAATGCTGGGAGATGAACCGCTGAAAAACAGTGAGTTCACGCGCATCATCAACCCGCGCCATTTTGAGCGTCTCTGCGGCCTGATGCGCGATGCCCGCCCCGTCATCGGCGGCGGCAGCAATGTTGACTCCCTGCGTATTGAACCTACTCTGCTGGATGGTATTACTCCCAATTCCGCTGCCATGCAGGAGGAAATCTTCGGGCCGATTCTTCCCATGATGACCTGGGAGAAGTGGAGCGATGTGGAGGATTTTGTCCTCAGCAGACCCCGCCCGCTTGCATCCTATCTCTTCACAACGGATTCCGTTGCAGAAAAACGCTTTATCAACAATCTTTCATTCGGCGGCGGCTGTGTGAATGATACGATTATTCATCTTGCCGTCCACGGTCTGCCTTTCGGCGGTGTGGGTGACAGTGGCATGGGCTCGTACCACGGCAAAGCCGGATTTGATACCTTCACGCATTACAAGTCCGTTCTCACCAAGGGCAACTGGCTTGATTTGCCTTTCCGTTATCATCCGTACAGCAAGTTTAAGTCTGCCATTCTGCGTCTTTTCCTTCGCTGAGGCTTCCACGCACTCTTTTCTCAAGGCTCTATCACAATCTCTGCGTGGTGGAGCCTTGTTTTCGGGTGTTTTTTTTCAGAAAAAGTTGCGGATTTGGTGTCAGGACGTATTATTATAAGTAAATGAACTCCGTCAGAATACTCCTTTTTTCTGCTTGCTGCCCGGCTGCCTTGCTGCTGCCGTCCTGCAGCTATTGCTGGCCATCATTGCATACGGCAGAATATGTGCGACACTGTGACAGAACGGTGGTGGTGCAGTTGGTTGAGCCCGCTTCGGAAAAATATCACTATAATGGCAGAGATTGGTTGCGTATCCGCCTGGCTTATGCCGTAGATAAAGGAAAAAGTATTTACCGCCGGGGTGATTGCCGCATTTGGTGCCGCCAGGATACCTCTGCCCGTTATGAGGTGAAGAAGGAAAGTATCCGTTCTTACCTTTATTCTGCCGGGAGCGGTGCGGCTCGCGGTGAGCGTCGGCTGATTCCGGAAAAGGAGTTTAATTTTGCTGCAGCAAAACGCATCCCCCTTTCCGCTAAAGCACGTGTTGTCATTGGAATGAAACATATCCGCTATTATCCGTATGCGGAATATACGGATCCTGTGGTGGACATGCCCGATACGACCAAAGCTGCCCCAGCGTCCGTATGGCAGCATATAGCAGCTGCCCCGTTGGAACTGGTTGATGCCACGGCCAATATCGCCATGCCGACAGCGGAAGCCACCGTCTTGATAGCAATTCTGCCTGTTGCTGCCGTAGGCAGCGGTATCAGCAAGCTGTTTAATGAAATAACCCATTAACCGCCTTACTTAAAAAACGCCGTTACGTCTCATGTCTCTCCCTTTATCCAAATCCGATTGGTATTCGTTGGGTGCTCTGTTGACAACGGCTTTTTTCTGCGGGGGTGCTTGGTATCTGGTTTCCCTGTATGCGCAGATGTTTGATGCGGGGCTTACCTCATTTTCTCTTCATTGGCCCGGTCGCTGCATGCAGTATTTTATCTGGTGGGGTGCCGGCCTTGCAGGGTGCTTGTTCATGTGTGCGGCTGATTCTGATTCACTGTCACGCAGAGCCTGTGTTTGGGGAGTAGTGCAGGGCATCTCTACCTGGGTGTTGGCATACCCTGCTGCTTTTCTTGGGCGCATGAATGATGGATTTGGAATATGTCTCATCCTCTTTGCACCCTTTGCTACGCTGCCATCATTTGTTGTGGCCCTGTTGCTGGCAATGGCAGAGAAAGGCAAACGCCCGCAGTTCTACACACGCGCCCGTTTCCTCTGCTTGATGGTGCTGTTGGTGTTTATCTCCGTCACCGCGATGTCGGCCATCCTGAGTGTTTAAATCGGAGCCGGGGGATCATCTCCCCGCCATTTATTCCGAAATTTATTCCGAAATTTATTTTGAGCTATTCTTGGCGGTGGGCGGTCAGGGCTGAGGAAATTGCACCTTCCATTTGCCGTTTTTTCGAGCCCCTTCACGCTGTATCACGCCCTTTTCCTTTAATGCGGCAATGTAATTTTCTATCTGGCGTGCAGACTTGCCGCTCCTCTCTGCTATTTGCTTTGCAGAGATGCCGGCATCTTCTCTCATGTAACAAATGATAGTGTGTTCTATTTCAGTAAGTGAGAGGGGCGTTGATATGGATTGTTTCAACGTTTTCAGGATTTCTTCCAGCATGAAATCGATGAAAGGGGCACAGTCTGCTAACTTGCTGCTTTCTTCTATAGCCTTATAATAACCGGTTTGGGAAGAATACACCATGTTTTCTACCGGAAGCTGTGGAAAAGCAGGGTGCAATTTGCCCAGTATCAACGATTGCCATAAGCGGCCGATTCTTCCGTTTCCATCACTGAATGGGTGGATGAACTCAAACTCGTAGTGAAATACGCAGCTTTTAATTAAGAGATGGTCCTCTGCAGCAGCAAGCCAGGTGAATAATTGCTGCATCTGTGTAGGCACCATGTGCGCAGGCGGTGCCATGTGAACAAGTTTATCTCCGGCAAATACGCCTACACCACCGGAACGGAAGGCCCCGGGCTGTTTGCACAGGCCGTCCATCATGCAGAGATGAGCCTTGAGCATATCTCCCACAGAATAAGCATCCCAATTCACGCTCTCTTCATAACAGCGAATGGCATTACGAACCTCCTGTAATTGTTGAATCGGGGCGATTACGTTTTTGCCTTCCAATAGCGTGCGAACATTATCCTCACTCAGCTCATTGCCTTCTATGGCCAACGAGCTATGTATCGTTTTAATGCGATTTGCTTTACGCAGCAGTACACCGTCTCCCTGTTCCATACGTATGGCATACCGCTCGATGAGCGCAGATATCTCTGCAACCAATCGAATTGCTTTTGCGCTCACGCTGAAAGGTGGTGTATACAAGCCCATTCTCCGAGCTCCATTATACACACTTTTCAATAAATGGCGAGTCTTATCAACCGGTGCCGGAAAAGAATCTGTTTTATCCCGGCAAAGTAGTTTACACTAGCATCATGCTTTACAGAAGTAGCGCATTGCTCCTTCCTGAGTCCTCCGGACTCAGAATCAGTGCTTGTGGGCTTGCGCTTTGACGCTGCGCTTTTTCAGCACAAGCAGAGTGATAAAGAGAGAAAGCAGTGCCGGAGGGAACACGATGAACCAGTTGTGTATAAAACCGGCCAGCAGGAATGCGGCAAAGGATACTGCGGACACGGTCAGCACATACGGTAACTGGGTTGAAACATGGCTCAGATGGTCACACTGCGCCCCGGCGCTGGACATGATGGTGGTGTCTGAGATGGGGGAACAGTGGTCACCGGCCACAGCCCCGGCAAGGCAGGCGGACATGCTGATGTACATGAGCGGCCCGGCGGGATCAAAGGTGCTCACAACAATGGGTATCAGAATGCCGAAGGTGGCCCAGGAGGTTCCCGTGGAGAAGGCCAGTATGGCTGCCACCACAAAAATGACCGCCGGCAGGAAGTTCACCAGTCCGGAGGCTGAGTGCTCAATGTAGGAGGCGATGAACTCGCGGGCTTCCAGCGCAGAGGTCACATTCTTGAGCGCGGTTGCCAGGGTCAGGATGAGGATGGCGGGCACCATGGCAATGAAGCCGTTGGGTATGCAGCGCATGGCTGCACGGAAGCTCATCACCCCGCGGATGCGATAGAATGCCACGGTCAGCACCAGCGCGATGATAGCCCCCCAGGGAAGCCCCACGGTCGCATCGGTGGCACTCAGTGCTTCGGCAAATGATTTACCGTCGAGTATGCCGCCCACGTATACAAGGGCAAAGGTCTCCAGACCAATGAGCATCAGCACCGGTATAATGAGGTCTGCCAGTTTGCCGTGTCGCTCCGCATTGGGCTCTCGGTCTTGTGTATCACTTTCCGGCTGCACGGTATGTACGTCTCCCTTAGTGATGGCATTGTGCTCATAGCGGGCCATGGGGCCGTAGTCGAAGCGCATGAGTACCAGCATTACTACAAAACAGAGTGCCAGCAGTGAGTAGAAATTAAAGGGGATGGCCCGGATGAAAAGCTCCAGTCCATTGTACCCTGTGCCTGCGGCGTACTGGGAAACCGCCGCTGCCCAGCTGGAAATGGGGGCTATCATGCATACGGGAGCAGCCGTGGCATCTATGATAAACGCCAACTTTGCGCGGGATATACGCTTGGCATCGGTTATCGGTCGCATCACGCTGCCTACTGCCAGACAGTTGAAATAATCATCAATGAAAATGAGTATGCCGAGGAAGAAGGTGGCCAGCTGGCTGCCGATGCGTGATTTGATGTGGGTCTGCGCCCACTTGCCAAAGGCCAGCGCTGCACCTGTCTTGTTAATCATGCAGACAAAAGCGCCGAGGATTACCAGAAAGATGAACACGCCCGTGGTGGCTTTCATGCCCTCTATGAGCCCCGTATTCACCACAAAGTCCACCGTCTTCATGGGGGAGAATTGTGTCACAAAACAGGCTCCCAGCACCACACCCGCAAACAAAGCAGAATACACTTCCTTGAAGATAAGGGCAAGCACAATGGCCAGCAGTGCCGGCGCCAGAGACCATATCGTACCGCAGAAGGTGAAGCTATCCGTTGCTGCCGCTTTCCCTGCCGCAAGTGGCTCGGCGGCACCAAAACGCTGCATGGCAAACACAGCCACTGCAAGCAGGAGAAGTAGCAGGAGTTTCTTCATGATGTTTCTTATCATGGTTCAATTATGTTGCGCGCGCAACTTATCACAAAAGCTGCAAGGTGTCAATAAATATGCGGTTCAGAGCACATGTGTCCCAAAGATTTCGTGAGGCATTGAAGGATGAATCCGATTTTAAAGGAAGCCCCTTTTTTTCGGATAATGAGATTTGTTAAAGACTCGGCGAGCGTAGCGAGCGAAATTCAGAGTCCGCAGGACGACAGAAAGTAGCCGGAGGTGGAGCTGCACCGGCAGCGTAACCCCCGGAAATCGTATGATAATAAAAAGGAGTCCCGCTAGGGCCGACAGAGAGCGCGGAATAGTCATTTACCCCGGCAAAAAGAACAGCAAAAGCTCAGAGGATTCCATTTGCATGAATAGAGGAAACGCCGAACTTTGATTCATCACCACCGCATGGGGCGCCTCACCCCGGTTGCATGGCAGTCTACCGGTCATGGCAGAAGCTCCGGGTTAACACCCTGCGCCGTCTCTGTCGTCCTCCGCCACATCGTGGTCAC
>JAZRBU010000022.1:0-61818 GCA_045635265.1 Akkermansia sp.
GGGGCTGTCACCATACAGCGGGCCGTCCCAGCTGTCCCAGACACCCAGCACATACTGCGGGAAAGAGCCCTCCTGCTCGCTCAGAATGCCGGAGTTAGCAGACACACGCTGGTCCGGCCCCAGCTCCACCTGCAGCTCACCGATGGCGGCATCCAAGCCCACCAGAGCCTGCTGACGGGCCTCTGCCAGCATCACCGTCTGCATGGCTATACGCTGCTGGGAAGAAGCCAGAGAAAGCAGTGCCACGGCCAGCATGGCCAGCAGCATCATCAGCGTCAGGGTCGCTATCAGCGCAAACCCGCCCTTCTTCCTGTTGTGCCGTTTTTCGGAAAGTTTATGTACCTTGCACAAAATCTTCATAAAAAGCTACGATAATTAACTAATACTATACACCAGCGTCCCGTCTCGTCAAGCGAAATCAGCCGTAGGGAGCCCGAGAGCGGAGCTAAATTCACATTTTATGTCTAAAAACAGTCAGCGCGCCGGGGTTTCCCCCGACGCGCCTTTTTATTACATACACGTTACAGCACAAATTGTCTTAAAAGGAGCATACGGTCTGCACCCCCCAGATGACGGCATCGTCTGCCGAACTGTAAGCAGGGTTGGCAACATACTGAACGTGAGGAACAACCTTCACGTAGTCGTTGATTTGCAGACTGTACATGGCTTCCACTACCTGTTCGCGGTTGTTTTCAGTAGGCGTCTGCCCCTTGAACACACCATAGGAGATGCCGAAGAAATCATCCTCACGGGAGGGGATGAGCTTAAAGTGGGCACCTACGGAGAACTCTGCGGAGTTGCTCAGGTACTGCTTGGCGGCAAAACCCGTGCGGGTATAGAGAGTCACGCTGTCGCAGGGGGTGTACTCAACACTTCCCACCAAGCCGGCGTTCTGACGTCGGTTCTCGCCCTTGTCATCGTCCAAATCCACATCTGCGGAGGTGTAGAAGGGATTGATGCGGATAGTCACGTCACCATCGGCGAGGATATGACCGTACTCACCCACCACGGCATAGCCATCGCAGATGTCGGAGTTAAAGGGGTTGTATCCGGCGGTGCAGCCGGTACGGGAAACGCCCACCATAGCGTAGCTGTTGCGGTTGAGTTCCACCTGAAGCACGGCGCCCAGATTGCTATCCACCAGCGGCAGGATGGTGGAGTTGATAAAGCCTAAATTGACAAACGAGGAAAATGAATCGTTTGCAATGCTCACGGCATCAAAGTAGTTGGTCAGGTTCACCATACCGGCGATGATGCAGGCGCGCTTACCGGCAAAATAGTGCATAAGCGCCACCTCCGGGAACACCCCATCGTGCGGGCCCCAGTGCTCACCATGCACATAGGTGGTACTCCCCACCATATCAGCAAAAACGGTGTCGCTCTGGGCAGATTCACGGTCCAAGCCCCAAGTACCGGAAAACTCCACACGAAGCCATGTTCCGCCGTTGGCGTTGTCCTCAATGAGACGCTGATTGACAGCCGCATGCAGCAGAGCCAGATTGGTGTGGCGGGTAGCACCGGGCACCTTCTCGGTGTTCCAGAGACCGTAAGCAGCATCCGCATACCACTCCGTGCCGAACTTTTCATAAGCCTTCACCTTGTAGGACGGGTCATCCTCTTCGGGAGTGAACATGTTGATACCCTGAAGCAGGTCCCCCACGGCGGGTGTTTCATCCTGAGCCATCACAGGGAGGGCCAGCAGGCCCGTCATTGCCATTGCGATTATGTTGCGTGTCATATCAGTTGTTGGTTGTAAATTGTTCTTTATCAGTGATGATGCTTATCATCGCGAGATTTGCCACAGCCCCCGCCGCAGCTGCCGCAGCAGCCTCCGCAGTTGTTCTTTTTCCGCAGCATGGACAGGATTATCCAGGCAGTGATAGCCACCAGAATCAGGATGACGATGATATCTCCCATAGTCTTATCGTTTCAGTTAAGGTTTATTTACGGAGGTACTTATTGGGGCGCACAATCATGTAGAGAATGGCAGCGGCAATGGCGCAGGCAACCGCCTGTCCTGTACCGAACACACCCGTCATGACCCAGGTACCGAACTGGAACACCAGCAGCGACACCACATAGGCCCAGACGCACATGTAACCGATGGCGAACCAGGTCCAGCGGGCGCTGTTCATCTCACGACGTATTGCACCGCAAGCAGCAAAACAGGGTGCGCACAACAGGTTGAACAGCATGAAGGAAAGTGCACCGGCAGAGGTAAAGACCCCGGCTTTCTGCAGCTTGGCAGCCACCCCGCTCGTCTCTTCATCCAATTCGGTTCCAAAGAAATAATTCATCACACGGAAGAAGAGGTTGGGCTGCTCTGCGGAAGCGGTTTCCTCTTCCTTTGTTGCTGCTTCCTTCTCAGCCGCAGGCTCAGCGGGGGCAGCGCTGCTCACCTCGCTGTCTGCGCGCCAGGCACCCATCACCAGCGCGGTAAAGGCATTAGTCTTGCAAAGATCGCGGGTGCGGAGCAGTTCGTCTTTCTCTGCCGCTGCTTCCTCACCCGCAGCGGGAGCTTCCTCTGCCGCAGGATACAGCACACCGAAAGTACCCACCACATTCTCCTTGGCAATCAGCCCGGTGACCGTACCCACAGCGGGGCGCCAATCCCCCCAGCCGAGCGGGCTAAAAATGGGGGCGAAGGTGTTGCCCACGTCAGCGAGCATACTCTGCTCAATGGCAGCCTTGTTCTTTGCCGTATTCAGGTAAGTAAAGCTCCAGTTGTAGTTACTCAGCGTCCAGATGAGGGCACTGGCCAGAAAAATCACGGTTCCGGCTTTCTTCACGAAGGCCTTGCAGCGCTCCATAGCGCGCACGTTGATGTTCACACCGCTCGGCATGTGGTAGGGCGGCAGCTCCATCACAAATGGCGTGTAGGAACCGGCAAACATGTGAGTCTTACGCAGCATCCAACCGCCCAATATCACGGAAGCAATACCGGCAAAGTAGGCGACGGTAGCAATAGAGGCGTCCTGCCCGATAACAGCGCCGATGAGGGCAATGATGGGCAGCTTGGCCCCGCAGGGCATGAAGCAGGTCAGCATGACGGACATGCGGCGGTCCTTCTCGTTCTCAATCGTGCGGGTGGCCATCACGCCGGGCACACCGCAGCCCATAGATACCAGAAGCGGGATAAACGACTTGCCGGAAAGCCCGATGGTGCGGAAGATGCGATCCATCATAAAGGCCACGCGAGCCATATAACCGCAGTCCTCCAGCAGCGCCAGCAGCAGGAAAAGCACGGCCATCTGCGGCAGGAAGCCCAGCACGGCACCCACACCGGCCACGATACCATCCGTAACCAACGCGCTGAGCTGCGGGCTGCACGTTAGCGTGCTGCGCCCCAGCATAGCGATGCCGTATGCCAGTGCACTCAGGATGAAAAACCACGCGATAAACTCTCGGCGGCCGGCTCGACCGGACAAGCTCATGGGACGGCTCCACACCTGCTTGGTTTTCTCTCCGAATCGATTAGAACCTCGGGTACCGCGTAGACAAAAGCAAACAATCAGAATGCACGCATTCACTGCCAGCAGCGTATACATCACGATGTGGTGCAGCACACCGGGAAGATGCGGGCACATGTATTCCATCAGGAAGGGCAGAACGACCAGATAGAGCCAGGACCCGCTACGGTTCAAATCGTGCAGACGGCGCAGCATGGTCGGGAACAGCAGCACCATGGAAAGCACCGCACTGAACATCGTCAACGCCTCCGGCGAAGCGGGCGTATCGCCGATGAATCCGGCCAGCCAGCCGCCCACAATCGGGCCGAACAGCATCTCATTGGCCCAGCCGGTTCCCCAGTCGCCCACAGTGTTGATGGAGAGGTAGTACACCGCCCACATCACCAGCACAAAGATACCCAGCCCCATCACCCGATGAGTCAAAACGGCATCTAACTTCATGCTGAAGTTGTTGTGCGCAGCGGATTTCTTCACCACATGCGGAATGAAGGCCAGAATGGCATCATAGCGGCCTGCGGCAATAATGGAGGCAATATCATCATCCATCTCCTTCTCCACATTCATGCGGAGCGTTTCGATGTTGTGACGGTCAGTCGTGTTCAGATCAGCCGTCACCTCACTGTCGTTCTCCAGCAGCTTCACCTGCGTCCAGCGGCTGCACTGCTGCGTTTCACCCAGCTCAGAAAGCGCTTTCTCCACAGCGGGGGCAAAACGGAAATGTTTCGGAGCTGCCGGTATCGCGCCCAGCATCAGCTCTTGCAGAGCCTCCATACCGGTCTGGCGCAGCGCACTCACCTCCACCACGGGACACCCCAGCACCTTGCTCAGCTCTGCGGCATTCACCTTGTCCCCCCGCTGTTCAACCAAGTCCATCATATTGAGAACCACCACCATGGGCAGCCCTGTCTCCAGCAGCTGGCTCGTCAGGTACAGGTTGCGCTCCAGGTTCGTGGCATCCACCACGTTCACCACCATATCCGGCTTCTCATTCAGCAGGTAATGGCGGGTCACCACCTCCTCCGGCGAATACGGTGAAAGCGAATAAATGCCCGGCAAATCCAGTATCGCTACCTCCTCGTGGTCGCGCAGATAGCCGCCCTTGCGGTCTACAGTCACCCCCGGCCAGTTACCCACATATTGATTGGCTCCGGTCAGCTCATTGAACAGGCTGGTCTTGCCGCTGTTCGGGTTGCCGGCTAATGCTATCGTTCGTTTCATGTTTGCTTGTACTAACTTGCAAATCACAAAAATCAATCCACCAAAATGCAGGCCGCCTCTGCCTTTCGCAGAGAGAGCTCATACCCACGCACCGTCACTTCCAGAGGGTCGCCCAGCGGAGCCATCTTGCGCACAACCACATCTGCCCCCTTGGTCAGCCCCATGTCCAGAATGCGCTGACGCAGCGGGCCGTTGCCCGTTACCCGGGCTACCTTCACGCTGCGACCAATCTTCACCTGATTCAGTGTCAATTTGTCTGTTTGCTGTTCCATAATCAGTTCGCGGCGCATGTTAGCGCGACCTAACATATTTGTCAAGTCATTTTTCTTATTTCCGCAGGAAAATGATAACCCGAAGCCGACAGCGGACTTTATTCTTCACCCTTAATCCGAATAAACAGGTTAGCCAGAATGGCAACGACACTGCCCGTGGTGATACCGGAGGCAAAAATTTCCCGCAAAGTTTTGGGGAAATGGGAAAGGATTTCCGGAACCATTTCAACGCTGACCCCGGCAGCAAAGCTAAGAGCAATCACCAGCGTTGCCTTGCGGTGGATGTTCTGTGAGGCCACAATGCGCACCCCGGCGGCAGTCACCGTTCCAAACATCAAGAGGGTGGCACCACCCAACACCGGCTCCGGCATCAGGGAGAAGACAAGGCCAATGTAGGGAAAGAAACCCAGCAGCACGAGCATGGCGGCTATATAATACCCCACACGCCTGCTGGCAATACCCGTGAGCTGAATCATCCCGTTGTTCTGGGCAAAAATGGAATTGGGAAACGAGTTGAGAACTCCCGCCAGCATAGAGTTGACCCCATCTGCCAGAATCCCGCCCCGGGCGCGCTGCATGAAAGCATCTCCCTCTACCGGCAAGCCGGAAATCTGAGAATTGGCGGTAATATCACCGTATGCCTCAATAGAGGTGATGAGGAAGATGAGTCCCAGCGCAATAAAGGCAGACCAGCTGAAATCCAGACCATAGCGGAAAGGCACGGGGAAATGAAACCAACCGTAGCCGGAAATGGAATGGAAATCCACCATACCCATGTACCAGGCAACGGCATACCCTACTGCGAGCCCGATGACAATGGAACTCATTCTCAGATAGCGGTTGCTGCTGCGGTTGAATACGACAATGCAGATGAGCACCAGTCCCGCCAATCCCAGATTTTGCATACTGCCGAATGAACCATCGGCCATGGCGGCATGCCCACCGCCACAGGCAATGATACCCACCTTAATCAGGCTCAGGCCGATAAGCGACACTACGATACCGGAGACAAGCGGGGTTATCACCTTGCGAAGATACCGCAGCAGCACACTGACCAGCATCTCTACGGTGGAGGCCGCCATGCAGGAACCGATAATGAGCGGCAGTCCCCCCATCTGCCCCGCTGCAATGATAGGAGCGATGAAAGAATAGCTGGTACCCTGAATGCAGAACAACCCGGAGCCTACGCAGCCAAAGCGCCGGCACTGCACATAGGTGGAAACGCCGGAAGCTACCAGCGCCATCGAAACCAGATAGCCCGTTGTTTCAGCATCAAATCCCAAGGCGGCGGCTATGATGAGAGGCGGCGTGACCACAGCCACAAACATGGCCAGCAAATGCTGCAGGGCGGCAAACACACAGTCACGGAACGGAGGGGTATCTTCCAATCCGTAAATCAAATCACCCTTGCTTTTCGTTTCGTTTTCCTGCATGAGCTGAGGTGGGGAAAATTCAGTCGCGAAGGGAGATGGTACAATTGTCCAGGCTATCAATGATGGCCAGGGATTCCACATGTATACCCATGCGGCGCAGTTCATCACCACCATGCTGGAAAGCCTTTTCGATGATGAATCCCATACCCACCAGTTCGGCTCCGGCCTGCTTCACCAGATCCATGATACCGAGCGCCGCATTCCCATTTGCCAGAAAGTCATCGATAAACAGGACTTTATCTTCCGGCCCCAGGTATTCCCCGCTCACGCATACGGTGTAATCACGCCCCTTGGTGAAAGAGTGAATGGTAGTGCAGAGCATGTTCTGCATGGTGCTCGGCTTTTTCTTCTTGGCAAAGACCACGGGAAGTTCCAGCAAATTGCCCACCATGATGGAGGGGGCTATGCCGCTGGCTTCCACCGTGATAATTTTATTGATTTTCGTGGTGGCAAAGCGACGGACGAATTCAACGGCTATGGACTTCATCAATCGGGGATCCATCTGATGGTTGATGAAATTATCTACTTTCAGAATACCTCCCGGGAAACATTTGCCGTCCCGTATAATACGCTCTTTTAATGCTTTCATATCAGAAATGGAGAGACTTACCCTCTGAAAAATGCGTGTTCGGCAGGATAACAGTTATACGCCTGTTTGGCAAGCTTTATCTATCTGCGCCAAGCTGCAACGAAACATTTTTTCCTCCCGCCTCAGCCGAGTAAACGTAAATGGAGGGAAAAGATGACTCCCCCCCCTCCATTTGTGTGTCCGTGTTGAGTGGCTTTCCTTATGCTCTCAAAATGGCCTCCCCCATCAATTCTGCGACCTTGCGGCCGCTCATCAGCATACCGCCGAAAATGGGGCCCATGCGGAAGCTACCGCTCACTCCGTTGGCCGCCATGCCGGAGACAAAGAGGCCGGGATAAATTTCTTTGGTGTTATCGATGGTGGAGCGCTCGCCCTCGGCAGCGTCCATACTCATCTCACCCACCACACCACCGGTGGGGGTATCAAGCTTCACACCGTTCTTGCGGGAGACGGTTCGGGCAATCTCGCAATCATGCCCTGTGGCATCCAACACCGTCTTGGAGAGCAGCGTAAGCGGGTCAACATGCAAGCCCTCACGCAGGACAGGAGTCCAGTTCACGACCACGCCGCCGACACGGCCCTGCTTGTACACCACGTCCTCCACGGAATAGCAGTTGAAGATGACAGCACCGGCCTTTGTGGCCTGATAGAGCAAACCGGCCGTGGCATGCACGGAATCCACAATGTACGTACCCTCCCGGTACGGGCGGTAGGAAAGCTGCAATTCCTCCACAATCGGCATGGCCTCCTCCTGCACCACGATATCGTTGAACATCATGGCTCCGCCCCACATCCCGCCGCCGGGGGAAAGCTTGCGATCCAGCAGCGCCACCTTATGCCCGGCCTTGGCCAGATAATAGGCAGCCACGATACCGGACGGACCGCCGCCCACGATGGCAGCATCCAGATTCAGACAATCGGAGAGTTTTCCGAAATACGACTCGATAATACCGCGAGAAATAAGCGTTTCCATATCGACAGGAAGTGTACGCTTCCCTTCACCTACTGTCAACGTCAAATTTTGTACTTGCCAAATGCCGACCATTCATGGAAAATGAAACCGGCCATGAAAAGCATTCCGTCAGATTCCCGCCTGTATGGTATAGTTGACTTGGGTTATGTCCGCCCGGAGGAGGTGGAAAGCACCACCGCAGCCCTGCTCCGCGGCGGCATCCGCATCCTGCAACTGAGAGCCAAGGGCGTTGACCCCGCCACGGTGGAGCAACTGGCACAGCGCATGCAGCCCCTCTGCCGGGAGGCAGGAGCCGTCTTTGTGCTGAACGACTACCCGGACATGGCAGCCCGCATCGGGGCAGATGCCGTGCATGTGGGACAGGATGCAGGACCGCTCGCAGCCGTGCGCAACATCGTCGGCCCGCAAATGCTCATCGGCCGCTCCACCCACAGCCCGGAACAAGCGCTGGCCGCCGTGGCAGAGGGCGCGGACTACATCGGCTTCGGCCCGCTCTTCCCCACCGGCACAAAACCGGGCCGCCCCTCCATCGGACTGCAGGATATCGCCGCAGTACAGGAGAAATTGGGAGATTTCCCCATGTTCTGCATCGGCGGCATCAACGGTACTACCCTGCCCTCCGTCCTGCAGGCGGGAGCCCGCCGTGTGGTCATCGTCTCCTGGCTGCTGCAGCAACCTGACCCCGCCGCTGCAGCACGGGATATCATCAATTTGCTGACCGCCGAAAGATAAAGAGTCACTTCGGGCAAGCCTGACGTTGCAACCACTGTTGCAGACGTGTCCAGAGCCCGGACGTGCTGTCCTTTTCCATAAAAGATTTGGGGACAGAATTACTGCAAGTAGTCCAAGTCTTACTCTCGGGTAGATACAGCTGAAGTTCATCCGTTTTATCCTCCCAGTCTTCCTGCAAAAGATACAACTCACCTTTGGCTGTCCGAATAAACATACGACGGCCGGAACAGCCATCTCCCGAAATATTCAAATACTCAACCCCACCTTCGGGCTCTTTCTCCTTCACGTACAGACCGGAAAACAGACGCTCCACAAGTGAGGGAAGATTCTCCTCATGAAAGGAATAGTCAGCCGACGGCAAGATACGCTGTATCATGGCCGTTTTTTCAGGATGGCTTTCCCTGTATTTCCGCATTATTTCTTCTGCCTGTCGCACTTCTACCTGCTTTACTTCTTCTTGAGACACTTCTCCTCTCTCCGCAGCAAAGTAATAATCATCCCGCAAGCGTTCCAACAAACCCTGAATATCAGCATTTGTTCGTTGTATAACATCCGCATCTCTCAACACGTGGCTGGCATACTCACGCTCAAAGCAACGGGCTGCCAATTCTGCCTCTACTGACATAACAACCGAGCAGAACGAATGTTTCGCCCGAGCTTCATAGAGAGCGGCTAGTTCATTATAGAGCTTTTGTACGGCTGCCGCCTGCTCCCGTATATCCGCTGCATTTCGTTTCTGCCGCAGTTTCGCCTCACCACAGGTAATGGCCGCTATCAGACATTGAGCCCGGTCGGCCTGACCGAGTCGCAGGCAATCTTGCACAGTTGCTTCCAGAGTCTCGGCAGACTGAACCGCCACAGCGGCATGCTCCGGGGAGTTTTCCCACGCCAAGCGTTCCCACGCACAACGGAACGCTTCCGTTCTGTACTCCAGCTCAGAAATGCCCCCACTCCGATATCGTGCTTCCACCAGCTTCATTCGCTCAGAGTCAGCCTTACGAATAGCCTGCAACAGACGGTTCTTTTTTTCTCCATCCGAACGGAGAAGGCAGATATTAAGCTTCAGCACCCGGATTTCCGCATCCATCACAGACAAGTAATCAGACACTCCCTGCTGATATTGCCTTTTCTTCAAACTCAGCAGTTTTTCCGCCGCCGATACAGCATCCGGAGACACCGCTGACGGAGGACACAGCGAAGCCCCCGGGGATATCAGAAACTCCGGCTTCTCATCTGCTCCGGCAAACGGCAGGCAAACGGCGGCTATCAGGGTAAGTAAAGTGCGTTTCATCATGAGACAAAGTGAAAAAACGGATTGAAACGGATACCGCTTATCGGGGCAATAAAGCGTATATCCGCAGAGTTTTTCAGGTATGGTTTAAGCTGAGCCAATGCCCGACGAGAAACAGCTGTCCGCTTGGACGGCAAATAAATAAGGCGAATATTCTGCCGTACAGCATACGGGATTTCTCCGGGAGAGTCATAACAGAAATTACCGATGCGATATTCAAAGCGGTTCCCCTTCTCTGCAATGCTCAATATCATCTTCTCATAATCAAACACCCGTCGCTCAGGCCACCAAGCGCAGTAATTCCATTGTTCCTTCGGGGTATACTCTGAGCGCTGAATACGGAAGCGTATGTCCCGATGCAATCTCCGTTTGTATTCAAAGTAATGAAATGCGGCATCGCTGCCGAGATAATCCACCCCCAAGAACATATCAGACGGAAAATTCGCCGACTCCAGAGCCTGATGCAGTGAGTAAGTCGGCACCGAGGAGCAGCCGCTCAGCACGGCCGCACAAGCAAGGAGAAACGCAATTCGATAAATCGACAGACTCATAAACATCAACGGTAAGGAGTGCTGATATCACGAAGGTGGTTCAACCATGCATCGGCGCGGGAAAGCATTTGAATACCCAACATTTCAAACTCCCCGCCGTATGTGCAGCGACAATACGCCACGCACATTTTCTGCATCTGCTCGAAATAAGCGAGATATGCCTCTGACGCCGCAACAAAAAGACGCACAACCTCCGCATCCTTCAGCAGTTCCCGGCGCAGGGTCTCCCTCTGCCGGAAATGGCATATTTTCCATTCTTCCAACGCGGCAGATATGAAGCCGGCGGATTCAAACTTGGAAACAACCCGATGCAATCCGGGCTCAAAAACCTTACGAACCGTCATCGGAGCACCCGGAGGCAGGCGAAAAAAATCGCAATGATACCCGGAATCGGAAATACCGTGGCTGAGCATGGTATACGAAGGATACCAACAGGAAGCGGCTGCCAGCTCCCGCACATCTTTCTGCACCGTGTCTGCAATCACGCACATGGATTTGACGCGATGCTCCATCAGACCGTCCTTTCCAGCCAATTCCTTTGCCCACCAAGCATCCAGAAAGACCTTCACCGCATTCTGCCAACGGCGGCATGCCTCAAGAGTGCGGGCAATATCCTCATGAGGAGTCACCAATTTCTTATAATTTTCCGGCTCGCAGCGGCGCAGGTACTCCACATTGTCGCCGTACAGCTCTTCCCTGATTACCCTATCGCCGGAGTTCAGAATCTCCGCAGCATAACGCAGAGATGATTCCACCTGAATCATTGCTAACAGCTCCGTTCTAATTTCCGCAGGACATACACCGCAGCTAAAGGGATTCGCCCCGTACTGCAACAGAACCTGCAACACAGGCATGTGCTTTTCACGCAAAGCCAGAGCGAACGGCGTGTACTCACCACCAGCATTGACATCTGCCCCTTGCTCCAGCAGGCGCCGGACTTCCGCGGCATTTCCGGCTTCTGCAGCATCTGCAAGTTCCTCCTGCAGCTCCGGTTCCGCACCTGCGCAGAGTGCCGCGCCCATACTTAGCACCGTGGCTATCATACCCGGCAAACGGCAGCTTCTGTTGTTATTTTGTTTCATCGTTCTACCCTATATAATCAGGAACAAACCCAAAACCGCAAGTTTTTTTGAAAAAAATGATTTTCCGGGTTCACAGGGAGCGCAGCAGGTGGAGCGTTTCCGCAAGTTTTTCTCCGGGGCGCATTTTGGAGAGACGGGGGAAGCGTTTATTGTCCAGAATATAGTCTCTGTTGCGGGTGAGCATGAGCTTCTGCCCGGAGATTTCCACCTGCGTGATATTGCGGCGCGTTGCAAGGATGCGGATTTTCTGGACGGTGAGGAGATTACGCACTTCACGAGGCAGCCGGCCGAAGCGGTCGTGCCAGTCGCGTTCCAAATCATCGATATCATCCGTGGTGGTGGCTTGAGCCAGCTGGGTGTAAGCAGCCATGCGCATCCGGGTGGATTCCATATAGGAAGACGGCAGGAACGCGCCGATAAGCGAGTCGGCATCTGCACGGGTAGCCATAGAAGCTTCGCTCAGGCAGATGAAATCCGCCTTGAAATTGGCTTCTGCGCGGATGGTGGGGGCTTTCCCCTGCAAACGCTCGATGGACTGGCGCAGCAACTGGCAGTAGAGTTCAAAACCGATGGCGGCAATATGTCCGCTCTGCTGCGTACCCAACAGATTGCCCGCACCGCGAATCTCCAAATCTCGCATGGCAATCTTGAATCCGCTCCCCAGCTCCGTGTACTGTTTAATGGCAGAGACACGTTTGCGGGCATCTCCGGTGCAGAGAGCTTCCCTCGGCAGCATCAGGTAAGCGTAGGCACGATGACCACCGCGGCCCACACGACCGCGCAGCTGGTAAAGATCTGCCAAGCCGAAACGGTCTGCGCGGTCAATAATGATGGTGTTGGCATTGGGGATGTCGATACCGCTCTCAATAATCGTGGTGGAGAGCAACACATCCGCCTTACCGTTCACAAAATCACGCATCACGCATTCCAAATCCGCCTTATCCATCTGTCCGTGCCCCACCACGATACGGGCACGGGGCACGAGCCGATGCAGCGTTGCCTCCATATCATGAATGCTCTGCACGCGGTTATGGAGGAAAAACACCTGGCCGTTGCGGGCAATCTCGCGCTCAATGGCATCGGCAATCAACTGCTCATTGTAGGGACAGACGGCGGTCTGCACCGGCAGACGGTTCATGGGAGCCGTTTCAATAGTACTCATGGCACGTGCCCCCATGAGCGCGGTATACAGCGTGCGGGGAATGGGCGTGGCGGACAGCGTCAGCATATCCACCATGCGGAACATCCGCTTAAACTGCTCCTTGTGGCGCACGCCAAAACGCTGTTCTTCATCGATGACCGCAAGCCCCAGATTCTTGAAATGCACATCCTTGGAAATAATACGGTGCGTACCCACCACAATATCCACATCTCCGGCGGCAAGACCCTGCAAAATCTCTTTCACGCGTTTGGGCGCCGTAAAACGGCTGAGCTGCTCAATGCGGACGGGGTACTCACTCATGCGGGCACGGAAAGTACGGTAGTGCTGGTCTGCCAACACTGTGGTGGGAGCCAGAATTGCCGCCTGTTTCCCCCCGGTCACGCACTTGAATGCGGCGCGGATGGCAACCTCTGTCTTACCGAAGCCCACATCACCGCATATCAGACGGTCCATCGGCTGCGGAGATTCCATATCCGCCTTGGTCTGATTGATGGCTCGGAGCTGGTCCGGCGTCTCGCGATAGGGAAAACTGGATTCAAACTGCCACATCCACGCAGAATCCGCCGGGTGAGCAAAGCCGGGGTTGCTTTCCCGCTCTGCCTGCACCTCCAGCAACTGTGCGGCATAATCCGCCACCGCCTTTTCCGCGGCTTTGCAGGCACGTTTCCAGCGTGCATCGCCCAGGCGGCTCAGCTCCGGAGTCTTGGCGCCAAGCCCCACATATTTAGATACCAGATGACTCTGCTGCAAGGGGATGCGCAGCGTCACCTCTCCGGCATAACGGATGTGCAGTTCCTGCTCGCCGCTCTGCTCATTGCGGATGATACCCATGAACTTGCCCAGTCCGTGAGAGGCATGAATCACGAGGTCTCCCTCCTCAATTTCCCTGAGGGGAGCCTGGGCACGTTCGCGCCGCAGGCGGTCTTCACGGTCATCTTTCCTGCGGGAACGCGGCCCGGAATAACGGCCGAAAATCTCCGCGGCAGACAGCACCGCCACGCCGGCACCGGGAATCGTGAAACCAAAGGGCAAATCACCGTCACGCCCCTGCACAGCAGACCACGCTTCATCCTCTCCGCAAATTTCCTCAAAGCGTTGCTTTTCACCCTCATGGGGAAAGTACATGACCACGCGCCACTTATCGCGGCGCCATTGCATCAGGCCGCTGCGGGCCAGATTGCGGCGGGCTTCCTGCATCACAAAGTCGCCCGTTTCAAAAGAACCGAGGGGAGAACCGAAAAAGGCCGTATTTACCAGCTTTTCTCGCTCATCCAACTGAGGCAGAGCCTCATCTCTGTCCGGCGGCAGCTCAAACACCAACACATCCCCGGGTACCCCGCAGCCCGGCAGACTGATAACCCAGTCCTCCGGCGCAATCAAGTGCTCCAGAAGCCGCGCAGAAGGTGGTTCATCCAGCACCAGTTCCGCACTCTCCAGCTTACGGAAAGAAAGCTGGGAATCCACGTCAAAAGCACGGATACTCTCTATTTCATCCCCGAAAAACTCCACACGCAGCGGCCACGCAGACTGCAGGGGGAACACATCCAGAATACCGCCGCGCAGGCTCCACTCACCGCGAGCCGTCACTTGGTCCACACGGTCAAAATCCCGCTCCGTCAGCAGCGCGGTCAACTTCTCCGGGGGAAACTCCTGCCCTACCGCCAGCTTCAGGGAACAGGCGGAATCATCCGTGAATACCGGAGCAGCCTGTTTCAGCCCAGCGGCCGTCACAATCACAGCCTGCGGCGCCGCAGGGCGGCCGGAGATATTTTTCAGAGCCTCCAGACGTTCCGCCGCCAGATCCGGATCACTTAAACCGTTATTGATGTGCGTCTCCCGCTCCGGAACAAAAACCTCTTCCGGCCCCTCCCACAGGGGCCACTCCGCAGCCACCCGCTCCTGCATGGGCAAAGCATCCGCCACCACCCAGATACGCCTAGGCTGCTGCGACTGCGCTGCCACCATGGCGGCAACAAAAGAAAATGCTGCAGGGCACACTCTATCCAGAACAATGGGCTCATCTTTTGTCCCGCCACGGCACAAGCGCCCCAGCTCTCCGGCAAAAGCGGGAGATTTGGCAACAATCTCTGTGAGTGGTCTTGCCACGCTGTTGAAAGTGTACCAGCAGAGCCGATATTTGTCAAATGTTCAGCCGTTATTCAGCTTGAGTTCGGGCATTTTTCTGGTATAATCGGGGCGAGCTATGAAATTCACGGAAAAACTCTCGGCACGAATCAAGGAAACGCGTTCTGCGCTGTGTGTGGGTCTGGATCCCCGCCCGCAGACGGAAAACATGAACGAGCTGGCAGACTGGCTGCGCAAAGTAGTGGAGGAAACCGCACCTTACGCAGCGGCCTACAAGCCCAATATCGCCTATTTTGAAGCGATGGGGCTGCCGGGGCTGCAGCTGCTCGAAGAGCTGCTGCCGGACATGCCCAAACACATCCCCGTGATTCTGGATGCCAAGCGCGGAGATATCGGCGAAACGCAGAAGTACTACGCTCAGGCCTATTTTGACCGCATGGATGTGGACGCCGTGACGCTGAATCCGTTCATGGGCTATGATATTCTGGCACCCTTCCTGGATCGCCCCGGTAAAGCAGTCTACCTGTTGGCCGTCACCACCAATCCCGGTGCAGCTGATGTAGAGCGACAGATTCTGGCAGACGGCCGCAAGGTTTACCAGCTGGTAGGCGATATGGTGGAACGCTCCCGCGCCGAAAACAGCGCCACGGAAGTGGGCATGGTCGTGGGTCTGACCAATGCCAGCAGCGAAATCCTCACCGAGCTGCCGGATGCTCCTCTTCTCATTCCCGGACTGGGCGCTCAGGGCGGCGACCTCTCCGCCCTCACCGGAGGCACCCGTCAGGCGCCGCCCACCATCAATGTTTCCCGCGGCATCCTGTACAAGGACAGCGAGCTGAGCTTCGCCGAGAAGGCAGCCCGCTATGCAGAGCAGATTCGCGTGGCTCTCGGCCTGTGATATCCCTGCTTTTTTCATCTCCCGGTCATGAAACAGTATCTTGAGCTGCTGGATGATGTGCTGACCAACGGTGTGGGACGCGAAGACCGCACCGGCACCGGCACCATTGGTGTATTCGGTCGGCAGGCGCGCTTTGATTTGCGGCAGGGTTTCCCCTGTCTCACCACCAAAAAGCTGCACCTGCGCTCCATCATCTATGAGCTGCTTTGGTTTCTGAAAGGCAGCACCAACGTGCGTTACCTTCAGGAACACGGTGTCAGCATCTGGGATGAATGGGCAGATGAAAACGGAGATTTAGGGCCGGTCTACGGTTCCCAGTGGCGAGCCTGGCCGGATGGCAAGGGCGGCAGTATTGACCAGATTGCCAAGCTGGTGGACAGTCTGAAAAACAACCCCTGGAGCCGGAGGCATCTGGTAACGGCATGGAATGTGGCGGAGGTGGACGGCATGGCGCTGCCGCCCTGCCACTGTCTGTTCCAATTCTGCGTCATTCCGGCACAGAAAGAGGGAGAGAAGCACGGCCTGAGCCTGCAGCTCTACCAGCGCAGCTGTGACCTTTTCCTCGGTGTTCCCTTCAACATAGCCAGCTACGCCCTGCTGCTGCAGATGATGGCGCAGGTCTGCGGCTATGAGGCCCGAGAGTTCATTCACACCTTCGGTGACCTCCACCTCTACAACAATCACCTGGAGCAGGCGCGGCTGCAGCTTACCCGTGAGCCCCGCCCCCTGCCTACCATGAAAATCAATCCGAACATTACTGAAATTGACGGATTTGACTTCTCCGACTTCACGTTGGAGAATTACGACCCGCACCCTCACATCAAAGCCGCAGTATCCGTATGAATCCCACGTTCACCGGTGTTGTAGCCATGGCATCGGACCGCGCCATCGGCATCAGACAAAGCATTCCTTGGCGACTGCCGGAGGATATGAAACTCTTTAAGCGGCTCACCATGGGTCACCCCATCCTGATGGGGCGCAAGACGTGGGAATCTCTGGGGCGTCCCCTGCCCGGTCGCCAGAACATTGTCCTCACGCGGGATGCCGATTACAAGGCGGAAGGAGCCACGGTCATCCGCAGTACGGAAGAGCTGGAACAGATGGAACTGATGGATAGTGAGGTCATGGTCATCGGCGGGGCGCAGATATACACCCTTCTTCTGCCGAAAATGCAAAAGCTCTACGTCTCCGAAGTGGCGGGAGAATTTGAGGCAGATACCTGGTTTCCCGAGTTCGGCCACAATTTCCTCCGCAGCACCCCGGTGGAACAGTTTGAAGGATTCCGACTGGTACTCTACGAGAAGTAAGCGTTTTTCAGCCCTATGAAAATACTCCCGCTACTCATTCTTGCCTGCGGTCTGTTCACCGCATCTCCGTGCCCGGGCAATTCTGCCACTCCCTCTGACGCTGCCGCTGCGCCGGAGAAGAAAATGCTCACTCCCCCTCAGGCGCTGAAGCTTCTGGAATCCCGGAACTTCTTTCATAGTTCGGCCCTGTTGGATGACAACAAAACAGAGTTCTGTGAAGTAGCTGCACGCTTCCGCAAAAAAGTGGGGCAATGGAAGAAGACACCGGAGGAGTGCGCAGGCTACCCCTGGGTAGCAGAACTGCTGCACATGGCCTTTATAAACAACGCGGACTTTCTCATCCTGCCGGACATCCTGCAAAGCTTCATCAGCATCTCCGCAGATATCAACGCAGAGGACAGCTACGGCAAAAATGCCATGGATTACGCCTTGAGCTGCTCCGTGAAACAGTTCTTTGAGCCACTGCTGAAAGCCGGGGCCAAGGCAGATGTGAACCGCAGTGTGGAAAACGGCATGACAGCGCTCTTTTATGCGGTTGAACAGGGTGACAAAAAGACGGCGGAATACCTCCTGCAACAGGGAAGCTACGTGAACGACATCAACGGACACGGAGAAACCGTACTCTCCGTGGCATTGCTGCACGGGCACCCGGACATTGCAGACATGCTGATAAAAGCCGGAGCCAAAACAGATTTCACCCTGGAGGATGATATGGGGCTCACCCTCCTGCACCAGGCTGCAGAGGGCGGCTGTACGGAACAGGTAAAACTTTTCATCAGCCAGGGCGCAAACCCCGGTCAGACAACGGCAGAAGAAAAATGGACTCCGCTCATGTTGGCTGCCTCTCAGGGGCACACGGAAATCGTGGCAGAATTGCTCAAGCACCATGTCGATATCAAGGCGAAATGCGCAGAAGGAAAAAATGCGCTTGCCTACGCCCTTGAACGAGCCATTGTCAGCGATAGCATTGACTGTGTCAATCTACTGTTGCAGGAGTCAAAAAAGCGAAAAATCGCCGTTGCAAACCTTTCGGATTATCTGTGGGATGCGTTGTTGCGCCGGCAGAGCAATCTTGCACACTTGCTGTTACTGGACGGTGCCGAATTTGATGCGGAACAGGACGGCTGGCGCTTTCTGAATGAAGCACTCTGCTGCCGGAATGAGCAGCTGCTCCGTCTTCTGGAAGAAAAAGGGGCTCAATTTGATGTCCATACCCCGAATGACTTCGGGGTGACTCAGCTCATGCTCGCCGCCGAAAATGGGTTCGAGGAACTGGTAGAGCGCTTTCTGGAGGAAGAAGCAGATGCCAAGGCCGTGGATGATAACGGCGAAAACGTCATGATTTATGCATTGCGCGGAGGCAATGAGGAAATCATCCGGATGCTGCGGGATGCGGGAGCCGTCTTTGATGCCAAGGCAACAACAACGGACAAAGAAACCCAGTTGATGCTGGCCGCCCGCCACGGCATGCTGCCGGAAGTCCAAGAGCTGCTCAAGCTTGGTTCCGCCGTCAATGCCCGCTCTGTTGACGGGCATACGGCACTCATGGAAGCCCTTTCCTACGGCCATGTAGAGGTTGTGCAGGAATTACTCAAATCCGGGGCCTCGCTAAACTCTCATCACAAGCCCGGGATGCGTACCCTGCTCATGTGCGCCGCGCAGGGCGGCATGCAGGATATCATGCGCATCCTCCTGAAAAAAGGCAGCGACCCCAACGATGTTATCTTCCCGTCGGAGGATAGCAACACGCCGAACGGGACCACGGCCCTCATGCTTGCAGCAGAAAACGGTCACGACAAGGCGGTGAGACTCCTGCTCAGCGCCGGGGCGATTCCCCGGCTCCTCAATGAGCACGGAGAATGCGCCGCTGACCTCGCCCGGGAAAACGGGCACACCGCGCTGGCCGATTTCCTGGAATCTCAGCCGTAAGCCCAAGCCCGGCACTGCCGGCATCAATCCAGCGGGCAATCCGCTGTTACGGAGCCGCAGTGCTTCAGGATAAACGGCTTCCCATCATGCATGGGCGCGTATTTGTCATCCACCATCACCTTATTGTTGCGGAAGATGATATTATCTGCCGAAATAGCATAAATGAGCGGCACTCGGTGGGTAATGAACGTATTATTTTCAATGAGGATGTTCTCATGATAACGCACCTTCTGCTCAGAGGGGCACTTTACCTCCGGATAAATGGAGATGATACCATCCGTAAACTGGTAGCGGCAGATGAGATTGTGCTCAAAAAGGTTGTTGCGGATGATAACATTGCGGCAGCGACCGCTCTCATACCATCCCTGGGCATCTCCGGCCAGAAGGATAGCCGAACCGCTGCTGCCGATGAACTTGTTGCCGTCCACCACCACCGGCTCCGGCGTGGTGAACAGCGTGCCGCGCGCACGATTCGCCCGCACCACGTTGTGTGAGAAGTCCACGGACGGATAAAAATCCGCATTTTCCACCGCATCTCCCACGCCGATACCAGCCGGCAGAGGCTGCTCCAGAGTGAGTCTCACGGTTCGTTCATCCACCCGTTCCACGGCAATGGCCTTACCCAAAACCGGGTGATTTTCCAGCGTTTTGCCCATGATGAACTGCAGAGAGCTGCCCACCGGGAACACATCGAAGCCCACGGCCTGAGGGTGCATGAATCTCAGCTCAACCTGTGTGGGAGAAAGGACTTTCTGAATGCTCAGACAGGTGGAATGCACATTGATGGCATCATCCATCATACCCTCATAGAGCGCATGCTGTACCGAGATCTGACCGCTGCAGTTGGAGAAATGGGTCGCATCTGCGCCGGCTGTATGAACGCGGTAATCTCCGCGCACGCAACCACCGCCGCGGATGGTGATTCTGTGGCTCAACTGAGCCAGCAGGGCCATACCCTGAGAGCTGTGGAACTCAACATTCTCCAGCAGGGTATTTTCCGACCGGTGCAACACCATGGCAGGATGCGGACGATTCCAGATACGCAGCACCAGAATCTGGCCAAGGTCGAAACCAAGGCTGCGGGCATCCTGGTCAAACTGCACCAGATTCTCACCCACCTGTGTGGCATGGCTGCCCCATGCGGCATCACCGGCACGCCCGGTGGCAACCATGCTGCCGTCCTCGTGAAAGCCCAAAACCGTAGCGGACCGCACCTTCCACCCATCACCCCGTGTATAGAACTTACCGTTCTCCACACTCCAGGAGAAGCGCTTGGGGATTTCCAGCGTGGTCTTTCCCCCATCAATCTTCACAATCTTTCCCTCTGCATAGTAGGGTGTGGCATAATCAATATGGATGTTACGGCAGGTGATATTGCGACTGTCCATGATAAGCATGGGCTGCATGAGTCCATGGAACATGAACGTGCTCCCCTGCCCGTCCAGCTCGATATTCTGCAAATCCGCCAACGGAATTCCCACCGGAATCATGTCCACCTGGTCATGGTTGGAGATGTAGAGGCTCATCTGCTGTGCCCCGGACGGATAAAAATGGTACGTTCCCTGCGGAATGGCAATGCGAACCGACTTTGCCCCCGCGGCAACCAGAGCGCGAGCATCACTGATGGCGCGGCGCAGCGCAGCACCCGCATCCGTGCCATCTGCTTTCATCCCGTAAGCTGCGGCATCCAGAGTCTGTGCTGCATTCGCAGCGGGGCAGCACCCTTCACCGTCTCCCCACGTCAAAGAAGACCAGTTTGCGGACACACTGCCGACAAGGTACAGCTTTCGGCAGCCGCCGGGCACCTTCACTTCAAATGTCTGCCCGGCTTCCCCTGCCCATAATTGCTCAGAACCACTCAACACCGCATAGTGCCCGGGCACAGAGGGTGCCGTTCCGCGCAGAACTCCCCCCCGCACCTCCACCGCCCGCATGTTGCGACCGTATACAGGCAGGGGAGAAGCGGCAAACGCACACTCAGTCTCAGTCTTACCGGCTGCGGGAAGCAGAGAAGAAACGGCAGCAACGGCCAAAGCCAACAGAGGGGAAAAATTTCTCATCATACTAGTAATACAGAAAAAAAGCGGCACAACTTTCACAGTGCCGCTTTTTTTGTTGAAATGCTGTTATCAGACGTCGACCACATCCGGGTCGTCATTATCCTCACCACCGTGCGCCAGAATGAACTGCAGGTCATTGAGGTCGAGACTGGAGGCAAAGCCTTCATCACCCAACACATTGGTGACCAACTGATTCTTCTGGTGCTGCAGCACACGGATCTTCTCTTCCACGGAATCGCGGGTGAGCAGACGGTATGCAATCACCTTGTTCTTCTGGCCGATTCGGTGCGTACGGTCGATAGCCTGACTTTCCACAGCGGGGTTCCACCACGGATCGTACAGAATGACGTAGGATGCAGAGGTCAGGTTCAGACCGGCGCCACCGGCCTTGAGTGACAGAAGGAACACGCTCGGCTCCTTGGTGGTCTGGAACTTCTCAATCTCTGCCTTACGGTCCTTAGTCTGACCGGTGAGGTAATTGTACGGACGATTCTCCGCTTCAAGGCGAGCCTTGATGATTTCCAGCATGGATACGAACTGGGAGAACACCAGCACCTTGTGACCTTCATCACGCAGCTGATCCAGCAGATAGAAGAGAGCATTGAGCTTGGCGCTGTCTTCCTTGGCATACTTCGGGTCCACCAGACCGGGGTGACAGCAAATCTGGCGCAGACGCATCAGCCCCTGCAGAATAGCGAAGGAGTTCTTCTTGACGGACTCGTCGGAATCCACCCCCAACAGGGCTTTCTGGATACGGCGCAGCTCTGCCTTGTACAGCTGGCGCTGTATGCCTTCCATCTTGGCGTACACCTCCTCTTCCGTACGGGGCGGCAGGTCTTTGGCCACCTGCTGCTTGGTACGGCGCAGCAGGAAAGGCTTGAGACGGGCGGCCAGACGGTTCTGGCTCTGCGAATCCTTGCGCTTATCAAAACGCTTCTTGAAGTAAGAGCGGCTACCCAGTACACCGGGCATGGCAAAGGCCATCAGCGACCACATATCAAGCAGGCGGTTCTCAATGGGCGTACCGGAGAGCACCAGACGGTTGCTGGCAGAAATCTCGCGGGCAGCCTTCGCAGCCTTGGAATCCGGGTTCTTAATCTGCTGACCTTCGTCCAAAATGACTGTGAGCCACTTGATGGAGTTAATCTGCTCACCGCAGACACGCAGCTGGGCGTAGTTGATGACCACCATGTCATAGTTGGCCAAAATATCATCCACCACGGCCTGTTCCTTATTGCGAATGACGAGCACACGCACACCGGGAGCGAATTTTTCCGTTTCACTGGCCCACACGTCCAACACGGACTTGGGACACACAATCAGCACCGGAGGAATCACCACCTTCTTGCGTCCGGACTTGTTGCGGCGCACATAATCCTCACGCAGCCACAGCATGTAGGTGATGGACTGAATGGTCTTACCGAGGCCCATATCGTCCGCCAGAATACCGCCGAAACCGTTGACTGCCAGATAGGCGAGGAAGTGGAAACCTTCAATCTGGTACGGACGCAGCGTAGCCTGCAAAGCAGAGGGCACATCCGGCTTCACATCAATCTTGATTTCAGCGGTGCGTTCCTTAATCTTCTGCCAAGCCTTCGGGTCAAACACCTCGGCTGCACGCGGGTCTGCCAGCTGCAGGGCGTGCATGCGATGCGTCTCACCGGAGAGGTCAAAGGGATCAAGGCCCAGTTTCGTCACAGCATCACGCTGGGCATCATCCAGTTTGATTTCCAAGCGCATCCAGCGTCCGTCATCCATACGGACATAGCCACCGCGAGCGGAAACGAGGGAGCGAATCTGCTCCTTGGTGAGCGTGACGCCCTCCACATCAATCACCACACGCAGATCAAACCAGTCAATCTCCTGGTTTACCACCTCAAAGCGGATGGCCGCTGCCACCGGGTCATCCAGCAGGGACTGCAGCGTGTCATTCATCTCCACCTTGATGGTATTCGGAATAGACTTGGCCCATTCAGCAAACTTCTCCGGGAACTGCTTGGTAATACGGCTCTTGAAGGCACACTGCTGGGCATCGTAGGTAAAGTTCATCTCCTCCAGCAATTCGGGGATGGGATAGAGGTAATCACGGATGAAACGCAGCAGCGTGTCGTCCTTCATCTGCTTCTGCTCCACCAGCTCCCAATCATCCTTGCCCAGACGCTCCACGCGATTGCCGGGGTCGTCCTGTGCCGTCACTTCCAGCAGAACATGCTCTGTATCAGCACTGGTCAGACCGCGCACAATACGCATGTTGAAGGTGGGCTTCATCTCAATGTCCACCACGCGCTCCTCCATGCTGGGCGGCAGGGTAGCACCAATCTTGCGCAGGAATTCCACACCGTCCAAGCTGTCAATCACAGACTTCGGAATGGCATAGCGGGGTTCCACCTCCGTGCTTTCCAGCCAGCGGGGAGGGCCGGGGAATACCGTTTCGTCAGACTGGTAGAGCTCCACCTGCCCGGGAAGCTGGCGCACGGAGTGAGTCACATGCACCCCGGCAGCCGTCACCAGCTGCAGACCGTAGCAATCCGGCACAATGGGGTCATCAATACAAATCCACTTGAGCGGCTCGCGCACCACCTTGAAGTAGCACTCGTCCAAATTCACCAGATAGCCCTTGAGGGCGGGCTGGTGGAAAAGACGGTTCATCACGCAGCAGGCAGATTCCTTATCCAAGTCAAGAACAACCGTATCCTCACGGTCGGCATACTCACGCAGCACGTTGAGCAGGATATCCGTCTGAGGGTCACACTTGAGTGCACCTCGCTGGAATTCCGCCAGAATGGCATCCAGAGCGCTGCGTTCACGGATGGACTGCCAGTCATCCTTCGGGCCGTAGCGGTACTCAAAATGAGCCTCGTTGATGGTGGAAACCATGCGCATGTAAAGCGGGTGACGCGGCGGCTGCGGCGGGCGCTCATTCACGCTCTGTATACGATCCAGCCAGGTACCCACTTCCTTTTCGCGCTCCCATTCGCTGATACGCTGCTGGACCTTCTGCAAATCCGTCACCACGTTCATGAACTCCGGGTAAGCAATGCGGCGCTTGGCAAAGGCGTAGGCCACGTAGTTCCAGAATTCCAGGATATTGCGGGGCGGAGTCGGCCAGAGCTCCAGAGCCTCATAGCCGGAGATTTCCCAGCGGGGATTCAGACGTACCAGGTCATGGTCATGAATCTCCTGTTCAATCACAAAACGGCGGTAACGCTTCTCCAGCTTGGTCACGTAGTCCGACTCGCGGTCATCCAAGTCTCGGTTCAGTTTTTCCTCCAGCATGTCCGTGAGCGACAGTTCGTCCAGCTCATTGGGACTTTCCGGCATGTTGGCACCGCGGTACATGCGCTCCACCATCGTAGCAATGAGGCAGGCACCGCTGACACGCTCATCCTCAGCGGAGCAAGAGCCAAACCACCTGTTACCCTGCAGGCGAAGACTGGTACGGAACACACCGACCTTCGTTTCCACACGCCCCTGAATATAGAGGTGGTTACCGAAAATCTGTGTGACAGCACCGTCACGCTGCAGCTTTTCACCCTCGTCCCGTACTTCCTCAGCAAAGGCGTTGAGGAAATTGAGAGTGGCGCGATCCGGATTGAGAGCAGATATTAACATGGATAAATTAACCTGGTGTTTGGTAGTAACGCACAACGGCTGTACACAGAACTCCCCTGATACAACACATCGGCGGCATAGTGCTATACTAACACAAGAACTGCGAATATGCAAGATGTCCGTGAAAGTTTTTTATCTTTTTCGGCGGCGAAGCACCGCTGACGGGCTCTTATCTTGCCAAAAAAAGATGCACTTGATAGTATATACGCAGGATGCATCGACTTTTTTACACTTTTTTTGTTTTTTTACTGCTGATATTCCCGTTCACGGCCTGTTCTACCACCGTTCCCGCCAACTGTTCTCAAGCTATTGTCGGCATCACGGACAACTGGAATTCGTCACATGTCACCCTCACGTTGGTAGAAAAAGACACCACCGGCAAGTGGCAGCAGGTGCTGGGGCCTATTCGCGGACGACTCGGCCGCAACGGCACGGCCTGGGGGCTGGGCATCCACAGCAATCCGCCCGGATACCGCAAGAAGGAGGGCGACGGCCGTTCCCCGGCCGGCATCTTCGCCGTGGGCGGCCTGTGGGTAACCAATCCCACCCCTGTGCAGCATGACCCCGCCATTCCCTACGTCAAAGTGGGTCCGGCAGATTTATGGGTCACGGACCCCGCTTACCCGAAGCTCTATAACCGGCACGTGCGGCTCAGACACCCGGCGCGCACTCCCTGGGAGCTCAAGGAACAGATGCGCCAGACCGATTATCCGCACAGCATCAAAATGCTTGTCCACCACAACACCGTCAAGTCCGTCGGCAAGCCCATCGTCGGCGGAGGTTCATCTATCTTCTTCCACATCTGGCGCCGAGAGGGAGCCGCCCCCACCGCCGGCTGCACCAGCATGCACGAGGACAACCTCCGCGCCCTCATCTCCCGGCTTCGGGCCCGCAGAAATCCGGTATACATCCTCCTACCCCGTGCTGAATACGCCAAATACCGCAAGGCTTGGAAGCTCCCGTGATTTTTTTACACGCACATTTCCAATAATTAGTGAACGGATGGGAGTGCTGCAGCACTCCCATTTGCATGAAGAACCGTGTAAGAACAAGCATTTGCGCCATCCTCAATGCGCCCTGGGTGTATCGCCACCAAATGGGAATCATCTTTCTGCGGATTTGCGTGGGGCTGCTGATGCTGACTCACGGTCTGCCGAAACTGTGGATGCTGCTCTGCGGAGGCGGCAGCGAATGGCTTGACCCACTGGGAATAGGCGGCACCGCTTCACTGGCACTGTGCGCTTTTGCGGAAGTTTTCTGCAGCTTATTGATTATTGTCGGTCTTTTCACGCGAATGGCATCCCTGGTGCTGCTGGTCAACTTCTGGGTGGCAGTGTATGTTGTGCATGCGCAAGGCGGCGGGGCACAGGCAGAGCTTCCCCTGCTCTATCTGGTATGCTACGGCACGCTCGTATGCACCGGCGCCGGACCTCTCAGCCTGGACAGCAGGCTGAAACGACGCCTGCACTGCTGCCGCTACTCGGCAACTGCAGGCGGGGGCTCCACGCGGGGCTGCAGCGCTTCAGCCAGCGCCGCATCCGTAAAATAATTCAATCCGGAAATCCGGCCGCAGCGGAGAGCTGCCGCCATTTCCGCCCGGGCACGGGCATTCCCGGTAAAAGCCTGCCGGTGCAGCTCCAAAGCAGCGGCGTATGCCCAAACATTCTTCTCCATGGGAAGCTGCGGATTAAGCATCTGCATGAGACTGAGGACCAGCACGGGGAATGTGGAGCTATCCACCGCTTCCGCGGCCTCCTGCCACAAAGCGGCAGGGGCGGCAGGCAGAGAGGCAGCGTCCGGCGTGCGAACTTCCGGTGAGACGGATGCACTGGCAGCAGGATTACTGCCGACCACCTGTCGCCACACTTCATCCATGGCTTCCGGATCCAGCGTGATGGAGGACGGCTCCTGCGCGGCAAGCAGCCCGCAGAAAATCGGCAGAAGAGCAGTACGGGGAATACTCATCAGTTCTGGTTGGAAGCGCGGCGGCGGAAAGAATGCACGGTAATGAGCCCCCAGGCATCCTGCATACCGGAGGGAACAAACCAAGGCTCCTTCTTAATTTTTTCCATCTTGAGATTGATTTTGTTCTGCGCACGTGCCAACTTATCGAGCTGAATTTCATTACCGCCGATGAGCACGGGCATGGAGTCAAACATCTTGATGAGCTTCTTTGCAGCATCCTTAGCGCTCTTTTCATCCTTGGCACTGTCAACAATAGGTTCTGCCTCCGCCAGCTTTTCAATTTCATTGGAATACAGGCGCTCCGTCACTCCATCAGACGTGGTCTTACCGCCGCGACGGGCAGGCTTTTCCTTTTTATCATCGTCCTTATCAGCCCATGCCACGGAGGGGACTGCCACCAGCAGACCAAGGGAAAGGATAGCCACGCGAATGATTGGGTGCAACGCTCTCATCCCCACCAGCATAGCACAGAAGCCTTTTCATGTCAAACGGGAAACTTGCTTTTGCGGCATGCACGCGCTACAATACGCGCGCATGAACGCCTCTCAGATTCACCAGGTACTGGAAAACACCGGAGTAACCCCCTCCAAATCCATGGGGCAGAACTTTCTGGTAGATGAGAACATAGCCCGCTGGATTGTCAGCCAGCTGGAGATTACCCCGGAGGACTGCGTGGTGGAGGTAGGTCCCGGCACGGGAGCCCTTACTGAACACATGGCACCGCTGTGCCGCAAGCTCATTCTGGTGGAGTTCGATGCCCGCTTGGCAGAATACCAGCGTCAGCGCTGGGCGGATTGCCCGCATGTGACAGTCCACCATGCGGACGGTGCCTCCTGGGATCCGCGCCCGCTCTTTGCAGAACGCCCGGTCAAGTTCATGGGCAATCTCCCCTACTCCGCCGGCGGTGCCATTCTGGCCAATTTCCTCACGTCTCCCTGTGCAGTAGAACGAGCCGTGGTCATGCTGCAGAAAGAATTCATCGACCGCATTCTGGCCAAGCCCGGAGATGAGGCCTACGGACTGCTCTCCCTGCGCATGCAGATGGACTGGGTTCCCAAAGCACTCAAAACAGTACCGCCGGAGGCATTCTCCCCGCGTCCGAAGATTGATTCCACGGTGATGCTGCTGACGCCGCGCGACCCTCTGAGCCTGCCGCCGTTTGATCACAAGTTGATGGATGAGCTGATGCGCCGTTGCTTTGCCCAACGCCGCAAGCAGATGCACAAGCAACTCCCGGAACAACCGGAATGGAAAGAGGTTGCCGCGCGCCTCGGCATTTCCCCCACAGCCCGCCCGGAGGAACTGGGGCTGGAAGAATGGGTCAATGTGACGAACGCCTACGATTCTCACCCTCTGGCAGCCATACCGCAGAAGGATGATGAACTGCTGGATGTTGTGGACGCACAGAATCAGATTCTGCGCCAAGCCACGAGAAAGGAAATCCACAACGAAGGGCTGATGCACCGGGCCGTCCACATTCTGGTGTTCAACAAGCACCACGATTGCCTCCTGCAGCAGCGCTCACTCCTCAAAGACCGCCACCCCGGTGTGTGGGATTCCTCTGCCGCCGGGCATCTGGATGCAGGAGAGGATTACGAAACAGCCGCCCGCAGAGAACTGGAGGAGGAGCTGGGCATTACGGACACACGCCTGCTACACCTGGCAGACCTGCCACCCACACCCGGCAACGGCATGGAGCATGTGGCACTCTACGCTGCTCTCTACAACGGCAGGGTTCACTTCCCCGCAGCGGAGATTTCCGGCGTCATCCCCTTCCCGGCGGCACTCATTGACACATGGCTGGAGAACCGCCCGCAGGATTTCGCCTGCTCCTTTGCAGAATGCTGGAAGATTGCCCGCACCATGATGGGTCAGTAAATAAGCAAATACCGCCTCCCCTTTTTGCTCCGCATATAACGCATTCAGAGATTGAAAGGGTGCGGAAAATGTGATAGAATGCGCGTGCTGTATGAATTTAGACGAGCTGAGACAGGAAATTGACCGCATCGACGCCGGACTGGTGGCACTTCTCAAACAGCGCGCGCGCTGTGTGCATGAAGTGGGAGCCATCAAAAAGGCTACTAATGCCCCCACTTTTGTACCGGAGAGAGAAAACCAGCTCATTGCCAAGCTCATGCAGCTCAACAACGGTGCGTTGCCGGAAAAGAGCCTGCTGAGCATCTGGCGGCAAATAGTCAGCTGCTCCTTCTTTCTGGAGGGCAACATGCGCATCGGCTATCTGGGACCGGAGGGAACGTGGAGTCATCTGGCCGCACTCAATCGCTTCGGGGAGAGCGTGGAACTGGTTCCCTACGCCTCTTTTTCCAAGGTTTTTGCCGCTGTTGAGCGCGGAGATGTGAACTACGGCGTCATTCCCATTGAAAACAGCACAGACGGCTCCGTTTCCCAAGCCATGGACAATTTTGCCACGGCAGACAGTTCCCTGCGCATCTGCGCCCAAATGCACCAGCATGTGCAGAACTGCCTGATGGCTAACTGCGCCCCGGAGGACATCCGCGTCATATACTCACACCCGCAGGTACTGGGACAGTGCCGGCTCTGGCTCATGCAGCATTATCCCAATGCGGAGCAGATTGCCATGCCCTCCTCTGCTGCGGCCGCAAAACAGGCACTGGAAGAAAGCGCCAACGGAGCCGCTGCCATGGGCACCCCGATGGCGGCGGAAAAATACGGCCTGAAGCTGCTGGCAAAAAACGTGCAGGACAAGGCAGGCAATGCCACGCGTTTCGCCGTCATCGGCAAGCAGAAAACCAAGCCCTCCGGCAAAGACCGCACGACCATCTGCTTCAGTGTTCCGGCACATGTGGCGGGCAGTCTGGTGGATGTACTGCTGCATTTCAAGAATCACGGGCTCAACATCTTCTGCATTGATTCCCGCCCCACCCGCGACACGGCATGGGAATACCTGTTCTATGTGGATGTGCAGGGGCATGAGGATACCGAACCGCTGAGCACCTGTCTGCAGGACCTGCGCAAACAGTGCCCCATGGTCAAAGTGCTGGGTTCCTACCCGGATGAAGCCTGATTCCCTCATTCCCGCCCATGTCTTTCACCGTTGACCACGCCCGCAAGCTTCTGCTGCATGCCCGCAACAGCGGACGCATGCCCCACGCACTGCTCATCACCGGCACACGGGAAGCCGGCACTCATGAGCTGGTGCTGGCTCTGGCAAAAGAGTTCAACGGAGCCGTTGCAGACCAACCGGAAAACCTGCGGCATCCCATGTGCCGAATTCTGCGTCCCGGCTCCAAAAGCCGCCGCATTCTTATTGAGGACGTGCGTGCAGTAGAACCGTTCCTTGCCCTGCGGGCAGAGGCTCACGAGACCAAGCTCGTGGTTATTCTGGAAGCAGACCGCATGATGGATGAACCGGCCAACGCCTTCCTCAAAACGCTGGAGGAACCACCGCCGCAGACTCTCATTGTTCTGGTGACAGAGCAGCCAAGCCGACTGCTGCCCACCATTCTGTCCCGCTGCGTGCGTCTGGATTTGCGCAGCTCCAATCCCGGGCTGCACCTCAGCCGTGTTCAGCAGCTTTTTCTTCCGGCCGTGTGTGATGCGCTGGCACTCTTGGGCTCAGATGTGGCGGCACTGGCTCTCCGCGCAGATTTCCAGACTCTGCTGACCAATCGGCGGGACAGCATCACCAAAAAACTTACCGCCGCCGTCAAGGCGGAGTCGAAAGCCATTGCGGAGGGCACGGATATTCGCGACTGGGAAGCCCGGCAGAAGGATGCCACGGCTGCACTCATCGAGACTGAGTATCTGGCGGAGCGTGAACAGATGCTGGAGCTGCTTTCCCTTTGTCTGGGACAAGCCGTGCTGCTGGCATCTCATGCACCGGATGTTCAGCCGATTTCTCCCGTGCTGCAGGATGTGGCTCAGAAACACAGCGTGGAAGACCTTCTGCGCCGCATGCGAGCCGTGGAAAAACTGCGTACCGACCTCAATTTCAACATAGCCGAAGCACTCGCGCTGGATTCCCGCCTGCTCGACATCATCGGCAACAATTCTCTCTTATGAACAGTATGACCGGATTCGGGGCTGCCACTGCCCCCCTCGCTGCTACCTCCATTCGTGTGGAAATCGGCGGCGTGAATCGCAAGCAGACAGAAGTGGCCGTCACTCTTCCCCGCGCATGGGCTTCTCTGGAAACCACCGTTCGTGAACTGGTGGCAGGTTCCGTCTCCCGAGGTCGCGTTAATATCACCATCTCCCTGCGGCAGACCGCCGGAGCCGCGGCCCCCATCACTATCAACAGCGAGCGTCTCGCCTCTCTGACGGAAAAGCTCACTGAGCTGGAAAAAGCCCTCGGCAAACCCGTGGACACTTCTCTGGACGCACTATTACGGCTGGGTATTCTCACGGAAGAGACGGAAAGCGACCTCCCTCTTGATGCCGTTGAAGCCGCCGTCGTGCCGGCGGTAAAGGAAGCATTGCAGGCTTTCCTGACCCTGCGGGCGCAGGAAGGGGCCAACATGAAGCAGGACTTGCTCACGCGCATCAATACACTGCGCGGCTATCGCTTGGCTCTCCGCGAAAGAGCCTCCGGCGTGGCGCTCCGTCATCGAGAGGCGCTTCTCAAGCGTCTGGAGGAAAGCGGGTTGCCCCTGCCGGCGGATGATGAGCGCATCATCAAGGAAATTGCTCTCTTTGCCGACCGCTGTGATGTGACGGAGGAAATGACCCGTCTGGAATCCCACCTCAATCAGTTTGAAAGAATCTGTGACAAACAGGAGGCCGTGGGCCGTACGCTGGACTTCCTCTGCCAGGAAATCTTCCGTGAGCTCAACACAACCGGCTCTAAAGCAAATGATGCAGAGCTGGCTCAAATGGTTGTCTCCGCTAAAACTGAGCTGGAAAAAATCCGCGAACAGGTACAGAACATCGAATAATAAGAACGATTGACACAAGGCGTATTTGCTTTTTCGCCGAAAAAAATCCATTCCTTCATTTATGAACACCTACGGTACACTTCTCATCGTTTCCGGACCTTCCGGCTCCGGCAAGACTACCCTCTGCCGCCGCGCAGAAGCCGCCGGGCTCACCGGTTACTCCATCTCCTGCACCACCCGCGCACCTCGTCCCGGAGAACAGGACGGAGTGGATTACCACTTCCTTTCCCCTGAAGTTTTTGCAGAAAAAGTACAGAACGGCGAGTTTCTGGAGCACGCCACGGTACACGGCAACTCCTACGGCACACTGAAGGCAGACATCATCGACCTGCTGCAGGCCGGCAAAAACGTTGTCATGGACATCGATGTTCAGGGCGCAGCCTCCATCCGCGCCTGTGAGGATCCCATCATCCGCCGCTGCTACGCAGACGTGTACATCCATGTGCCCTCTACTGAGCTGGAAGCCCGTCTCCGCGGGCGCCAGACGGATTCAGAAGAAGTCATCGCCCTGCGTCTGCGCAACGCCGCAGCAGAAGACGCCCGACAGGGAGAATACCAGTACGCCCTCGTCTCCGCAGACCGTGAAAGTGACTACGCCCGCTTCACCGCCCTGCTCTCCGCTCTTTCCATGCGCACGGCACTGAGCTGAGTCCCCATTTTCTTCTGACAGTAACGGCGAAGAAACTTCTGCCGTATCACCGCATCCGGAACTCCACTCGTTTATTCGAGAGTTCCGGATGCCTGTTTATAAATTCCGAGTTAGGCCATTTCGACCAAAATCTGGGCGAGGACGGACATGAGGATAAGGGCGATGGGATAAGCTGTAGAATAGGCGATGACGGGGTCCTGACTGTCGGTCTGTGAGGTGATGGCACCGAGAGCAGGCGTGGAGGTCTGGGAGCCGCAGATACAGCCGAGCGTTTCGGCAAGCCCCATTTTCAGGAACTTACGGGCAAACACATAGCCGATAATGAGCGGCAGCGTGGTGATGGCGGTACCTACAAGGAACATGGAAAAACCGTTCTCCATAAGGGTGGCTACGAGTTTTTCACCGCCGCGAATACCGGCTCCGGCCAGGAAGAGCATGAGCCCGAAATCCATGAGCAGCAAGCGGGAGGGACGAGGAATATAACCTACAATGGGACCGAGACGGCCGAAGTGGCCGAGAATGAGAGCCACGACAAGCGGACCACCCGCCGTACCGAGGGAGAAGCCTTCTCCCCCGCCGAAACTGAAGGTGAGCTTGCCAAGCAGAATGCCCAGCACAAGGCCGCCCATAATGGAAATCATATCAGCCATATTGAAGGCGGCGCTGCGGTGGCCGCATTCCTTCCTGAAGTTGGCGATGGCCTGAGGGGAGCCGACAACTCGGACTACATCATTGCGGAGAATCTCGGTATCAACCGTCGGCACGAAAGTATTGCCCAAACGAGTAATACGCGAGATGACAACGCCGTAACGGTTGAGCAGGTCGAGCTCGCGAAGACTCTTGTTGTTCATGGCGGGAGCAAGTACAATGAGCTCAGCACTCTCATTCTGAGGGATGCGCAGGTTTTCCACACCGCCGACAACAGGGCCGAAAAGACCGGTGCTACGCTCCATCTCGCAGCGTTCACCAATCATGAGCACCACATCATTCTCTTCCAGCACATCCCCGGGCTGCAGGGGGTAGAAAGTATCAACACGGCGAATACGGGTAACACGACAGCTTGCGTTGCTGAGGCTGAGAATCGTTTCGGGATTGCGGCCTATGGCCTCCGGGTTGGTAACGCAGATTTGCCGGGCAATGATGGCATGTGGATCGGGGGCAGAGCCATCCTTGGCACCGGAAAGATTCTGACGCAGTAGACGCGGAAGAAGCTGCACAAAAAGGATGATGCCGATGACACCCACGGGATAGGCCACACCATAGCCGATGTTGATGACGGATTCACTCAGTCCGGAAGCTCTTGCGGCATCAAGTGCAGAGGCCAAGGCCGGTGTACTGGTGCAGGCACCGGCAAAGATACCGGCAGCAACACTCAGCTCAATATCCAGCAAAGAGCACAATCCCAGAGCCGTGAGCCAGCCCGAAATGACGATAACCAAGGCAAGGATAACAAGGTTTTTGCCTTTGCTGCGCAGCGCGGAGAAAAAGCGGTTACCCACGCCGAGCCCCACGCAATACACGAAGAGTGCCGTACCGATATCGGACACACCGGCAGGGATGGTGAGCTTGAAGTGCCCGGCAACAAGAGCCACAAAGAGCACGCCTGCACTGCCCAGAGAAATGCCTTTGACAGAGATATTGCCCAGAGCCAGCCCGAAAAACAGAATGGCAAATAGAACGAATACAGGGTTTTCCAGTATGCTTTGCATAGTATGGGATAAATGAGAGACTTATATGTTCACGGCATCGCAGGTACCGAACTACCCGGATTTTTCCGGATGGCAATAGCTGCCGGTAAACATGCCGCCTCCTCAAGATTCGGCAAGTTTCCGTAGGACCTGCATCGCGCGGAGAGTATACACCATTTCTTCCGAAATGCAAACTATTTCAGTTAAAGCGGGGAATCCCGGAAGCGATTTCAGGTTGGCAGCTTCCTGAAGAATCTTCTCTTTACCTGAAAAAACGGCCTTCGTGCTCCTCAAAAAACAACACAGACAAGTTGACTTTCCCATATCCCCATGAACACACCTCCCGTTTCTTCTATCAGCAGATTTGAAACGGACAAAAATTATCGACCGTGAAATGATTTATTGACACAAATAATGCGTGTGGTATGATGTAAATTCGGCTTGCCATCCTCAGGAAAGAAGAATATCATAGCGGCCATGAAAGCACTGGTGAAGACAAAGGCCGATAAAGGCCTGGAGTTGCTGGACGTACCGATGCCCGAAGTTGGGCCTAACGATGTACTGATTAAAATTTACAAGACCGCCATCTGCGGGACCGACCTGCACATCTGGAACTGGGATGCATGGGCACAGCAGACCATCCCCGTCGGCATGCACGTGGGGCATGAATACTGCGGTATCATTGAGAAAGTGGGTTCTGCCGTAACGGAGTTCCGCCCGGGCGAAATCGTATCCGGTGAGGGCCACATCGTCTGCGGACACTGCCGCAACTGCCGCAAAGGTCTTTTCCATCTCTGCCCGAACACGCAGGGTGTCGGCGTGAACCGCCCCGGCTGCTTTGCAGAATACCTTTCCATCCCGCAGAGCAACGTCATCCGCGTGGGCAACAAGATGAGCATGGAGGTGGCCTCCATCCTTGACCCGCTGGGCAATGCCACGCACACCGCACTTTCCTGGGATTTGGTGGGTGAAGACGTACTCATCACCGGTGCCGGACTCATTGGTTCCATGGCCGCCGCCGTCTGTAAGAAGGCCGGTGCCCGCACCGTCACCATCACCGACGTGAGCGACTACAAGCTGAACCTGGCACGCATCATGGGTGCAGACCGCACGGTGAACGTGATTTCCGGTGACAGCATTGCAGCCGCCCGTGAAGAAATGGGCATATCCGAAGGCTACGGCGTATGTCTGGAAATGAGCGGAGCCCCTGCCTGCCTCAAGGACATCATCACCCACTCCTCCTACGGTGCTAACATTTCTCTGCTGGGCATCCAGCCCGGCGGCTCCGGCATCGACTGGAACACCTTCGTGTGGAAAGGTCTCAAGATGAAGGGCATTTACGGCCGTGAGATGTACAACACCTGGCAGAAGATGGACGCCATGCTCAGCTCCGGTCTGGATGTTTCCCCCATCATCACCCATCGTCTGCACTACACCGACTTCAAGGACGGCTTTGAGGTGATGAACTCCGGCAAATCCGGCAAGGTGGTGCTTACTTGGGCAGAATAACCCCCGGCAACAGCTTCATCATAAGCAGCGCAGTTTCCACGCGGAAGCTGCGCTGCTTTGCTTCTGAGCTCCAACAAATAGAGCGGCAAGCCATAACAGATGTGGCGCAACCCGCCATGTGAGGGTATAATGCCGGTCTATGAAGACCACCCTGATTACCCTACTGCTGACCACCAGCCTGCTGCAGACAGCTTGCGTGAGCCCAAAAGAAGTCGTCTACCTGCAGGATTTGCCGCCGGCGGCAAGCGCACGGCTCGGTAGCTATCACACCGTTATTCAGAAAGACGATTTGCTGAGCATCAGCGTGAGCTGCCGGCAACCGGAGCTCACCGCCCCATTTACCGCTGCGGAAATGGGAAGCAACAATAACACCCCCATCCGGCAGGGCTACCTTGTTAATGCTCAGGGAAATGTTGTCCTGCCTGTCATCGGCTCCATTGGTGCCGTCGGCAAAACCTGCAGCAGCCTGGGCAGAGACATCGCCGCAGCATTGAAAAAGGCAGACTACATTCAGGACGCTTCCGTGAATGTGCAGATACTCAATTTCAAATTCTCCGTGCTGGGAGAAGTGAACAAACCGGGTGTACACACCGTGGAAGGTGAGCGGGTAACTATTCTGGAGGCCATTTCACAAGCGGGAGATTTAACCATAGACGGCAACCGGGAAGTCACACTGGTAAGAGAAAACAACGGAACGCGGGAGATTGCCCGGATTGACCTGCGCAGCAAGGATTTGTTCTCATCTCCCTATTATTACCTCCGGCAGAATGATGTCATCTACGTCTCCCCGTCCGACAGAAAAATCAACACCCGCAGTGATGCCGCACAATGGTACGGCTGGGGCATTTCCGGTATAAGCCTCATTCTGGCACTGGTAGCAATCGCCTGCTGATATCCGGCTATGAAGGAAGAGACTCAGACCCCGTCGGCAGCAGAGGGAGGGTTGAACGCAGAGGCCATACTCAGGCTGCTGAAACGCTTCTGGTGGCTTATTCTGCTGTTTGCGGCGGGCGGCGGCACGGCAGCCGGCTTTTATGCCGAGCGGCAGACCCCCGTGTACCGGAAAATAGCCAGCGTGATGCTGAAGGATACCAAGAGCCGGACGGATGCCGCCTCTGACCGCATCCTCCAGGAGTTGGGCGCAGATCCGGGGGCGGCCAATCTGTCCAATGAGAGCTACATACTCAAATCCACGGCGCTCATGCAACATGTGACGGAAAAGCTGCGGCTGAATATCTCCTACCGCCGGAATGACGGATTGCGCACGGTCTCCCTCTACAACAGCTCACCTCTGGAGGTCACATTTGACCGCATTAAAACGAGCAAACCGATTCAGCTGACCATCATCCCGGACAACAACCGCGAATTCACCCTGCAGTACCGCGACGGAGAGCGGCAGAAAAGCCTTCGTGCAGAGTATAACAAAAAACTGGAGCTGCCGGAGGCGGACCTGACCATCACGCCCACCCCACACCTGAAACCGGACAGCTACGGAGTTCCCGTCAGCATCCGCCGGGACAACGTTCGTAACACGGCAGCCGCCCTGCTCTCTGCCCTGAATGTCACCCGCCCGGATTTGAAAGACGCCTCCATTCTGGAAATGAGCATCACCTGCGAGCATCCGGAGATGGCGGAGGATATACTCAATGAGCTGATTGAGGCGTACAACCGCCATACAAGGGAAGAACGCAGCGAAGCCGCCCGCAGCACCAACAGCTTTATCATGGCACGCCTGCGGGAGCTGGGGCATGAACTGGGAGATGTGGAAAAACGCATCCGCAGCACCTGTGAAGGAAAGACAGGCGCCCTCCGGGCAGAATCCCTGCTTGATGCGGATTTTCAGGCTTCACAGGCTCTTGCTCAGGAAATCTTCGACCGTGAAACCCGCCTGAAGCTCTTGGACAGCGTTGAACGGGAATTGGAGCTCAACGCGGATGCCGGAAAATTGCTCACGGCAGACGCAAAACTTGCAGAAGGGTTGGCAGACAAGCTCTCCATCTACAACGAAGCAAGCCTGGAATACGCGGGATATGCCGCCAGCGCGGGTTCACGCAATCCGGTGGCAACGGCGCTCCGTGATAAGATGCATTCTGCGCTCACGGCCGTCAGGCAGACACTTGCACACCATCGGGAAACACTGGAAATAGAGCTTGAAGAGCTGCGCAACAAACAGAAGGAGCTGGAGGAGCGAATGAGCTCCGTCATCCGGCACCAGCAGGAACTCCGGCCGCTGCTGCGGGAGCAGAAAGTCAAGGAGGCACTCTACACCCTGCTGCTGACAAAAGAGCAGGAAAACGCCCTCGCTCTGGCCATTGCCTCACCCACGGCAAAAGTGCTGGAAAGTGCTCACGGGAGTGACTCCCCGGTCACGCCGGATACCGCAGCACTGACAGCCATGGGAGCAACCGCCGGTGCTGCCCTCTGCGGCATCGGTCTGCTGGGACTCGGGGCTCTTAATACGCGCATACGCACCGCGGCAGACATAGAAAAGAACTGCACTCTCCCCGTTGTCGGAGAACTGCCGCGGCTCACGCGCCGGGAACGCAGACGCAGCGGACTCATCCACCTCGATAAACACTCCGTCATGTCAGAGCGGCTCCATATCCTGCGCAACAATGCGGATAAACTCCTGCCCAGACAGGAGCGCGGCGGGCAGCTCATCCTGATTACCTCCACCATCCCCAATGAGGGAAAGACCTTCATTTCCGCCAACCTGGCGGCGGCTTACGCCGGAATCGGGCGCAGGGTGCTGCTCATCGACGCAGACCTGCGCAAGCAATCCCTTACCCGTTCACTGGGAGGCTACGGGCACAGGGGGTTCACGGATTTACTGCTGCATGAGGAAAGCCATCCGGAGCACCTGCTGCATCCTCTACCCGGTTGTGAGCAACTGCCCGGCAAGGCAGAAATACTCTATGCGGGCAGCCCCGTTCCGGAGCCGGTGACTCTGCTCTCGCAGGCCATGACCTCCACCCTGCTGCACAGCCTGCAGGAGAAATATGATGCCGTCATCGTAGACTCACCGCCCTACGGCCTGCTGGCAGATACGGATGTACTGGCAGAGCAGTGCAGCATCACACTCTACGTCATCTGCTCCGGCAAAATCCGGCAAAGCTACCTGAGACGCATTCAACAACTGGCAGATTCGGGAAGACTTCCTCACGTTGCCCTCATCCTCAACGGCATCAACTTCCGAGCCACTCATGACTATTACCACGGATATGACTACCGCTACAGCAACACAGGCACAACAGACTGAGCGCAGATTTTCCATGTTTACCCTGCCCCTGTTCCGCAAAAAATACCGCACCGCACAGCTGATGCCACACGGCACGGACACGCACTGCCACCTGCTGCCCCAGACAGATGACGGCACGGATAACGAGCAAGCGGCGTTGGCGCTCATCCTCGCCATGAAAAGCCGCGGACTGCAGGGCTGTATCTGTACCCCGCACATTTCATTGAAATACCCGGCCAACACTCCCACCCTGCTCCGCAACCGCTTCTACAGACTGCGCCGGCTCGTTGCTGAAAAGCACCCGGATTTTGACCTTCAGCTATCTGCAGAATACATGATGGACGAACGCTTTGCCCAGCTTCTGGACGGGAGTGAACTGCTGAGCTGGCCGGCTCCCGGGCAGCACGCGCCGCACCTACTGGTGGAGCTGTCTCCCGTGTACCCTATAGGCGGCTGGGCAGACCTGCTCACCGCCATACGCCAACGTGGCTACACCCCGGTTCTGGCGCATCCGGAACGCTACTGCCGATTTCTGGATTTGAATGAGCTGATGAAGCTACACCGCAAAGGCATCCGTTTTCAAGGCAATATAGGCTCAACGGAAGGCTTTTACGGCGAAAGCGTCCGGCAGCTATGCCTGAGACTGAGCGCAGAAGGGCTCTACTCCTGGTGGGGCTCAGATGCCCACAGCGCGGCAGGGTTCAACGCGCTGCCCCTGCGGAAATAACCCCTCTATGAATAAACGACACCCCCAACTCCCCCCCAAATCCCCCCCCTATGCCCACTACATCAAACGCCCGGCAGACCTGCTGTTATCCCTCAGTGCGCTTATACTGCTGGCACCGCTATTGCTGCTCATTGCGCTCCTCCTCTGTCTGGTACAGGGCGGCAATCCCTTTTTCTGCCAAGCCCGCATCGGGTACAGAGGCAAATTATTCCGACTCATCAAATTCCGAACAATGAACAATCATTGTGACAGCGAAGGCAGGCTCCTGCCGGACAGTCAGAGAACAACCCGTATCGGCAGCTTCCTCAGAAAAAGCTCTCTGGATGAGCTGCCGGAAATCCTGAACGTCATCAGAGGAGACATGTCACTCATCGGGCCTCGTCCCTGGATTCCGGAACAAATGCAGTGTTTCCCACTGCGCACCAGAACGCGCCGTATGCAGCTGCGCCCCGGTATCTCCGGGCTGGCACAGGTGCTGGGGCGCAATGCCTTCACCTTCCGTCAGAGGATTTGCTGTGACTTGTACTACCAGCGGCATCTATCCCCGGCAACGGATGTCTGGATTATCCTGCAGACGATCGGCAAAGTCCTCCGCAAAGACGGCATTGAACAAAATCCGGAAGCTCTTTCTTTCACCGGACGAAACACAGAAGCATCATGAACCTGAGTCTCATCACCGTCTGCTATAACTGTGCTGATGCGCTGAGCCGCACGCTGCAGAGCGTATTGGAACAAAGTGAAGCTCCGGCGGAATATATCATCATAGACGGCGGCAGCCGGGATGGAACGCCGGAATTATTGCAGGCCTATGAACCTCTGTTCGGGAATCGTCTGCGCCGGATTTCCGAACAGGATCAGGGCATTTACGATGCCATGAACAAGGGGCTTGCCCTCGCCGCAGGTGAAATTGTGGGCTTTCTCAATGCAGATGATGTATTCCGGCATCAGGATGTGTTGGCCACCATCCGCCGCAGCTTCATGGAGCACCCGGAAACCGATGCCGTGCATGCCAACCTCGAGTTTATCAATCAATCCGGCCATGTGGTGCGGAAGTGGTGCGGGTGCGACTATTTCAAGGGTGCATTCCGCAGGGGCTGGATGCCTGCACACCCCACATTTTATTGCCGCAAACGCTGTTTTGAGCAATACGGAGGATTCGATTGCGCTGCCGGCAGTGCCGCCGACTTTGAATTGATGCTCCGATTCATTGAAAAACACCGCATCCGCACCAAATTCATCCCGGAGAGCCTCATCCTCATGCGAATAGGCGGCCTCTCCACTTCCGGGCTGAGTGCCGTCCTGAGAAACGGCATGCTCAATGTCCGAGCCTTTCGCAAAAACGGGATTCCCTGTCCCTGGCACTACCCACTGAGCAGATTTCTGTCCAAGTTCTCCCTCTTTAGCGCCTTCAACCATGAAAATCATTGAAATAATGCCGACATACGCCCTGTGCGGCGTGACACGTTTTGTTGTAGACCTGAGCAACAGTCTGGCCGCCGCCCATGAAGTCGTTCTGGTGGTGCTGCATTCCCCCGCCGGAGCAGCCAGAAAAGAGCTGCATCCCAATATCCGGCTCGAGGAAATGAACAAGCGTCCGGGGCGTGATATTCGGCTGTGTTTCCGACTCTCTGCACTGCTGCGACGGGAACGGGCGGACATCATCCACCTCCACGGCTCCAATACCCTGTTTTATGCAGCTCCATCCATCCTGAGCGGTTGGGGCGGACGTTATTACTACACCCTGCACAGTGAATCAAGCTTTGAAATTCCATCACGGACACTCAACAAATTGGCAGAGTACGCGCTGTTCCGCTCCGGGCACTGCAAGGTGATTGCCACTTCCGCCTTCACAGCCCAATCTCTGCGATTCCCTGTGCCGGTGATTCCTCCTGGCAGAGCCATATCCGAACAACAACTGGCGGATTCCTCTGCGGTACGGGAAGTGGAAGAAATACGGAAACGGCGCGGCGGTACCATTCTGCTGAGCGTGTCCAACATCACCCCGGTCAAAAATCAAATTCTGCTCTGCGGGGCAGTCAGGAAACTGGCGGAAAAGGGATACAACATCGAACTTCTGTTGATTGGCAATGCACCGGATACAGACTATTTCCGCAGAGTTCAACAACTCCGGCATGAGCGCATCCATTTTCTGGGACCTCGGCACAATGTACCGGCCTATATGGCCGCCGCAGATTTTTTCTGTCTGAGCTCACTCACGGAAAGCGGTCCGCTGGTGCTGATAGAGGCATTCTTTGCCGGGCTGATTCCCGTTTGCACGCCCTGCGGAGACGTGCCCAACAAAATCCGCCACGGATACAATGGCTACTTTGCCGATGATTTTTCAGAAGAATCCTACCTTGAGGTTCTGGAGAAAGCTCTGTCGCTCACGCCGGATCAGCAAAACACCATGCGCAGGGAGGTCAGACGCTCTTTCAGAGAATACTCCATGGAGACATGCTCAAATAAACACATCCAACTCTTTGAATCGACAGCATCATGACTATCGTTCACATCGTAACGTCCTACACTCTCGGCGGGGCAGAATTACTCGTACAGGACCTCATACGCAACCAGATGAGGAGCCACAGAGTCCATCTGGTGATTCTCAGTGATTTATACGACCCCGATTTGCTGAAACAGCTCAATATCCGAGTCGGTGTACACTTTCTGAAGCGTCCGCCGGGCAGCCATTCACCCATTCATCTGCTGCGGGCACGTGAGCTCATGCACAAACTGCGCCCGGACATCATCCACTACCACCTCCACCGCAACAGGCTGCTGTTTCAATACCCGGCTCGTCATATTATCACCGTCCACGGTATGATGAACGGCTACTCCGTCCTTACCCATCTGGCACTGCGGAGTGCACACCGAGTGGTGGCCATTTCGGAAGCGGTCCGGAAAAACCTGCTCTCGTTCTACAAACTCACCAATACCTCCGTCATTTACAACGGCATTCATACGGAAGCCCTGCCGGTCATCCCGCCGCGCAAAAACATCCGCAGGCTGGTCAACATCGCACGTCTGGATACTGAGGATAAAGCGCAGGATGTTCTCATACGGGCCATTCACCTGCTGCGTACGGCAGAGCCCGCTCTCCCCTGCAGCCTGGAGCTGATAGGCGACGGCAAATCCCGCCGCAAGTTGGAAGAGCTCGTGCAACAGCTCGGACTGGAAGAAACGGTGACATTCCGCGGGCAGCTTTCCCGAGAAGAAGTGTACCGCATGCTACCGGACTACGACTTGCTGGTCCACCCGTCTCGGTCGGAGGGATTCGGGCTGGCGGTGGCGGAAGCCATGGCCGCCGGGCTTCCGGTGCTGGCGGCAGACTGCCCTGCATTGGCGGAAGTGGTGCAGTACGGGGAATTGGGGTATATGTTCCGCACAGACTCAGCAGAGGCCTGCGCGGCGGCCATTGCCCGGCTGATGACCGCCCCGGACACGGCTAACGATAAAGCGAGTCGCGCCCGAAGCTACGCCGGGCAGTATTTCACGGATACCGCCATGACGGAACAATACCTTGCACTCTATCAGGCACCATGACTCGTACGCAACTGACAGTGGGAGCCGCCGCAATCGCCGTTCTGCCGCTCATGCTGGCAGTGCTGCAGCCTTTCAGCCCGGCCTATTACGGCCTGCTGCTGTTGCTGCCGATACTCCGTGGCATACAGGCAGCATCCGTCTCTATTCTTCCCTTATGCTGTCTGCTCAGCGCAGCTGCCGGCATCATAGTCAACCAACCTCCTGCCGTCTTTCACCCTTGGGAGAGACTGGGAATGTTTGCGCTGTTGATGGGAGGCATAGGTCCCTTGTTCCGCAGCAGGGAAAACGACTTGCTTTCCGTGCAACTGTTTCATCTTCTGTCAGCAGCGTGTCTCCTCATCGGCAGTATTTCAGCAGCGGCCATTCTGTTCGGAGTCGGCGGCGGCAGCCCGCTGTTCCGCGGATTGACTCCGCACTCCATGATTCTGGGTGTGGTGGCGGGCATCGGTTTTCTGAGTGCTTTCCGAAGCATTCTGCAATGCCGGGAAAACAGAAACAACCTGACACTCCGGCACCCGCTTGGCAGCTGCGCGTGTCTGATTGCCCTGCTGCTGTCCTCCTCCCGCTCAGCGTTGCTGGCAACTGCAGGAGGTGTACTTTACCTGCTCTTCAAAACTCCCTCCGGCAGAGGATTCGGGCTTCTGACAGCAGGCGTTCTCCTGCTGCTTATCCTGCCTTTCAGCAGCTTCCTCACAGAAGGCCTCAGCAATAAGTTTGCATCAGGCGCAGAAGCAGGCAGTATCATCAGCTCCCGTGAGGAGCTGTGGAGCGACCGCCTGCAGGAGTTTAAGGAGCATCCTTTTCTGGGGGTCGGATTCGCATCTCAATCCATCATCACCTTTGCGCACAGCCTGCACAGCGGAAGCATTGAGCCCGGCTCTTCCTGGCTGGGCTGTCTGTCCATGCTGGGGCTCTGCGGCAGTATTCCGCTCTTTTGCATGATAGCACTTGCCGTACGCAGAGGAGCACGGCACCCGGGACTTCCGCCCCTGTCTGCCTGCGTTTTGATATTTTTCTGCATCCACATGGTATTTGAAGGTTACATCATCTCCGCCGGCAGCATTCTCTGCCTTCTGCTTTGGAGCTGCATTTCCGCAGCCTTATCCTCAACCGATTGATTTTCACAAACATGAGCAACATCCTTATTTACAACATTAACGAACCCTACGGGCTCCAAGGGGGAATGGAACGTGTCACCGACACCCTCATCCGCATGCTCCAGCGCGCCGGGCACCGCGTCAGCGTACTCTGCCGATACCCCAACCGTATGAAGGCGACCTATCACTGCCCCTGCCCGCTGTATTATCTGCCCGAGCACCTGTCTCCGGCCGATTATCTGCAACAGCTGCTGGGCGAACTGCAGCCGGACATCATCATCGACCAAGAAGAAGGCGGCATCATCGGCAGACACGGATTTTTCTCCGGCAGAGAAAAATTGCAGCAGAAAGTACCGCGGATTATTGCCGTCCAGCACAGTTCCGCCCTATCCGCTCTCCGGCATTATAAACAAGTACGAAAAAAAAGAATACCCAATGCTTTTCTCTCCGCCCTGTATCACGGTCCTTTTCTCTCCCTGATGAAGTTGCGGGCGCAATGGATGAAAAAAAAAGATTTCGCAGCGTTGAACCGGCACTATGACCGCATTGTCACCCTCTCCCATGCGGCTGTTGATGAGTTTCAGGAGCTTTGTCCCCGCTGTGACAAGCTGACAGTCATCCCCAACTGCACGCATTATCCCACGCCGGAAATCCGTGAGAGGAAAAAAAAGCAGGTGCTGTTCGTGGGCAGAATGGAAAATATGTCCAAAGGAGTAGACAGACTCATCCGCATCTGGTCAGAGACAGAAAAAACGTGTCCGGACTGGCACCTACACCTGCTGGGGGATGGACCGGATTTAGATTTCAACCGAAATCTTGCTGCACGTCTGGGAGCCGAAAGATGCCATTTCCACGGCTGCACGGATCCCACCCCGTTTTATCGGGAATCTGCCGTCATCTGTCTCACATCCACCTATGAGGGATTCGGCATGGTACTGCTGGAAGGCATGCAACACGGCTGCATTCCCATGGCCTTTGACAGCTACCCTGCCGTGCGGGAGCTTATTCTCCACAGGCAGAGCGGCCTTGTCGTCCCTGCCTTTGATGAGGCGGCCTACTCCCGGGAACTGGCGGAGCTGCTGCAACACGAGGAGCTCCGCGACAAACTCAGCAAAGGAGCAGAACGCTACGCCCAAGCCTTTTCCCCACAGTGCATCTGCCGCAAATGGGAACAACTTTTTTCTGAATTAGCCGTATGAATATCATCCACACCATCGCCACCATGAATGCGGAAGACGGCGGCACGGCCACTTCCACCGCAGCTCTTTTAAACGGATTGCGGGATGCCGGATGCCGTGCGGAGCTGCTGACCCGTACTCCTGCGGAATACACGTTTTCTCCGCTGCAAATATCTCCGGCTCTCCGCCGGAAAATACGCCGGGCAGAGGCAACTATTTTTCACACGCACGGGCTGTGGAGAGATATCAACCATTACACCTGTGCTCAGGCACGCAAACGCGGTATTCCCTACATCATTTCCACCCACGGCATGCTGTACCCGGAGGCAATGCAGCGGCACAGCCCCATCAAGCAGATTCTGCTCCGGATGGGACACCGACGGGATTTGCAGGAAGCGGCATGTATCATAGTCACGTCCGATGCGGAGTACCGCCATGTGCGCAGACTGTTACCGAAGGCCCGAATTGCCGAAATTCCCCTGCCGGTAGCACCGCCGGATTACCTATCGGAAATACGGACGGCAGAGCACCATCATTTCCGCGTAGGTTTCCTGGGCCGTTTTCATCCCATCAAAAACATAGAAAGTCTCATCCGCGCATGGGGATTGCTGGGGCTGAAAAATGCAGAGCTCATCCTCATCGGCAGCGGGCAGAAAAGCTACACGGACACCCTCCGACAACTCATCCGAGACGTCGGGGCTGCGGGGGTCTCCTTTGTCGGCTTTCTTGAAGGGCGCAACAAGTACGCCATGCTCCAATCTCTGGATGTTCTCTGTGCCCCCAGCCACCAGGAAAACTTCGGCATGAGCATTGCGGAAGCTCTGCAGATGGGTACTCCCGTTCTCGCATCCCGCCGGACGCCGTGGGCTGTGCTGCACACGCGGCAGTGCGGTTACTGGCAGGGTAACACAGCCACGGAACTGGCCAAGGGGCTGCTGAAGTTTTACCGCATGAGCCCGGAAGAGCGCCGCCGTATGGGCGACAACGGACGGCGGTTGATACAGGAACAATTTGCTCCCTCCGTCATCTGTCATTCGTTACGGCAGCTGTACCTCTATCTGCTGGGGAAAGCCCCTCAACCTTCCTTTGTTCATGAACGATAAACTCTACCGCACCATCTGGGAAATAACCCGTCTGCTCCTGTTCCGCCCTTTCTGCGGGCAGTTGTTCAGGCCCTGGCGGGCTTTTATCCTGCGCCTCTTCGGGGCACAGATTGCCACAAGTGCGCATATCTATGCCTCTGCCCGCATCCGAAGCCCGCGTAAGCTGAGCATGTACCCTCATTCCTGTCTGGCAGAAGGCGTTATCTGCTATAATGTTGCGCACGTCTGCATCGGGGCGCACGCCACCGTTTCCCAACGGGCCCACCTCTGCACAGCCTCACACGACATCCGCCAACGCTCTCACCCCACCATTTCCGCCCCCATCGTCATCCGCAATTCAGCATGGGTGGCGGCGGAAGCCTTTATCGGCATGGGGGTCACTGTTGGAGAAGAAGCCGTGGTAGGGGCTCGGGCCGCCGTCTTCCGAGATGTCCCGGCAAGAACCGTAGTCGGCGGAAATCCGGCCATCATCATTTCCACAAGAACGTATAAATCATGACACGTCCCACCATGTCCCCACTCTGTGCCGTTATCCTCACCTACAATGAAGAGCGGCACATCCGCCGCTGTCTCACCCGCGCGCTGGACTTCTGCCGCGAGATTTTCGTCATTGACAGCTTTTCTACTGACAGAACGCCCACTATCTGCAGACAGTTCTCCAGAGTGCATCTGATTCAGCACCCGTGGCTCGGCACACAGGCTCACCAGTTCAACTGGGCACTGAACAACATCGAAACGGACGCCGAATGGATTATCCGTCTGGATGCGGATGAATACCTCATGCAGAACGAAGGGGAACGCCTGCTGGAGCTCATTCAGCAGCTGCCGCGGGATATCCACGGTATCCTCCTGCTGAGGCTGCGCTATTTTCTGGGGCGCCATATTCGACACGGAGGCACGGACAAAATCCCCATGCTGCGGGTGTTCCGACGTGGGTCAGCCCGTTGTGAAGTTCGCGCAATGGATGAGCATCTGGTGCTCAGCCAGGGTAAATCCGTCCGCAGTGATATTTTCTTTGCAGACAACAATCTGGCGCCACTGTCACAATGGTTCACCAAGCACCTGAGCTACGCGCAACGGGAAGCAGACACATGCAGGCAAGAGCTCCTCTACCCTGCTGCAACTCCGGCATATTTGCGCGGCATCAAACGCAGAAAGCGTTTGTATGCACACCTGCCGCTGTTCTGGAGAGGCGCAGCTCTGTTTCTTTACCGTTACTTCCTGCGTCTGGGATTTCTGGATGGGAAAGAGGGCTTCCTCTGGCATTTTTTCCAGGGATGGTGGTACCGCACCGTTTGTGACCAGTATATCCGTGAATCCGAATACACACCATGAATCTTCTCTTTTCTTTCGGCAATCTCATCCGTCCCACACGCGGCGGTACCGAGCGGGTGACCTATCAAATTGCAAACGGGCTCCGCAGCAGAGGGCACCGCGTCTTCTTCCTCATCACAGAGGAATGTGTCACCGTCCCCCTGCCGTACCACACTTTCACCTGCGCCGGCATGACACCGGACGGCAAAGCCGCGTACGCTGATATCCTGTGTGAAAAACTGGATATCGACATCCTCATCAACGAAGCCGGCACCAGTGATGATGTATACTTCCTCAACACATCATCCCTGAAGTTTCCCGGTAAAATCATCACCTGCATTCATTTCGACATTGTAGGGGATTTGCAGTATTTTTACCGCTGCTACCGCTACCCCATGCGCAGCTGGAAGGATGCGGTGCGTTTATTACGGCTTCCCTGGCTCAAACGCATGCACACCCGCAACAGAAAGCAGCGCTACAGGCATCTTCTGCGTTTCTCAGATGCCGTTGTCGTGCCCGCCCCGGCGCTGAAGGAACAACTTTTCCGCTTCTCCGAGCTCCCGCCTAACAGCAAGGTGCGCGTTATTCCGAATCCCGCTGCCTTTGAGCCTGAGTGGCAGCATACAAAGGAAAAAACGGCACTGTTTGTCGGCAGACTGTCACCGGAGAAGCATGTGGACCACCTGCTCCGTGCGTGGAAGTGCTCCGATGCGGAGAACGCAGGGTGGCAACTGCTGATTGTCGGCGACGGCGCGCTGAGGGACTCTCTGGAGAATCTATCCCGACGGCTCAAACTGCAACGGGTCTTTTTTATGGGGCAGACGGATGAGCCGGAAACACTCTACCGCCGAGCCACTCTTTTGCTGCTGCCGTCTGACCATGAATCATTCAGTCTGGCCATTCAGGAGGCACTTTCGTTCGGCTGTTTTCCCATCAGCTATGATTTCCCGGCACTTTCCCAATTACTGGCGCAGCCGGAATGGGGGCTCGCGCTCCGGAAACACAGCCCTACCGCCATGGCAAAAGCCATCCGCGAATCCATACGGCTTAATCTCAGCAATCTTCCGCACCAACAACACATCCATTCTCATTTGAACCGCTTTGCTCTCCCCGTCATTCTGGATACCTGGGAGCAGCTCTTCTCTGAATTGCCATGAAAAACAGACTGATGCAACTGCAGACGCTGGCCGCACAATGCTGCACTCCTCACCTCAATACTGCGGCCTGCGTCACGTTTAACCGCACGCGGCTCAACCATTCCAACTGGGGAGATGAGCTCAACTATTATTTCCTGTCCCGTTTATTCAGGCGGAAAGTATGTATAGCGGATTATTCCTGGCTATGTCGATTCGGCATGCAGCGCAGTTTTCTCATCATCGGCAGCACCATCAGTCTCAAATGCACCTCCCGCACCACCATCTGGGGTGCAGGATTTATTTCCGACTCCGCAGGCCTGCCGGCGGCACCGGAAAAGGTGCTGGCGGTGCGGGGCCCCCATACACGGGCGCGACTTCTGGCGCTGGGGATAGAGTGCCCTGCCGTATATGGTGATCCCGCTTTGCTGCTGCCGCTCGTTTACCGCCCGAGGGGTGTCAGAAAAACGGCTCGCATCGGGCTCATTCCCCACTACACGGATGAAAAGAGCGCAGACGTGCAGCGCTATCTTCTGTTTCACCCTCACACCAAACTCATACGTCTCAGCCGTTATCAACGTTGGACGGATGTGATTGACGACATCTGCTCCTGCGACGCTATTATTTCCACCTCTCTGCACGGGCTCATTGCCGCAGAGGCCTATGGTATTCCCAATGCTCGGGCAGTGATCTCCGGCAACAGAATCATCGGCGGTGATTTCAAGTTCCGGGATTTCTTCGACTCCATCGGGCGCAGCTCCGCAGAACCGGTACCGCTCTGCCGTGCGGAAGCGGCGCTGGCACTATGGACTCCCGGGCAGTGGGATGCCGCTGCACTCATTCACTCCGCCCCCTTCCCCATCTACTCATGCAACGAGAACTGAAAGCAGGTGTCATCCTCAATTACCTCTCCATCGGCCTTAATCTGGCCATGGGCTTATTGCTCACCCCCATCATCATCACCAAACTGGGAATGACGGAATACGGGCTGTTCATGCTCAGCAATTCCATCATTGCCTGGCTGGGGCTCACGGACTTCGGCCTGGGGGCCACGGTCACACGGTATGTGATTTTCTACCAAGCCCGGCGGCGGTTCAACCGCCAGGCGTATTTTCTGGGACAGGTCATTCTGCTGTTCTGCGTGCTGGGGCTGGCGGCTCTGGGGCTGGGAGTCGCAGGTTTCTATCATCTTTCCTCCCTCCTGCCGGAAGCGGATGAGACGCAACTGCACCTGCTGCGTATCCTTTACATCATCACGCTGAGCAATTTTGTGCTATCTTTTCCGCTGCGCCCGCTGGCAGCCATGCCCTCTGCCTACCGTCGTTTTCTGGTACCGGGAATAGCCGGATTGGTTCAGGCTCTGCTGAATATAGGTCTCACGCTGCCGGTTCTGTGGCTGGGCGGGCGAGCCGTAGCGCTCACGCTGTTGGCATTCGCCCTGAACATGGGGCTGATGCTCTGGCAGGTTGGCTACGCTTTCCGCAGTCTCGGTGCGCGCGTCATCTTTCGGTGGCCGGATTGGAAGCTCTACCGCAGCATGTTCGGCTTTTCGTTCTGGGTTATGCTCAACCAGCTCATGGATCTGCTCTACTGGCAAATCGGCACGCCGATTGTGGCACGTGTCTGCGGACCGCAGGCAGTCGCGCTTTACACTCTGGGCATTTCCTTTACCCGCTATTTCATGACCCTTTCCACGGCCATTTCCGGGGTGGCGGCACCGGAGGTCATGCACCGAGCCGCGCAGCACCAAAGCCCGCAGGAGCTGACAGGGCTCATGATTCGCGTGGGGCGGTGGCAACTCTGTATTCTGGGCATCCTCTTGAGCGGGTTCTGCCTCTTCGGGCGGGATTTCCTGCAACTATGGGTTGGCAGCAGCATTGGCTCTGCCACAACTCAGGTATGGCTGGGGGCACTCGCGGTGCTGCTGCCGCTCATGCTGCCGCTCATCCAGAACACGGGCATTGCCATTCTGCAGGCGGCACAGCTGCACCACGGCAGAGCCGTTATTCTGCTGATTTCCGCCATGGTATGCCTCATCCCCGGCTATCTGCTCACCGTACACTACGGTCCCACGGGTATGTTCTGCGGCACGGCTCTTTCTCTGCTGCTGGGGCATGGTCTGCTGCTCAACCTTTACTACTCCCGCCGTGCCGGCCTGGATATGCAGGCTTTCTTCCGCGAGGTGTGCTACCCAGTGCTGTTGCCGCTGGGCATCTGTCTGGCAGGCGGCTGGGCCATACCGGTATTCCTGCGCTGTAATGATTGGTATACGCTGCTCTCTCTGGGCGGCGGGTATGCTATTTTTGCCACACTGGTCTTTTATCTGCTCTATCTCCGCCGGGATGAGCGCGCGGTCCTTTTCTCCCTTTTCCGAAAATGAACAGAGAATACGATTTTGTCTTTCTGACCAACACGCCATCCTTCTATAAACTGAATCTCTGCAATGAACTGGCACGGCGGCATTCTCTGCTGCTGGTGCTGCTGGGATACGGAGAGGAAGCGGTGAATGAACGGATTGAGGACGGAGATGCCCGCTACCGCTTTGATACCGTTTTTTTGCACCGCGGCAATCTGCACCGCCGCAACCGCGTATTGGTCTTTCTGCGCTTGCTCTCCCTCATGCGCCGTATCCGTGCCCGCCGCATTCTTTTCTCCGGCTGGTTCGTACCGGAGTTCAATCTCTTTTCTTTTCTCAGCCCCCGTGAGAAAAATGTCGTCATCTGTGAGTCTTCCGTTCTGGATTCTCCCATGTACGGGTGGCGGGGGTTGCTCAAACGCAGCATTATCCGCAGGATGTCTGCGGCGCTCGCCTCCGGCATTCCCCATGCGGAATTGTTCCGGCAGCTGCGGTTTGCCGGCAGAATCCTTACCACGGGCGGCGTGGGGCTTTTCCGCACCGTCTCGGCGCCGCTGCAAAAAAATCCCATTAACACACGCCGGCCTCTGCGTTATCTTTTCGTCGGTAGGCTCATAGCGGCAAAAAATGTACTTTCTCTAGCAGAACACTTCCGCCGCAGCGGAAAGCAGCTCACCATTGTGGGCTCCGGTGTGCTGGAAGAGCAACTGCGCGCCATAGCCACGCCCAATATCAGGCTGATGGGGTTTGTCCCCAATGAACACTTGCCGGAAATTTACCGCAGCCACGATGTGTTTATCCTGCCCTCTCTCTATGAACCTTGGGGGCTGGTGGTGGAAGAAGCTCTCTATCACGGCTTGCCGGTCATTGCCGGAAATCGCGTAGGCTGTGCCGCAGACCTCATCATACCGGGACGCACGGGTGAAATCTGCCCGCCGGATAATCCGGAAGATGCCATCCGCCGCATTGAATCCCGCTATGCGGATTACAAAAAAGGCGTTGCCGCCATCAATTGGCAGCAACGCAAAGAACAACAACTGCAGGCTTACTCCCGGTTGCTGGATTAACCGGCCTGACTCAGGTTCCGGGTCAGGAACGCATCCAGCTCCTCCAGAGCTCTCTGCTGGGTAGGACACACGCGGCGGCGAGCCCCCAGCAGGAGACTGCACTCTTTTTTGCCCGAAAAATGATAGGTATTGAGTCCCATCTTCCGCAGCTCCGCCAATTTGCGCCCCAATTCCGTGTAAAAGAAGAGCGGCAAATCCTGCTGTCCGGCCAGAGCATCCAGCTCAATATCCACCGGAGGGGTCTGGACACGGAGATTCTGCGCAATCAGCGGAAGCCCCACCTCAAAGAGCATACGCTTCATGCGCTCAAAGAGGTACTCCAGAGGCACGGCATGCAGCGGGCACTCCTGCTCCAGATACAACAGCACCCCGCGGGCAATCTCACTGCGGAACGGCAGTTTCACCCCGGCGGCATCCGCAGCATTCTGCAGCACCCGCTCTATCCATTCCACCCCGTAGTCGGATATCACGCAATAGCCGGTCTGCAGCAGCGGCAAACTGTTCTTGAAGGCTATCATCCCAGCGGTAATTTGCGTTGTAAGGCATCATTGGCGGCTTTCACTTCCATGCGCCGCACCAACTCAATAAACTCTTCTACCGTGCGGAACTGACGGTATACCGACACGTAGCGGATGTAGGCCACCGGGTCTATCCCCTGCAGCTTCTCCATCACCTTCATTCCAATCAGATACGACGGAACCTCCCGCTGGTGGTCGCGGTGCAGCTCTGCCACAATCTCATCCACCGCCACATCCAGCTGGTCCATTCCCACCGGTCGCTTCTCGCAGGCCTTAATCATGCCCTTGAGGATTTTCTCTCGGTTGAGGGCTTCCGTCATGTTATCCCGCTTGAGCACTCGCAACTCCGTGCGCTCTATCTGCTCATAGGTTGTGTAGCGGTAACCGCAGCGCAGACACTCACGACGACGGCGGATACATGTCCCTTCCCGGGACATGCGTGAGTCGATGACCTTGTCATCCATATATCCGCACTGAATGCATCTCATGCCCCGCATCATACCACAAGTTCTGGTACCGTCAATAGCAAAACTATGCCACATCTTGCAGCACTAGGATTTGCAGCTTCCCGCGTTCCCTAAGTTTTCCGTAGCATCTGCCCGTTGCTTTCTCAAGGGCTCATTTTTCTTGAATGATTTTTCCGCTCTAAGCATCTAACAGTCATGGAATCTGCGCCGCCAAAGCATTTTTCGGTCCGATTGCTGCCGGCAGTCGTCGTCACGCTGTGTTTTGCCGGGGCAATAAGCAGCCCTATCGGCGGCATTGAGGCCGGAGAACAGGCTGTACTCTGCCTGCTGCAATTTTTGGTATCTGTCATCTCCCTGCTCGTCTATGCGCAGCTCTGCCGGAGGATATTTCACCGGAAATGGCTGACTCTATTGGCACCGCTCAGTCTGCTGATTGTGCCGCTGCCGCTGTACGGTCTGCTGTACGGTGCGGCAGAATGGAGCGGGTTGCCGCAGCTGCGCCTTATGGGCGGAGACGGCGTATTCGGTATACTCTCGTGGGTCTGCCAGTTGGCATTATTTTCTACGGGCATGATTTTTTCCGGCAATGCGTTGCTGAAAAAAGCCCCTCTTTTCCCGAAGTCGCTGAGCATTTCCCTGCTGTGCACGCTTGGCAGTATGATATTCGGCAGCACCTTCTTTCTCTACGGCGCACTTGGGGCGGTCACGGATGGGAATTGGGGGCTGCTGCAACTGATGATGCCGCCGGGGCTTCTCTTTACGCTGCCGCCCGCAGTGTTCCTGATGCGACTGCTCAGAGAAAGATAGAAATCTCCCGCTTCCGTTGCGGTGCAGGCACCGGAGGGCTCATTTTTTCCGGTTGAGCAGGTCCGCACACTCGGCATGCCCCGCTGTTGTTGCATAATGAAGAGCCGTGTTGCCTTCCGAATCTTTTCGAGAGCGGCGGGCTCCCTTGCTGAGCAAAAACTTCACACAATCGGCATACCCATGCATAGCCGCAATCATGAGCGGCGTCTGCCCACGCAGATTGGGCTCATCCAGCGGCATGCGATACTGTGCCATGGACTCCAGGAACTCAACCTGACCGCCGAGCGCAGCATGATGCACCACATTATTGCCGGCAACATCCAACGCCGCAGGATTAGCCCCCTCTGACAGCAGATACAGGAAACACTCCAGATGCCCGCCTCTGGCGGCATACATAGGCGCATTCACCCCATCCGTAGAGCAGCTCATGGGGCTGAGTCCGAGAGAAATAAGATATTTGCAGCACTCCACATCCCCGCTGTAGGCAGCAGCTATCAGGCAATCAAGCCCGGAATTGTTCACAGAGCGTATATTTTCCCCCTGCTCCAGCAGGTATTGAATACACTGGCGGCTGCCACCGTAGGCCGCGTAAATGAGAGGGTTATTCCCCATATTGTCCGGGGCGGAAATGCTCAACCCCTCTTCCTGCAGATACCGGAGCATTTCCGGCTGATTGCCCTGCGCCGCCATCATGAGTGCCGTTCTCCCGGTGGAATCTGTATCCTGCAGACTCTGCCCTTCATCCATCAGGTACTCCAGAGTCTGCAGATAACCGCCGTAAGCCGCCAACAGAAGCGCGGAGGTTCCGCGTTCATCCCGGGCGGCGATATCCGCTCCGGCATCCTGCAATTCACGGAGTGCCGCCAGCGTGGCTTCATCCGATACTTTTTCCTGTGCAGCCAGCTTCAGCAGCATCGGGATGCAGCAGAAATCACTCAGCAGAGATTTACCGCTCAGGTAGGCATCCAAATGCCCGCGGAAGGTGTCAACATGCTGTTGCGCGGCCGGTTTTTCCGGAGTCAACGTCTCACAAAAACGGAGCGTCTGCGGCAGCTCCCGCTTTTCATCCCCGGAGCATGCACCCAACAGAGCCGTGGCGGCAACGGTGCACAATGTCAGTAAAACGCGGCGTATTCTCATAACGGCAACGCCGCCCATTATATCATGCCGTGCACGTTTTGCAACCGCAAACACCCCAGCATCCAGGGCAAACGCATTGGAGTAGTGTCATGCAAAACAGGTCATACAAAAACAGCCTTAAGCACCTCTAACGCAAAATCTTCCTGCAAGGCAGCCTTAAATTTCATTGACCGGTAGGACAACTTCGTTGGGTGCGTATCCTTGTAGTGTTTAAGGATGTTTCGTGCGAACCGAAGTAATCGAGAAAAGTTTTCAGCCGAGTTACCAGCTCTCTTCTGACTGGAATCTTCATTGAAGGCCATATCCAGCACCCAGTGTAATTGGTTCTCAATCTTCCAGTGGGCTCGAATCCAGCGGGCGAATTGTGAAGCCTCCACATTGTGCAGACCGGTGATGTAGAACCGCGTTTCCTAAGCTTTATACTCTGCGTTTGTTTTATCGTAACGTAGTGAATCCACGCGAATAACAGCTGATAAGCCAGCCCAGAACTGACTGATACAGGCCATATCTCTGTAAATTCTGGTTCTGCGTTTTTCAACGCGTCCATGGTCGGCATTTTGAGCGAGAGAAAGTCCGCAGCTGCAAGCAAAAGCGCTGACCATGTGAACAAAGGAATGAGCAGAAGGTTTATTGCTCTCCCGGAGAGATTTACCATCAATGGATATGAGGACAGGAGGAAGAGTAGCAACAAGGGAAGAAATCCATTCCTGCAAGGCTGTTTCCAGAGATTTGGGGTTAAGTAGGGCAAATACTCGGTTAAAGATATCATGAGAGGGAATTCCGGCGGGCAATTCGAGAAACTTTTTAAGAAGAGAATGCCTTTCTTTGCCGTAAAGCTCCATATCATCCCATGTTTCGCCCCCGGAAAGAACAGCGAGGACAGCAATAGTTAATATATCAACAAGATTAGGTTTAAGGTTAAAACCGTCCCTGAAATCACTTACTTGCGACATGTATTTAATAAGATTATGTATGCGCATATTATATTATACAATAATTTGAAGAGGAAGCTTAATATATCATATATAAAATCATCGCACAATTAAACGATGTCATATTATCTCAGTTCGTTATTATTGATATATAATATGAATTTTATGACATGATGAAGTGTCATATTCACCAATGCGTTTGCCCTGACCATAACGATAGGGAATCTTGACTTATGACAAAAAAAATTATACAATTCCACCTGTTGTTCACGCTACTATAAGTAGTACAAGTAAATCCGGCACTTTTTCCGACCCACATTCATCATGAAACTCAGGATTAACCGCTCTCTCCGTCTTGCGCTGCTGGCAAGTTTCGCGCTGCTGCATCCCCATACGCAGGCAAATACGATTCTGATGGCAGAAGGAGTCAATGCTTCCGACATCAGCAGTTCCTCTCGTTTCTATGATACCGGAAAAGGAAGCTACGGATTCGGCAGTGGAGGAGGCGCCGTTTCCGCCGCCAAGGAGCTTTACAATCAATCCGGCAATTTCAACTTCCTCGGGGAGCTGGAGGGCAGATTGGTTTCAACCTCCTCGTTTGAAGGGAGGTTCGCCAACATGACAGATGATGATATGACCTGCTGGGCCCAAGCCTCCTCAAACATCATCCAATACTGGCACTCCTATTACGGCGTGTTCTACAACGGCTCAAGGGATTTACCCTATGGCTATACTTATGATAAAAGCCTGCTCAGCGATTTAGATGGCACTCTTTCCCTCAGAATGAACCTCCAAATCATGGACAATGTGAAAAATGTAGGAGGCAATCTGATGCGTTTTGCAGAATGGTTCCTTCAGGGGGTCGATGATGCCGAATACTTTAAAACAACAGGTCAGGGTGGCTACTGGAAATCTTTCTTCACTGAAGGTGATCCGGTAACGTTTCAGTCAGTTTCCACCTTATCGGACATTACCAACCATTTGCTTCCGGCTCTGGGTTACACTAAAAACAGTTCCGGCACCTACACCAGAACCAACAAGGGACTGATAGCTGAGCTGTCTATCAACCGCGGCGAGCCCGGCGGACATGCCCTCACCTGTTACGGTGTCACGCTCGGCTCAAACGGCATGGTCAAGAGCATCTATATCGCAGATTCGGATGATAAGGAATACCGGCTCACCGAGCTGTTCGTCCGCTATACCAACAATCGACTTGAACTCTACAGAGATGCGGCTTTCTCCCAACCTTACGGATGGTATGTGAACGAGGTAAAACATCTGAATACCCCGGAAAAGCTCAAAAGCATGCTGTCACAGTATGAAAATAAAAGCAATGCTTTGTACTGGACCGGCAAATCCCCGGACAAAATATGGCATGTGAATGCCCAACTCAACTGCGATACGCTCCCGGGAAATGATTCCGCTTGGAAAGTATCCGTAAACGGCACCTACTATCCCATCAGGAACTCCGCCAACCGCTCGGTTGTGTTCAATGATACAGCATCAGGAGCAACTTCAGATAACGTGGTGCGCATCTATCCCAAAGGCAACGGTAATGTATCCGCGCTTTCATTCACGAACACCAAGTACTACTATGCTCTGTTCGGCGATAATAATAAGATCACGGCGGAATCAATAACTGTATCCGGCGGCAATGCGGCGCAGTTCAACGATTTAACACTTCATACCAACAACGCCACCGTCAGCAATGGTTGGGTTACCCTCGCTTCCGGGGCTAAATGGACCGGAGTCGCAACAATAAACTCCGGAGGCGGATTGGTACTTGCCGAAGGTCGGGCAGCACTCACAACTCTCACTTTTGAAAGCGGTTCTTTCCTGAACGTGCTCAGCGACAGCACTCTGTCTGCGGAATGGACAGAAATGAAAGGCCCCATCACGCTTCGTTACGTTGCAAATGAGGCCATGCCCCTGTTGTCCATTCCCGGCGGGCTCCGCTCATGGGGAGATGCTAAATTCGCTGTAGAAATCAGCGGTGACTATCCGGAGATGGAAGTCCCCTACCCCATCGTGGACTTTGAGCGTGATATCACCAACTGGAATGTCTTCTTCTCCACATCCACGGGAGAGCTCACCTATCGGGATAACATCATTTACTACACCTGGCTGCCCGCCCTGCACACCTGGAACGAAAAGGGCAACATTTGGAGCGCCACCAAGCTGGGCACGGAAACGGTTGATACCAACAACTCGCGTATCGCGTTCAACTCGAGCGGCAGCAAGGCTGTAAGCATCTCCGGTTATGTATCTCCCATTCAATTAATAGTTAACAACTCCGGTTCTCTTTCCCTTACCGGAAAGACTGCCTCTTCCCGAATCACCGGCAAAACGAAGCTTGTCAAACGCGGCAGTGGCGTATTGACTCTGTCCACCAATAATTCCTATACTGGAGGTTCTATCATCGAAGACGGCAACGTAGTGCTGAAAAGCAGCAGTGGTCTGGGAAGCAGTAGAGTCGAAATGAAAGGAGGCATCCTGAATATGGGTGGATATGCAGTCAGCAATCCCCTCGTTGTCGATGGCAACGTAACCATACGAAGTGCTGCTTCCTACAAGGGCATTCTGACGCTCAACGGAGGTTCAATCGGCGGAAATCCCATCAATATCTCCGGGGTCGTCTCCCTGCGATCAGGCACGGTTAACAATGTGCTCCAAGGTCCGGGGGGCATCAATAAATCAGACAAAGGCACCGTGCAGCTCAATGGTCTCAACACATTCAAAGGTCAAACCAATCTCTATGGCGGCACGCTGGTGGCTGGCAGCAACTCTGCCCTGAGTACCGGATGGATTACAATGACCGGCGGCAGCCTTGATATGAATGGGAAAAGCCTTTCCAACACCATCACCAAAAGCTCCGGTGTTTCTGATTTAAAGAATGCCGGCAACTTCAAGGGTAACCTCACGATGAACGGAGGAACACTCAACGTGAAAAACGGAGCTTTCAGAGCTACAGATTTAACACTCAACGGCGGGCTCCTTAGCATTGAGGCTCCGCAATCTCTCAAGGACTTCACGCCCATTACCATTGACGGTAAGCTGAAAATTAACTCTCAAACCTCGCTCAAACTTGATTCTGACTATGCCATCGGTTCTTATGTGCTGGTTAATTGGAAAAGCTTCTCCGGCAATGTGAATTATCTTAACCTGCTCATGCCGAACAGCACCATCTATGACTACGAGTTGTCTTCGGCTGACGGCAAATTAACATTGAATGTCAGTAGCAACGGAAACCTTCTCTACTGGAAAGGTTCCGGCACATGGGCACAAGATCGGGGATCCTGCTGGTATTTGAATAATGGTTCTCGAAACGTCCCCTTCTCCAAAGGAGATATGGTTTATTTCGAAAACGGCGGTAATGTTGCCATCAGCAGTCAGGTATCTCCCGGCTCAATGTCTGTCTCCGGTTCCGGAACCCTGACATTCTCCGGTGCCACACCCACGGCGGGCTCTATTGCCGGTGCTGCCAATATGACCAAAACGGGAACCGGCACACTCCAAGTGAATCTCTCAAACAAAAACTGGCGGGGCAACATCTATCTACAAGGCGGCAAGATTGTTATCGGCGCATATAAAGCCTTGGGTAGCTGTTCCGTTCATATCAGCAATGCCACGCTGGATATGGGTGGCCGTACCACTGAGGGCTCCATTAATCTTACCGGTGCTTCTTCATTGCTTAAAGGCACTGCATTTAACGGAAACATGACGGTTAACGGCACGCTCAATTCCGGCTCCGTTGTTAACATAGCCTCCGGCAAGACTGCCACTCTACGCGGAGGAACCATCTGCGGCACTATCAGCGGAACCGGTACAACAACCGTATCTGGAGCCGTTAAGCTCTCAGGCGGCAAAATTGCTACCGGCAAGCTGAATATTTCCGGTACCGGGGCCTCCCTGAATGTGACGTCCGGCGGTTTATTTATGAATACAACGGCTTCGGATATCGCCATCACCAATGGTGCTTCTCTGAGCTCCGTAGGCAGTGTTTCTGCCCGTTCTCTCTCGTTATCCGGCAACTCTCGTTACTCTGTCAAAAATGCGGTCGCCAAAAATATGACTCTTACCAAAGGCCTTAGTGCGACCAACTCAACCATTGTACACCACGGGGCCATCTCTGCCGCATCTATCAGCCTCAACGGCAGTTCTCTGACACATACAGGAGGAGGAAACGGCGTGAAAGTCAGCGGCAGCCTGACCATGAGCAATGGATCCGACATGTCGATCAAAGGTCCTTTATCTACCGGCTTCCTGACTCTCAGCGGCAATTCAACCATCAACACGGTTGATACCTACAGCAGAAACGTCACACTGTCCGGCTCCATTTCTCTTACTGATTCAGATGCCGAACTTTATGGCAACATTCAATGTAATTTCCTTACATTGAAAGATTCCTATTTTAAACTCAACGGTGCATACACGAGAACAATCACCTTGAACGGAAGTGCCTCTCTAACCAATTCAGTCCTGGAGCTCAATGGTTATCTTTCCGGCAAAAATATGACCCTATCCGGTGGTCTCTACAAGCAGAAAGGCGGAGGCAGCGGATTAAAACTCAGCGGCAATCTTAACATGAGCAACAGTGCCAATTTATCACTGAACGCCCCGCTGAACGCAGCCTCTGCCACTATCAGCGGCAACTCTCACCTGAACATGAAAAATTCCGTTCAACGCAATCTGTCGCTTAGCGGCTCCATGTCGGTGACCGATTCCAAAGTCAGCATGTATGGCAATTTCAGCGCATCCAATCTCACAATGAAAAACGCTGTCTTGGATGCTGTCGGCAGCACAGAAAGCAAATTTACAGTTCAAAATTCGGCATCTCTCACCAACTCTCGGCTGAACATATATGGCTACATGAGTGCTGCAAAACTCACGCTCAACAAAGCCACGTTGTACCAAAAATCCCAAAATTTTTCCGGGATGAAAGTATCCGGCAATCTCTCGATGAATTCCGGCTCATCTCTTACCGTGGACGGCACTCTGCATGCCGGTTCCATGACCCTTTCCGGAGGTACGCTGAATATCAATTCAACCGTAGAAATTGCTAACAAGCTTACCCTGAATGCACCAATAGACTTAAATTTCAAAAACACTCTTTCTCTGACTCCAAATGTAGAATATCGTATCATCGATTATAAGAGTAGCAATCTGTCCGCATCCAGCAATCTGGCTTATTTGTTAGGCTTGCAAAACGCAGGCTGCACTCTCAAATTCTACACCAACGCCATCTGTCTGACCGTCGTTAATTCCTCTGAGTGGAAACGCTTTCTCTCAGAATGTATGACGGCATTTAAATCTGCTGAAGGAGGGGACTCCGGCGTCGGGATGGAATCCGACAACAGCAATTCAACATCATCCATTACTATGGATGATGTCGCGGATGAGACTGAAGAGGACGGAAAAGACGAAATCAGTGAAGAAGCCGCGGTTAGTTCTGCTTCACCGGAAAGCGGAGCAACAGAAGCTGTCACATTATTCGACCGCAGCGGGGCGGATGCGCTGGTGCAGAGCAACTGGGGCATGCTGAATGCTTCCCGCGCCTTCACGGATACCATCGGCAATCGTGCTTCCAACCGCAGAGCGCTGGGTGAAGAGCAGAAATCCTCCGTCTGGATGAGTGCCATGGGTGCATCCTCCCGTCTGAGCTCTGACGGCGTGGCTGCGGGGTCTGATTACAACCTGTTCGGTGCCGCTTTCGGTATGGAGCAGCAGCTTACGGAAAAGAGCAGCCTGGGACTTGCCATCGGCAACAGCCGCGGCAAGGTAAGCAGCTTCACCTCCGGTCGCACGAA